>JAQUWT010000015.1 GCA_028692765.1 Patescibacteria group bacterium
ATCCGGGCCTTCATCGACTTTGAGTTTGTATTTGGCTAAAGCGGCCGCAAATAGCTTAGCCGTGCCGGCCACCTCTCTTTTTTTATCTGTATCTTCAATGCGCAGGATAAAAATACCCTGGCTTTGGTGGGCGAGGCGTTCGGAAATTAAGGAAGCATAAAGACCGCCGATATGGACGAAGCCGGTGGGGCTGGGGGCTACTCTTGTAACCATAGCGCCTGCTTGAAGATTTCTTTGCGGATATCTTTGAGTTAAATTTTCAATACTAGGCAGTTTATCGGGGAATAGTCGTTCGATTATTAAATTTATTTTATCCATAAGCTTGTATCGTTTTTAGTCTAATATTCTAAAATTACCTTAAAAATCAGGAAAAGTAAAGCTTGGATGGCGCTTATGAGCTTATTTTTTTCCTTTCTTTTTTCCTATTTTTATTGTAAAATAATTATATAGGCTCCGTTTTTAAAAATTTTTATTTTGCGGTATAATAAGCTTAAGATAAGTCTTAATTTTTTCTGTTTCTATGTCTGTAGACGAACAGCTATTAGCCGCTCAAAATGCCAAAGACCAGCCTAATCAGGAAAGTTCCAGTTCTGAACGGGCCGGAGCTTTGCGCGAACAGCAGGGAGGTGCTGGTAATCAGGAGGGTGAAACAGGGGATTTACGCTCTCAGGTAATGGCTTCTAGGAAAAATCGAGCTGTCGAAGCGGCCAAGAAAAAGAAAGAGGAGCGTAAAAGTATCAGCTTTCGTTACAGCCAAATTTTAAAAGAGAATATTTTTAATTTAGTCACCAGTTTTGGTACAAGTTATTTTTACATAGTCTATCATTGGTTCCAGAGTAAGTTGGGTAATAAGCGTAAATATGTGAAGCTGGGTTCAGAATGGATGGATAATCCAGCCATAACAGAGAAGCAGAGGGATGAAATCGGCAGTAATTTTGCTCCTTGGGAAAATTGTTGTTTTGTTTCTGCTGCTTTCGGCTGTTTGGTGTCTGTTTTATTAGCTACCTTGCCCTTAGTTTTAATCGGTTATTTTATTGCTCACCCCCTTCAAGCCGCTTGGGAAAATTTATCTTTAGTCTGGAATATTATCAAATCAATTTTTTCATCTTAATTATATGCGCTTGCCCGTAAAATCTTATCTTAAAAGTAGATTTTGGCCGGTTTTTTTGCTGTCGATTGTTTTTTTCTCCGTAGCCTTACCGGGTTATGCTTGGGATGGTGATGTTTTAGGAAGTATTATTGGCTGGATTATTGGTGTTTTTATCAGCGCACTCGGTTTAGTCTTGATTCTCGTTATTAAAGGCCTGCTTTTAATCGCGACTTATCAACATTTTATCGATTCTCAAGCGGTGATTGAAGGTTGGGCAATTGTTCGCGATTTGTCCAATATGTTTTTTGTGGTGATTTTATTGGTCATCGCTTTTTCTACTATTTTGCATTTGGAAAATTACAGTTATAAGAAATGGCTGCCTAAATTAATTTTGATGGCAGTTTTAATTAATTTTTCCAAGACTATTTGTGGCCTACTGATTGACGTTGCGCAAATCGTGATGCTAACTTTCGTTAACGCCTTTAAAGATATCGCCGGCGGTAATATTATTGATATGCTTGGCATCAAGGATATCGTCACTATGGCCAAAAATACGGAAGGTGTCGGTTTTTGGACGATTGTCGGCGCTTATGTGCTCGGACTTATTTACATGATTGTGGCCTTAGTGGTGATTACCACCATGATGATGATGCTGGTAATGCGTTTGGTAATGATTTGGATTTATGTAGTTCTTTCGCCTTTAGCTTATTTATTAGCAGCCTTCCCGGGCGGAGCTCAGTATTCTTCCAAGTGGTGGAAGGATTTTACTCAAAATTTAATCGTTGGTCCGGTGTTGGCTTTTTTCATCTGGCTGTCTTTTGCCGCCCTGCAGACTGGCAATGAATTAGATATTGTCCAAACGGCTAATAACGATACTTCCGTTAATCAAGAAATAGCTTCGGTTGGAGCTCCGACCAACACTACTACCGGGTCGCCGGTTGCAGCCAGCGAAGCTTCTACCCCTAGCGCCCTTATTAAGTTTGTTATCGGTATCGGCATGTTAATTGGCGGTTTAAAAATTGCCCAAGAAATCGGTGGGGCGGCCGGTTCGATTGCCGGAAAGGGTATGGGCAAATTAAGTACGATGGGGGCGGCGGCGACTGGATTTATCGGCGGGGCGGCCGCGTTTGCGGTTAAGAAACCTATTTCTTATGGAGTAGATAAACTTCATCAAAAAACTGGGGTTGATTTAAACGTCGGCAGAGTTATTTCTAAAATGAAGGAAACGCAAGCAGAGCGCTCGCAAAGGCGTTATTTAGAGGGACAAACCGTCGCTGATCGCAAGATGAAACAAGGTGGGACGCTGGCGGGAATTGCCGCTATTTCCGGGAACCCTAAGGATGCTTATAATAATCTTACTACCGCTAGAGGTTGGAGAAATCTCTTTGTAGGTGGGCGTAGAATGGCTCGCCGGTCAGAAAAAGCTACAGTTGAGAAAGAAAATCTAGAGAAAGAGGCTGAGAGGGATATGGCCAACGAAAACTTTGAGTTGGATTATATGAAAGCTAACACTCAAGGCCGCTCTAATATGAGACAGGATACTATCTTAAATCGGCAGATAAAGCGGGATGAAATTAGGGATGAGGAATTGAATAAAAATAATTTAGAGAATGAACTCAGAACAGAACAGTCTAAGCGCCCTGAATTACAAGATGCAGATAAAATCAGTAAATTAAAAAATGATATTTCTAGTAGCGACCAGAAGATTAGTAATCTAAAATCTCAAGATGATGATTTGTCCAAGAGGCAGCGTTTCATGAGGAGTAATTTAACCAGTAATTATTCACAAGCTGACATTGAAGATAAAGAAATATCAATTAAAAACAAGCAAAAAAATTATTCAGAGAGGATTGAAAAACATCAACAAGATGTTAATCGCAATATTCCTGAATATGCTTTTGAGGCTCGTGCTGCCGAAAGCGATTTAGTTGGTAAAGAAATGTCTAAAATCAAGGAAATTGATGATGCCTCGGAATTGTTGAGAGCTTTGCAATCAGCCATTAAGAACAAAGAAAAGGCAATGGTTAAGGCGGTTATGCTTAAGCTCTCTAAAGACGGCAATGATAATGAATTTTTACAACCATTGGCTGGACGTACTGATTATAAGGGTTTGCAGGGTTTAATGAGGGATATATCTGATCCTAAGAGTAAAAATTATGCCGGATTTGACCAGCAAGAGGCTTTTGCCCTGGGCAGTCAGATAGCGGAAATTAATAAGGGAACGAATCATTGGGACGCCACCCATGCTTTCGAAATGAAAAATGGCAAGTGGCAAGAAATGGATGATAAAACTCATGCTCAATATACCGATGCTGAGACATCCAAGATTCAGTTACAGGAAATGATGCGTAAATTTAACCGTTTAGCGTATGGTAGGCATGACGCCGATGGCAAATTTCATATATCAGCCAATGGTTTCATTAATTTAAAGAAAATTGACTCTGATGCTGGTCACAAGAATACTGAAACTATGAATATTAACGCCATTCGTTTCTTAAAGCAGGCGATTGAAGAGAATCCTCAGCTTAGAGCTCACTTTAGTCAGAATCATACTGGAATAGGTACAAAATCTTTGTTGGATAAATTTAATGAACGTATTGCCGCCTCCCAAGGGTTTGACAAGGATTACGAAGATTCTTTTAATTATCTTCAATAATTATCATTATGACTGAAAATAAAAAAATTAATAACCAAGAGTTTATCGATTCTCTTGATAGGACCATATCATTTCTAGTTATAAATGATGAGCAGGAGAAGGCCTATAAATTATTAAAAGTTTTGGAGCGTAGATATCTTGAGCAGAAAAATGAATTTAACGATGATTTAAAGACAAAAGAATTTTTTGAAAACGCTATTGCCAAGCTTCAATATATTGCCCTGCCTCTTCTAGATAACGAAAAAATAGTAGAAATTATTGGTAATAGTTTTCGGGTTGCTTTATATTTAGAAGGCTATAATTTAGAGCAAAAGTGGAAAGGTAAGATGATTTCCATTTTAGATTTGAAGGAGCGTGATGATTTGAAAGAAAAATGTCGCAAAGCTCTTTTTTTCAATAAAGAAAGAATCACTCCTAATTATAATTACAAAACGATTTCTGATTGGCTGAAGAATTATATCGAAAGAGTTGGTTTAGACAAAGTTAATGCTTTGCAGAGGTCACAATATCTTCTGGAAATAAGGTCCAATAAAACATTATCAGAAGCGGATAAGCTGGCATTATTAACCTTAATATCTTTTTATAATGATTTAAATATATCTTCTTTGACGCCACAGGGGCTGGAAGATGAGGCTAATTTCGTTTATGATGATAAGCCTTTTATCTTTAAAAAAGGTTTTTTAGAGCCGGTGGAAAAAGATAAAAATTTTGAGGAAAATTGGTCAGAGTTCATGAATTTATCCGGATTACAAGCAGCGGATGCTCTTAAAAATGTTGAGACTTCCGATAAGAATAATACTCTCCAGGATAGTGTTTTTACAAAAGATAATTCAGTTGAGCCGTTTAATGTTAATGAAATTCTAGGCAAGTATCCCCCCTCATCTTTGGAATATAAAGCCGTAAAACAAGAGATTGAACGTTTGCGTAAAAATAAAAAAAATGCCTCTTAAATCTTCGTCTTTAGTGGCTGTCGCCGGTTCTTTAGCGGTCGATATGGTTATGGATTTTCCGGGTCGTTTCTCTGACTATATTATCCCCGGGAAAATTCATGACCTGAGTCTCAGTTTTTCTTTAGATAAAATCAGGCCCGGCTTCGGCGGCACCGCTGGCAACATCGCTTATAATCTGGCGCTCCTTAAAGAGCGCTCTTCCATTTTAACGGCCGTGGGGTCGGATTTTGGCGTTTTTCGCCGGCACTTACAGGCTTATCGGATTGATTTAAGCGGCGTTAGCGTCAATCGCCGCGACCGCTGCGCCGCCGCTTTTATCATGACTGATAAGAGTGATAATCAAATTGCCGGTTTTTATCCCGGACCAACTGTCTTGCCGAATTTTTCCAGGCTGGATAAAAAAGAGATTTCTTTGCTCATAATTTCACCGGACGCGAAGGAGAGGATGATAGCCGCTCAATCTTGGGCAAAGAAACGGAAGCTGCCGTATATTTTTGATCCCGGACAGCAAGTGATTAGTTTCTCCGCCGCTGAACTAAAAAAGATGATTCACGATTCTATTTTAGTGATAGGTAACGATTACGAAACGGAAATTATGAAGCGGCAATTGAAAGTAAAAAGCCTGTTTCACGTCTCGCCCAAGCATCCCTTAATTATCACTAAGGGCGCCCAGGGTTCGGAAATTCTAGAGCTTGGTAGAAAAATTTCTATTACCGCTTTACCGGCACTTAAAGCAATTGATCCGACCGGAGCCGGTGATGCTTATCGGGCGGGTTTGATTAAAGGCTTACAGTCAGGTTTAACTTTAGAAAAAGCAGCCAAGCTCGCCGCGACCGTAGCTGTCTATGCGGTGGAGAGCCAAGGCACTCAAAATCATAAATTTACCCTTAACGGCCTTTTGCGCCGCTACCAGCGGCATTTTGGCGAGACTCTTACCTTAGCTTGACGGGAGCTTCCAATCATCATAAAATAGCGAAGATATGAAAAATAATTACGATGTTAAAGATTTAAGCTTGGCTGAAGCCGGCCGGAAAAAAATCGAGTGGGCCGCTCAGGATATGCCGGTTTTGGAGAGTATCAGGCAAGAAGCTATAAAAACCAAGCCTCTTCAAGGTTTCAAAATAGCAGCTTGTTTGCACGTTACCTCGGAGACCGCCAATTTAATGCGGACTTTTAAAGATGCCGGTGCCAGTGTGGTTTTGGTCGCATCCAACCCCCTATCCACCCAAGATGAAGTAGCCGCCTCCCTGGTCAAGCATTATCAGATTGCCGTTTTTGCCCGCCATGGCGAAAGCCGCCGTCTCTATTATCAGCATCTGCAAGCGGCTTTGGCTTTTCATCCGCAGATAACTTTGGATGATGGCGCTGATTTAGTTTCTTTATTGCATAAAGATTATCAGAAACAAGTTCGGGAAATTCAAGCAAGCCTAGAAGAGACAACTACCGGAGTCATTCGTTTGCGCGCTTTAGCCGCTTCCGGCAAGTTGTTATTGCCGGTAATTGCCGTTAATGACGCCAAGACTAAGCATATGTTTGATAATCGCTATGGTACCGGCCAATCGACTCTCGATGGAATTATCCGCGCTACCAATATGCTAATTGCGGGCAAGACGGTGGTCGTCGCCGGTTATGGCTGGTGCGGCCGCGGTTTTGCTAATCGCGCCCGTGGTTTGGGGGCAAAAGTAATCGTCACCGAGGTTGATGAAATCAAAGCTTTGGAAGCGGCCATGGACGGTTTTTCCGTGCTGCCGATGAAAGAGGCGGCGCCTTTGGGTGATTTATTTTGTACTTTAAGCGGTGATTTGCACGTAATTGACTCTCCTCATTTTAAATTAATGAAAGATGGGGCAATCGTTTGCAACTCCGGCCATTTCGATGTGGAAATAAATGTAGCGGCTCTAAAAAAGATAGCCACTAAAGTTCGGAAACAAGTACGGCCGCAAGTCGATGAATATCTTGTCGGCAAAAAGAGAATATATCTTTTGGCGGAGGGTCGCTTGATTAATCTTGCGGCCGCCGAAGGTCATCCGGCGAGTGTCATGGATATGAGTTTTGCGACCCAAGCTTTAAGTGCTTTGGCAGTAGCTAAAGGCAAGAAATTAGAGATTGGCGTCCATTCTGTATCGGGAGATATTGAAAATAGGGTCGCCCGCTTAAAACTAAAATCAATGGGAATAAGTATTGATAAGCTAACACCAGAACAGAAAAAATATCTCAGTTCTTGGGAAGCGGGAACCTAGAATTTGCTTTTATCGTTGTAATATATTACAATGTACATTGTAATTATTTACAATTATGATTAATTTTAATTCTGAAAAAAACAAGCAAATATTAGCCTTTTTTTTCCTAAATAAGCAGGGTAGTTTCAGTTTAAAAAAATTAGCTGATATTTTAGAAATTGATCGAGGAAATTTATCGCGCTATCTCAATTCTTTGGAGCTTGAGGGTGTTTTAAAAGCGAAAATTGAAGATCGTCAGAAATATTTTGCCTTAGATTCAGCCTATCCTTTGCTTAATAATTTAAAAAAAATAATGGCAGCCGTTGTCAATCCCGAAGTTTTATTGAAGAAATCGTTAGCAATGATTAAAGGTTTAAAACAGGCCTATTTGTTTGGTTCGTATGCTGCTGGTAATTTTACTAAAAACAGCGATTTAGATTTATTACTGGTCGGCGAGCATGATCCGATAGCAGTGAGAGAGCAATTAATGCCATTGCAGCGTCGTTTAGGTAGAGAAATAAATATTGTTGATTATTCGATTGATGAATATGAAAAGAAGCTGAAAGATAATGATGGTTTTTTATCAAGAATCTCTCGTGAACCGAAAATAATTTTAAAATAATAAGATGTTTGTTAAGTTTAAATTTTCCGATTCACAAGTTAATAGTTATTTGCAAAGTGCTGAACGTGATTTATTATTGGCCGACAATCAAGAAGCGGAAATAAAATTTCAATTTACTTATAATTGTCTGTTAAAATTGGCGCAATCAGTTTGTGCCAGTCAGAATTTACGAGTAAAAGCTCGTTTCGGTCACCACTCTGCTTTATTAGATAAATGTGCCGAGGTTATGGGTAATAAGAAAATAGCGGCCGTGGCTCAAGTAATGAGAGATAAGCGTAACCGTGATTTGTATGATGGTGGCACCGTCATTACGGATAAAGAAGCTGATGTTTACTATCAGTTTGTAAAAAAATTAATTAAGGAAGTGAAAGGGTATTTAATAGCGAATAAGGAGAAATAGAATTTATGTCTGAAAATAATATAAAAGTAATTACTTCCGAATCGGTAACCGAAGGGCATCCCGATAAGATTTGCGATCAGATTAGCGATGCAATCTTGGATGCGATGCTGGCTAATGATTCGGAAAGTCGGGCGGCGGTCGAATGCTTTTGCACTAACGGCTTGGTGGTTGTGGGAGGAGAGGTCAGTACAAAAAATTATGTAAATATTGATGCCACCGTTCGCCAAACTTTGAAAGATATCGGTTATGACACGCCCGAGTCCGGCTTTGATTGCGATAGCGTCGGCATTATGTCGTCTTTACATGAACAGAGCGCTGAGATTTCTCAGGGGGTCGATGAAGATAAAGGCGAGTATGTCGAACAAGGGGCCGGCGATCAGGGTTTGATGTATGGCTATGCCAGCAATGAAACCGAAGAGTATTTACCCTTGCCTATCGTCTTGGCGCATAAATTAACGCGGCGCTTGGCGGAAGCGCGCAAGAGCGGCGAGTTAGCCTATCTGCGCCCTGACGGCAAGAGTCAGGTTACGGTTGAATATCATAATGATAAAGCCGTGCGGGTGGAGACAGTGGTGATTGCGGCTTGCCATCAAACCAGCGTTTCCTTAGAACAGGTTCGCCAAGATATTTTAGAGAAAATCATTAAGCCGATTTTGGGTGATTTATTGGACGAAGACACTAAAGTTTATATTAATTCCACCGGCGCTTTTACTCTCGGCGGGCCGGCGGCTGATACCGGCTTAACCGGACGTAAAATTATCGTCGATACCTATGGCGGTTTTGCCCGCCATGGCGGCGGCTGTTTCTCGGGCAAGGACGCTTCTAAAGTCGATCGCAGCGGGGCTTATATGGCTCGCTATGCGGCCAAGAATATCGTGGCCGCCGGTTTGGCTGACCGTTGCGAACTGCAGATTGCTTATGCTATCGGCGTGGCCGAGCCGGTGGGTATTTATTTGGAAACTTTCGGTACTCATAAGATTGCTGAAGAAAAGATTTTGGAGGCAGTAAGGGTAAATTTTGATTTTCGTCCGAAAGAAATTATTAAGCAGCTCAATCTAAAACAGCCGATATTTCGCCATACGGCTGCTTATGGCCATTTTGGCCGTCCTGAATTTTCTTGGGAAAAAATTGATAAGATTGAGGTTCTGCGCTCTTATTTAAAACTCTAAAATAATGCGGCTTTTGCCGCATTTTTAATTATGTCTTTAGTTTTGGCTTTTGGCACCTTTGACTATTTTCATCCCGGCCACGCCGCCTATTTGCAGCAGGCTTCGGCTCTAGGTGAGCGCTTGGTCGTAGTTATCGCTCGCGATATTAATGTGGAAAGAATCAAGAACAGACAGGCCCGTCAGTCGGAAGCAGAAAGAAAATTGAGGGTTATTAATTTTTTAAATCAGCAGAAGATTAAGGGGCGGGTTGTTTTAGGTTTTAAAGGTAATCGTTGGCAAGTTTTTAAAAAATATCAGCCTGATGTTATTGCTTTAGGTTATGACCAGCCGGTTGACTTAAAGCGCTTACGGCAAGAATTAAGCTTTTTAGGACTTAAAACCAAAGTGACACGTTTGGATGCCTATTATCCTGAAAAGTATAAGTCAAGTTTCCTTAAGTAATTTTTATTAATAAATTTGATTAAAATTTATTGTTTCAGCCGTCCTTTGTGGGCGGTTTTTGATTATTTTTTGAGATATTTTTTATTGTTTTGTCGCTTTTCAATTTTTGGGGAAATATGCTAAAATGAAGATAATGCCCGAAACAGATTTTGTTGGTTTTTATTTTTATTCTTTTCCTTTTATTCATGTTCGATTATTTGCAACAATTTAATAAATTGCCCAAGGAATTAAGGGATAGAGTCTCCTCGCCGGCGGCGATGGAGATTTTGTCGTCTTTGGAAAATAAATACGGTATCAGCTTGGCAATGTTGGTGATGCAAGTAATGATTAAACAGATTTTAATCAAGGATTTAGCTCCTTATTTGATTGCCGAAATGAATCTCTCTCCAGACAAGGCCCAGGCTTTATCCCAGGAACTTCAAGAACGTCTTTTCTTTTCCGTTGCTACTTACTTGGGTATTAAAATGACGCCTCCATTAAATCCGGAGGAAAAAGAGCTTCAGGCTTTAATGAAGGATAACGGCATTATTCTGCCTAGCCAGGATTTAATGAATCGATGTCGACAGATATTATTGACATACCGCAAAGGTATCAGGACTAAAATTGATACTCGCTCTGCCTTGGAAAAACCGGTGGCGCAGGGGGGTTTGGGTTTGGAAGCGGTGGCGGCTGATAGGCTGTTACGGTCTTTAGATAAGCCGTTACCTTCGTTTTCTTTGCCGCCAGTTCCGGCTGCTTTGGTAGATTTAGTTAATAAGAATGAAGCTGCTGCCTATGACTTGAAAGCGGCTATTAAGAGCGGTACAGTTAAGCCGCCGGCAGAATTGGCCGCTAAGTTTAAGCCGGCAGTGAAGAAACTAGACCTCAGCCATGAGCTTGAGGCGCCGGAAAAGCCTTTAATTTTAGAAGCGCCTGAAGCGCCAATTGTAAGGGAATCTATTTCTGCGCCTATTCCTGCACAAAAAAATGTTGCGCCTGCGATTAAAGTGTCTGAGACTCTTCCAACTGAAGTAAAATTACCATCTTTAGCGCCAGATTTGCCGGTGCCGAGGCCGGCGCCTCCCACTCCGGTGGCCGCCAAGCCGGAAGCAGTCGCCAGTAAAGTTCCTGCCACCGCTGACTTTCCTTCACCGGCCGTCTCAATTGCGCCGCGTGATTTATCAATCGGCAAAACGCCTGTAAGCCCGCTGGCAAATGCGACTAAATTTGCTCCCGCTCGCAAGCCTCATCTTTGGTCCAGGCTGTTTGCATCTCATGATAAAAAGAAAATAGATAATTCCTTGGGTAAAATCAGCGCTTCCAGTGATCACCTCGCCGAAGCGGTTAAAGCGGCGGCGCAAGCAGCTTCCGCTTCCGTCCGTCCGGCCGCTTCTACTGACACGAAGACGAAGATGGAGGACGTGAAAGCCCGTCCTAAAGTAATGGGCCCCTTAGAAGAACTTAAATATTTAGATTTAGTTAATTTTAGGAGATTGGGCGATAATCCTCAGGCGATAACCGATAAGATAGTGATGAAGATTAAACTTTTAGAGAAAGACGGCTACGACCGCATGGTTGAAGGCGTTCAGTCTTGGCGCCAAAGTCCGGTTAATCGGATTTATGTGCGCTTGGCGCAAGAAGCGGTAGCCCAAGGAATTACCCTGCGAGACGCGGTCGCCGCCCGTCAGGCGGCTAATAAAGAAACTTTGAGCATGGAGGAGATTGAAGCCATTGTTTCTATGAATAGCCGTTTAATGTTTTAATTATGCAGCAGTTTACCGTTCCCCAATTTATTGATGTTGAAAGCAAGATTATCGGTCCGATTACCACCCGTCAGTTTTTGATATTTTTGGGAGCGGCAGTGATTATCGGTATCAGCTATAAGATTTTTGATTTTTCTTTATTCTTGACGATTGGCATTGCTGTTTTTGCCATTGCCGGCACTTTTGCATTCTTGAAGATTAACGGCCGTCCTTTCCATTTATTTTTACTTAATTTTATCCAGACAATGCGCCGGCCTTCTCTTCGGGTCTGGAATCATCAATTGGGTTTTGTCGATACGCCGGAGCCGATGAATATTGTAAAAGAAGAAGCGCCGGTCAAGGAAAAGGAATTTTATCAATCTTCGCGTTTAGCCGATTTAGCCCTGGTGGTTGATACGAAGGGGCGTTATCGGGGCGATGGCGATAATAACGAAACAGTTTAAATTTATGCCCGCTAAAAAAAGCTTAGTCAGCAATAAAATAAACGTTTCCACCCAGCAATATCTTGATATTGCGGAGATTAAAGATGACGTGGTTATTATGAAAGACGGCACTTTGCGCGCCGTGCTGCTGGTATCAAGCATTAATTTTGCCTTAAAGAGCGAAGACGAACAGAACGCGGTCATTAATTCTTACGTCATGTTTTTAAATAATCTTAATTTCATGCTGGAAATAGTTATCCAGTCGCGGGAATTGGATATTGATAACTATTTGAATTATTTGAAAGACAAAGAAAAACAGCAGATTAATAAACTTTTGAAGATACAGACGGCAGAATATATCGAGTATATTAAGGAGTTAACGGCGATGGGAAAGATTATGAATAAGCGTTTTTACGTGGTCGTCCCTTATAACCCCCTATCTGATAAGCATAAAGGATTTTTTGCTCTTTTGGGCGAGTCATTAAAACCGGCGACTTCTATCAAGCTGAAAGACAAGAGCTTTACTCGTTATAAGGAAATGTTGAATCGCCGTTTGGATAGTGTTGTCGGCGGTTTGGAGTCGATGGGTGTCAGCGTAGCCCGCTTGGATACGCAGAGCTTGATTGAGCTTTACTATAAGACTTATAATCCGGAAACAGCCAAGAATCAGAGTCTGGTCGATTTGGAAAAATTAAGGGTTGAAAAAAATTAATCAGCGTTTATGATAAATTTTAATCAGAACGAGGATAAACAAAAAATAGGCCTGAACACGAAAATTTCTTTGTCGCCGCAAGGGCAGGGGCGTCCGATTGAGGCTGACCCGGTTTTGACCAAGGAAATCATTGAGGAGGAAAAAGCTTTCCGCCGCGGCGTTTTGACGGTGCGCGATATAATTTCTCCGGCGAGCTTGCAGGCTACTCCGAAACATCTGCGTCTCGGCTCTAAATTCGTTCGCACTATTTTTGTCATCGGCTATCCCCGCTATATCAGCGTCGGTTGGTTCGCTCCGATTATTAATCTTAATCTGACCTTCGATATTTCCATGTTTTTCTATCCGGTTAAAAGCGCTATCATTCTGAAACAGTTGAAAAATAAGGTCGGTGCCTTGGAAGCGCAGATAATTTCCGATGCGGAAAAGGGGGCCGCCCGCGATCCTTTGCGGGAAACAGCCTTGCGCGATATTGAATATTTGCGCGACGCCTTGACCCAAGGGACGGAAAAGTTTTTTCAATTTTCTCTCTACGTTACCCTATACTCCGATGATTTGGAAGAATTGGACAGGATGTCTGACCAGGTCGAAGATATTTTCGGTTCCCGCCTAGTATATTCCCGTCGCGTTTATTTTCAGGCGGAACAGGGATTCAATTCCACTCTGCCTTTAGGCAATGACGAACTTTACATTACTTTTAACATGAACTCTTCGCCGATTGCCTCTTCTTTCCCCTTTATCTCCAGTGAATTGACCAGCGACCGCGGCATTTTATACGGCATCAACCGCCATAATAATAGCTTGATTTTATTCGATCGCTTTTCTTTGCAGAACGCTAATTCCGTAGTTTTTGCCACTTCCGGTGCCGGTAAATCCTATGCTATCAAGTTGGAAATTCTCCGTTCTTTGATGATGGGCTCGGAGGTGATTGTTATAGACCCAGAATATGAATACAAGCATCTGGCGGAAGCGGTCGGTGGCACTTATATCAATATTTCCTTGGCTTCGGAAAATAAAATAAATCCTTTTGACCTGCCTCGAGCCATCGGCGGCGAAGCCAAGCCTAAAGACATTATCCGCAGCGCTGTTATTACCCTTAAAGGCTTGGTGCGCTTGATGCTCGGAAAATTAAATTATGATGAAGATTCCATTGTTGATCGGGCGCTTTTAGAGACTTATGCCAAAAAAGACATTACTCCCGACTCTGATTTATCCGCCATTGAAGCGCCGACAATGTCCGATTTTGAGCAGGTTTTAGACGGCATGGAGGGAGGAGCCGATTTGGCTTTGCGTTTGAAAAAATATACGGAAGGCACTTTTGCCGGACTGCTAAATAGCGTCACTAATGTCGAAATGAATAATCAGCTGGTTTGTTTTTCTGTGCGTGACTTGGAAGATGAACTCCGGCCTTTAGCAATTTATACCATTGTTAATTATATTTGGAATACGGTGCGCAGCGAGATGCGTCAGCGCATTCTAGTGATTGATGAAGCTTGGTGGATGATGCAGAATGAAGACAGCGCCAAATTCATTTTTGCTCTGGTTAAGCGCTGCCGCAAATATTATTTGGGGGTTACCACTATCACTCAGGATGTTAATGACTTTCTCACTTCTCCCTACGGCCAGGCCATCGTTACCAATTCTTCTCTGCAGATATTATTAAAACAGTCGCCGGCCGCTATCGACCTTATCCAAAAAACTTTCTTGTTAACCGAAGGGGAAAAATATTTATTGCTGGAATGCGGCGTCGGGGAAGGCATCTTTTTTGCCGGCAATAAGCACGTGGCGATGAAGGTGGTTGCTTCTTATGCCGAGGATCAGTTGATTACCTCCGATCCTCGTCAGCTCTTAGAAATAGAAGAAGCCAAAAAAGAATTCAATGAAAGCCTAGCTGAAGAGCAGGCTTAATAAAAACATATGAACAAGCGTCAAAAGTTAGGATTACTAATTATTATCATCGGCCTGATTATTATTGCGGCCATTATTTATTTCATCTTTATCCGTAAGGTTGAAACTGTAGCGCCCGCAGAAACGCCGACAGCGAGTACGACTGTGCAGTTGCCGGCTGAACCGGTGGAGAGCGATATTACTCCCAGTGATAAGCCTCGCAATTATCAGCAATATGATATTTCTAAAGAGCCGGAACATCAGACCGACGCTTCCGACGTATCTAAGCTTTCTGCCGCTTTTGCGGAACGTTTGGGCTCTTTTTCTAATCAATCAGACTACAGTAATTTTGAAGATTTAGATTTATTTATGACCGCTTCAATGCGCGAATGGGCGACATCGTATGTGGCTAAGATGCGCACTGATAATCCCTACAACGGCTCCTATTACGGCATCACCACTAAAGCCATCAGTACGGAAGTAAAAAGTTTTGATGACGATAAGGGCACAGCTGAAATTATTGTCGGCACCCAGCGTCGGGAGGTCGGCGCCGACGGCGGCGAGCGTGATTTTCAGCAGGATTTGCGCCTGACATTTTTGAAAGTTAATGACCAGTGGCTGGTCGACGGCGCCTATTGGTTAAAATAATTATGGTCATCAAGAAGATTTATAGCTGTTCTCATTGCGACGCCCAGTTCCCCAAGTGGAGTGGGCGTTGCTTAGAATGCGGCGCCTGGGGCACTTTAGTTGAAAGCGTGTCTGATGCACAAACGGAGAAAAAAGAAGAAGCGAAAAAATTGGGCGGCGCCGCGGTCCTTGATTTAAGGACTTTAAAAGGAGGACCGGAATTAAGGATAAAGAGCGGTTGGGAAGAAATAGACCGCGTTCTCGGCGGCGGCTTATTGCCCGGCTCTTTGCTGCTTTTAAGCGGCGAACCAGGAATCGGTAAAAGTACTTTAGCGGCGCAGTTGGCGGACGCTTTGAGCAGTGGGCATGAAGTTTTATATGTAAGTGGCGAGGAATCGGCCTTGCAGGTCAAGGCGCGCTTGGAGCGCTTGGGCTGTGATTTGTCCCGCTTGCGCTTTATTGGCGAAACTAGCGTGGAAAAAGTCAGCGGGGCGGCTTTGAAAATGAAGCCGGCTTTGTTGGTGGTTGATTCCATTCAGACAGTCTATTCTTCTTTGTTGCCGGCCGAACCCGGCAGCCTCAGTCAGATTCGAGCGGTAGCGGTAAAATTCTTGGAAATTGCCAAAGAATATGATATCTCCGTCCTACTCATCGGCCATATCACTAAAGATGGCCAGATTGCCGGTCCCAAATCTTTAGAGCATATCGTTGATACGGTTTTGTCTTTAGAAAATGAAACCGGTAGTAATTATTGCCTGCTTCGAGCCAGTAAGAACCGTTTCGGTTCGGTCAATGAATTGGGCGTTTTAGAAATGACCGGCAAAGGTTTTATCGAGGCCAAAGATCCAAGTTCGGTTTTTTTGGGGCAGGGAGCCTCGGCGATTGCCGGTTCGGTTGTCGGTTGTGTGCTGGAAGGCAGTCGGCCATTTTTGGTAAATATCCAAGCCTTAGTGACCAAGACGGTTTTTGGTTATCCGCAACGCAAGGCGAGCGGCTTTGATTTAAATCGCTTGCAGGTATTAAGCGCGGTGATTGCCAAGCGGAGCAAGATTAATTTAGTGACGCGCGATATTATTCTCAACGTGGTCGGCGGTTTAAAAATCAACGACCCGGCTTTAGATTTAGCGGTGTGCGCGGCGATAATTTCTTCCTATTTAAATAAGCCCTTACCAGCCGGGATGGCGGCGATAGGCGAGGTCGGCCTGGGGGCCGAGCTCCGTCCGGTTTTCCGTCTGGAGCAGCGTTTAAAGGAAGCGGAGAAGCTGGGATTTAAGAGTACAATCATTCCTGAGGGGACAGATTATAAATCAGGCAAATTAAAGCTTTTAAAGATAAAGAATTTGGGGGAATTAGTGGAAATATTAGCTTAAAATTTTTAAAAAAAGAGCATATTTTATTGTTCTTTTTTATTTTCTCTTGACTTAGTGACCTAAATAGTATATAATTAAGTCATTATAGTGACCTAAATAGTATAATTATAGATATTATATATGATTTATCGAGAAATTACTAAAGCAGTCCAAGAGTCTTTGTTTAAGGGCAAGGTTATTATTGTTTATGGACCAAGACAATCAGGCAAAACTACTTTAGTAAAAAATTTGATGGCTCAATACGCTGATGATTATGTCTATTTAAATTGCGATGAAGTTGACGTTCGCTTGGCTTTAAGCGATAAAACTTCGACCGAACTGCAGTCTTTTATCGGTACTAAACGTTTAGTGGTTATTGATGAGGCGCAACGGGTTGAAAATATAGGATTGACTCTTAAATTATTAGTTGATAATTTCCCGGAAATGCAAATTTTGGCGACCGGCTCTTCTTCCTTTGAATTATCTAATAGAATTTCTGAGCCTTTAACCGGAAGGAAAAAAGAATTTTTTTTGTTTCCGTTTTCAGTGGGTGAATTATCTGCTTCATCATCTCTTACTGAAGTGAAGCGTCGTTTGGATGATTTCTTAATCTTCGGTTTGTATCCGGCCGTGGTTGATTCGGGGGCAGACCGGGTGGAAATAGTGCGTGAATTAGCCACTAGCTATTCTTATAAAGACGTTCTAGCCTATCAGGATATTCGTCGGCCGGAACTTTTAGAAAAGTTATTGCAGGCTTTAGCCTTACAAATAGGGAATGAAGTGTCTTATACCGAATTAGCGGGTTTACTCGGAGTTAATAAAGTAACGGTTGAAAGTTATGTTCGTATCCTTGAGCAGGCCTATATTATTTTTCGGGTAGGACCTTTTTCTCGTAACATCCGCAATGAGTTAAAGAAGAAGCGTAAAATTTATTTTTATGATTTAGGACTGCGTAATGCTTTAATTAATAATTTCAATCCCTTGTCTTTGCGTCAGGATGTAGGCGCCCTTTGGGAAAATTTTCTAATTGTCGAACGTCTTAAGCGGATGCGTAATGTTGGTATTTTTAATAATATTTATTTTTGGCGGACTACGGCCGGCAGGGAAATCGATTATCTTGAAGATAATGGTGGGATTTTGTCTGGATATGAGTTTAAATGGAGTAAGGCTAATTTTTCTGCCCCTAAAGAATTTTTAGCTAATTATAAAGGAAGTTCAGTTAAATTAATTAACCGAGATAACTATTTAGATTTCATTATTTAGTCTAACTATTGACAATAGTTTATAAAAGTGATATAATTCAGTCATCGTACCTTGAAAAAGAAGGTTTAAAAGTTTGTAAGGATTGGTCAATTTTGGCCCGGCCTTATAAACTTTTAAATCTTTAAACCATGAAAACACTAGGACTAAGTTTGTTTATTTACGGAATGATTGCAGTGGTTATTTTGATTTTTTGGATCGTTTCTTTTGCGGTCTATATATTTCAGGAGCCCCCGATAGCTCCGGGAGATATGGGTGCCCTGCTTGAGGCTTCTCGCTCTGCAATTTTTTGGCTAATTGTCACCCCTTTAGCCATGTATTCAATTGCAGTTTATGCTCTCTCGGAGAGTGGCGAAAAAATCAAAAACCCAAAATGGCTCATCAATGCCCTACATCTTAGTGGCTGGAAAACAATTTTTGCCATTATCGCTATTTTGCCATTATCGGCGATAAAGCTTGCCAGAGTAATCTGGCAATCAAAATGGTTAAAAAATTCTCGTGCGTTTTCAAGGGATGTTATGGAAAGTTTTTCCTAAACTCTCCCAATCGTCCTACTATACGCTCCCTTTTCACTTGGGAGCGTTTTTTTATTCAAAAAAGGTTAATAGACGTGAAAAACCTCCGTTTATGGCGGAGGTTTTTTGTTTTCTTTAAATTTTTTTATTGCCGGTATGCTGGTCGGCGGGTTCTGCTTTTAGTTTTTTCTTTTTTCGCTTTTTCAAAGCGATGAAGGATTTTATTTTTTTCCTCGGAGTTCATCTCAATTGATTTGAGTTTGAGAGTCTGCGGGATGACCCGGTTGCTTTCTTCGCTCGTGTTTTGAGCGTTTTTTACGAGTACTTCTCCTTTTTCCGAAAAAATGTGTTCATCGGTGAACATAATTTCGTCACCCCTAAAATAACCTTTGTAAGTGCACATTTCGTGTGGTTTTTAATGAAACAATAAGTGAATTAACTATGAATGTATAATATATATTTTTCCTATTTTTGTCAATATCATTCTAAATGAGCCTCTTTGTTACCGGTTTCGCCCAATTTTTCCCTTAAAGCCGGATAATTGGCTAATTTCGAGTCAGACTTAATGATTTGTTCGGCCGCAATTTGCGCTTTTTTAATCATTTCATAGTCAAAGAGGGAGGCAATTTTAAGTTCAGGAAAGCCGCTTTGAATCAATCCATATAAATCGCCGGCCCCTCTCAGTTTCAAGTCAATCTTGGCCAAGGAGAGGCCGTCGTTATATTTACTTAAAGCCTGCAGTCTTTCGGCTGTTTTGGAATTTTGTTCTTCTTTACTGGTAAGAAGCAAGCAGTATGATTGCGCCGAACCGCGTCCGACCCGACCGCGAAATTGATGCAATTGGGCCAAACCGAAGCGTTCCGCTCCTTCAATTAGCATAACACTGGCATTGGGAATATCGACGCCGACTTCAACCACGGCGGTGGCTACTAAGATTTTAATCTCGTTGGTCGAAAAGGCGGCCATGATTTTTTCTTTCTCGGCGCTTTTTAATTTGCCGTGAATCAAGCCGATTTCTAAATCGGGGAAGACTTCTTTTTTCAGGCGTTTGTATTCGGCTGTTGCCGACTTCACTCCCAATTTATCCGACTCTTCCACCAAGGGACAGATAATGAAAGCTTGGCGGCCGGTTTTAATCTGCTGGCGCACAAAATCATAGGCCTTATCTCGCTGTTCTTCCGCTATGACCTTAGTAATAATCGCTTGGCGGTTTTTGGGCAGTTCTTTAATTAAAGATAAGTCTAAATCTCCGTAAATCGCGAGAGCTAAAGAGCGAGGGATAGGCGTCGCCGTCATTGACAGGAAATGCGGCCAGAGTCCGCCGCCGCTTTGTTGGAGTTTTTGTCTTTGCTTAACTCCGAAACGATGCTGTTCATCAACGATAACCAGGGCTAATTTAGGAATATTGTAATCTTGGATTAAGGCTTGGGTGCCGATGATAATTTCTGCTTCTTTAATAATTTTTTCCCGTCTTTCGTTTTTGTTTTTAGGCAATTCAAAATTGGCCTCGGCTTGATGCCCGGTGAGTAGGGCAATTTTTACATTAAAGTCCGACAATAGTTTCTACAGACTTTGATAATGCTGGCCGGCCAAGATTTCGGTCGGCGCCATCAAGGCTCCTTGGTATTTGTTGATGGCTGTATTAAATAAAGCCATGGCCGCCACTACGGTTTTGCCAGAACCAACA
>JAQUWT010000004.1 GCA_028692765.1 Patescibacteria group bacterium
ACGAGCGCAACCCTGATCCTATGTTTTATATGTCATGGGAGACTGCCCGTTTTAAATGGGAGGAAGGTGGGATGACGTCAAATCAGCATGGTTCTTACGCCTTGGGCAACACACGTGCTACAATGGGCAATACAAAGGGTCGCCAAACCGCGAGGTGGAGCTAACCCCTAAAAGTTGTCCTCAGTTCGGATTGAAGGCTGAAATTCGCCTTCATGAAGCTGGAATCGCTAGTAATCGTGGATCAGCTATGCCACGGTGAATACGTTCTCGGGTCTTGTACTCACCGCCCGTCACGTCAAGGGAGTTGGTAGTGCCCGAAGGCTCATTTATGGGACGAAGGCAAGACCGATGACAGGGACGAAGTCGTAACAAGGCATCCGTAGCGGAAGCTGTGGATGGATCACCTCCTTTCTAGGGAGTAATTGTCCTTCATCATCGATGAAACAAGACAATAGTCGATATTGTACCTTTGGTACAATAAATTATCGCAAGATAATACAACAATATTATTATCCTGAATCGATGCCGATTAGACTCAAAATTTTTATATTTCCAGTCAACTTTACAAAAAAACCGCCAATATGGCGGTTTTTTGTGTAAAATAACAATAATTATATTTTATATATTGACAAAAATATAATATAATGACATAATAAATAGTTAAAATAATAAATAGAACATTCACATTTAAATTAAAGTAAAATGAAAGGGAAACTTCCACAAACAGCTGAAATGATTTTGGAAAGCAACGAAGACCAATGGTATTTGCTTGTTAATGGCCTTATAAACACCTTAAAAACATCGGCAATAATACAAATAAGCTCCGAGCGCAAAGCAAGAATACAATTGGTAATACACACAGCCATACCGCCAGAAAGCTTAGATACATATGTAGAAAATATAGTCGAAACAAGCCTTGAAAAATCAATATCAAGCGGAATTAACCGAATATCTGATTTTATCGCTAACAAACTAGAAAAAAATAAATGGATATTTGTTGGCGAAATCATCGGGGAAAACAATATACCAATTGTGATTGTTTATTACCAGACAATAAATCTTTTTGTTTATTCTCAAAAATTAGCCAAAGAAAAAAATAAAAAATTTTTTCCAGGTCTTAATTAAATAAGACAATAAAAGAGAGCGCCTTAAAAACGCCCTCTTTTTTCTTTTTATCGTTTTATATTCTATCTCACGCCGATTACTTGCCTGATTTTTTCCATCTTGGCTCGGGCTAAAGCCGCGGCTTGCTGGCGCCCGCTCTCTAAAACCGCTTTAGCTTCCTCATCACTAATATTGTTAAATTTATTTTGGAAATCAATTAAAAACTTAGCAACTACTTCCGCTAAATCCTTCTTGAATTCGCCATAACCCTTCCCTTGATAGTCTTTTACCAAGCGCGGAATCTGGCGATTTCCCAATTGAGAATAAATTGTCAGGAGATTAGCTAAGGCCGGACGATTGGCCGGGTCATAATCAATATCGGTGCCGGAATCGGTAACGGCTTTCATGATTTTCTTCTTGGCGACGGCGATATCATCAAGCAAAAAGATATAGCTATTGGCATTGCTGTCGCTTTTGGACATTTTTTTGCTCGGGTCGCTAAGGCTCATAATGCGCGCACCCTCCTTGCGCACAATCGCCTCCGGCACTACCAAAGAAGGTCCATATTCATTGTTAAACCTCTTGGCAATGTCCCGCGCCAGTTCAACGTGCTGTTTTTGGTCATCACCCACCGGCACCGCCTGCGTGTCATATAATAGGATATCGGCCGCCATCAAGACCGGGTAGGTAAAAAGGCCGACAGAAACAGCGTCTTGCTTTTCGCCCGCTTTATCCTTAAATTGCGTCATCTTTTTCAAGTCGGCAATATAAGAACCGGAACAACCTAAAATCCACGCCAGTTCTGTATGTTCAGGCACGCTTGATTGCTGGAAGACAATCGATTTTTTCGGGTCGATGCCGGCGGCTAAATAAATCTTGGTAATCTCCAAAATTCTTTTCTTTAACTCCTCAGGTTGGTATTTGACGGTTATGGCGTGATAATCAACAATGGAAAAAATACAGCGATATTTATCTTGCATCTCCACCCACTGGCTGATGGCGCCGATATAATTGCCGATAGTCAAATTGCCGCTGGGCTGGACTCCGGAAAAAATGGTTTTAGGGCTATTCATATAGTTATAACTTATATATTGATATTTTACTTTAATCTCCCTTCAAAAGCAATTTCCGGAAATTCTTGAGCAACAAAATCAATATCCTTATCACCTCGTCCGGAAACATTAACAATAATGGCTTGCTCTTTGTCCAGCGTCGGCGCCAAACGATAGGCGTGCGCCAGGGCATGGGAGCTTTCCAAGGCGGGGACAATGCCTTCGCGCCGGCTAGTCTTCACAAAGGCCGCTGCCGCCTCCTTGTCATCCGCGCTCACATATTCTACCCGTCCCATTTCTTTCAGATAAGCGTGGAAGGGGCCGATACCGGGATAGTCAAGGCCGGAAGCAATTGAGTGGACCGGAGAAGGACTGCCGTCTTCTTCTTGTAAAACATAGGTCTGCATGCCGTGAATTGCGCCGGCTTTGCCTAGAGTCAAGGTAGCAGCGTGCCGACCGCTTTCTAAGCCCTTGCCACTTGGTTCAACCCCAATTAAACGAACATTTTCTTCGTCGAGAAAATCATAGAAAATTCCTAAAGCATTAGAGCCTCCACCCACACAAGCAACCAGGGCATCGGGCAAGCGATGTAATTTTTCCTGAATTTGTTGCCGCACTTCTCTGCCGATAATACTTTGAAAATAAGCGACCATCTCCGGATAGGGATGCGGACCGACCACCGAACCGATGGCAAAAAAAGTATCCTGATATTCCTGCATATAAACACCGAAAGCACTATCAACCGCTTCTTTTAATGAGCGGCCACCGACTTTAACCGGCACCACCTTCGCTCCTAATAGCTTCATCCGCTTGACATTATCCGCTTGCTTGGCGATGTCTATTTCGCCCATATGAATTTCACAATCTAGTCCGACTACAGCCGCCGCGGTCGCTAAAGCGACGCCATGCTGGCCGGCGCCGGTTTCGGACATCACTTTCTTCTTGCCTAGGCGCTTGGCTAATAAAGCCTCACCTAAACAATGATTAATTTTATGCGCGCCGGTATGGTTTAAATCTTCACGCTTGAAATATATCTGCGCCCCTCCCAACTCTTCGCTTAAATTCCTCGCATAATATAAAGGCGAAGGACGGCCGACAAAATCATTTAACAGACGTCGATATTCTTCTTGAAAACCAATATCATCTTTTATTTCCCGGAAAGCAATCTCGACCTCTTGCAAAGCTTTTTCTAAGAGCGGCGGCACCAAACGGCCGCCAAAGGCGCCATAATAGCCATTTTTATCGGGCAAATTCGTATATTTAACATTATCCATATATTTATAATTTAATTAATAAAAAATCTCCGCGTCAGAAGCGGCGCCAATATTCCGAAGAACGATTATAGAATAAATAAAATTTCATACTATGTTTAGGCAAACAAAAAACCCGTCTTCGCCGCCAAATAAAATATTTAGCAGAAAGGACGGGTTCTCCCGCGGTGCCACCTTTCTTGCTCGTTGTAACAACGAGCCTCTTTAGCGCCTCCGCTTCTAACAGCGACAACGCCTATCCCTTGGTTACGGAGGATGCCGGGAAACCACTAACGCAGTTTCCGTTTTCGGCCTATATAACGGCCGTATCTGCGCCCAATCCCGAGATTATCCCGGGACGCAAACTTGAACTTTAAAAGTGTGTAAAGAATTAATGACAATATAGCAGAAGGAAAGTTAAAAGTCAAAGAAAAAAGCTTGCCATCAAGACAAGCTTTAAAAAATTTGCTCAAAGAGCAAAGTGAGGAGAACGGGGATCGAACCCGCAACCAAATGATTAAAAGTCATCCGCTCTGCCGATTGAGCTATCTCCTCTTGCAAAGAACTGCGCTTATATTATAAAAGAAAATAAATCTGTCAAGATTTGACTTATCTTAGAAATATCCTTACACTATTGCTATCGTGTTTTCGGGGTGTAGTATAACGGTAGTACGCATGCATGGGGTGCATGTAGCCCGGGTTCAATTCCCGGCACCCCGACCAAAAAAATATAGTAAAAATGAGCCTGCCATTCTGATGGCTCATATCTGTTTCCGAACTCATTTACATCGGCAGGGCTTGTAGCTCATCTGGTAGAGCGCTGCATTCGCATTGCAGAGGTAAGGGGTTCGAGTCCCCTCAAGTCCACCAAACCACGGGCTGTGGTATAAAGGCTATTATACACGCTTCGGGTGCGTGTGATCCCGGTTCAATTCCGGGCAGCCCGACAAAATAAAAAAACGCTCAAAAAGCGTTTTTTTATACATTTGCTAAAAACTTTAAATATCATTATAATACAAAAGTAAAAAATGACTTGCGTTCAAGGCCTGATGGTCGTTGGATTTTTTATATTTATGATAGATTTTAAGCAAAAATTAGAAGAAAAAGACCCTGAAAGCCGCAACCTACATCAAGCCGAAGAGGAAGAAAAGTTTATTAACGATTTAAAGAAAAACCGTAAAGCTAAAAACTACTTTATCGCCATAATCGTATTGGCTTTGATATTCTCGGGCAAAGTGATTATGTCCAGCCAAGGAGCCGGACAATGGCTAGCTAATAATACTTTCTGGGGACGGGTTACCCATCTGACCGAAAGCGGCGACAAGGAATTAATCGGCGAAGATAATGACCGCGTCAATATTCTGCTTTTGGGAATGGGCGGAGCTAACCATGACGGCGGCTATCTGGCTGATACCATTATGCTCGTCAGCCTGCGGCCCTCCACCAAACAAGCGGCCCTGCTCTCAATCCCCCGTGATTTGACGGCGCCGACAGACAGCGGCGTCTGGCGCAAGGTTAATTCCATTAATGCTTTAGCGGAGGCCAAAGAAGAGGGCAGCGGCGGTCCGGCCATGACTAAGTCCTTAAGTTCCATACTTGGCACCAGCATCAATTACTATGTCAGCATTGACTTTGACGGCTTTGTAAATATTATCGACGAACTGGGGGGTGTGGATGTCAATATTGAAAATACCTTTGATGACTATAGCTATCCCATTCGCGGAGAAGAAGATAATCCCGATTATTACGCCCGCTTTGAACACTTGCATTTTGACCAAGGCTGGCAGCACCTGGACGGATCATTGGCTCTAAAATACGCCCGCAGCCGACACGCCAGCGGTCTTGAAGGTTCTGATTTTGCCCGCGCCAAAAGACAGCAATTGATTTTAGAAGCAGTAAAAACAAAGCTATTGTCGCGCAACACTTTATTAAAACCGGCGATGTTAAGCCGCATTATTTCCGAATTGAACCGCAATATCAAAACCAATCTTGATGTTTGGGCTTTAATAAAATTATGGAACGACTATAAGGATATTGACCGCAGCCAAATTAGTAACAAAGTTTTAAATGACGGCCCCGATGGCATGCTGGTCGCTAGTCGCGGCGAAGACGGTGCCTATATTCTTATACCGCAAACCGGAAATTTTAAAGTAATACAAAATTTTGTCCAAAATATATTCGGCGAAAATACCGATACTGCCGTTAAAAATAACCAAGCAGATACTAAAACTACCGCATACCTAGAGCCGGAAAACTCCACCACCAGCAATCCTATTGCCATCGGCAAAGTTCAAGGTGAAGCGAAAGTAGCGGTTCTTAACGGCACTTGGATTAGCGGATTGGCCGCGAAGACGGCTGTTAATCTACAAAACTACGGCTTTAAAGTCAACGAAACCGCCAATGCGCCCACCAGAGAATATGAAGACTCCATCATTTATGATTTAAGCTACGGTCAGAAATTACAAAATTTAGAAATACTCCAAGCCGCCGGACAGGCAACTTTAGCCTATGACGCCCCTTCTTGGCTGGAAACATATAAAAATAGTCCTGATAAACCGGATTTTATTCTGATAATCGGCGCTAAACAACAATAAGATGATAGCAAAAAACGAAAAACTACCTTTAGTGGCTATTTGCGGACGCACTAACGTCGGCAAATCAACGCTTTTCAACCGTCTGATAGAAAGACGGCAAGCTTTAGTTTCCGATATTGAAGGAACCACGCGCGACTGCAATCTCGGCTTAGTCCACTGGAATCGGAAAGTTTTTCGTTTAGTCGATACGGCTGGCCTGCTTGATGCTGGCTTTATTTCCGGCAAGAAAAAAATTGGCGGCGACATCGACTCCTTAGCCCAGCGGCAGGCTTTAGACTATCTTCAAGAAGCAAAATTGTTGTTATTCGTAGCGGATGGCAAAGCCGGCTTGCTGACTGAAGACCGATTGCTGGCCAAGGCTCTCCGCCAAAACCCTCTCTACTCTGCTAAAACTATCCTGGTGGTCAATAAAATTGACAGCGGTAAATGGCGAGCGGAAGCGGCCTCTTTTAATAAGCTGGGGCTGGGCGAGCCCACGACGATTTCCGCCCAAACAGGCGCCGGCACCGGCGACCTTTTAGATATTGTATTGGAAAAAATAGAAGCGGCTAAAGACCTAAACGAAGAAGATGAACAAGAAATCGCCGCGAAATTATGTATTGTAGGCAAGCCTAACGTGGGCAAATCCTCATTATTAAATGCGCTTTTAGGCTATAACCGCGTTATTGTCAGCGACCAGCCACACACCACCAGGGAATCGCAAGATACTGAGTTAATTCATAAAGATAAATTAATACGCCTCATTGATACCGCCGGCATCTCCCGCCACGGGCATAAAAGTAAGGGCTTGGAAAAAGAAGGCATCGCCATGTCTCTGCAATCCCTGCAAAGAGCCGATATCGCGCTGTTGGTGCTAGATATCAGCGAAGAACTAACCCATCAGGACGCTAAAATGGTGGAAGAAATTGTAGAGCGTCAAAAAAGCTTAATTATTATTGCCAATAAATGGGATAAGGTCGAAGAAAAAAATCAGAAGCATTGGCAAGAAAAAATCTTCGGCAAACTGCCTTTCGCCGCTTGGGCGCCCTTGCTTTTTGTCTCTGCCAAAACCGGAGCTAAAGTCAATAAAATTTTAGACATTGCCCTAGAAGTAGCCGCCGCCCGCAAAACCGAAATCAGTGAAACTCAGCTTAAAAAATTCCTAAGCCGCGTCGTCAAAGTGCACTTGCCCGCTAAGGGTAAGGGACTTAAAGCCCCGCATATCTACGAAATCGCGCAAAAAAGACACAATCCGCCCTCTTTTACCGTCAGAATCGGCTCCCGAGACGACCTCCATTTTTCCTATGTACGCTTTTTGGAAAACCGGCTCCGGGAACAATATGATTTTATCGGCACCCCAGTCAGGATGAGCGTCATTAAAAACAAGAAAAAACACGGCGTTCGCGAAGCCTAAACGAATAACCGCCATTGGCGGTTATTTTTATTTTATCGTCATTTCAAATAAAATGCGTTATAATGAAAAAGAATAATATGAAAATAATTATCGGACTAGGAAACCCCGGAGACAAATATGCTCTCAGCCGACACAATGCCGGCTGGCTGGCCTTGGATATGCTTGCCGGTGCCGACGGCTGGCGCGCGGAAAAAAAATTTAACGCCTTAATCAAAGAAACGGGAGGCGATATTTATTTAAAGCCGCTGACTTTCATGAATAAGTCCGGAGAAAGCGCTTACAAATCCCTGCGCTATTATCATCTTCTGGAAAAACAATTTGGCTGCCTCACTAAAAAAAATCAAGATTTGCGCGATTGCCTCATAGTTATCCAGGATGATCTGGACCTTGATTTGGGTAAATGGAAAATCAGCGATGATTCCCGCAGCGGCGGTAATAAAGGCATACAGTCAATTATAAACCACTTAAAAACGCAACGCTTTATCCGCCTGCGCCTAGGCATAAAAAATGGAGAACTGCGCCGCCTTATCCCTCCGGAAAAATTTGTCTTGCAGAAATTCGGAGCCGAAGAAATGCCAATTTTACAAGACAGTATCAAAAACGGCTTAACGGCGCTCCAATCATATATAAAATAAATAAAAAGCCCCCTTGACTGCTTATACAAAAAGCTTAGAAAGCATTCACCGCTAGGAGGAAAGCGGATAAACACTAAAAACTTTTGTACAAGCAATCAAGGGGATTTTAACATTTCAGCTTAAACTAAAAAAAGCTTTATGTCAAGCTATGGCGGAGAACATTTTAACTCCAAATATCTCTGAATTAAAGATTAAACCCAACTTGACACCTCCTCAATAAATAGTACACTGAGTATATTAGTAATATAAATTGAAATTGGCGCTATCTATATTTTTAGCAGTTTTTGTCTATAAACAGCCAATAAATAATAATAAAAAATGGGAAATATGAAATTAATAATCGTAGAATCACCGACAAAAGCGAAGACAATCAGCAAATTCTTAGGCAAAGATTACCGGGTGGAATCTTCTTTCGGCCATGTCCGCGATTTACCGGCCAGAGAAATGGGCATCGACATTGAAAATGGCTTCGAACCGAAATACATCACCCCGCTCAAGGCTAAAAAAACAGTTACTTCCCTTAAAACTGCGGCCAATAAAGCCGCCGCAGTTATTTTAGCGTCGGACGAAGACCGCGAAGGAGAAGCGATTGCCTGGCATCTGGCTCAAGTGCTAAAACTTGACGCCGATAAAACGGAGCGCATTGTTTTTCATGAAATTACCAAGCCGGCAATTTTAAAAGCCCTAGACGCCCCGCGGCATATTAACCACGATTTAGTCGACGCCCAACAAGCCAGGCGCATCCTGGACCGTCTTGTTGGCTATGAATTATCCCCTTTCTTATGGAAAAAAGTAGCTAAAGGATTATCTGCCGGACGGGTACAAAGTGTGGCCATCCGCCTGATTGTAGAGAGAGAAAAAGAAATTCAAGCCTTTAAATCTCAAGATTATTGGACGCTTAGCGCCCGCCTGCAAGAAGAAAAAACTAAGGAAGAATTTATCGCTAGTCTTTTCCGCTTGGACGGAAAATCTTTTGACAAATTAGATATTAGCCAGGAAATAGCGCTAGTCACCCAAAAAGAATTGGAAAGCGCCACATTCAAAATCAGCCGCATCGAGCAGAAAAAGATAAGTAAAAATCCGGGAGCGCCATTTATCACCTCGACCCTGCAACAAGGAGCCAACCGCCATCTCGGTTTCAGCGCCAAGCAAACCATGACCGTGGCGCAAAAATTATACGAACAAGGCTTCATCACTTACATGCGTACCGACTCTTTAAATCTTTCTCCTCAATTTTTAAACGAAGCGCATGACTATCTACAAGAGGCGCTGGGAGAAAAATATACTCTTTCTGCTCCCCGAATTTTTAAAACTAAAGGTAAAAACGCTCAAGAAGCGCATGAAGCCATCAGGCCGACAGCCGCGGCGGCGACACCGGAAAAATTGAAATCTAAACTTGACCATAACGGCTATCGCCTCTATAAGCTTATTTGGGAAAGAACTATCGCCACCCAAATGCCGGCTGCCCAACTCAGCGCCACCACGATAGATACGGAAGCTTCCTGCCATAACGGCAAGCAACACACTCTCCGCGCCAATGGCCAAATTCTGATATTTGACGGCTATTTACGAGTCTATCCTGAAAAAACGGCCGAACAGGAACTACCGGCGCTTAAAGAAAACGACCAAGTCGCCCTCTTATCCCTAGAGACCGAACAGCATGCCACAAAAGCGCCTGCCCGCTATAGCGATGCCAGCTTAGTTAAAGATTTAGAAAAATACGGTATCGGACGGCCATCCACTTATGCGCCGACAATCAATACTATCATCATGCGCAATTATGTCATCCGCAACGAAGACAAACGCCTGCAACCGACTGATATCGCGATGGTGGTAAATGACCTGTTAGTCGAGCATTTTCCAAAAATCGTCGACTATAATTTTACCGCCGGAATGGAAAATGATTTGGATGAAGTGGCCGAGGGCAAAAAAAAGTGGCAGCCGGTCATTTCTGAATTCTATCAAGACTTCCATCAAAATTTACAAAACAAATACGACAGCCTAAAAAAAAGCGACATTATGCCTGAAGAAAAATCTGAAGAAATATGCGATAAATGCGGAGCGCCGATGATTATTAAAACCGGACGCTACGGTAAATTTTTAGCTTGCAGCGCCTTCCCCGATTGCCGCAATATCAAAAAACTCAACGGCGCCGCCACTAAAACTGATGATCCGGCTTTGAGCGCTCTGCAAGAAAAATATCAAGGAACAGTCTGCGATAAATGCGGAGCGGAGATGAGAGTCCGTTCCGGCAAATACGGTCCGTTTCTAGCCTGCAGCGCCTATCCAAAATGTAAAAATATCAAGAATATAAATGACGGCCTCAATCAGGAAAAAGAGATTGATTGCCCAGCCTGTAAAAAAGGCAAAATCGTTAAAAAATTTAGCAAGCGAGGAGTCTTTTACGCCTGTAATAATTATCCTGATTGCAAGAACGCCTATTGGGTACAGCCGACCGGCGATAAATGCCCTGATTGCGGTTCTCTGCTCATAAAAGATAAAACCGGCCAAACTGTCTGCAGCGACAAGGGCTGCGGCTATCAGGCATAATAACTAATACCTTATTAAAAATATGGTAATGGAAAAAGAATATTTCAAAGCTGAAAAAAATTACCAAGATAATAAAAATACCAGTCTTGAACCAGATTTTCCAGAAGAAAACCAAGTAAGCAGCTCCGCGATACCAGCAAACCGAGATAGCGAAGAACTGGCAAAAATCAGAGAAAACATAGCCTCAGAAATAAAGAAGCGAAAACAAGAACAGGGGTTACATTTAAAAAAAATAATGCCGGATATAAAATTTCCTAAGCAAATAAAAACAATTTTTCGCCCCCACTTTTTTGATTCATGGCTTCATAAAAAAGATAATCATACAATTACAAACGACCCCGCCACTGCTCACGACCACTACTACGACGACGAAGATGATTAAAAAAAACCGCTGTTTATCACAGCGGTTTTTTATTATACCAAACTTTTTTCAATAAATTATTTCTTTTTCTTCTTAGCTTTTACGGGGGCATCATCGTCAGCTTCGGAAGAACGGCGCTTACTCCTTTCTTTGGCAAAATCAACCCCTCTCTTTAACAGCTCTCCCAAAATCATCAGGTAAGAAGCGCTGCCGCTCACTTTTTCCTTAATTAAATCAATAAGCGCTTCGGCTTTCTCCACCCCCTGCTCAACGTGCTTGATGAGGCGAAAAATTCTCTGTGCGCTGGCAATAAAATAATACAAAGACCAGCATAAAAAGAAAGCTAAGGCGCCGGCTGAAACGGCGAGAACCCAATTTAAAATGTCGCGTGAAGTTTCAAACATAAATTTCTGCCATAAAGAAGGCAAAGATCCTCCTATATGCTTGAATTAAAAATTAAAAATCTCTAATTTGCGCTTCAAATTGATCATGGCAACGATTCACCAAATCAGTTTGAATGGCGTCTATTTCTACGGCAGTCAAGGTACGGTCTTCGGCTTGATAGGTCAAATGGAAAGCCCAACTTTTCTGGCCGGCCCCCAAAGCTCCGCCTTGGTAAACATCGAAGAGTTCCGCCTTTACCAATAAAGGATGGAAAGAAATAAGCGTCCTCCAAAAATCATTATATAATATTTTCTCTTCAACGACAAAAGCAACGTCGCGGACAACCGGAGGATATTTGGAAGATTCCTGATAACGATGAGCGGGTAAAGACTGAAATAGCTCTAGCATTTCTTTAAAGTTAAGCTCGACGACGACAGTCTTTAACTTTAAACCGAAGGAATTTGCCAGCTTATTATCCAATAATCCGGCCAGGCCAAGCTCTTTGCCGGCGCAAAAAACAGCTACCGCTTGACCGGCCTGCGACCAAGCAGGCTGATTTTCTAAAGCGGAAAATTCAATTCGAGAACCCGGCCATAGTTCTGTAAATAGCAGGTTAATCAAACCCTTGATGCGATTAAAAGCGGCCGAAGAATCTTGGCTAGCGAACAGCATGGCTAAGCGCTTGCCCTGATAAGGCAAGAATTCCCCTCGATCGTCTTTCATATATTCACCGGGCAAAGGCAGAAAAATACGGCCCAATTCAAAAATTCCGAATTGACTAAAATTGAACTGATTCACGCGGACGTCTTGCCATAAGCCCGCTAAAAGAGTGGGGCGCAGGAAAACATGCTGTTCCGAAATAGGATTAGCCAGACGCAAGCAACGACTGGGGTCAAGATTGAGTTTTGATAAGACGGCTTCACTGGCAAAAGAATAATTATATACTTCATGCAAACGTCCGGCGCCGCTTAAAATATCCTGAATTTTTCTTTCCAAAGACAATTCGAGATTATCAGACAGAGGCGTTAAAGGAGAAATCGGGGCCTGCGATTTAATATTATTATAGCCGACAATCCGAGCAACTTCTTCTAAAATATCTTCTTTGATAGAAACATCTTTAACCGCCCGCCAGCTGGGAGGGGTAACGGCTAGAATGTTTTTAGAAACTGAAACCTTAAAGCCAAGTCTCTCTAAAATGCCAATCGCTTCTTTTCTGGTGAGGCTGTGGCCCATCCTTTTCTTCAGCCAAGAAAAATCTACTTCTATGGGAGCGGGCTCCAATTTAAAATTAATTATATCTACAGGCTGGCCGGCTAATTCCGCTTCCGGCATAATTTCCTTAATCAGCTGCCAAGCCCTCTGCCAAGCCTGTGCCGGCAAATTAGGGTCAAGTGTTTTTTCAAAGCGCATAGAGGCGTCTGTGCGCAAATTCAAAGCTTGAGACGCTTGGCGAACGCGCACGGCGTCAAAAGAAGCCGCTTCCAAAATAATACTTTCCGTATCAGAATTAACCGCGCAGCGCTTGCCCCCCATAATGCCAGCCAAAGCTATCGGCTCAGAGCCGTCGGTAATGACAATGCTATTTTTCGGCAGGAGCCGCTCTTTCTCATCCAGGGTTTCCAGACTCTCACCCTCTTTAGAGGAACGGATGCTAATTTTTTTCAAACCGGTAGCGTCAAAAGCATGCAGAGGCTGACCTGATTCCAACATGACATAATTAGTGATATCAACCAAGGCATTAATCGGCCTCGCTCCCACTGCCACCAAGCGTTCTTTCAGCCAGCGAGGAGATTCCATCGCTTTCACTTTATTTATCTTCACGGCAATATAGCGGAAACAAGCGGATTTATCTTCTATCTTCACCTCTAATTGGCTTTTACCGCTACCCTGTAAATCTTTAACATCCAAATCGGCAAGATAGGGGCGCAAAGAGGTTTTTAACAAGGCACTAAGTTCTCTCGCCATACCATAATGGCCCCACAAATCACCCCGATTAGACAGCGACTTATTATCAATCTCTAAAATAATATCATTAAAATTTAAATAATCGGCGAAGGGTTGCCCCACCTTAGCCTTATCCGATAAGACCATAATACCCTCATGGTCGGAGCCCAAACCCAGCTCATCCTCAGCGCAAATCATGCCGTATGACTTTTCCCCTCTAATTTCCGACTCCTTTATTTCCAAGCCATTGGGCAATTTGGCGCCAATCAACGCCACGGGAACTTTTTGACCGGCGGCGACATTGGGAGCGCCGCAAACGATATCAAAAACCTCGCCTTTGACATCAACTTTGGTCAGACGTAAACGGTCGGCATTGGGATGAGGGGCGACGGATACCACTCTGCCGACGACGACTTTTTCAAAAACCGCTTTCTGCTCCCTCCAAGATTCGACCTCGACTGTATGCAAAGTCAATAGCTCGGCAATGTCAGCTGGATTAATCGCCTTAGGCAATTTGACAAAATCTTTAAGCCAATTAAGAGATAGGTACATATATTAGACTATTTAAAATTGCTGTAAAAATCTTAAATCTCCGGCATTAAAAAGACGAATATCATTAATGCCGTATTTAAGCATCGCCAAGCGATTAAGGCCGAGACCGAAAGCAAAGCCGGAATACTGCTCCGGGTCGACGCCTCCAGCCCGCAACACGTCGGGATGAATCAAGCCGCAACCTAAAATTTCCAGCCAGCCGGAATATTTGCACACGCGGCATCCTTGGCCTTGGCATAAAAAGCAAGTATATTCACCATTGGAGCCGGGCTCAACAAAAGGATAGAATTTAGGTCTCATCCTAAATTTTGTTTCCGGCCCGTAAAGCTTTTTTCCAACCTCCTCAAGCACGCTCTTCATCTGGGCAAAATTAATATTTTTCCCGACCATTACTCCCTCCAACTGATAGAAAGTGTGCTCATGACGGGCGTCAGTCGCTTCGCTGCGAAAAACCCGCCCCGGCATAATAACTTTTAGGGGGGCGCCATACTTGCGCATTGCCCTCACCTGAGTATTGGAGGTCTGCGTGCGCATCGTTAAATCATATTCGCCCTGCTTATTCTTCAAATCGACATAAAAGGTATCCTGCATATCTCTGGCCGGGTGATGCGGCGGCACGTTTAAAGCTTCAAAATTATAGAATTCGCTTTCTAATTCCGGCCCGTCCATCACCATAAAACCGAGGGTGGCAAAAAATTCCTCTAGCTCCCGACGCAATAAAGTCAGAGGATGGAGGCTGCCGGCAATAATTTTCTCTCCAGGCACGGTTGGATCGGAATAAGCGGCGGATTCATCTTTTTTTTCTATTTCCGTTTTAACTTCCTCAAAACGTTCCTGCAGCTCCCGCTTGATAACATTCGCCAGTTCGCCCGCTTCCCGCCGCACTTCCAAGCTTAAATCTTTTAATTCGCCCAAGAGACCGCTAAGCTCGCCCTTGCGCGACAAATATTTCAGTTCCAAATCCCGCAAAGCTGGCAAGTCATTAATTTTCTGCAAACCATCTAGAAACTCGTCTCTTAGTTTTTCTAATTTATTTTTCATATATTGGCTCTACGCCATGACCGCTATTTAAAGACGGCTTTTTTTATAACTGGCGACAAATAATTCTAAAATTGAAAAAATAATTAATAGTAAAATCAGATTCAACCAAGTAAAGAGATTAATGGATAATAAAAACAAAGAAATAACTATAAATAAAGCGAAGAGGAAAGACTGCCTGAAAGCGGTGGCTACTGCATAAAATGCCAATTCCCGACGCAAAGCCACAAAACGAATGATAAAGCCGATTAAAGCCGCGGTGCCAGAAAGTGCTAGAAATAAAGCGACATAAAATAACACAAAACCGAGCCAATTGGTGGCAGTCGGGTCGATAAAATTCAGCATCATGGCAAAGATTCCCCAACAAATGGCAGTCATCGCCCCCATGACGATTAAATAATTTTTTAAAGTCATAATTTTTTGTTTTTAAGAGGCTAAAGACGCTTGAATTTTTGCCAGTTCGGTTTCATATCTTTCTAGCTTATCCTTTTCCGCCTGGACGATATTGGCGGGAGCGCGCCCGATAAATTCCTGATTTTCCAAACGTGATTTCAGGCTACCAATCAAACCAAGTAGGTTCTCTGCCTCCTTCTGCAAGCGCGCCTTTTCTTTTTCCGGATCAACCGCTCCCAACAGATAAATATCCGTATCGCCCAAAACGACTTTAATGGCTGCTTCGGTGGGAGGCGCATCGGTTTTAAGCAAAGACTCGATACCGGTTCGTAAACCTTTAATCAAAGACGCTTGCGCCAGCAATAATTCCGATTTTGGTCCGAACGCCAAAGCTTGCAATTTGCGCGCCGGCTCAACTTTATTTTCACTGCGAGCATTCCGGATAGCGACAATAATTTCCTGTACAACTTTAAAATCATTGCCCGGTTCATCGGCCGCCCCTTCAATTTTTTCCGGCCAAGACGGCCACTGCTCCACCATTAACAGGCCTTCGTTGAAACTCTGCCAAATCGCTTCCGTAACATAAGGGATGAAAGGATGCCACATGATTAACAGATTTTTCAAGACAAAAACCAAAATCTCTTCCTTGCCTTTCTCCACTTTTGCCGCTTCCAAATACCAGTCAGCCAGCTTGTTCCAAGTGAAGTCATATAAAGCTTCGGCGGCTATGGAAAAATTAGATTCAGACAAAGCGGAATCAACGATGCTGCGGGCGGAAAATAATTCATTCAATATCCAGGAATCAGCTAAAGTTTTAGCTTCGGGCAGGACATCGAGAGGCGCGGATAAAAATCTATCGTCCAAATCGCTTAAGATAAAACGAGATATATTCCAAAGCTTATTGATAAAATTTCGTTTGGCCTCTATTTTCTCTTCGCTGTAGCGGGAATCATTGCCCGGAGTCGCTCCCATCAGCAGAGACAGACGCACCGCATCGGCTCCGTATTTGGCAATCACTTCCAAGGGATCGACGCCGTTGCCTTTCGATTTCGACATCTTCTTGCCGGCCTTATCCAAAATCGTGCCGTGCAAATAAACCTGGGAAAAAGGCTTTTCGCCTAAAGCAAAAAATGACATCATCACCATGCGCGACACCCAGAGCGTCAAAATTTCATAGCCGGTTTCCAGCACTTGAGTCGGATGGAAACGCGCCAAATCGCCGCTCTTAACTCCGTTTTTAAAATTATCCGGCCAGCCGAGAGTGGAAAAAGTCCACATCCCGGAAGAAAACCAAGTATCTAAAGTATCGCCGTCTTTAATCCAGCCCTCTCCGTTTGGCGCTTCTTCGCCGACATATATTTCTTCATCCCGATACCAGGCCGGAATGCTGTGTCCGAACCAAATTTGTCGGGAAATGCACCAATCATGCAGATTCTCCATCCAATCAAGATAACGCTTATTAAATCTCTCCGGCAAAAACGTAATTTCGCCACCGCTGGCGGCGGCGATAGCGGCTGTTTTCAAAGATTTGCCGTTTAAACGAGATAGGGGCTTATCCACGGCAATAAACCATTGTTTGGAAGGCAGTGGTTCAATCGGGCTATCGCAACGATAGCAGCAAGAAAGATTATTGACTATTTCTTCCTCGCCAATCATCAAACCCTGATTACGCAAAGAGGCAACCACTTTTTCGCGGGCATCAATCGCACTCAAACCGCTAAATTTGCCGAAGCCTTCGCGGATAAGGCCATCTTCATCAATAACTTTAATTTTCGGCAATGATTGAGCTTCTGCCATCTGCCAATCAACCGCCGAATGAGCCGGAGTTACCCCCAAGGCGCCGGTGCCAAAATCCATCTCCACATTATAATCGGCAATAATCTTAATTTTTAAAGCTTGACCGCAAAAATCAAGTTGATACTCTTGGCCGATATATTGTCGATAGCGTTCATCTTTAGGATTAACGGCCACGGCAGTATCGCCTAATTTAGTTTCCGGACGAGTAGTAGAAATAGCGATAGGAAAATCGGGGCTATACTTAAAAGTGTAAAGAAAGGCTTTCTGCTCCTTATACTCCACTTCATCGTCCGCCAAAGTCGAATGGCAGCGCGGGCACCAATTAACTATCCGCTCGCCGCGATAAATCACGCCTTCTTTATACATGTCGAGAAACATCCTCTGCACCGCTTGCTGGCGGGGCTCATCCAAGGTAAAAGCCAGGCGCGACCAGTCCAAAGAAGCGCCCATCTTGCGCGTCTGGCGCAAAATTGTCGCCTGAGTCTCGGCCACGAACTTATTAACTTCTTCCAAAAAAGCTTCCCGCCCTAAATCATGCCTAGTTTTGCCGGTTTCCGAAAAAATCTTTTTTTCCACCATATTCTGGGTGGCGATAGCGGCATGGTCAGTTCCCGGAAGCCAGAGGGTGCGATAGGAATTTTGCCGGCGATAACGCACCATCAAATCTTCAATAGCAAGCATGGCGCTATGACCAAGGTGTAATTTAGCGGTAATATTAGGAGGAGGTAGAACAATGGTATAACTGGGAGCATTAGCGGGCAAATCAAGATTATCCGGATTAAAAAAACCAGAATCTTCCCAAAGATGATAAATATCATCTTCGAATAAGGCCGGTTCGTAGGTTTTGGCTAATTCGTTTTTCATACCTTTTAAATTACCAAAAATATGCCATTGCGTCAACCGTAAATTGCCTTGACTCTAGCAAAAAATAATTATATATTGAATGGTCGGGCTAATGAGAAAAACTAAGAAAAACAAGGAGATGCTTACTTTAGAGCAACAAATTTTCAAGCAGATAGACAAAGCGGAAAACATCCTGATTGTCTTTAACGCTGACTGGAATGGCGACGCAATAGCCTCGGCCCTGGGCTTGTTTTTATACCTGAAAAAACTCGGCAAAAAAACGGAGATAGCTGCCTATTTAGCGGAGGGTGATGCGGGCGCCAATAAAGCCGCGGCCGCTTGGCGTTTTCTGCCCTCATTCGAAAAAATTCAAAGTTCTCTAAAAAACCTGCGTAAATTCATTGTCTCCTTAGATATCAGCCAGGCTACTATTAACCAGATAAAATATACGGTCGACGGCCAGAAACTCAACTTCATTATTTCCCCGGAAAAGGGTTGGTTCAACCCCGAAGATATCAGCACCTCTTCCAGCGGTTTCAAGCATGATTTAGTCTTTGTTTTGGATGCCCCCGACTTTGAATCCCTGGGAGCGATTTACGACAATAATGTAGAATTCTTCTATAAAACGACCGTCATTAATATCGACCATCAAGCGGATAATGAAGAATATGGCCAAATCAACTATCTTGACTTAAACGTCGTCTCCACCGCAGAAATGGTATATAGCCTGATAAAGCAACAATCATCGGAATCGATTGATGAGGATATCGCTACCTGCCTGCTCGCCGGTATTATTAGCAAGACCAAAAATTATAAAAGCGCCAATCTGACGCCGCGCACCCTGCTCACAAGTTCAAAACTTATCGGACTGGGCGCTAGAAGAGAAGAAATAATTAACCAACTATACCGCTCCCGACCCTTAGCAGTCTTAAAATCTTGGGGCAAAATTTTAAATAATCTGCAGACGGAAGAACAGGGGATGATTGTTTGGTCGTGGCTGGAAGAAAAGGAAGAAGTTTCCGCCCTTGTCAGCGGACAATTGGATGTCCAAGAAATATTTGAAGAAATAAGCGCCAGCGTTACTGAGGCAAAATTTATTTTTATCGCCGGCGCCGACCCGCAATCAGAAGGTGTATTCATATTGATACAGGCCGCCAAAGGCCTATCGGCCACAGAGATGCTGCAAAATTACTCCCCGGCCGGCAATGCCCGCCTTGCCAGCGCCATCCTCCCTTTCAGCCGGGAAGAGTGGCAAAAAAAATTTATCCCCGCCCTGAAAGACAAGCTTGATAAAAACAAAATCTAATGATATAAAGGAGAAGCATTGATTCGAAATTAAACGATTGCCGGATTTTAATTGCGAATCCTTGAATCATAAACACGCGCCTATAGCTCAGTCGGTTAGAGCACAGCTCTTATAAAGCTGGGGTCGATGGTTCAAGTCCATCTAGGCGCACATAATATTGCCAAGTTCGCACCTATACAATATAATAAGAAAATAAGGGCTCGTAGCTCAGTTGGTTAGAGCGTTACGTTGACATCGTAAAGGCCACCCGTTCGAGTCGGGTCGGGCCCACATTATTTTTCTCATATGTTAAAATTTTTTTCTGGCAATAAACATCACCTAGTCCAGACGGAAGACGCCTCAAGCATCAGCGACTGGATGGAAAAAGAAGCCGTCTCCGAAGGGCAGCTTTCGATAGATGTTTATCAGACTGACAGAAAAATCATTATACAATCCACCATCGCCGGCGCCAAACCGGAAGATTTAAAGGTGTCCCTCCACCATGATTTATTGACCATCCACGGAACCAGAAAACAGCCCCAAACAGTAGCCGATGAGCAATATCTCTATCGCGAATGCTACTGGGGCCCATTTTCACGCTCAATCATTTTGCCGGCCGAAGTCGACCCCCGCAAAGTGGAAGCCGATTTGGAAAATGGCGTCCTTACTGTTTCCCTACTAAAAACCAAACCGGAAAATATTGCTGTTAATTTTAAAGACTAGCTATGAATTACGAATTGACAGTGGCGGGATTCAGCGATGACCAAATAATACTCAAAGACGACAGCAATTCCCTTATCTACTGGCCAAAAAATAAATTGCCGCAAATACCGGAAATAGGACAAAAAATAAATTTTTCTATCGGCGACCAAAGAGCCGACATTCTCAACGAGCTCCTGCGCACTGATAATTAGCGACGCCAATATGTCAAAAAAACACTCATCAATCATCGCCATCATCGCCGTATTGGTGGTTTTTTTATTTTTAGCGGTCTTAACGGCCAATGTCGGAAAATCCGACTCGAATTTAAGCGACAATTTGCATTTCGGCGGCTTAGATATTAGCGGCCTCGACAAGGGTCAAGCAGAAATGATAATAAAAAAAGAATACCAAGCGATGGCCGAAAAAGGCTTAACCCTCAAATATGGAGACTCGTCTCTGTCTTTGCCGGCAACATCCGTATCCTTCGATGCCGATTTATCTTATCCAAATTTTCATTATACGGATGATAATATTAAAGCCTCTTTAAGCGCTCATACTAAGCCAGGTTTGCTGATGCGCTGGTGGCGGCAGCTATTCGGACCTAAAAACATATATATCAAACCGACTTTCGAATTAGACGAAGAAAAAATCAAAAAAACGGTTCAAGCTTCGCTGACCGATGCTTTCTATCCGGCGGTCGATGCCGCTTTTGTCTTTACAAAAAATAACATTGAAATTACGCCGGAAAGACCAGGCAAGACCATCGACTGGAAAGCTCTGTTTGGCGATATTAGAACCAGACTGGAGATGTTCTCCACCGAACCGATAAGCGTTAAAACCGAAACAGAATATCCAGAAATTTATGCGCGTGATTTAACCGGCCTAGAAAGCGAGGCCGGCAATCTCAGCCGCAATCCCTTGACTCTCACCTTCCAGAATGAATCCTGGCCGGTTACTCAGGAAGAAATCGCCTCTTGGCTGTACGTGCGCAAACAAAGCGGAAAATTAAATCTCGCCTTCAGTCCTGAGAGAATCGCTAAATACCTCGAAGACAACATCGCCAATAAAATCAACATCTTGCCGCAAGACCCACGCTTTGAAATAAAAGACAATAAAGTCTCCAGCTGGCAATTAGGAAAAGACGGCTACGAACTCGACTCTGTCGCCAGCGCGACGGAAATTATCAACCAATATTTTGCTTCTTCCGAACAGAATGAGGTGCAAATTTCCTTAATCGTCAAAACTCTAGCTCCTGCCAGCGCAGAAGATTTTGATATAAAAGAGGTAATCGGCACCGGCCATTCAAATTTCGCGGGCTCTCCCGCCAATCGCCGGCATAATATAGAAGTAGGGGCGGCCGCCGTCAACGGCATGCTCATCAAGCCGGGCGAAGAATTTTCCTTAGTCAAGACTCTGGGGGAAATAGATGCCAGTACCGGTTATCTGCCGGAACTAGTTATTAAGGATAATAAAACTATCCCGGAGTATGGCGGCGGCCTTTGCCAAATAGGCACCACTGTTTTCCGCTCGGCTTTAGCTTCAGGCTTGCCGATTACCGCCAGACAAAACCACTCCTACCGCGTTTCCTATTACGAACCCGCAGGAACCGACGCCGCTATCTACGATCCGTGGCCCGATGTCCGCTTTGTCAACGATACCCCCAAAGCAATCTTAATCCAGTCGCGCATTGAAGGAAACGATATCTATTTCGATTTCTGGGGGACAAAAGACGGAAGAAGCGCCACCACAACCACACCGGTAGTATATAATATCGTTAAGCCGCCAGCCACTAAAATAGTAGAAAGCGACGAATTAGCGCCGGGAGAAAAAAAATGCACCGAACATGCCCATAACGGTGCCGACGCCTATTTCGATTACACCGTCATCTATCCGGAAAATGCAACGAGTACACCTCTGGAAAAAACCAGACGCTTCAATTCCCACTATGTACCCTGGCAAGAAGTCTGCCTAGTCGGAAAAACTGCTACCTCAACTCCGGAAACAGAAACAGCTTCTTCTAGCCAAATTCTAATAGATGAGGCGCAGCTACGACGATAAATAATTAACAAAGAATTAAACAAAAGAAAAACGCGACTATTCGTCGCGTTTTAGGTATAAAAAAAATTTTTATCGGCTTGGTGATTGTGGTTGGAGATGCCCAGTTTCAACTGGTATCGGCCCGTAATTATTTGTAGGCACATACTTACCATCCCAACGCTCCGCTTTTATTCTCTCAATATCCAACTGACGCAATTGAATTTCTAGGGCCATATTTTTAGCTACAGCCTCATTATATTTGCGTATTCCTTCCCCCTCCAAAGCCTTAGCCTCGGCTTCTAAACCAGCAGCTATTTTTTTACCTTCAGCTGCGGTTACTAAAGCAGTCTTTTCAGCTTCTGCATTCTTTACTTTCTTTTGAGCCTCCTGTTCGGTTATTAGCAACTCTTGCTCTTTTTGCTTTACTTGCTGAGAACGATTCATGGTCTCTTTAATCTGAGCATCAAAGTCATCAGACCAATCATAATTGGTAATTTTCAACTCCGTAACAAAAAGGGGGTAAGCGGCCATCATATTTTTAATCTGCCGCAAAGTCTGCAAGCGAATGGTGTCCTGAGACATTGGCAAAACAAAAATATCATACTTTCCAACCTGTGCTTTAAAAGACTCAGTCATCGACTTAGACAAAATTGTTCTTAACTTTTCTTCTCCGAAGTCTTTCCACATCAAAGGAAGCTTCTCTTGGTCATAAACATAGAAGAGCGTTAACTGGGCGCCAATAGTTTGGTTGTCCTTGGTGATCGCCCCACTGCCATCAACCGGTATATCGGTCTTTATTTCTAGGGGCTGGATAGATACCGTCTTGATAGTCTGCATGATTGGCCAATTAAAATGAAGGCCCGGCTCAAGTGATTGTGAAGATATAGCTCCAAAATTAAACCTTAAACCACGGGAGTCGCTGCTAACGGTTTTCACCCCCAAAGATATAAATAACAGAACTACGCCCAAAACAAGTAATAAATTACGCGTTTTTTTGGTAGTTGGCCCAATTGGTTTTCTGTTTACTGATGCGCCAGTTACGCCTAAAACATAATAGGCCAAAACAGCTACGGCTGCTAAAAAAAATAAAACATTTAATAAGCTCATGGGATTTATAATTTTTGTTAAACAACTATTAGATTATGCCACCACAGCATAACATATAAACTTATCATAACTTATATATTTTGTCAATATATAAAAAAGACCGTCTCAAACGGGTAGGCAAGAAAATTTCTTCTAGGAATTACCGAGCCCACCACTAACGCCTGCTAAAAGCGACAGTGGTAGGCCCAAAAAACCCTAGCAAGAAAGTCCCCATGCTTGTCGTGCCTGACCCGTTTCAAACGGCCTTTTTGTGTTTTAAGCAACCATTTAATATATCACTTAAAAAACACTTTGTCAATAGTGTTATCCACAGCCAAATTCAAGCCCTCCCTACCAAGGTTTACTAACATATAATTGGCTATTTTTAGCATAAAATAGTATATCCCCATCTTCGTCTGTCCGCCATACTTTAATACCGCTAAGTTGCGCCCTGTGAATAAGTTTAGCATCAGGGTGGCCATAATTATTAGCTCCCACAGAAATAATAAGAGCCCCGGGATTAACCGCTTCGATAAAATCTTCGCTATTGGCATAAGCGGAGCCATGGTGGGAGGCTTTTAAAATCTGCGCCCTTAAATCATCCGCCTCCGCTAAAAGCGCCTGCTCTCTGCGGCCGCTAGCGTCACCGGCGGCACTAAGGCTTAAGCCGGCACAATTAAAGTTAATGGCACTAGATAAATCATTATCATCGTCACTGTCTAAAAATTCTTTGCCCGGAGGAAACAAGCAAAGGCGGCAGTCAGTTTCTAATTCCAGACACAACTTGTCTGCCGGATAGCTGATAACAGCCCCAGACTCAGTCAAAGAAGAAAAAAGAGCGGAGCCGGCATCACCATTAATGCGAGCGGGCAGAAAAGCGCGCTTAACTTGATAGCGTCTGGCCAGCTCCGGTAAAGCAGATAAATGGTCATCATGCCCATGGCTTAAAATCAATAAATCAATAACCGGTCGGTGTCCGGAAAAATATCGACCCAAGGCGTAAAGAGTATACCAGTCCGGTCCGCCGTCAACAAGGATATTTAATCCCCCTGGAGTATGCAGCAGAAAAGAGTCACCCTGGCCGACATTAAAAAAGATTGCCTCGGCCCTAGAAGTTTTAAAACCAGACCAAGAAAACACCGCCGTAGCGGCAATAATTATAATAATAAAAAAGCGCATGGAGCAATTCTAACAAATACTTGATGGGCGGGAGATAAAAAATAAATAAACGGGATACAAAAACCGCCCTTACGGGCGGCCTTTGTATAATTTTCAAAAATTAATAAAACCAGAGTTTTATTTCTTCTTTGCGACTTTCTTCACAGCCTTCTTAACAGCTTTCTTAGGAGCTGCTTTCTTAACAACTTTCTTCACAGCCTTCTTAACAGCTTTCTTAGGAGCTGCTTTCTTAACAACTTTCTTCACAGCCTTCTTAACAGCTTTCTTAGGAGCTGCTTTCTTAACAACTTTCTTTTTAGTAGCCATAGTTATCACCTCCTTCCTGGGAAATTTCCCATTTATTTTTTTCTAAATAAATTTAAAAAATTTTTTTAGAAATATTTTTTTACTAGTTGCTTATATTATACCGCGCGCGTAAATTTATAGCAATAGTTTTTAGCCAAAAATGAAAAAACAAAAAAGAGCCGCAGCTCTTTTTTAAAATTTATCATCAAAAAAATTTATTTCTAAAACTTATCTTGAAAATATTTTTTTACCTCATCGGAATTTATTTTAATCTGCTCCATGCTATCGCGCTCGCGTATAGTCAGCTCGCCCTTTTCCAAAGTATCAAAATCAACGGTCAAACAATAGGGCGTACCGATTTCATCCTGGCGGCGATAGCGCTTGCCGATATTGCCATTATCATCAAATTCACAGCGCCAATCCAGCTTCAAGCTATTATAAATTTCCCGCGCTTTCTCCACTAATTCCGGCTTGTTCTTCAGCAAGGGGAAAACGGCAATCTTAATAGGCGCTAAGCGCGGCGGCAAGGATAAGACTATTCTGGATTCATCGCCAACCGCTTCTTCGCGATAGCTTTCCGTCATCACCGCCAAAAAAGTGCGGCCGACGCCAGCGGAAGTTTCGACCACATGAGGAATATATTTCTCGTTATCAACAGGATCGAGATAATTCAAATCGGCGCCTGAAGCCTGGCTGTGAACAGAAAGATCGTAATTACCTCGGGCATGCACGCCTTCTAATTCTTTGAATCCGAAAGGAAACTGATACTCAATATCATAAGCTTCCTGCGCGTAGAAAACTAAATTTTCATGCTTATGCCATCGCAAATGCTCCTCCTTGATTCCCAAATCAAGATAGAACTGCCAGCGCAGCTGCCGCCACTGTTCAAAATACTTCATATCATCTCCGGGCTTTACAAAATACTGCATCTCCATCTGTTCGAACTCGCGAGTACGAAAAATAAACTGGCGGGCAGTAATCTCATTACGGAAAGCTTTGCCAATTTGAGCGATACCGAAAGGAACCTTCACGCGCGCGGAATTTAAAACATTCTTATAATTCACATAAATTCCTTGGCAAGTCTCGCCACGCAAATAAGTCGGGTCTTTCGACCAGTCGCCGGTAAAATTACCGAGATTGGACTGAACCAATAAATTAAAATTCTTGCCCGGGGTAAAATCGGAAGAGCCGCAAATAGGGCACTTGATTTTTTCTCGATTCTTTTCAAAGATACCGTTTATTTCCTCTTCGGACATCTTTTCATCGGCAAAAATACCAGCTTCTTCCAATAAAGAGTCCAAACGTAAACGGCTGTGGCACTGGCGGCATTCAGTTAAAGGATCGGAAAAACCTTTAACATGGCCGGAAGCTTGCCACACTTTAGGGCTCATAAAAATAGCGGCATCCAGACCGACGACATCATCGCGCAGCTGGGTCATTGCCCGCCACCATTCCTTTTTAATATTATTAGCCAACTCTACGCCATAAGGGCCGAAATCATAGACAGCCGTGAAGCCGTCATATATTTCCGAAGAGGGAAAAACGAAACCACGGCGCTTGCAAAGGGAAACAATCTGTTCCAAAGAATTATCCGTATCTTTTTTACTCATATATATTAAGGTTGATTATAATTAATCTAAAATAAAACGGCTACATTTCTTCCAGGTAATCAAAACCGAGCAAGGCAAAGCCATTTTCTAAAACTAAGCGGAGCGAACCTAAAAGACCAAGCCGGGCAAAGCGCAAAGCTGGCTCTGCCTTTAAAATAGCCACTTCATGGTAATAGTCATTAAAAATTTGAGAAAGTTCAAACAGATAGCGCGCCAAAATGGAAGGATCGCGCTGAAGGCCTGTTTTAGCCACTACTTCCGGAAAGCGCTGCATAGCCAAGGTCAAAGACAGCTCTCGGCGATTGGACAGCATGGAATAATCAGCGTCAGCTGGCTTTTCTTTCCTTAGGATGCTAGCTAAGCGCGCGCCCGTATATTGCAAATAGGCGGCGGTAAAGCCGTCGAAGCGTAAAGCCTCATCCACATCGAAAGTAATTACCTTATCAGCGCTGACTTTCAACATTTCGAACTTTAAGGCCGCCACCGCCAATTTTTCTGCTGCGGCCTCAGCGCGTTCAGATTCCCAATCTTGATGGCGAGAAGATACTTCTTGGCGGGCGCGGCTATAAGCTTCCTCCCAAATCTGGCTATAAGTGATGACATTGCCACTGCGCGAAGACATCATGCCGCTTTTTAAAGTGACAAAATCATAGCCGAGATGGCTAATTTTGAAAGTCTCACCGGCCAGTTCGAAAATTTTTGCCAACTGCTTAAAATACAAACCCTGGCGGATATCAACAACATAGACGGATTCATCCAAATGATAATCGTTAAATTTCAACTTAGCCAGAGCCAAATCAGCGACCGGATACAAAGCGGTGCCGTCCGAACGGATAATAGGCAAAACACCCAGACCATATTCCTCTAAATCGGCGATAACCGCTCCCTGGCTATTTTTTAATATTCCTTTCTGTAAAAATTCCGCCACCATTTTCAGACCGTCACCGATGACTTCGCTTTCATAAAAAATATGTTCGAACTTAACGTCGAAGCGCTGATAGATTTCAGCAAAATAAGCGATACTCCAATCCCTGGTTTCTTGCCACAACTCGTAATTTTTCCCTTGCCGGCTTTCAACTTCTTTCATTACGGCCGAAATTTCTTTCTTTATCTCTTCTTTTTCAGCGCCTCCGTCTTCCCGAGCCTCGGCTTGAGACAATAAACCGGAAGCCTCGGCATAGCATTTGCCCAAAAGCCAGCCCTTAGGAGCATCTGAATCTTTATAATTAGCGCGTTGCCATTGCCACAAGGTCTTAGCGACATGGATGCCAAAATCGTTAATATAAGAAACGGGAATCGCCTGATAGTCATTAAAGGCCAAGATTCTGTAAACCGCATCGCCAAAAAATAGATTGCGTAAATGGCCGATATGATATTCCTTATGAGTATTGGCGTTAGAATATTCCAGCATTATTCTCTGCTGTCGGCCGACAGCCATGCGACCGAAATCATGGCCTGCTTTTTCTATGTCTGACAAAGCATCCCGATTAAACACTCCGGCTTTAAAAAAGAAATTAAGATAGGGACCGACTGCTTGGAAAGATTGAATAGCTGCCGGCAAATCCGACTGTTCCAACAATCTAATTTTCTCTTGAGCTAAAGCGGCCGGACTCATCCCCGAACTTTTAGCTAAGGCAAACAAAGGCAGGCTTAAATCGCCTAACTCCGCGGGTATCGGATAGACGAAATCATCGGCCGAAACCGATAATAAAGAAGCTAATTTATCTTTCAAGCTGACTAAAAACATAATCAAATAACTAAGAAATCTTAATAAATTGGCGCTTGCCCCGCTGGATAATTAAGCCTGGAGACACCGTAATTTCCGCCTGGCTGTCGGTGAGCGTTTTCATATTATCGGCTAAACCAATCTTGATGCCGCCCTGGTCAACAAGACGGCGCGCCTCCCCTCGGCTGGCGCATAAATTCAAGACAAGCAACAAATCGGCAATCTTGTAGGTACCAGCGGGCACGGCTTTGCTTTCCACCTCCTCGGGCATCTCCTTATTCTGAACAGTCTTAATAAAATAATCTTGCGCGGCATCTGCTTCTTTTCGGCCATGATTAATATTGGTAATCTCCCAGGCGAGTTTCATTTTAGCATCGCGCGGATTCAGCGTGCCCGCAGACAAGCCCGCTTGGATGTCTTTTATTTCTTCCCAAGGCAAAAAAGTGCATAGCTCAAAAGCAGACGGCAAAACGCCATCAGCCCAAGACATCACTTGGCCGTACATATTATTAGGAGTCTCATCCAACATCACGATATTTCCTTCGCTCTTGCCCATCTTTTTGCCTTCGCTGTCTGTTAGAAGCTTAAGCGTCAAAACATCCTTATCTTTCTGTTTTAAAGCTTTAAGAAGGTCCCGGCCGCACATCATATTGAATAATTGGTCATTACCGCCGACTTCAACATCGACATCCAAGGCCACGCTATCATAAGCTTGGGCGAGAGGATATAAAAACTCATGTAAAAATACCGGTTTTTCTTCTGCCAATCTTTTCTGAAACATATCCCGCTGAATCATCTGCTGAACGGTAAAATTAGAAGCTAAACCGATTAAATCTTTGAAGGAAATCTTATCATGCCATTCGTTGTTATACCTCAACTCCGCCGGATTATCACCATTAAAATCAAGATAGGCGCCGGCCTGCTTTTGAAAATTAACCGCGTTTGCCATCACTTCTTCCCGGCTGAGTTGCTTGCGGGCCGCCCCCTTGTCGGTAGGATCGCCAATCATTCCGGTAAAACTACCGATAAGAAAGATGACCTGGTGGCCGAGACGCTGGAATTGAGCCAGCTTAGCCAAAGCGATGGCATTGCCGATATGCAAAGAAGAAGCGCTGGGATCAAAGCCGCAATATAAACGCAAAACCTCGCCGCTTTTCAGTTTTTTTTCTAGATTTTCCCGATTAGGATAAACTTTTTCAACCCCCCTGTCCAAAATTTCCAAAATTGAGTCCGGACTAGTATTCACATGAGCCATAAATGCTTGGTAATAATTTATTAAATATGTTATAATGGTAGCAAACCTAGCCGAATTTTTCAATCGAAGACGGTTTTGGTTTTAAATGATTATCTTAGTAAAATTAACACAATCTTTTATGTTTTCCTACCGCTTTTTTCTTAAGCAAGCTTGGAATATTACCAAGCGCTATCGCTATCTCTGGTTTTTCGGACTTTTTGCCGCTCTAACCGCCCTCGGCGGAGAATACCAGATTATCTCCCAAGGTTTAAATAACAATCCCGGAGGCAGTTTCGTCAGTGTCGGCGTCTTCATGCTCTATAATCTTTTCAACCCCAGTTTCTATGCCGGCATCGGCTCTCTAGCAGCCAGCAACCCGGCCGCTCTCTGGTCTTTGGTCACAGTTCTGCTCTTAGCCCTGGCCCTGATAATCATCATGGCGTATCTGGCAATCGTTTCTCAAGCCGCTTTAGTGGAACACAGCGCCCAGATAATATTAAACAAAAAGAAGAAAACCGGTTTAAGCATCCACGAAGGCCTTGTTTTCGGACGTAAGCATTTTTGGAACCTGCTCGGCCTTAATATCAGCGGCAATATCATTATTACTCTAAGTTTCTTAATTATCAGCCTTCCCCTTGTCTTTCTCTTGATTACAGATGCGGGCGTATTAGCTTTAGCCTACACCCTGCTGTTTGTTATTTTTGTTCCTATCTCTTTATCTATCGCTTTCATTATTAAATATGCTATCGCCGCCAGAGTCTTAGAAAATCTGAGTTTTGTCGCCGCGATGGAAAAGGGTTGGAAAATATTTCAAAATAACTGGCTGGTTAGCTTGGAAATGTCTCTGATTCTTTTCTTGATAAACTTTGCCGTCGGCATCGTGACTCTTGCCGCCATTTCACTTTTCTTCCTGCCTCTTCTATTCCTCTCCCTCCAATTATACCTGCCCCTGCTGACCGCTTTAAGCTTTATCCTGACTCTTGCCGCCATGCTGGTAGCCGCCTCTATTCTCAACACTTTCCAGATTTCCACTTGGACGAGCCTTTATATCCACTTGCAAGAAAAGAAGGGGTTAAGCAAGCTGGAAAGAATCTTCCAGCGCAAACGCTAACACAAAAATTTCAATTATCTCAAGCAGCCGCGGCCACGGCCGCCGATTATCGGCGCACAGGCCGCGGCTATTAAATAAGCCGCTATGAGCGACATCGCCTCGATAGAAAATTTGATTGACCCAGAGGCCGCTAAAGACGAAGACAGCGTCCAGGGTAAATTTGCTAAAAAACAGCAGGAAATCAAATTAAAAGAAATAGAAAAACAAACCGAAGAAAATGCCGCCGCTATCGGCCTGCCTTATGTTAATCTCTTCGGCTTTCCTATCAGCCCGGATGCTTTAGTTCTAATTCCGGAAGCGCGATCGCGCGAACTTAACGCGGTCTGTTTTTTCTATGACGGCAAGAATATTCGCGTCGCCTGCCTGGAGCCGAACGAAGAAATCGCTTTGGAAATTCAACGCTTGAATGAACAATATTTTGCCGATGCCAAACTATACCTGGTTTCCCAAAACAGTCTTGACCAGGCTTTTGAAGCCTATAAAGCCGTGCCGAAAATCAAAAAATATGATTCTGGAGTGGAAATAAGCGAAGAAAGCCTGGAAAAATTCAAGCAAGACATTGCCAGTTATAAAAATTTAAACGAGAAAATCAACGAAGTCAATGTCAGCGACATTGTCACTTTGTTGCTGGCAACAGCCATTAAGGTCGGTTCCAGCGATATTCATATAGAAGCCGAAGAAAATGGAGTCGCTATCCGTTTCCGCATCGACGGCGTTCTTCAAGAAGCGGCGGTAATTGACCGGGAAAAGTGGAAAAAAATAGCGACTCGCATGAAAATTCTGGCAAAGGTTAAAATTAATATTTCCAATAAACCGCAAGACGGACGCTACACCATCCACCTTAAAGACGGAAAAATCGATGTTCGCTCATCCTTCCTCCCCACCGCCTACGGCGAAAGCGTGGTTATGCGCCTGCTCAATTCCAAAGCGGTTGCCTTGGAATTTGAAGGACTCGGCATCCGCCCGGAAATACTGGAAAAATTAAGGAACGAAATCAGCAAGCCTAACGGCCTGATTCTCACCACCGGTCCGACCGGCTCCGGTAAAACTACGACCTTATACGCAGTTTTAAATAAGCTTAATCAACCGGGAACCAAGATAGTAACCTTAGAAGACCCGATTGAATATCAGCTAGCCGGCATCAATCAAAGCCAAGTAGACGCCAGCAAGGGCTATACTTTTTCCGACGGCCTGCGCTCAATCCTGCGCCAAGACCCCAATGTTATTATGGTCGGCGAAATCCGCGATTTAGAAACGGCGGAAATATCCGTGCAAGCATCTCTTACCGGACATTTAGTGCTCTCCACTCTGCACACCAATGATGCCGCCGGTGTTATTCCCCGCCTCATCGACATCGGAGTAAAGCCATATTTTCTCGTCCCTTCAATTAATGCCGTTATCGGCCAACGCCTAGTCAGAAAGTTATGCCCCTATTGCCGGGAGGAACACAATCTCTCCGCGGAGGAGGAAGAAAAAGTACAAAAAATATTAGCCGTCATTTCTCCGCGCGCCAATATCAATATTCCTTCCAAATTACCGACAATCTATAAGGCCGGTGGCGGATGCGAAAAATGCAACCACCTGGGATACAAGGGGCGCATCGGTATTTATGAAATATTTACCATGGACGATAACTTAAAACAGCTGACCATTGATAAAGCACCTTCCTTTAAAATCCTCCAACAGGCCATCGAAAACGGCATGATTACCATGCTCCAAGACGGTGTCTTAAAAGCCATGGATGGTATTACTTCCTTAGAAGAAGTCTATCGCGTCATTGGTAATTTTGATTATGTCGACGAGCTTTATGATATCGTCATTTCTCAAACTATCGGCCGAGGCGTTAAGATAACAGCCGAAGAATACGCCCGCGGCCAAGCCCTCACCAAGCACGTCGGCCAAGCCATTAATCTCAGCGACATCCCTTCTAAGGAATTGATTAAAATGATTATGAGCATGGCCAGTGCCAGCGATGCCGGCGATGTCCATATTGAACCGGAAGAAAACGGAGTAGCGGTTCGTTTCCGCATTGATGGCGTCATGCACGATATTCTGGATTTGCCTAAAACCAGCTATCTGCCGATTCTTTCGGAAGTAAAAATCTTGGCCGGCTTCGCCACTAACGTCAAGCGAGCGACTTTAGACGGCCGTTTCAGCGTCTACCTGCCTGAAAAGAAATTTGATTGCCGTCTATCAATCATTTCCGGCGGTTACGGCGAAACGATTGTTATCCGCCTGCTGATTAATTCAGCCGCCTCTTTAGACTTAGAGAAATTGGGCATCACTTCTGTCGCCAAGAAAGAATTAGACAAAGCGATGACAAAAACAAAGGGCATCATCATCACCACCGGTCCGACCGGTTCCGGTAAAACCACGACTCTTTACGGTATTCTTAATAAACTCAACAAATCGGATGTTAAAATAATTACCATTGAAGACCCGATTGAATATCAGCTCCCGGGCATCATGCAAACGCAGATAGACAACGAACATGGCTACACCTTTGCGGCGGCGATGCGCTCTTTGCTCCGGCAGAACCCCAACATCATGATGATTGGCGAAATTCGCGACGAAGAAACCGCAAAAATCGCCATTGAAGCGGCAATGACCGGACACCTTGTTCTCTCCACTATCCACGCTAACAGCGCTGCCGGTGCCATTTCACGTTTTGCCGGCTTGGGCGTGGATAAATCGTCACTGGCCAATGCCATTGAGTTTTCCATCGGCCAGCGCCTGGCCAGAAGAATCTGCCCTCATTGCAAAATTGAAGATACGCCCAGCCCGGATTTATTGGCGCAAGCTAAATCGATTTTAGCGGGCATAAAAAATAAAGATATAGAAATTCCTAAAACCCTTAAATTCTATAAAGGCGCCGGCTGCGAACAATGTAACCACCTGGGCTATAAAGGAAGAGTCGGCTTATATGAAACCATCCCGTCTTCAAATGAAATCCGCAAGCTCATTCAAAAAGAAGAAATGACCGATTATGACATCGAGCAGGAAGCGATTAATGAAGGCACAGTCAATATATCCCAAGACGGCATCCTCAAAGCTCTAGCCGGAGAAACCAGCTTAGAAGAAGTTTTCCGCGTAATTTAATTAATAAAACCAATTCGGGCCGATAATAAGCGCCCGGCCAAAACTTATTAGAATAATATGATTAACGCCGCTTTTATCACTAAATTAAAAAATGACTACCGCCAACGCGAACAAGAGCGCCGACAGATAATCAGCCGCTCCAACGACGTGCTGTTCCAAGCTAAAAAAACCATCTTTGCCCTCCAGCGTGAAGAGCTGGCTCTAGCTGAAGAAAAGTTAAAAAGCATGGAGGCGGTTCTGAAAAAAATGGAAAAAGACTTCAGTCCTAACCGCATCAGAGAAGAGGGCGCTTACCATGCCGCCGCTGAAGAATATGTTGAGGCCAAGACTCTGGCGGCAATCGTATCCGGTAAAAAAATTAATGCCGTTACCGGCTTGCATCTCGGTTATGACAGCTATCTCGGCGGACTCTGCGATTTAATCGGCGAAATGGTACGCTTAGCCACTAATCGAGCCGCCAAAGGAAAATATGAAAGCGTGGCAGAACTGAAAGAAAAAGCGGAAGAGATAATGAATAGCCTGCTTGATTTTGACTTAACCGGCTATCTCCGTACCAAATACGATCAAGCGCGCGGCCATTTACGCAAATTAGAACAAATGGCTTATGAAATCCGCTTGCGCAAAGACAAATAATGACTATGCTCATCGCCATCGCCGCTGATTTGCACGACAATCTCGCTAACTGGCATAAATTCAAAGAATATTCAAAAAAGCAGGGTATTAATACCCTGCTTTTCTGCGGCGATTTATGCAACAGCCAAACTCTAAAAAAAATAAATTCCGAATGGCCGGGAAAGATATTCCTAATTGCCGGCAATCAGGAACTGTATGACCAAGACAAAGTTAATAAGCTATCAAACATCAATTTTTTGGGACGCTATGGAAAGGTAAAAATAAATAATTTAAATATAGGTTTGATTCATGAACCTGAATATAAAGAAAGAACCATCGGAGAAAATCAAGAACTTAATTATTTATTTTATGGGCATACTCATAAACCTTGGCTAAGCCGAGACCGCGGCGTCATAATTGCTAATCCGGGAACGCTTGGCGGGGTTTTTTATAAAGCTAGTTTTGCCGTTCTTGACACCGATACCGGCAAATTGGAGCTAAAAATTTTAGAAAATATTTAAAGTCCTAATTAAAAAACTCTCCTTTTAAGGAGAGCTTTTTTAATATAAATATAACAGCGGCAATTAAAGGCAGACTTCGCGCAAATACCGGCCGGTAACGCTCTCTTGAGATTTCATAACATCAGCCGGCGTACCGGCGGCAACGATATAGCCACCTTGAGAGCCGCCTTCCGGTCCTAAATCAATAACCCAGTCAACTGATTTAATCACATCTAAATTATGCTCGATAATCAAAACGGTATTGCCCTGGTCAACCAGCATATTTAAAACTTTAAGCAGGCGATCAATATCGGCAAAATGCAGACCGGTTGTCGGTTCATCCAAAATATACAGAGTGCGTCCGGTAGCACGGCGTGATAATTCCGTCGCCAATTTAATGCGCTGGGCTTCGCCGCCGGAAAAAGTAGTGGCTGATTGACCAAGATGGATATAGCCTAATCCCACCTCTTCCAGAGTGCCTAATTTCTGGCGTAAAGCAGAGTGGTCTTTAAAAAATTCAAAAGCTTCACTCACGGTCATCTGCAAAACTTCATGGATATTTTTGCCCTTATATTTAATGTCCAGAATTTTTTGCTGGAAACGCTGGCCATGGCAAACCTCACAGGTTAGATAGACATCATTTAAAAATTGCATTTCCACCTTTATAGCACCATCACCCGCACAAGCTTCACAGCGGCCGCCGGCAACATTGAAAGAAAAATGGCCGGGACTTAATCGCTTTAAACGGGCCTCGGGTAATTCGGCAAACAAATCGCGGATATAAGTATAAAGACCGGTATAAGTAGCGGGATTGGAACGGGGCGTTCTTCCGATAGGGGACTGATTAATATCTATCACTTTATCAATATTATCTAAGCCTATGATTTCTTTATGAGCGCCGACATCGACTTTAGCCCGATAGAATTTCTTATTCAAAGAATTAGCCAGGATATCGGACATTAAAGTTGACTTGCCGGAACCGGAAACGCCGGTAATAGCCACAAATTTACCCAAAGGAATCTGCACATCGATGTTTTTAAGGTTGTGTTCGCTAGCTTTAACTACAGTCAAAAATTTGCCGTTACCCGGCCGGAAGGACTCGCGCTTGGCAATAGTTTTGGCGCCGGAAAGATAGGCTCCAGTCAGTGACTGGCGGCAATTTTTAATATCCTCTGGTTTACCGGCAAACAAAATCTTGCCGCCGTGTTCTCCGGCCCCAGGGCCAACATCAACCAGATAATCAGATGCCTGCATCATTGCGGCATCATGTTCGACGACGATAACAGTATTGCCGTTATCCCGCAAATCTTTAAGCATGGCGATTAATTTATCGTTATCCCTCTGATGCAAGCCGATTGAAGGCTCGTCTAAGATATATAAAACGCCACTAAGGGTAGAGCCGACCTGGGCGGCCAAGCGGATGCGCTGGGCTTCGCCGCCGGAAAGACTGTTGGCTGGCCGGCTTAAGGTAAGATAGGACAAGCCAACCCTCTCTAAAAATTCTAAATTCTTAATAATTTCTTTCAAAATCGGCTGGACAACCGCCTGGCTGCCGTTCCAAGAAGGAGCTTTCAGCCATTCGGATAGCAAAGGCCGTAAAATATCAATCGTCTTATCGGAAATATCAGCAATGCCTAAATTTTTTATTTTAGCGGCTAAATATTCTGGCTTTAAACGAAAACCGCTGCAAGCCGGACATACCGCCAAGCGCATACACTTTTCAATTTCTTGTTTAACAAAGTTTGATTTTGTCTCCTCATAACGTGACAATAATTCCGCATTCAAGCCCTGCCATTGCTTATCTCCATTCAATATCGCCGCCCGCTGGCCGGCATTCATATCTTGCAAGGGGGTATCCAAAGAAAAACCATAGCGCTCCCCCAGCTTCCGCAACTCAACAAACAAAGCGCTATTGGGACTGAGATTGGCGTGAGCCAGAGGCTTGATTGCCCCCTGAAGCAGATTGAGCTTCAGACTGAAAACTAATTCCGGGTCGATTTCCGTCCTCGTCCCCAAGCCGCCGCAATGAGAGCAGGCGCCATAATTGGAATTAAAGGAAAAATTTCTCGGCTCCAATTCCGACAAAGTAAAGCTACAGGTCGGGCAAGCGTAGGCGTAATGACTCGCTTCCTGTTTTTTCTTATCCTTGCGGCCGGAACTCTTACCCGTCTTTTTCAAGCGCGTCTGGCAGTGGGGGCAATATGGCCAAGCCACCCGGGCATAGAGAAGACGCAAATAATCATAAATTTCGGTAACCGTACCGACAGTCGAGCGCGGATTGTTGCCGACGGTCCGCTGATCGATAGCAATAGCGGGAGACAAACCTTCAATCAAATCAAAATCCGGCTTATCCATTAAACCGACAAATTGGCGCGCATAAGCGGATAAAGATTCGACATAACGCCGCTGTCCCTCCGCATAAATAGTATCGAACGCTAAAGATGATTTGCCCGAACCGGATAAACCAGTGATAACAATCAATTGATTGCGAGGCAAATCAAGGTCAATATCTTTCAAATTATGGGTACGCGCTCCTTTAATTTTTATATTATTTTCAAGCATGGCCGGATAAATAAATTATTTTTTGAATAGTGTCCATTATATACTTAAAAACACAAAAAAACAAGAGCAGGCCTGCGTCGCTCTCTTTAAAATGCTTCAAAAAAATGGAAAGAAAATCCGCAAAGCCGCCATCAGCCAACGGCGGTGCCAGGCGAGGCGCTGAGAGGAGAAGCTCATTTTGGCGGCGCCATCGCGCCACCGCTTCCAAATCCTGAGCAAATCGGCTACCGCTTGCTTTTGCTCGAAAAACACCCCTAATTCAAGATTAAAATTAAAAGATAGAATATCTAAATTCTGTGAACCGACTAAAGCCTCTTTATCATCGATTATCATTACTTTGGCATGATTCATTTCCGGGGTCAGATAAAAAGTCACGCCCGCCGGAGCTAAGCGGGAAGCATTAGCATAATTTATTTTATTTAGAAATTTAATATCCGTATCTTGAGGAATAATTATTTCCACCAATACCCCGCGGTGTACGGCATTATCCAAAGAAGCTAGAAGCCAGCGCGGCGGCAAAAGATATGGAGTCACTATTTTAATAGAACTCTGCGCCTCCATTAATTTACGGCGATAGTAATTATTAAGGCTATATTTTTTTTCACCTATTTCCCAAGTATCAATCACCCAGGACTTGAACTTTTTTACCAAAGGCAAACGACTGCTAGCCAACACTTTAGCATCTCTACCGCCGCAACGCTCATAAGTATAAGCAAAAGAACGTAATAATGGCTTGACAATGCGGCCGCGGAGGCGAATCTGCAAATCATGCCAATGGCGTATTTTATCCTCGATATTTACTCCGCCGAAAAAAGCGATTTTTTCATCAATAATTACCAGCTTGCGATGAGTGCGCTTGAGCCAGCGAGAAAAAAATATAAACTCTACTCCGGCAGTTCGTAATTCGGCCACGGACACTGATTTCAAACTGATACTGCCGTAGGCATCGGCGATAACTATCACTTTTAATCCGGCTAAAGCCTTTTCTTTCAGCTTACCCAGGAAATCATGAGTCTGGCGGGTATCATCCAAAAAAATATACATTTCGATGTAAATAGACTGCTGAGCATTCTCAATGGCGCTTAAAATCCCGTCCCAGGCTTTATTGGAAGTAGTATAAAATTTATAACGCATAGAACCATTATACCACGGAGATTAAAAAATAGGCAGATAAAAACCAGGCTAACAGCCTGGTTTATTGTATATACTTTATGACAGTAAACTCTTAATATCCGGCAGAAAACGTTTGGCCTCGCGACGCCCGATATCAATTAAGGCTTGAGCCACCGGCGGATCAAAGTATTTCTTATACCGGTTAGTCTGAATAAAGGCCGAGGTGTCGGGATTAATAACCACATCAGCTCCCCGCAGAGAATGCTTAGATAGATTATGGACGGCGATGCGGGTCGCCCGCAAAGCCACTGTCGGCAAATTAAACCTTTTCTCCACAAATTCATGGTGATGATAAAGATTAACGGCTATAATCTTATCCGCGCCCATCTCTTGGACGAGATTAACCGGAACCGGATTACTCAAGCCGCCATCGACCAGCAGGCGCCCTTTGCTCCTGACGGGCTCAAATACCAGGGGAACGGAGGTGCTAGCCCTAACGGCCGTTGCCAGACGTCCTTGTTCCAAAGTACACGCCTGCCCACTAACAAGATCGGTAGCGACTATCTTTAAAGGCAAGCGACAATCGGAAAAATTCTTGCGCCCCAATACTCTTTCTAAAAATATTTCAAATTTACGTCCCGAAACCAAGCCGCCGCGAAAACCCAAATCAAACAAAGTCGGCAATTTTTCCTTGTTGTTTAAAACGATTTCTTTCTCCAATAAATCTAAATCGGAATGGATAGAAAAATAGGCGCCGACTAAAGCGCCGATAGAGGTTCCGCTAATACAATCAATAGGGATATTGTTTTCTTGAAGCACTTGGATGACGCCTATATGAGCGAAGCCGCGGAAACCGCCACTGCCAAGAGCTAAACCGATTTTAGAACGAGAAGGCATATAAAATAATAATTTTTACACCCTTAGTATAGCATAACGGAGGATAAAGACCATAAAAAAAGCCGCACTACATTAATAGTGCGGCCACACATCTTTACTAAACAAACTAGTATCTGACGACGAGGTAAGCGCTAGCTGTTTTATATAGCACGTCATACCTAAATTCTACAATTAAGCTTCCCCTGTCTTTTGTATTCCAGCATTTATAAGCCTCTAGCGAAGGGGCAAAACGCCATTCTCCATCTATTAATTCGCTATTAATACCAGTGGCAACAGCAAGCCAGCCATGATTGATGTTCTTGCTTATAATTAGTTCATAATTATCAACGTTCCCAACACGGCGCCCATCAATCTTTAAAGCATACGTTCCCTTGGTGCTTATAGGACTAAAGTGCTTATAAAAGAAAATGGGGACTACCATATAGCTCGTGGCCTCGATATATAAATCCTGGCAAAAGAATTTGTCGTTGATTTCACCAAAGCCGGATTGGGTACGAAACCAGAAATTTCCGGTTTTGACGTCATAGTTGACAAAGCTAAAATTGCCAAAACGCCCAATGTTCTTAGTGCCGACAAACCCCCAATACTGTTCATAATCGCGGCCAACTTGAACGCCAGCGGAAACAAACAAATGTTCGGGATGATAAGCCGCCCAGGCGTAAACTACTCCGCCGTTATCCCAGGAACTATGGACAGGATGGTAACCAAGGCCATAAGCCTCAGCGGTAAACCATTTATTGGCCACCCTCATGCCAACATAATCCCAAGGAATTTGATTTTTGCCAATCATTCTGCCAACCTCTCCCATAACCGAAAATCTATTTATCTTGGAGGTCACCCAACCGTCAAAGGCAAACTGATTATTTATTTCGTCTCCGATTTTTACGACCATGCCGCTTATCTTGGTTATTGAGTCGCTCCAAATCTTAGGGAATGTAACCCCTAAAACGTCGCTAGCGGTCGCCTTATAATCATAGCGAAAATTGGCAATTGAAGTCTGCACTTCGGTCTTTAGTACCCCTAAATGTGCAGAAGTATCGGCACTTATGGCGCTCTCTATGTTGACCGACTGGCCCATAGCTCCGCGACTCATAATGACGAAGAAAGCGAGAAGATGTATTCCTAAATTTTTCATTGTGACTAATTTTTTGATTAAACATAATTATTTACATACTATCTATTGCCACTATAAAAAGGCAATAAAAAAATAATTATAAACTCAAAGGAATTGGGTCAGGAATACTTCGAAATCCCGCCTCTAATTTGCCATTTAACAAGCGAAACAACATAAAATTGCATAATGGCAGTGATGGCATAAATTCTTGCGTTCCGGAAATAGCGCCCCCCAGAGAATAATCATCAAAACTCGTAATATTCGGATGATGCCAGCATACAGCCGAGCAAGAAAAATTAACTACATCTTGATGATAATGACCTGCGACACCAAATCGTGGCCAAAAACTCAATACCAAGGTTACCAATATAACCGGTAGTAACGAGTGACGAATAGCCAAACCGCCAGAATCGAGTCTTAGACGATAATCACTAAATCGCAGACTACTATTGGCAAACTTACGCACATAAGCCAACTCATCATCGGCAATAAGAGCAAAAAGATTATGCTGGCGCCGTCTAAATTCAACCTCAAACGCCAGGCGACGAGCGCTATAACGCAACTCCCTAGACCAAACACGGCCGATAACAACTGGATAAAAGACCACGCAAATGAAGAAACTGAAAGGATTGCTTATCTTCCAACTATCCTTTTCCTGGCGCCACCAAATGACAATGAGCACTAGGGCAAGTAAAATATTTTTTAGATAAGCTCGACAAAGCCATGCTAAAAACTTGAATAGGACACCTGACCAATATCCAGGAACAGCCATCTTTTTTTCTAAGGCCAACCTTCGGTAATAAGAATCAGGATCAACAAGGCGTTCATGTTTGTCGCGTTCCAAACTAATTCTTCCCATTAAAATTTCATAATCTTTTTCCGAATCATGAGCACGATGAAATTTAATACTGCGGTCAAAGATAGAAAGTAGCTGATTAATAGTTTGGCTTGCCTCAATGACGGCAAAACGATCAAATTCATTGCGCTTTTCACGTAAACGTATATCGCTTAAGTCAGCAAAATATACTTCTGGGGTATAATTTTGTTCGCCCAAAGATTGGGCCCGCTGCAACTTTTCATGTAAATATTGCCTATCCGCTTTTCCAAAATCAGGTTTGACTGGCGGTTGAGGACCGCTATCTATCCGAGAAAAAAGAGAAAATAAGCCAATATTATAAAGAAAAATTACAGCCAACAGCGTTTTAACGGCCGCTAGCCCAATTTTTGTTTTCATAATATTCATTTTTTAAGGTAATAAAGAATTATATCATTAATTATTAAATTTGTCAATGATAAAAATTACAAGTAAAAACTAGCCGGGGTTGGAAGATTGTCTAAAATGATGGTTTCTGGGGAGACCGACAATATCCTGAAAATTATGAGCATCTTCGGATCTCATTGCCTAAACCCTCCTAAAAAAGCTTCAACAAAAACTAACTTGGACAGAAGCTCAAACAAAAAGAGATTCCGTAAATATGGAATCTCTTTTATATTGTAGTCCATAGGGGAATCGAACCCCTGTTACCAGGATGAAAACCTGGTGTCCTAACCACTAGACGAATGGACCGGATAAAAAAATAGAAACTTGGTTCCTAATTTCAAAAATATTGTATAGATATTTTCCGGCTTTGTCAAATAAAAAATCATATTAGCTAAGACTTCTCTTGCCTAATATTGCCTTTATTCTAAAAAGCCTTACAATAAGAATATATGTATATTCTTGGCATTGAAAGCAGTTGCGATGAAAGCGCCGCTTCAGTCCTTAAAGCCTCCGGACAAAAAGCGGAAATTTTAAGCAATATTATCGCTTCACAAATAAACATCCACGCCCAATATGGCGGAGTCATTCCGGAAATCGCCGCCCGCGAGCATGTTTTACATATCTTGCCCACTATTGATGCCTCCCTAAAACAGGCAAAAATCACAGCAAAAGACATCAAGGCAATCGCCGTTACCCAAGGACCGGGACTAATAACCTCTCTTATTGCCGGGGTGGAAAGCGCTAAGGCGCTATCGCTAATTTGGAAAAAACCTTTAATTCCCGTCCACCATATTATCGGGCATATCTATGCCAACTTTATTAACCGTCATCCGACCCCTAAATTTCCTCTCTTAGCCCTAGTAGTTTCCGGCGGCCACAGCAACCTTATTTACATGAAAGAACACTACCAATTTAAAATAATCGGAGAAACCAGAGATGATGCCGCCGGCGAAGCCTATGACAAAGCCGCTAAGATGATGAGCTTAAGTTACCCCGGCGGACCGATTATTGCCAAATACGCCGAGGAGCATCGCCAAAGCGGTAAAAAATGCACCCTTGAACTTCCCCGTCCGATGCTTAATTCCCCTGATTTTGATTTTTCCTTTTCCGGCCTTAAAACCGCCTTGTTATATCAATTGCAAAAAGACAAAAGCTGGAAAAAACGCTTACCTGAATACTGTTTTGCCTTTGAACAAGCAATTATTGAGACTTTAATTCATAAAACCTTAAAAGCGGCCAATAAATATCAGCCAAAAAGCATTGTTTTAGCGGGCGGAGTGGCGGCAAATAATGCTCTTAGAACACAATTATCGGCCAGTATTAAAGATAAAATGCCGACAATTAACTTATTTTTACCGGAAAAACAATACACCACCGATAATGCCGCTATGATTGCTGCTGCCGCTTATTTTAACTATTATAAGCATAAAAATAAAGCCTTTGTAGACTATTACCGCCTGAAGGCGCGCTGTGATCTCAAAATATAATAATTTGCTTTTTTAAGCGCAATCCTTTAAAATAATCACATCCCGAAATACGGCTCGATGGTGAAGTGGTCCAACACTGCAGTTTGCAAAACTGCCATTCGTGGGTTCGAATCCCACTCGAGCCTCAAATCATAAAAAGCTTTAGTCTAATTAATATTGGACTAAGGCTTTTTTGTTTATCATTAAAGGACATACTAAAACTTGTGGATAACTTGTGTTTCCTGTGTATAAAAATTATTTTTTAGTCTAGAAATACCTAGACTTAAAAAGAAAAAATATCATTTATTTTACCTAATATTAAATAATATATTTAATATTGGCAGAATAAACAAGGTCAGTCTTGCTTTGTCCCCAGATATATGCTATAATATCAATAGTTAGAAAAAGTTCTCTTCACTAATTCTTGAATATTTTTATCGGAGCTAACACGATAAAGAATAGCAAAAATTGCTTACGGAGCAGAAAAAAGTGCTAATCAAAAAGAAGAAAAAGACTTAATAGAATCTAAAAAAGAAATTTTATCAAGTTTTTATCTGAAAATTAGCAAAATCAATTAAAATAAATAATTCTGCAAAGAAATTGGTAAGAGAAAAAGCTTAAAGTTAGCAAAGCTCCAAACATAATCCTGGAAAAAGATTGGCAAAAGCCAAAAAACAATTCACCAGGATTGGAGCTCAGACGAGGCCATTATTTATTACTTTATATATTATAAAGAGGGGCCCGTTCTGGGCTCCTTTTTTATTACAAAAATTAGGTCCTATATTTGCTTTTTTGCCTTATTTCTGATAAACAAATAAGAGTTAGATAATATATTTTAGATTTTATGTCTCTTTCGATTGGTATTGTCGGTTTGCCTAACGTTGGCAAATCTACCTTATTTAATATTCTCACTAAAAAAAGCGTGGAGGCGGCTAATTACCCTTTTTGCACAATCGACCCCAATGTCGGCGTGGTAAAAGTACCAGATAAACGCTTAGATAGCTTAGCGGCTGTTTCTAAACCGGTCAAAATTATTCCCACCGCCATTGAATTCGTGGACATCGCCGGCTTAGTGGCTGGTGCCAGCAAAGGCGAGGGTCTTGGCAACCAATTTCTTGCCCATATCCGCGAATGCGACGCTATCTGTGAAGTCATACGTAATTTTCAAGACAAAAACATTATTCATGTTAGCGGCGCCGTTAACCCGCAGGCAGATAAAGACACAATCAATCTAGAATTAATCCTGGCCGACCTCGGCAGCATCGAGAAGCGATTGGATAAAACCAGAAGAGAAAGCAAAAGCGGCAATAAAGAATTGATTGCTCAAACGGAAATTTTAGAAAAAATATACCAGCACTTAGAAAAAGGCTTAGCCGCCCGTTCGCTTGAATTTGCCGAAGAAGAAATGCCTTTTGTAAAAACTCTTAACCTGCTTACCATCAAGCCCATCATCTATCTGCTCAACGCCGATGATTTAGAAAATATTCCCGACATAGGAGAGCTCGACGGTGAAATTATTGCTGTAAACGTCAAAATGGAAGAAGAAATAGCCTCCTTACCAGAGGAAGAGCAAGCCGAATATGTCCGTGAACTCGGTTTAAATCAAAGCGGCTTGGATAAATTAATCGCGGCCTCATATAAACTCCTCGGTCTAGACACCTTCTTTACTACCGGCCCGGACGAAACTAGAGCCTGGACCATAAAACACGGCGCCAAAGCGCCGGAAGCGGCCGGAGTTATCCATACCGACTTTATTAAAGGCTTTATCCGCGCCGAAGTGATAAACTGGGAACAATTCATTAACGCCGGCAGCGAAGCCAAAGCCAGAGAACAAGGATTGATTCGCACCGAGGGAAAAGATTACATCGTGCGCGACGGCGATGTTTGTAATTTTTTGGTCAATCGCTAATTTATTTACAATTATTTCTATTTAAAAATCCGCCCCTATGGCGGATTTTATCTTAACGAGATAAAGGAATCATCGGCGGACGGCTTGGCGGCGAAGAGGGAGTACTGGGATTAAGTGTCCCCATGCCTCCGGCCAAACCGGAACCGCGACGCTCCGCTTGTGCTTGGCTAATAGATACCATCGGACGAGCTGAGGGCCGATTAAGTCCCGGAGAAGAAACGCCGCTTAAGCCGGAACGGTTAGCCAATTGCGGCTGATTGGCTAAATGCGGAGCTTCGATTTCTTGTTCATCGGCGCGATTAATCTGAGCATGAGAAACATTACCGCTATCGCCCAAATGCTTTAAAACTTTTCTGACTAATATTTTTTGTCCGGCGGTAAGATTGGCGCTCTTATTAATTTGGCTTAAAGCGCTTTGTTGCTGAGTGTATTTAAAAGCGCCCTTGGCAATCAAATGCCTAGCCTTATAGACGGCTTTATTAATCGCTTCCTGATTAGAGGATAGAGAATTCATCAGGCTGCTGCTCTTTACTGCCGTTTTCAACTTCTTTTTAAAGCCTAGCGCGCTGAATTTTTCGCCGCCCTTAGGCAACATGTCAATGGCACCGCTCATAAATTTAAAATTATTTTTCTAAGATGATTAATTCCCGCCAGACTCTTTGGCCGGCACGATGATAGATTAAAGTATCGCGATAACTTAACTTCACCCAAGGCAGATGGGAAAACTTCTCCGGCAGAGCCTTAACTGGCTTCCATTTATCCAGAGCCGGTTTGAGAAACTCCCGACCGAAAAATACCGGCCAGACCATGACTGCCCGACCGCCAGGAGAGAGAATTTGATAGAAATTATCCAAAGCCTGGGTGTACAGAGCTTGTAATTCTGTCTTAACCGCTTCGATATTATCCAAACCGCGCTGAGGACCGAGATAGGGCTCGGAAACAATGGTGCCGATTGTCTTGGGTTTAAAAAATTGAGCCAAACGCGTAGCATTCTTAATATGGAACTTGGGATGGATATCCAAGCCGTAAAGTTCGCGCACCCATTCTGCGTTCGCCCGACTGTCTTTGACCGCTTTTTCCGATAAATCCGTACCGATAAGCTGCCGATAGCCCATTAGCATCGCTTCTGTAATAATTGTGCCCGAGCCGCAGAACGGGTCAAGCAGGGTATCGGAAAAATTACGAGTGGCGGCACAATTAATCATCATCTGCGCCAGCTTTGGCGGCAGCATCCCGGAATGGTCATCGCGCGAAGGACGGCCGAAATCACGCCGAGACAAATCTTTATAGGGTTGAATAGCTAAAGTACGGGCAACAAACAAATCGGAACCATGGCGGAAAAATATCAATTCCGCCCCTTTGCTTAATAATTTATTCTGACCGACAACGACGCTTGATAATTCTTTATCCCTGCTTGTTACCAAACGAGCAGAAATGCCTTTGGTTTTAAGCTCTTTTTTAATATTCAAACCAAGCTTATCAGCGGCAAAACGCCCGCCGACGCCATTATCGGATAGGCCAAATACCAATTTCCCTTCGCCACGCGCCGCTTTTTTCACCAGAATATCGGCGCAAATCTTAGCTATCTTAGCAAAATTAGTATCAGCCGGCACAAAAGTTTCAATTTGAGCGATTTTTAAAGTTCCGCCCAGACGTTTCATTAAACTATCCGCTGCAATTTCCGCATCTTTTTTTACTAAAATACGCTCATTTTCCCAATATAAGCCCGATTCCCCCAAAACCGATGCAATTTCCGCCACCGACCAAGCCGGGTGCGTACCTAAAATAAAAATATAATCCATATATTTTAATAATGCCCTAACTCTTGCTTTTTTTCAAGCTTTATGATAAGTTAAGAACACAAAAAAATATCTACATATCTTTCCCATATTCTCGCCTCAGGGCAGAATAATTCCGTTTCTTTAAATAATAACGGAATTAAAGGTATTCCTAAGAAGCTCAAGATTTCTGAAGAATACTTGGGTTTTTGTTTAATTAAGGCAGTTTAAAAAAATGTTAGGTCTATCTTACATTAATTTTAAACTCATTATGCTAAATTATGTCTAAAAGCAAAGCATCCGGACCGAGCCGCTACGAAATGCTCTTCATCGTAGCCAATAACTACACCGAAGAAGAAGCAAAAACAATCGTGGCTAAAGTTGAATCCCTAGTCACTGAAAATGGCGGCAGCATCGCCTATCGCGAATTCTGGGGCAAGAAAAAATTAGCCTATGTCATCAAACAGAATCATTACGGCTACTATAGCCTCTGCGAATTCGATGCCGAACGCGAAGCTATTGCCAAGCTTGACCGCACTCTGCGCCTCTCGCACGAAGTTCTGCGCCACCAAATTATCAGCATCAAAGCGCTAAGCGATGAAGAGCGGGCAAAAATAAAAGAAAAACAGGCTCAATCCGCGGTTAAAAACGAGAAAAAAGAAGAAAAAACCGGCAAAGAAAAAATCCAAAAAGTAGTCGCCGGCAAGAATGAAAAAGCGGAAAAAGATGAAAGTAATAAGGCGGAATTAAAAGATTTGGACGAGAAGCTGGAAGGCATCTTAAACAACGCTCAAGATCTCTTATAATTAAAAATTTGATTTTATAAGCGCGTTTATAAAATTAAGTTCCAAACACTATGAACTTAAACAAAGCTATGATTATCGGCAATCTGACACGCGACCCGGAAGTGCGCACCACTCCCTCAGGACAGAACGTCGCCTCTTTCAGTGTCGCTACCAGTCTGACTTGGACCGATAATTCCGGCCAGCAGCAGAAGAAAACGGAATTTCATAATATTGTCGCCTGGAGAAAACTGGCGGAAATCTGCGGACAATATTTGAAAAAAGGCTCTAAGATCTATATCGAAGGCCGCCTGCAGACCACCGACTGGACCGGTAATGACGGCGTCAAAAAATACCGTACGGAAATCGTGGCGGAGAATATGATTATGCTCGACCGTGCCGGTAATAGTGAAAATTTTGGCAGCAGCTCGGCCGCGCCCAGGCGCCAAGAAGAAGAACTGCCGACCATCAACGCCGATGAAGAAGAAGAAATTCGCGTTGAAAATATCCCCTTCTAAAAATTAAACCAAAGACAAAATAATCTTATATGAACAACAAGAAACACAAAGACTGCTTTTTTTGCGTCAACCAAATGGACGTCGATTACAAGGACGTCCGCACTCTGCGCCGCTTCGTCAATTTCTATATGAAAATCCTTCCCGGCGATCGCACCGGCATCTGCGCCTGGCATCAGCGCAAATTAACGCAGGCGATTAAACGCGCCCGCGTTATGGCCTTATTAGCTCCGACTCATAAATAATTACGCCGCGCCAATATGCTAAATTTTAATGAAATCAAAACCGGCAAAGTCATTTTGCTAAACGAAGAGCCTTACGTCATCGTCAAAACTGATCATCATAAAATGGGCCGCGGCGGCGCTGTCTTGAAAGTAAAATGCCGCAATTTGATAAATGGCAACGTTCTGGAACGCACCTATCAGGGGGCGGAAAAAGCCGAAGAAGCAGAAACAGAAAGAAAAAAAGCCAATTTCATGTATAAAGATAAGGATGAAGCTTATTTCATGGATAATGAAAGTTACGAACAATTCAATCTCCATGTTGATGAAATCGGCGACAAGGTGCAGTTCCTAAAAGAAGGCACCGATGTCAACGTCCTATATTTCAATAACAAGCCGGTAGCCATCGATTTGCCTATTAAAATGGAATTCAAGGTTGTTTCTGCCCCTCCCGGAGTCAAAGGAAATTCTGCCGGCAACGTCAACAAGCAGGTAGAATTGGAAACCGGTGCTATGCTCAGCGTCCCGATGTTTATTGAAGAAGGCGACATTATCCGCTTAAACACCGATACCGGCGAATACGTGGAAAGAGCCAACTAAATATCTAACAAGAATTTAAAAACGCCTTAAGAATTATAAATCTTGAGGCGTTTTTAAAGAGAAAGAGACAATCGACAGCAAAGCGATTCGTGCTATAATCAAATTATATGGAAATATTAACCATAATTAGCTTAGGCTTATTTGCCATCATTGCCATTCTTAAGTTAGATTGGGCAATTTTCATCACTTTAGCCGCCCTGCCCGCTTATCTTCTCCGCTTTAATCTCGGTCCGATTCCCATGACCAGCCTTGAGGCAATGATTATCATCGTTTTTGCCGTTTGGTTTTTTCAAGAAAAACCCTGGCGAAGACTGAAAAAGAATGATTGGCAGAAACGGCGACAAAAATACCCCTATCATTTAGAAATTATCGGGATTTTAATCGCCGCCTGGGCCGGGCTGGCCGTTGCCGGCTTTGATAATGCCGCTTTGGGAATATTCAAGGCTTATTTTTTAGAGCCGATAATGCTTTATATCGTTATCATTAATCACGGCCAAGGCTCAAGCAGAAAATTTATCTGGCCGCTGGCTATTTCAGCGGCTGTTGTCAGTCTCGTCGCTTTCTTCCAACAGCTTACCGGCCTATTTATCTTTAATAATTTTTGGGCCCTCGCCTCTCAGCGCCGCGTCACTTCCGTTTTTTCCTATCCCAATGCCGTCGGCCTTTATCTGGGGCCGATTATTTTCTTGCTGGCCGGAGCTTTTGCCTCCTATCCTCGGCGCACCAATCTAATAGGCGCCGGCGAAAAGATACTGCTTCTACTGATAATCATGGCCGCTGTCATGGCGATTTTCTTTGCCAAATCAGAAGGAGCTTTAATCGGCTTGGCCGGAGGAGCGATGATTGTTGCCTTATTATACAATAGGCGTTCGCGCCAAATTGCCGCCGGCTTAATCGCAACTGGAATTATTGTCCTAACATTTTCCGCTCCCGCCTGGCAATATGCCCAAAAAAAAGCGACCTTGATGGATTTAAGCGGACAGATTCGCCGCCAGCAATGGAAAGAAACAATGCAGATGCTATCAGACGGACGATTCATCAGCGGCGCCGGCTTAAGCAATTATCAAGAAGTGGTCAAAACATTCCACCAAGAAGGTATTTTCGTAAAAAATGATGACCCAGACTGGTATAGAAAAGTGGTTTGGAACGACGAATACAAGAAAAAGGTTTGGCAGCCGGTGGAAATATACATGTATCCGCATAACATCTTCCTTAATTTCTGGACGGAAATCGGCTTGCTGGGCGCTTTGCTCTTTACTTGGCTCATCGGCCGCTATCTCTATGAAGCTATCCGTCTGCAAAGCAAGCTGGACAGAACGGAAAGAATGATGACTCTCGGTTTAATCGGGGCCATGAGCGCGCTCTGCATCCACGGCCTAGTCGACGTGCCTTATTTTAAAAACGACTTATCCGTTCTCTTCTGGCTGCTCATCGCTATTTTGGGCATATTGAAGATAAAAAGAAAACAAAACCTATGATTTATTTGACCAAATATCTAGCTCAAGCCGGCCTTGCCAGCCGCCGCCAAGCCGAAGTTTTAATTCGCAACGGCAAAGTTACCGTTAACGGCGAACGGGCGTCTTTGGGCGATATGGTGGCAGGAGATGAAGAGGTAAGAGTGAGGGGCAAGCTGGTAAACGGGCAAATGGCGGCGGACAAAATCGTCATTGCTTTTAACAAGCCCATCGGCTATACCTGCACCAACCGCCGTTTCAGCGGTGAAGACAATATCTTCAGCCTCTTACCGCCGCAATATAAGAATCTGATTATTGCTGGCCGCCTTGACAAAGACAGCCGCGGTTTGCTTTTATTAACTAATGACGGCGAACTGGCCAATAAGATAACACATCCTCGTTTCGGACATGACAAAAAATACTTAGTGCGTTTTGCCGGCGAAGACCGGATGGACTTAGACGAACGCAAACTCTACGCCCGCGCTAAAGAAGGCATCCGCTCCGAAGACGGAGAAATTTTAAGTGCCAAAAGCATTCGCAAAGAAGATGATCGCTGGGCCGTCACTTTGGGCGAAGGCAAAAAAAGGCATATCCGCCGTTTGTTTGCTGGCATGGGATTAAAGGTCACCGACTTGCAGCGCGTCAGTATCGGCAATCTTGGCCTTGGCGGCTTACCGGTCGGAACTTTCCGAATCTTATCGGAAAAAGATATTAAGAAAATAATAAAATAAAATTAGGAGAGGTGACTGAGTGGTTGAAAGTACCGCTCTCGAAAAGCGGCAAGGGTGAAAGCCCTTCGGGAGTTCGAATCTCCCCCTCTCCGCAGATTACAAATAGCCATTCTGTGCCATTCGGCAGAAGGGCTATTTTTTGACGGCAAGTTTATTGTTTTATAACAGCATGTTATACTCTAAATGTATAAATAAACAAAAAAATGAAAAATATCATAGAAGCTTTATAAAAACCCTTTAAACAAAATAAAACTATGAAAACAATCCTAGTGGATGCGGTAGATGGAATTATCATAAAAGAAAATGATGATTTTATTGTCTTTCAAGATATGTACAATATTTTAGAATCTTTCCCTAATGAAAAAATCATCCTTACCGGTGCTAATGATGAACAGTATAAACTATTTAATCTTGATAAAGCTCCATACAAGATTTTTAGCTTGCAACACAATCCGGAAAAAACTGACCCCAAATATTTTGAAACGATGCTAAGCCAATATAATTTAAAACAGGAAGATGTTGTTTATTTTGAGCATAATCCCGAAGCCGTCCAAAGCGCCGAGTCGGTCGGAATCAAATCATATTATTACGACCACGAGAAAAAAGATTTAAAATCGTTAGAAAAATTTCTGAAAGATAATGCCTAAAATCTTATGAAACTGATTTCTTTAAATTTATGGTGCGGGATAAAATACGAAGCTCTGCAGGCCTTCTTAAATCTCCACGCCCCGGAAATTGATATTTTCTGTTTCCAGGAAGTAAGAAACGGGCAATACGATAAACCGGAAGAGAATACGGGTGAAAGGGTAAATCTTTTTGATGACTTAAAATTAATTCTGACAGACTTTAACGGATATTTTACAGAAATGGCGACCGGCGTGGGCATCGCTTCATTCGTCAGAAAAAATATTGAAATCAAAGAGTTTAAAGCAACGCAAATTCTAAGCGGCCAAGAAACATCCCATTTAAAAATGGCGAACGGAGATAGCTATTACCCCCGCGTCGCCCACTCCATTATATTAAAAGACAAAAATCTTATTATCCATAACTTTCATGGCATCCCCGGCGAACACAAAAAAGATACCCCGGAAAGAGAGTTGCAGACGGACAGATTATTGGAAATGACGAGCGGCAATAATCACCAAATTATAGTTGGTGATTTCAATCTGGACTTGCACACGCAAGCAATAGAGAGATTGGGTGATAAAATGCAAAATCTAATTAAAATATTTGACGTCAAAACGACGCGCAATGCCAACTATAGACCCTTCGAATCTATTCCTTTCGCTGATTACGCTTTCTTGTCGCCGGACATAAAAATAAACGACTTTAAGGTCTTGCCGGATGAAGTTTCTGATCATTTGGCCCTGTTTATAGACTTTGAATAAATTAGCGACCTCTACACGCAAAAAGACGCCTAACCGGCGTCTTTTTTTAAATTAACCAATAAAAATACTATCTCTTCACGTATAAATCCAAAGGGGAAAAGCGATTGATGGAAAAAATGGCATGGCGCCAGCCATTGGCTTCCAGCCATTCCTTCAGTCCGTAATTTTCATAATCGGCATAAGCCAGCCAGATTCGCTGCGGTTGTGATTGCTTGATAATATAATTCATTTTTAAATCCAGCGCTTCGGGGGAAACTGGCCAGATGCGAGATTGAGCCTCGTTTTCCAAAAATCCTATCGTTGCCCGGCTGGCATAAGCATCACTGCGCCAATCAAGCAGCTGAGGCGGATAGAAGCCTTCGGCAGAAATATCTGGATGTAAATAATAATTTAAATTACTGCGGTCATAGGAAAAATTATCAATAACAATATCTCCCGGCAAAAAGCCGGCATTTATCTGTTCGGCAATTACTTTTTGCGCCCTATCGGCATCAAAACTATTTTTGGCTAATAATATCCTCGCATCAAAAGTGATAAGACTGGCAGTCAAAATACTTATGACAGCAAAAGCGGCTTTAATTTTTAAATTAGCCAAGACGCCGGCAATGATAACGGCCAATAAAATCGTTAGCCAGAAAATATGCTTCTCAAAAATGCTAACATAATTTTCTGAAGCCGGAGAAAACATGAAGATAAGCAAGGAAATAACGATTAAAAAAGATAATTCTAAAAAAACAAGCAAATACTCTTTATTCTTTTTCCGGAAAAGAAGAAAAAGAGAAACCGCCAGAGCTATTTTTGCCAAGGCCATTGCTAAAATTTCTAAAGGCGCAATTTGCCTGTTTTTTACCGTCCAAATCATTTGATTTAAGGACGATTCCAGAAAATAAACGGCTCGATTGGGGAAAAGCGTCCGCGGCAGATTCATTAACTCGTAAGTTCCCAACGAAATTTTATATAACATCGCCGGCAGCCACCAATAAAATCCTAAAAATATAAAAGTAATCACCGCTAAAAATCTGATAAAGTCTTGGCGCCGCCTATCAACAATCATTTTAAACAGCCACCAGACGGACAAAGGCAATAAAATCAAGAAAAAAGAATAATGGAGATAAACACCGATGAGGGCAAATATGGAAAAATAAACTAAGCGGTGCCAATGAGGTTTGGCTAAATAGGCATTAAGCTGATACAGGCAAAGAAGTCCAAAAAAAGAAAAGATAATATAAGGACGCGCTTCGACGCTAAAAATTATTGACATTGGCAAAATGGCGGCCAAAAAAGAGGCAAACAGAGCGGCGCGCGTGCTTTGCCACATCTGCTTTCCCAAAAAATAGGCTAGCGCGACCGTGGCCAAGCCAAAAATCAGGGACAAACTTCTGACTGCTACCTCGCTAAAACCGAATAATTTAGTCCAAGCGACCAGCAATAAATAATATAAAGGAGGGTGGACCTCAACCGCTTGTAAATATTGGAACAATCCACTGATATTATCTTGAAAATGCCTGGCAATCTGCAAGCTTAAAATCTCGTCCCCCCAATAAGGCTGTCCAAGAATAGGCCAGCGCAGGCAAAAGGACAAAATTAAAATCAAAGCTAACAAAAAATAATTATTGGACAATAATTTAAATATTTTCATATCTCTATACATATTCTAACATTAAAACCAACTGACTGATAGGAGACGGGGTAAAATAAAAAGTAATTATCTTTAAAAAGGTGCCAAATAACTTAAACTATTTAATTAATAATAAGCCAAAAAATAAACTTATATCAAATAACTGTCAGAAAATATTTGACACTTATAAAATAAAAGATATATAATTAATTCTATAAAAATAAAGAACGATATGGATATTACTATCTTAAAAAAACTTGGTCTGTCAGATAAAGAGCTGACAATATATTTAAAGCTTTTAGAAAGCGGGCCAATTTCAGTTAGGCGCTTGGCGGAAAATACTAAACTTAACCGCGGCATAGTCTACGAAGTTATAAAAACACTCAAGGAAAAAGGCTTAGTCAGCTACTACAACGACGCTACCAAGCAGAAATTTGTAGCGGAAAACCCGGAACAGCTGCGGCACCTGGCCGATGCCGAGGCTGATAGGATAAAAACTCTACAAAATGATATCAGCTCTCTGGTTTTAGAATTAAAATCTATCCGCGGACAAGCCGACAAGCAACCAGTCACTAAACTATATGAAGAAGACGCTGGCATCCGAACAATCCTCAATGATTTATTAGACACTTTAAAAGACAAAGAAGAAAAGGAATATTATGTTTATTCCGCTAAAGACGCCAGCGGCGATATCGGCCGCGCTTTTCCCGGCTTTAATACGGAAAGAAAAAAACGGAACATCTACGTCAAGGCTATTTCTCTGGCTGAAGGAGGGGGAACACATGGACTTGATGAGCGCCGCTGGCTGGGCACAAACGACCGCTCGGCCACCTTTATCATCATCTACGCCGGTAAATGTGCTTTTATCTCCCGCGACAAACAAGGAGCGCCGGTGGGCGTCCTGATTGAAAATCAAATGATTTATAATACGCAAAAAACGATTTTCCTCAATCTGTGGAGGCGTTTAACCTAAACTTATGTGCGGCATCGCCTCTTATATCGGCCATAGAAACGCCTATCCTCTGATTTTAGAAATGCTCAAACGTTTGGAATATCGGGGCTACGACAGCGCCGGCATTGCCCTATGCTCCCAGGGAAAAATGAAAATATATAAAGAGCAAGGAGCCATCGCCGCTTTAGCCGAGTCCTTGTCCAAACAAAAACCTAAAGGCAACCTGGGAATAGGCCATACGCGCTGGGCGACCCACGGACCGGCAACAAAAATTAACGCCCATCCCCATTATTCTCAAAATCGAAGAATCAGCATAGTCCATAACGGCACCGTGCTGAATTATTATAAATTAAAAGAAGGGTTGGAAAAAGCCGGCTATGAATTCTATGGAGAAACCGACACGGAGATTCTAGCCAATTACCTTGATTATTGGCAACAAAAAAATAAGGGCAAGCTGCTAAGCGCCATTATAAATACCGCCCCTCTCTTAAAAGGGCATTCGGCCTTTGTTGCTCATGACAATCAAGAACCGGATAGTCTCTACGCCTGCAATCTGGGAGGCGAATTATTTGTGGGCCGAAGCCAAGAAAGTGAATACTTTATCTGCTCCGATAAAAACGCGCTGGCCGGCTATGCGGACGAATATTTAGCCTTGGAAAATGGACAAATAGCCGTTATCCAAAAAGATATTAATTGCTGCCTCTTAAATTCAAGTTCCGCGGAAGAACTGCCTTGCTCCTGGGAAAAACTAAAAGCCAGCGCCGAAACTTTAGAGAAAGGAAGCTATCCCCATTTTATGCTGAAAGAAATTTTTGAACAAGAAAATGTAGTGGCAAAAACGATTGATAACTTGATAAACGATAACGGGCAAGCTTTAAATTTAAGTTTAAATAATTGGCGTCAAAAAATAGCAAAAATGCGCAAACTGGTGATAATCGCCTGCGGCACTTCTTGGCACGCTGGCCTGGTAGCAAAACATTTCTTTGCGGAATTGGCAAAGCTGCCCGTCTATTGCGAATATGCTTCCGAATTTCTCCCCGAAAGCATCGATGCGGAAGATATAATTATTGCTATATCCCAATCAGGCAGCACCGCCGATACTTTACAGGCGGTACAAGCGGCTAAAGAAAGAGGCGCCAGCGTTATCAGTATTTGCAATGTTGACGGCTCGGCTCTCACTAGAACTGCCGATGTCTCCCTGCTAACGATAGCGGGGCCGGAAATTGGAGTTGCTTCCACCAAAGCTTTTACCACCCAGCTGGCCGTTCTCTATATCCTTTCCGTCAGATTCGGCCGCTGGCGCAATCAACTAAAGGCGAACGAGGAGAAAAAAATATGGCAGGAGATAAAAATGATACCGGGAAAAATAAAAAAGATTCTTCTTTCTGGACCGGAGATAGAAAAGCTGGCAAAAAAATATAAAGATTATCCTAATTTTCTTTTTCTTGGCCGCGGCCAAAACTTTCCCATCGCTCTGGAAGGAGCGCTTAAACTGAAAGAGGTGTCATATATTCATGCTGAAGGTTTATCGGCGGGAGAAATGAAACACGGCTCCATCGCTTTGATTGATGAACAGATGCCTTCTTTCTTTATTGCCGTTAAAGACGGGCAATATGATAAAGTCATCAATAATCTGCTGGAAATTAGCGCCCGCCAAGGACATATTATTGCCGTAACTACCGATAAAGACCAGATAATTATCGATCGCGCGGATGATATTATTCCCATTCCGGAATGTCCGCCCCTCCTCTATCCTTTTCTCACTGTCATCCCCACCCAGCTTTTTGCTTATTATGTTGCCCGAGAGCGGGGCACAAATATTGATAAACCAAGAAATCTGGCTAAAGCGGTGACAGTTGAATAAAACACAAAAGGACCTCCTACTGTAGGTCCTTTCTAATAATCAATATATACTTAGCGCCTCTTTTTACGGCGATACAATTCTTTTGATTTACGGGTAATAACCAGAATAGTTAAAACAGCAATATAGGCGGACACGACCGAACCGGGGATTTCATAATGACTGCCATAGATAAAATCTAAAATTAAAAGACAAATCACCAGCCCCGACCACATAATCACAAAGATTTCTCCCGGATGGCTTTCTTCATGGCGGTCATACCAGCGTTCAAATTCCTTGTTGCTCACATAAATCGCCAAAATGCTGATATAAATAGTGGCGACCGCATTTAATATTGCTTAATAAATATTGCCCTGCAAAAAATCAGCGATAATAAAGGCAAAAAACAAAAAAGACCAGACATTAATTAATTGGCGCCAAAAACGAAAATCATTTTTCAATAACAGTTTTTTCATATCAACCGGCCTAGAGACCAAGCAGCTTTAAAATCGGAGCGGCCAGAGGATCGGCGGCCGTACCATAGACCATTACGCCGCCCAGCAATCCGGTCATAGCGATTAATAAAGCACCGACAAGCGATAACAACCACATAATCCAATTTTGGGAGAATACTTTTTTCAAAAATAAAAATACCGAATTCAAGGGCTTGAGAAAACTCAAATATTTATTATCCAGCCAAGCGGGTTGGAAAAAGATAAATAATTCGGCAATCAGGAGGACCACGTAAACATTTACGGAAGCCCCAGCAAAACCCTCATGCATCTCCAAAATGGAACGGTTAGGACGGGCAATATGACTAGCGATTTCTCCGGTAGCGTTAGAAAGCCAAGCGCCTAAAAGACCGGCCACTAAAATAACCACTCTTGGTAAATGCCAATCAACGGTTGGTAATTTTTTAGGCCAGGGGAAAAGACGCAAAAAAGAATAAAGTAGAAATAGAGCAATCGGAAAATGGACAAAAATCGGGTGAAGATTATAATTCATATATTTTTATAATTATATGTATATAATAACATAAGCTACTCAATAATTACCAGATAGCAAAAAGTCTCCTTACAGAGACTTTTTTCTATCCTGAATTATTTGATATTAAGCGTGGCCGAGAGTCTTTTCGCCTTCATGCCATTCCAGAGGGCATAAGTCTCCACTCTGTACAGCCTTTAAGACGCGTAAAGTTTCCGTAACCGACCGACCAACCGAACCGGCAGACACGACAATATATTTAATTTTTCCTTCGGGGTCGATGATAAATAAACCGCGGTCAGCCGAACCGTCATCTTCGTTTAAGACACCATAAGCTTTCGCTAAGTTCTGGGTAGTGTCGGCTAAGACCGGATATTTTACCTCCGGAAGATCTTTCTCAAACCAATTCTTATGGGACCACTCTGAATCAGTGGAAGCGGCAAGAATGTCGCAACCTAAGGCCTTGAATTCTCCTTCCTGCTTGGCAAAGCCGCGCAATTCCGTCGGGCAGACGAAAGTAAAGTCGCGCGGGTAGAAGAATAATACCAGCCAGCGGCCGGCGTAATCAGACAAGCTGATTTCCTTGAATTCACCTTGGTAATAAGCTTTTAGCCCCTTAAAATCCGGAGCGGAATAATTGATGTTAAGCATAATATTTATATTTTACAAATAATAAATAACTTGTGCCTGTTTTACGCTCTTACCTAGAACTTTATTGGGCAGAGGCAAAGCGGCGGAAACCTCTAAATCGTAGACGCGGCCGGAAGCGGTATCAACCGCATGGCTGTGAGTATCTAACTTGGCGTCATAACGAGGACTTTCTCCCGGCACAGGAATTTCGGTAATTACACCTAAATCTACAAACTTTTTTAAGTTCTTATAAACCGTAGCTAGAGAAATATTTGGGAAATCTTCCTTAACTTGCTTATAAAGTTCTTGCACTCCCGGATGGGAACAAGAGCCGGCTAATATCCGAAAAATCGCTAACTTTTGCGGGGTAAGTGGCAATTTATACTGCCGACTTACTTTTTTAAAATTTTCCAGACGAGCCTCAAGCTCCTGCTTGCTGACCATCATAAAATAATTGATAATATTTATTAATGGATAACTATTATCCATAATATAGGAAAAACAAAGAAAGTCAAGCGATAGTTTGGCTTGCCAAAAATATAGCCCTTACTTATAATAAAGCTGTCAGTTACAGGCCTCCATAGTTTAATGGATAGAACGCAAGCTTCCGGAGCTTGTAGTAGGGGTTCGATTCCCTTTGGGGGCGCTAAGATAAGACAAAGATAAGTCTTTACAAGCTAAAATCTTTTTGCTAAGATTTTGGCTGTACCGCTAAAAGCGGTATTATATTAATAATTGGATCGGTAGCTCAGTTGGTTAGAGCGCTGCCCTGTCACGGCAGAGGTCGCGGGTTCGAGTCCCGTCCGTTCCGCAATTAAAAAACACCTTTACAGGTGTTTTTATTAATGGTTAATAAATAAAATTTGCCTTTTTCAAAAAAATCAGTAAAAATAAGTCTATAAATAATTAAAAGGAGAGGTGCCAGAGTGGTCTAATGGAACGGTCTTGAAAACCGTCGCTGGTGAAAGCCGGCCCAGGGTTCGAATCCCTGCCTCTCCGCAACATCGTGCTAGCACGAGGTACTAAGAAATAGAGCTTATTTAGGCTCTATTTTTTGTTATATCAAAAATTAACCTTTACTTTTTGGCCATTTTAAGGTATATTTTAAATGCGAAACCATAAATAATCCTGCGAAGTACGCGCTAACTATGTTGGCCGCCTTGGCTTATTTGCATACAGGAACGGGCACTCCGACCGCATGCAAATAGGCGTCTTCGCAGACACCATTTGTGGTTTCGCAACCAGGTCGGGTGTCCGTTTTTATTTTTACTAATATATGAATTTACAAGAGATAAAACAATGTCCTTTTTGTGCCGAAGCTATTAAGGCTGAAGCTATTAAATGCAAACATTGTGGGGCGGATTTGAAACATAAACCCAATGATTTTAAGTTATTAACAAAAGAAAAATCAAAAGAAGGGTTATTTTTAAAGACGATGAATTGCGGTTGCGCAGTTATCTTTTTTATAGCCTTTTTGGTCATTACCCTGGCCATTATAAACTAATTAAAATTTTATGAAAAAATGTCCTTTTTGCGCAGAAGAGGTTCTTGATGAAGCTATAGTTTGCAAACATTGCAAAAGTAGTTTATTAGAAAAAGAGAAATGCTCCTCAAAAAATGAGTTAAAAAATTTTAGAATAAATCCTAACGGGAAAAATAAAAAAATGTTAAAGATTATTAAAATTATCATTTTAATAATTATTGGTATTTGGTTATGGTATTTAGCATTACCGGCATTAGCGATATGGTATATTTGGAAAAAGGGCAAATTTAATAAAAAAAAGAAATACATTTTTAGCGGTATTGTTTTAGTTCTTTCAATTGTAATTTGGTCTAGCTTGATAAAGACTTCAGAAGAAAATAACATGGTTCCAAAATTAATTATTATTGAACCACAGGATAATCAAAGTATCCAGTCTAGCAGTATAACAATTAAAGGTAGTGTTTTCCCGAAAAAATCTAAAATAAGGCTTGGGGATTCAGTAATTGAAAAAGATTCTGATGGTAATTTTTCTTACGAAGTTGCACTTGCGGACGAAAAAAATGTTATATCTGTTATTGCGGAAAATGGGAAGAAAAATGATCAAGCATCCTTAAATATAAATCGTATTTTTACCGAGGCGGAATTAGAACAGAGGAAGATTGATGAAGCTAGAAAAAAAGAGCAAGAAGCTATGATTGAGAATGAGGCGGCGCAGAAAAAAATTGAATCAATTGAAAAGGAAATTGATTCAATTGGTAAATTCGATAATACAAAATATCGAGGCACTCCAGAAAACTTAGCCTTTGAAGTGGCTTTATTTAAAGTATGGGCTATCGAGATACAGGAGGCAAAAAATGATAGCAACCAAGAAGTAAAAAATATTGGCCAACAACTAGAAAACAAAGTTAAACAATTGCAGATCAAAGAATTTCCCTTAATGAGAAAAGAATACGGGAGTTTGATTGGAAAGAAATTATGGGAAAATGATATAGATGTAAATGTTAGTGGTCAATCATATAATACTATAGAATTTATAGGCGGTATATTTGCTGCAAATAAAAATATCAAAGAAATCCATGCGACTCTGATAGAAATGCTAGAAATGTTAAGATTTGATAGAGCAAATTATAAATGGTATGAGTATGATTCCAGTTATTCTTATTTTAAGATTGAGAGTCATGCTGATAGTGATATAGTCCAATAACGATATAAAAATAAAATTGAATATTATTGGACGCTATCCAAAAGTGAAGATATTTTAGATATATTATTATTTTATTTTTATTACTTTATTACTTAATAAAATCTTCCCATTTAAGCACATCAGCAGCTCTCGCTTCTCCTGATCATCGCCTTCCTTTAATAAAAATTTAATATAGTTTTTAACATCGACGTCACTCACGTCGATGTTTTGATTTCTGCCAGTAGCCATCATTTGGAATTTCTTGAATCTTTTTATCTCTCCCTCAATCTTGTCTTGAACTGGTAACTTTTTAAAATCCAATTTATTAATTTGTTTTTGTAATTGCTTAATTAAATCTTCTTCGCTGATATATCCGCACTTACAATTTTTATCCTTTGCCTTGGTGCAACCATAATAAATATGACGGTTATAACCGCCATTTTTTAATTTCTTAAACTTTTCGGTGGCTGATATTCCTGAACCGCACAATCCGCAGGTCATAATTTTAGTAAAAGCGAATTCAATGTTTTCTCGTCTGACCAGTTGCGAGTTTTTCATTTGATCCTGAACTAAATCAAATAATTCTTTAGTTATTAATGGTTCGTGCTTTCCTTGATACCAATTGCCACTGCCTCGCGGGTATTCAAATGGGCCATAATAGAAGGTGTTTTCTAATAAACGATAGATATTGCCAAGACTTAAATGTTTTTTGCCCAGTGCCGTTCGAAAGTTTAAATCAAATCTTAACCAATTATATAGTTTTCTGCCTGACCATTTTTCATAAGCGACTTTTTCAAACATTTGTCTAATCACGTGGCCTCTATCTGGATCGATTAAGCATTGTCCTTTGTGATCAACTCGCTTTTCTTTAAAATAACCAGTTGGCGGACAAGTCGGCCATAAACCCCTTTCACATCTAGCTCTTAAGCCTCTTTTTACATTAATACCCCTATTGTCATTTTCGAGTTTTGCTTGAGAACACAAAATCATAAGCAAAAACTTTTCATTTGGTGAGTTGCTAAATGTCTGACCAAAGGTGCGAATGCTCATTAATTTTTTCTCATCCATTAAATCAACTAGTGATCCTAAGTCGCCAGCGTTTCTTGATAATCTATCAGGAGCCCAAGTTAAAATAGCGTTAAATTTTTCTTCTGCTATATCTTTTAGTAATTCCTTAAAAATGGGACGATTGCCAGAATCTTTAGCGGATTTTGATTCTCGTCTAATATCGACGATTTCTAGATTTTCTCGTTCGGCAATTTGAAGCATCTCTTTAACCTGAGAATCAATGGACTGAACCTGTCTTTCATCTGATTCAGTGCTTTTTCTAGCATACAGGCAATACTTTAAGGGAGCGTCTAATGGAGGCATATGGTTTAATTTTAATTATTAGTTAAATCTACGCCTCCATTAATGACACACTTTTAAGCTTTTGCTAAGCAGCTAGCTGTTGGCAACTTGTCGATAACTTCCCCTTTAATATTAAAGGAAATATTACCAATATAAGGTATAAACTCTAGGTGGATTAGGGCGTTTATCCAGTAAACTGTGGGCTAAATTAACAAAAGCATCAGCCAGATCATCATGTTTTTCTACTCCAAAATGAACTATTTGTTGAATTAACTCCTCAGCTCCTTTTCTTGGAAATAGTATTTGCCCGTTTTTAATCATATTAGCTGTCAGAACAAGTCTAGTCCGCTTATCTTGGCTTCCTGGATGCGTAGTCATGACGTTACCAATCCCCTCAACTTTTAACTGTTGAGGAAGAGCTTTTTGATAAGCGACATCTTCTACAACTAATTTAACAAGGTCATAATCTTTTTTATAACTCTCATACATAACTTTGCAAGTATCGATTGTTTCAGGGAAGTTAAGTCGTCTGTTGATTATCTTGGGTAAGATATAAATGTTATAACCTGTTTTAGTTTCAAATAGTAACCCAGGAACCATAGCTGTATAATCAGCGACAGAACTTTGAGAGATAGCAGGATCAATACCGATTCTAACTTCAAGATGTGATTTATATCCGCCGTACATATCCATCCTTTCTGGAATCTCATCATAATAATTAATCCATTCAGGGTAAATAGCTTGGTCATCGCTAGGAACAATATTTAACAGATATTCTTGTTGCCAAGTAATCTCATTGCCAACTTTTTTCCGCTCTGCTTCAATATCTTTATCGGTTGGGTATTTACCAGGCCACAAGCAAATACCTTTTTTATTGATTAACGGGTAGAAAAGGAAATTGCCATCAATAATTTCTTTTTCCTTTTCTTCTTTTAATCTCATAAGCAAAGAATCTTCATGTAAGAGGTTTCCCACTATAACCAGTCTTGTGTCCTTATCGCCAGCAGGGATTACTTCGCCTTTAAGCCATTGATAGGTTTTATTGCGACCATCTCTAGTTTTGGTCGAGCTGATATCTTCTACATCATCACAGATAATCAAATCTGGTCGGCTTTCATAATGTCTAATACCTCTAATACTTTGATCAACGGAGGCGACAGTAATTCTGGCATCGGTATTTGAGAAGACAATTGACTGTGCGCCCCATTCATCGCTGTTTTCTCGAAATGGACCAAGGTCTTTTTTAAGTAAGTCGTTATCTTCTAATTCTCGACGTAAATTCATCATATGCTGTTTAGCCTGGGCTTGGGTTTGACAGAAGATAACAACAAACTTTTTCTGTTGTTTGCCAAGGATTGCCCAAATCGGATAAGCGGCTGTGATAATGGTTGATTTGCCTGAGCCTCTAAAAGCGACTACAAATAAATTCTCTTTATGACTTGATTCAATCAGGGAAATTATGTTTTTCTGAAAATCCGCTGTTTCATATTTAACGTAATGAGCGTAATAGAAGTGAAAGAAATAAGAAAAACTTTCTCTAGTTATCGCCGTTCTTATTTTCTTGTCCTGGGTCATTTGCTCCACCATCTCTTGTGGAATCATCTTGTTTACTATCATATGTGTTTGTATTATTAATTATTAATTGCTCTTCAGCTGGTAATAGTTTAGCCAGTTTCAAAGCGTGTTTTACTACTTCTGCCTGCGCAGGAGTTAGCTCGTCAGTATCTTCTATTTTAGAAGTTACTTCTATCTTGTCTTTAAACCTTGGATTGCGATGTCTAAGCCAAAAGCTAATCGCCGACCAATTTTTCTCCTTTATCATCGTTAAGAGTTGGCTTTCACTCATATCATTTACCAAAGCCTCGCCTTCAGCTAAAGCTTCATCCATCACCTTGGAAAATTCTTTATCTTCTCGTTTCCAGCGATAAACACTATTGCGAGAGATGCCTGATTTTTCACAAGCGACTAAAACAATTGGCACTTTTTTAAGCTCATCAAAGAAGGCTTCTTGTAATCGGCTTTTTTTAGACATGCTCCACCACCTCCTTTCTGCCTGTTAGTTTTCGATATCTCGCTATCGCCAGATCACAGAAAACTGGCTCAAGCTCCATGGCATATACTTTTCTTTTTAGTTGTTCGCCAGCAATTATTGTGCTGGCTGATCCTGAGAAAGAATCAAGGATAATATCACCTGGCTTGGTACAGCGCCTTAAAGCCTTTTCGTAGAGCTTTGGTGGCTTACTGGTGGCGTGTTCATAGTTTTTACCTGATATTCTCTTGGTGAGCCAAATATCTAAAGAATCGTAGATATCTTCAAACATCTCATTACCCGTACCAAGTTCTTTGTTTAGAACCTCGTTATAGTTTTTAATATCAGGATTAATATATGGCCTACCTTTAACTCCATAAACGGCAGGTTCATAACATTTATTGAAGGCAATTTTTGGGGTAGGGTTTTGCGAATTCTTTAACCACAAGCAAACCCGCTTATTAACTATTCCCAATTCTCGATATAGCTCTTGAAAAAGACCGATATAAGTTTGATCGCACCAGTAAAATACGTGGCAGTCATTTTTAGTGTTTGGTAAAGCGGCTAACAGGGAACTTTTGATAAATTGTTTATACTCTTCATAACTTCTATTATCATTAACCGCTCCGCCGTAATCGTTTTTACCGCCAATTCCTTTAGAGTAATCTAGTTTGATATTATAAACAGGATCACTAAATATCATTGAAGCTTTGTCATTACCAAATAACCTTTTTAGGTTATTAGGATTAGTAGAATCGCCACAAAGTAGGCGATGCTCGCCTAAATGTATTAGGTCGCCTAGTTTAGTTTTTGGTGTCTTAATTTTTTTTAACTCCGCTTCAACATCAAAATCTTCATCTTTAATTTCTAATTCCTTATCCCAGAAATGAGATAAGTCAACTTGGTCAAATCCAATGTCGATTAAAAGGTCTAAATCGAAAGATTTTAGTTTCTCAAAATCCCAGTCACCACCTAAAGCATTGCTGGCAATTAAATATCTTTTAGCTTCATCTTCGCTTAGTTTACGATTAGGAACTCTAACATCAATTAATTCTTCGCCTCGCCCAAGAAGTTGCAAAGCTTTCATTCTTTGATGACCTGCAAGAATTTTGCCATCTAAGTCGATAGCTGGAATTTCGACTAGGTTAAATTTTGCCAAACTTTTTTTAAGGTCTGACATTTGCTTGTCATTAATCTTTCTAGGGTTAACCTCTTGGGGAACAAGATTGTTAACCCTTTTTTGAATTGTGTGCCATTCTAATTTCTTCATAGAATTTTTAGTTAAATTAATTAAATTATTTTTATAAACAAAAAAGCCTATTCCACACACGAAACAGGCTCAGACATGAAGTCTAAGACTATCTCTTGCGCGGAATAGGCATGGCTTTTGGCGTTACTCTATTCTCTTTGCGACGCTGTTATTAGGTTTTTAATTATCTTTTTTCTTTTTCAATCCGTCTATGTATTCTTCGTCCCTGCTTACTGTCCATAAATTGGACTGCATCCTTTCCTAAAAATACTGGCATATTGTTCGGTATTGATAGAATTACTCTTTTACCTTCTTTTTGATATTTTTCAACTATTGCTAATAGGTGCGGATCATTGGTTAAATTCATCATTAAATTAAATTCGCCGTTCTTTAGACTCGCTTCTTGTTCGGGGATGGGGAATATTGCTCTCCCTGGTTCCATAGCCTCTACCTTTTTACTAATTGTTTTACCAGCAAATTCAGGTACTCGTACATTTGTGTGTAACTGAATATCTGTGAGCTGAATGATTACATCCCCATTTTTAGGTGGTATTTGTGTTTGTTTCACGTCTAATATCTTCATACAAGCTAATTATATATCAAGCGGTGTAAAATGTCAAATATCTTTACACAAACACTTGAAAAATAATTAATAGTGTGCTATAATTAAAGCATATGAATATCATACAAACCCAATTATTAAACCTCATTGCCTCTACTCCAGAGATGGGGTCATTCAGCCTTAGAAAAATAGCCGAGTTGCTAGGAGCAAAAGGAAAGCCTCAAATTGCTAAATACCACCTTCAGCAACTAGAAAAAAGGGGCTTAATCCAAATGAATTTAGACGAAGGAGTGCTAAAACTAGTCCAAAAAGGATATAACCATGCTACTAAAAGTCCATTATTCGCTATTCCTGTTGTTGGAGCGGCTAATTGTGGACCAGCCGTTACATATGCTGATCAGAAAGTAGATAGCTACCTAAAAATATCTTCCAGTCTTCTGCCTAGGAATAAAAATCGTTTATTTGCCATAAAAGCTGATGGTGACTCTATGAATCAGGCAAAGGTTAATGAAAAAAATATTGAAACTGGTGATTATGTTTTAGTTGATAGAGAATCTAGTAATTATAATAACGGCGATGTAGTTTTGGCAGTTATTGATGGGTTAGCCACTATCAAGGAATTTTATCGGGATAAAGCGAATAATAGAATTATCTTAAAAGCTAACTCTGATCATGAATATATGCCAATTTATATCGGCGAGGATGATCAATTTATTATTAACGGAAAAGTCGTTGATGTAATTAAAAATTAATTATAAAAATATGAACAATCCAAATTATTTAAGAAATGCGGGCAAGCATTGGACACCAGAAGAAGTTAAGCAACTAAAACAACTTGCAAAAGACAACACGCCAACTAGGGTTATCGGTTTTAAACTTGGCCGTCCAGTTAATGGTGTACAAAGCAAAGCCTCTGAATTGGGTGTTGGTTTAAAACCAGTTAATCAATCGCCATATAATCGCACAAAAAAGAAATAATTATTTGAAAATCTAAATAAGCCACCAAAAATTTGGTGGCTTACTCAGGCGTTCATTGAATTAGGATTCCTTTTCTTTGGTCCTTCGGTCGATATTCAATTAAATCAGCGCAGTATATTTGACTATTATATTGTATACGATTTGCGCCAAATAATCAATTGATCCTAAAAAATTATGTCGAATTCTAAAACTTTCCCATTAGGTAGGGATTCTAAGACTGGCGAGTTCATTCCTGTAAGAGAGGCTAATCGTAGGCCTAATACAACCACCGTCGAAAGAATTCCTAAATCTGGACACGGCGACACTGGCCGAAAGAAATAGGATTTAATCCTAAAATAATGTTTTTGAGAACTGCCCAAAGAAAAGGATGGGTAGTTCTTAAAACAAATTTAAATTATATATGAAAAAGAAAAACAATATATTTTTTATTGCTTCAAAATCTGGTCGAGATAGTAATACCAGAGCTTCTTTTTATGATGAAAAAGGGCGTAGTATTGAGCATGGTGATGTAAAAATATCTTATAGATCAGCAGTTAGCGGACGCTTTGTGACTCGGTCCTATACAACATTAGGCAGGGATTCTAAGACTGGCGAGTTTATTCCTGTAAGAGAGGCTAATCGTAGGCCTAACACAACCACCGTCGAAAGAATTCCTAAATCTGGACACGGTGAAAATTCTAGAATTGCCATTAAAAAAAACACAAAGAACATGGTGGGAAAATCAAGTCATGTTTTTAAAGACATGAAAAAGGGTTCATCAATTAGTTTTAAAAAATAGATGGAGGTTAAAGAATACAGTTTAATAATGGAGGGTATTATCCCGGCAACCCAGGAGGCTTTTAAAGGTGGAGATAAAATTAATCCAGGAGTTAGAAAAGATGAGAAGGAATGCGTAAAAATATTTAAAAAATCAGTTTCAGATTATATTATCAAAGACAAACCATCTGATTTATTTCCATCAAACGGCAATTTGTATGTTGCTATTGTCCAATTTTTTACTTCGGATAAAAAAGATTATCAACATCGTGATGTGGATAATATGGCAAAGACCGTGCTAGATGCTTTAAATCAAGGTGGTTTATATAAAGATGATAGTCAGGTAAGGACATTATTAGTTAGCAAGATAGTTGATTTAAAAAAAGTTCCTCAGAATTTAGGTTTTATTTATATAAAAATTTTAGACGACGGAGAAGATGAAATTTTTACTGAAAATATTATTGATCAAGCAGTCTTAATGTATAATGATATGAAAATTTTTAATGTGCAAATTAAATAAAAAAATATATGGATAATGCCGATTATAAAAAAATATTGTTAAACTCTTATTTGTCGATCTCTGATTCGGTTGCTGGCTTAAAAGAAATTAGTTACGCAAAATTAATATTTTTTGTTCTGTTTTTAGAAAATCGCGAAATTAATATTAAAGAGTTAAAAACGGCTCTTATTAGTTATACTGATATCAAAAATGTTTCAGATGAGGCTCTTGTTAACGGCACAACACTTTTAAAATCTAAGGGATTAATTCAAATAGTTGATGATAAATTTTATATAATAACTAGCGAAAGAAAAAAGGCTGAAGAGCAGATAAAACGTTCATCAGAAATTTCCTCAGAAATTTTAAAAAAGCACTTTCCAAGACAAATATCAGAGAAAGTTCTAGAGGCTTGGTTTAATGATGTTAATGAAAAATATTTTTCATCATTTGCTGATAAATTAATAGAAATATATAACAAAAATGGGTGTTTGGTGCTGGACGCTAAAGAAATTATAAATCCAATAATAGACAAATTTAAACTATCTTCTTATAGAGATGATTTATTGCAAGGGTATAATGAGTTTTTGTTAAGTAAAGATAAGGAGGAAGAGGAAAAAATTTGGAATATTATGCAGTCATTATTGGCGGCAAGAATAATAACGGCTGATATAAGTCCAGATTTTTTAAGCTTAGAGAAATATAATAACTCCGAAATTATTATTGATACAAATATACTATTTGCAATTAATAGTCTAGCTGGTGGTAATGGGTCTGATGACTCTATATCTTCTCTTGGAAAAATAGCAAAAAAAATTGGTGCTAAATTTTTTATAACAGAAGAGACAATCGAAGAATATGATGTTGTGTGCAAAAGGAAAAAAGAAGAGTTTATTTTGATGTGGAAAAATTTTCCGATAGAAATTTTAAGAAAAGCCAGTAATAAAGATCCTTTCTTTAGATCATTAATTTCTCTGGGGTGTGAAAACGAAGAGGATGTAAATAGGTTCTTTGATTCGATAGAAAAAATACCAACAGAAATAAATGGATCTAAAATTAATATTTTAAAACATAATATTGACTATGATAAACAGAAAGATCAGGTGCTGTATAATGAAATAAGAAAAGCTTGGGCTGAAAGACATAACAATAAGGATGGAAAGTCGGATAGAGTGGCCATACATGATCTTATTATTACTAAAATATGTCGGAAATATGGATTAGAAAAAAAGATATTTGCACTGACACTCGACTTATCACTTGAAGCCCTTTCTTTAAAATGGGTTAACGATAAAGAGGATCCTATTTGGCGAAGTCTTTATAGCTTAGTGCAGGTATTAGCTATAAATGGCGGTGGTCCAGATTTTAATCCAAATGACATGGCTCCATTAGTAAAAATTTTTATTGAACAGGAAGATTCGGATTGCGGCAATGATTTTGATAAAAGAGATTTATTAAGATTGTCTGAATTAAGTGATAAAGTTAGAGATCTCCCCAATACAACCATAATAAGTTTATTGAATAGAGTTCATAGAGCCAATATGTTGGCCACGGGAGATCCACAATCGATAAAAGATATAAAATTAGAATTGGACAGATCCCTTGTTAAAACTACGAGTGAGCTAAGCGAAAAAATAGCAGAAAAAGACAAAAAAATAGAAACACTTGAAGAAAAACTGAACATAACTGAGTCCAAATCTATTAAAATAGAAAAAGAAAATATATTAATAAAAAAAATATTTTGGTTTTCTATTAGAACAATTTTTAAGTTTGGCGTTTCTTTTTTACTGTTTTATATATTAGGTAATGCACTTTTTAGTCAATATAATAAAGATGGGATAACGTATGAAGTTTTGCAAAATTTAGTATTTATATTTTCGCCCGCATTTTTCATTTTTAAAGACTACGTTAATACATTTAAGCAAAATTAGATTACATTAGACTGTAATTTTTATATCTATTTCAGTGTCACCTTTGTCACTTTCAATAAAAATAATAGCGCACGAGGATCTTATTTATTGAAGGTTTAAAATATCACCGAAAAGCCTTGCTGGGCTTACCGAAACCACGGTTCCAGCCCGAGGTAGCCCGCAGTGATCTGTACCCCAAAAAGTAGACACTTCGTGTCTGCTTTTTTGTGGGTGAAATAAGATATAATAAAAAATAAGCTAATTCAATAATATAAAAAATAAATTTTCTAAGGAACAAATTGAAAACTAAAATTAAATCCATACGTATTCAACTGCACTGTGAGTTCAGTCGGCTATACTTTTGAATTTAAGAAACGCGCTCTAGTTAAGTTTCTTAAAATCATCGGCGATAATAACCGCCTAAAAATATTATGCCTATTAAAAACCGGCAAAAAAATACGTTTGCGAAATATATCCCCAGCTGGACGTATCACAAAATCTCTTTTCCAGCCATTTAAAAATCATGTTAGCTGCCCAGCTTTTGAATTGCCGCCGGGATTAGAAAAAAAAGTACTATTCAATAAACCAAAAAACTTTTAAAAAGTATCGGATGGCGTTGCAATACTTTCTAAATGTATAAAAATAATTATGTTTTATCCTCTTCAACTTTTGGCTGAATGGCTGGCTATATCGGTATTTAATCTAGAAAAAGACAGTCCGTTTTATAATTCTTTCAGTTTCTTCGTTTTTGATACTATCAAAATAATTATTTTACTATTAGTAATAATATTTGCCGTTTCTTTCATTAGAACCTACCTGCCTCCGGAAAAGGTAAAAATATTTTTAGCCAGAAAAAATAAAATTATCAGCCATATTTTAGCGGCCATGCTAGGAATCATTACCCCCTTTTGTTCCTGCTCGGCCGTTCCCTTGTTTTTAGGCTTTGTAGAGGCGGGCGTGCCGCTAGGCGCTACTTTCTCTTTTTTAGTGGCTTCCCCCATGATTAACGAAGTGGCACTAACTCTATTATTTGGACTGTTCGGCTGGAAAATCGTCTTAATTTATATTATTAGCGGATTATTGATTGCTGTCTTTTCCGGACTGATAATCGACCGCTTAAAAGTCGAAAAGCTAATAGTTGACTTTTACAAAAACTATACTGCAAAGTACATAAAAAGTACTAATAGAAAAAATGTTAGAGACAGAATTTATTATTCTATAAATTATTCCCTTGGCATCATTAAAAAAATTTGGCCTTATGTTATTATCGGCATCGGCCTTGGCGCCTGGATACACGGCTATATACCTTCAACCTATTTATCTCGCTACGCCGGCGCTAACCAATGGTATGCTGTTCCTCTCGCCACTTTAATCGGCATTCCGTTATATGCCAATGCCGGCGGCGTCATTCCGCTAGTGAGCGCGCTCACAGAAAAAGGCTTAGCCCTAGGGACAACACTTGCCTTCATGATGTCGGTAACCGCCTTGTCCCTGCCTGAATTTATGATACTCACCAGAATTATGAAAACAAGACTGATAGTCATCTTTGCCTCAATTGTCGGCCTGGGCATAATATTTACCGGCTATTTATTTAATTTTATATTATAAATAATTTTCTTAAATAAATTATCTATATTTAACTTATAATTAGCCAAATCTTGCCAAAAGCTTTATTTTTGCTATAATAAAGACAGAAAACCCTTGAGGTTTTTATTTTACATTAGACTAATAATCAAGAAAGTATATGGAAAATAATTTAGATCCGAAAATTCTAGCTGAAATTAAAGCTGAATTATTGGCACGCAAGCAACAAATTTTAGAAAGTTTAGAAGATATTTCTCAAAAAGATCCGCATGAGGCGGATAATTTGGGCTCTAAATTTCCTGAATATGGAGACAAGCCGGATGAAAATGCTCAAGAGATTAGCGACTACACCGCTAATTCAGCGGCAGAAAAAGTTTTAGAAAAAACCTTGGCCGACATTGAAGGCGCCCTTAACCGCATTGAAAAAGGGACTTATGGCATCTGCAAATATTGCGGACAGCCCATCGCCCCAAAGCGCCTCCAAGCCAGACCGGTTGCCAGTGCGTGTATTGTCTGCAAAACGGAATTACAAGAAAATGAATAATTTTTTTCTCTTAAATAAAAGATTTAAAAACATAGCGTGGCTTCTGGTCGGCGCTATGTTTTTTATAGGCGACCGAATTTTAAAAAATCTGGCCCTAAATCTAGGAGAAGGGCGGAGTCTTGATATTTTTGGTTCCTGGCTAAAATTTCGCTTAGCCTTCAACCCCTATATCGCTTTTTCCCTTCCTATGGGCGGCCAAGCTTTAAATATTATTGTTACTATTATTATAGCAGTCTTAGCTATTACTATATTTTATTTAATATTTAGTAAAAACAAACAAAATAACCTAATCATCCCCTTGACATTTATTTTATTTGGTGCTATAAGTAATCTATTAGACCGTTACGATTACGGCGCTGTTGTCGACTACTTCGACCTCCGTTATTTTACTATTCTGAATCTGGCCGATATAATGATAAGCTTAAATGTATTCTTTATTATAATCTATGTATTTCCGCGAAAGCCAAATAATAAATAGAGAGACCAGCGAGGTAGAAAAAAATAAGTTAGAAAATATCGCTGAAGATGTTATAAATGAAATTCATGAAAGAGGTTTTAGTATTGGGGAAGGAAAAACCGCTAATGTAAAAAAGCTAGAGGAAAGCAATCATATTTGTGTTAAAGTAGTTGATAAAAATAAAGTAAGAAAAGAAAGAACGCATTTAAGCAATCATGTGAACGAAGAGTTAGATTTTTTAGATAGATTAAGCGACTCGTCATTTTTAAAAAGAATAGGCATCGCTGCCGAAAAAATTGTACCCAAACCATTTTTAAGCAACGACGATAGTAAATACGGTTGCTTATTTATGGAATATATACAAGGAGTGTCCTTAAAAGAAATAATAGAAGAAAAAAACAAGGAAAATACGCCAGAAAATATTAATTGGATTACATTTTTTGAAAAATTAGAAGATATTGTAAAAAAGTTAAACGCCGCTAATATATATCATCGCGATCTTCATTCCGGTAATATAATGATGGATGCCGAGCAAAATCCTATTTTAATTGATTTTGGCAATGCCTATGAATCATTATTCAGCGAGGATGACCCTTACAGTGAAGAAACCATTCGTGGAAAACTTTTTTACCATAAAGACACCGATTATATTAAAGAAATTAAAAAAGAAATAATAAAATAAAAGAACATGAAAGAGTCACAGGCTTTTAAAACAGAAATCGCCCTAGCTATAAAAAAGCTATTTGCTGGCGAAGAAAAAGAGGTTGTTTTAAAACATCCTTTCAACGGAATTTCCGTAACCAGAGACATTCCGGAAGTAAGACATGAAAAAAAACAAGCCTCTGACTACGGAGACCTTAATGGCTCATTTTATCTGGCTTATAGAAATATCCTGGGATAAATAATAGCCAAAAAACAGAAAAGACCCTCGCTTAAATGCTTGGGTCTTATTTTTTTATTTCTATTTCTCTTTCATTAACAGAGGTATTGGCGATACGAATAAAAACTACATTATATTTTTTCCAGACCGTTTCTACTCTCTCTATCCACTCAATCGCACTCACTGTATCCTTCTGCCCTAAATAATCGTCCGCCCCAATATCTGATAATTCTTTTCAGGAAGATATACGATAGGCATCAATATGGCAAAGCTGTTTAATATTTCCTTTTTTGGC
>JAQUWT010000016.1 GCA_028692765.1 Patescibacteria group bacterium
GTCAATTTGTGGCTTCAAAAGGAGTCTTTTATGCTTTCGGCAACCATGATTTAATTCTCAGCGAGAATAGGGTCAGAGCTTTGTTGGCGAATTCGAATATTCAAATTCTCGGTAACGAAATCGTGAAAGTTGATGGTTTGCAGATAGTGGGTTTAAATTGCTATTATGAAGGCCGTTTGGATGTTAAAGGCAAGATTCTTTCCCGTTTGGGCTACAAGCCGGATAAGCCCAGTATTTTGCTTTATCACGAGCCTAAAGATTTGAAGGCCGCTCAAGAGGCCGGTATTGATTTGCAGTTATCCGGCCATACTCATGGCGGCCAGATGTTTCCCTTTAATCTTGTGGCCAAGATGTTATATCGCGGTTTTAGCGGCGGTTTCTATCGCTTTAAAAACTTTTCTTTATCGGTCAGCCACGGCGCCGGTACTTGGGGGCCGCCCTTGCGCCTCGGCAGCCGTTCGGAAATAAGCTTGATTAAATTATTGAAAGCTTAATTAATACGATAAATATTTATCCTATGGATTTATCTAAATTATCCGCCATTTTGCAGACAGAGCCGAAGTTTCGTTTCCGCCAGGCCTATCAAGCTCTGTACGGAGAGTTGATTTCCGATTGGTCTCAGGCCAGTGTTTTGCCGTTGGCTTTAAGAGAACGCTTGAATCAAGAATGTCCTTTGGATATTAAGGCGGAAATCGCTGTCGACCCAGGCGATAAATATAGTTTAAAAGCTTTATTGACTTTTAGCGATAATGTTTCGGTAGAAACGGTTTTGATGCGCCACCGCGACGGCCGCCATACGCTTTGCTTGTCTTCCCAGGCCGGTTGTCCTCTGGGCTGCGCTTTCTGCGCTACCGGGCAGGGCGGATTCTTCAGAAATTTAAGTGCTGATGAAATTGTCCAGCAGTTTATTTTCTGGGCGCGCTATTTGAAGCAGGAAAATAAGGGCGAAAGTATAAATAATGTCGTATTTATGGGTATGGGCGAGCCTTTCTTAAATTACGAGCAGTTTATCAAGGCGGTCAAGATTTTAAACGATGCGGAAAAATTTAATCTCGGTTCCCGCCGGATGTCGGTGTCGACGGCCGGCATCGTCGAGGGTATTAAAAAATTATCAACGGAGAAATTACAGGTTAATCTGGCGATTTCCCTGCATGCGGCCGTTGATTCTTTGCGCGAACAGCTGATGCCGATTGCCAAAAAATATTCGATTGCCAGCATTTTGAAAGCGGTAGACGAATATATCCGCAAGACCGGGCGGCGGGTGATGTTCGAGTATATTATGATTAAGAATGTGAATGACGGCGAGGACGATGCGGTAACTCTGGCGCAATTAATGAAGAAACCTCTTTATTTGGTCAATCTCATTCCTTATAATCCCACCGGTAAATTTCAAGCTTCGTCTCCGGCAAGAATTAAAGAATTTAAAGAGAAGCTTGAATCTTTAGGCGTAGCTGTCACCGAGCGCCACAGCCAAGGGCGGGGAATCAGCGCCGCCTGCGGTCAGCTGGCCGGGAGGAAGAAATAAATTTGAATAAAAAAATAAGCGCCCCTGTCTTCTTGGAAGAGAGGGGCGTTTTTGTATAGCGTCAATCTTTTAATTTTCAGGTTATTTCCGAGATTATTTCTCGGAAACGTTTGTTTACCTTCGTCAGTTCACCTTTTATCAAGGCTTCATAAGTCAGTTCGCCCTTTGTCAGAGCTTCATTTTTATCAAGTAGAAATATTTTTTGTAAATCTAGCTCCTTGGATACAATACAAGTAAATTCTTCGGAATTTTTTCTATACTGAATTACCGCAAGATATGGAAATTTATTTGTAATCTCTTTTTTGATTGCATATAAATCGACCATAGGCGATACGTTGTCTAAGTAGCCGTAGGCTACTTGGCGATTAGGAATGTCGAAAGCAGAAGGCTGAATTTTTATTTTTTGTATAGCATTTTCTGTCGCTTTGGCGACGGTTGGATATTGATTTGCAAGATTGGTAATCTCGAAATTTTTTTTCTTGTAAGCCAACTCTCTTGCAGCTGCTATAAATATTTCTGCATTCTCTTTTTCTCCTTTGGTTGTTCTAGAGACGGTCAGGGCCATCATATATCTGATAGCATAATCTGAATAAGTCTTTTTTTCCCTAATCTCTCTAGCTAAGGCCATTAAGCTCCGTTGCTGTTTCCAGTCACGCAGCAAGGCGTTCGCTTCAGGATTCAGATTTTTATCCTCTCCAAGATCAATTAAGTTTTGGAGACTGATATGTTTATGTGGATGTAAAATCTCAAAAAGATAAAAATCCGTTTCCTGATTGCTGTCCATTATATTTATATTGAACAGCCAAGCGTCGGGATTGTCCCATAAGATTGCGATTTCTTCTAATGGAGACCCCTCAAGTTTATAACCCTGTTCTAAAAAATAGGACAGGGCGCAGACGAGGCTCGGTTCATGGGCGTCGAATACGATTATTTTTTCTGCCATTTTTTTGGAACTTTAATTTTAAATAACTAATTTTTATTATTTTGTCATATTATTTAATTTATGTCAAGGTATATTTATTATAATATTATTTAGCTAATATTAAATTAAATACTTTGACATTAGATTGATTGCTTAGATTAGCCCCTTTTGCGCTTTTTTGTTATAATAAAAGAACTAATAAATTAATTTTTAATCATATGTTTACTTTAAAATCTTTGCCTTATGCGGAAAATGCTTTAGCCCCTCATATTTCCGAACAAACCATGCGCCTGCATCACGGCAAGCATCATCAGGCTTATGTCGATAATTTAAATAAGCTGGTAGAAGGCACGCCTTTGGCGGATATGTCTTTGCTTGATGTTATTAAAGCTAGCGCCGGCCAAGCGGAAAAGGCGGGCATTTTTAATAATGCCGCTCAGGTCTATAATCATGATTTTTTCTGGGATTGTTTGCGTCCGGCTGATCAACCGATGGCTGTGCCCACTGCTTTGCTGGAGAAAATTAATCAAGATTTCGGTTCTTTGGAGCAGATGATGTCCGAGTTTAAGACAGTCGCTTTAAGCCAATTCGGCAGCGGCTGGGCTTGGCTGGTTCTAAATGGAAAATCATTGCAGATTATAAAAACGGCTAATGCCGATACCGCTTTTTTGCATGATGTTAAGCCTTTATTCGCGCTTGATGTCTGGGAACATTCTTATTATCTAGATTATCAAAATCGCCGCGGAGATTTTATCGATGCGGTTTTGAATAATCTGGTTAATTGGAATTTTGTCGCCAATCAGGCCGCTTTGTAAATATGGTGAAGAAGAATCCTTACGCCCGTCTCCAGCCCAAGACTAAAAAACCATATACTGTAATTTATCTCGTGCGTCATGCCAATCCTGATTATCGCCTGGAGAAAAAATTAGGCGACCGGCTAATGCCTTTATCTAAAGAAGGCAAGCGTCAAGCCTCTTTCTTGGCTAAGCGCCTGCTGAGTTTGGATTTAGATACAGTTTATGCGAGTTCGCTGGCCAGGGCGCAAGAAACCGCTTCTATTTTTACCAATCGTCGCCGGCAATCAATTATAGTAGACGAGCGTCTAGATGAAATTGATTGGAAAGATTGGTACCGGGTTAAATATTTCCGTACCTCTGAAGAGCGCCGTAAGCAATATTTGCCGGATTATCGTATTTTGGATAAACAGCTTGATAAAATGCAGGCGCGGACGCGGCGTTTTTTGGCGGATGTTTTTACCAAGCATCGCGGCCAAAGCCTGGCTTTATTTTGCCACGGCAATATTATTAAGGCCTTTTTGACCGGCATCATGAATGCGGATGTCTTGGGTTTTCTATCTTTAGAGATATATCAGGCTTCCATCAGTAAATTGGTTATTGACGGCGACGGTTATGTAAAAATCGCTTATATTAATGATGTTAATCATCTGCCGAATCCTCCGCTGGAAGATATTTTTATCACTTTAGTCTCTTAAAAGCCATGCATTTTTTTCGGTGCTCAAAATTTACCACCCTTTCTTTTCTGTCGGTTTTTTTGCTTTGTTGCTTTGCTTTGCCGGTAAGAGCGGAGACTCTGGCTAGACGTCTATCCGGTAAAATTCTCTTGCAAGTAGAATCGGCCGGGGAGGCCTGGTATGTTAATCCCCTGGATAGCCACCGCTATTATCTTGGCCGTCCAGCCGATGCTTTTGTTTTAATGAGGAGCTTGGGTTTAGGTATCTCGGAGAAGAATTATCAAGCGTTTCAAGTAAGCGGGGCAAATAGTCTGCGGGGGCGAATCTTATTGCGCGTACAAGCAGCGGGAGAGGCTTACTACGTTAATCCGGATGACAGCCGCTTATATTATCTCGGCCGTCCGGTTGATGCTTTCAATTTGATGCGCCGTTTCGGCTTGGGTATAAGTAATCAGAATTTAAATCAGATTGCCGCCGCTAAATTGTCCGTCTCCAATGATATTAATGCCAGCACTGGTGCATATTCTTGGCATTATCAGAATCAGCAATATCAATTAAACTTTAATCTGGACTCGGCTTTATATCAGTCTTACGCCGGCAGCTCCAAAGTTTATACTTATTATTCTGGACAAGAGCCGGCCGATCTCAGGGAGGCTTTCTATGCTTTATTTTTGCAAGTGAAGGACAATGATAAACAGACCCTTGGTCTTTTGGCTTCTTTGCGCGCCCAAGCCGCCGTTTTAGGCTTAAATAGCGACCAGACAGCCGCTTTTGTTTTGGCTTTTATTCAGTATATTCCTTATGACCACGCCAAACTTGAGTCCGGCGATAATACCCCTTATTATCCTTTTGAGACCTTGTATTTGCATAAAGGAGTTTGTGCCGACAAGACATTTTTAGCCGTGTTATGGCTGAGGGAACTTGGTTACGGGGCGGCTATTTTGGATTTTCCCGAGAGCAATCATTCAGCGGCGGGCATCGCTTGCCCGGTAGCTGATTCTTTGGCCGGTTCCGGCTATTGTTATGTAGAGACCACCAATTATTTTCCGATAGGAGTGGTGCCTCCGCTTATTAGTGGCGGCCAGGCGCAGAGCGATATTTCTTCTTTTGAAGATTTATTTAATTCCGACCGTCTCGGTTATTTGGAAATTAAGCAAAAGAGCCAAGGTAAGATTTATCAGGGGGTTTTAGATGTTAAAATGGAGGCAAAGGCGATAGAGCAGGCTAAAAAAGATTTGGACGCTTCTAAAATTTTATTAGATGCTAATAAGTTGAGCCTGGACGCGGCCTACCAATCTTTAAAACAACAGGAGAGTCAGCTTCTAGCTTATCAGGCTAATGGCAATATCAGCGCCTACAATCAGTTAGTACCAGCATACAATCAAGCCGTGGCTGATTATCAAGCTCAATCGGAAGTTTATAATCAAGACGTTGTTAGTTATAATCAAGCCGTAAATGCTTTCAATACCCGGTACCGCCAGTTTTATCAGCAGTAATTTGTTAATTATTAGTAAATATTATTCTTAAAAGAGGCTTGACACCCGGATTTTTTTAGGCTATTATTAGAACAGTTGAGGTTTTCCTCTGGATATACCTCTTTTTATATTAAAATTATTATTAATTAAACGTCACGTTCGCATAATTTTTCTTGGTTTATATCAAAACAAAAGATATAGATTAGCGGGCGGAAGCCTTGTTTTTTATAAGCAGGGGACAAAGAAAATCTATGGTAAAATTACCAAGTTTGGAAGAAATGTTGAAAGCGGGTATGCATTTTGGCCATCGGACCCACCGTTGGCACCCGAAAATGAAGCCGTATATTTTTACGGCTAAGAACGGCATCTATGTTATTGATCTGGAAAAGAGCCGTCAGATGTTGGAAGAGGCCTTAAATTTTATGTCGCAATTAGTCAAGGAGGGCAAGTCCATCCTTTTTGTCGGCACTAAAAGCCAGGTAAAAGCGCCGATGAAAAAAATGGCGGAAATGACTGGCCAGCCTTATATCGTCGGCAAATGGCTCGGCGGCTACCTTACTAATTTTGCCGTTGTGAAAAAATCTGTAAAAAAATATCAAGATTTAATTGAAAAGCGCGATGCTGGTAAATTGGAAAAATATACCAAGAAAGAACGTTTAGATTTCGACCGTGAAATCAAGCGTTTGGCTGAGCGCGTCGGCGGTTTGACTTCTTTAAACAAGATGCCTGACGCTATTTTTGTCTGGGATATCAAGGAGGAAGAGACAGCGGTGGCGGAAGCGCGTAAGCGCCGCATTCCCGTAATCGCTATTTGCGATACTAATGTTAACCCTGAATTAGTCAATTATCCGATTCCGGCCAATGATGACGCCACTAAGACCGTTAAGTTGATTTTAGAAGTGGTTCAATCTGCTATCATCGACGCTAAGAAAGATTTAAAAAATTAAATCTACCGCCGGGCAGGAGGAATCTGTCTCCCGCGGTTTAAATAATCATATGGAACTTATTAAACAATTAAGAGAGATGACCGGAGCCGGTATGGTTGACTGTAAGAAGGCTTTAGATGAAGCCAATAATGACTTGCAAGTGGCGGTGGAAATTTTACGCAAGAGGGGAATCGCTAAAGCGGCCAAGCGCACCGATCGTGAAACTAATGAAGGCGTAGTGAAAGTGGCGGTTGACGCCGCCGCGGGCGAAGCTTATATTTTTGAATTAACCTCCGAGACTGATTTTGTTTCCCGCAATGATAAATTTCAGGGATTTGCCGACGAAGTGATGGCTCTAGCTTTAAGCGCCCGTCCGGAAAATTTAGAGGCTCTTTTGTCCTTACCGATGGCGCAGGCGAATGTCAAAGATAGTTTGGCTATTCTCAGCGGCACTATTGGCGAAAAAATGGAAATCAGACGTTTTGCCCGTCTTCAGGGCTCCAGTTTGGCCGCTTATTCTCACTTAGGGGGCAAGCTTGGCGTTTTAGTAGCGCTGGACCAAGCCGGCAAGGAAGAATTAGCCATGGAAGTGGCGATGCAAGTAGCAGCCGCTAATCCCAAGTATTTGGAACCGTCAGAAGTGGATGCTGGAGAATTGGATAAGGAAAGGGAAATCTACCGCGAACAGCTGTTAAAAGAAGGGAAGCCCGAAGCGATGATTGATAAGATTTTAGAGGGCAAAGTGACTAAGTATTATGGTGAAGTCTGTTTATTGGAACAGGAATTTATCAAAGATGACAAGAAAAAAGTCAAAGATATTCTGGGCGGTGCTAAGATTCTCGGTTTTGTCCGTTTCAGCCTGTAATTGATATTTTTATTTAGTATTTAGCCCCGCGATTGTTAATTCTATTGGCGGGGCTTTGCTTTTTATGCAGATAGCCCAAGTACAATTTTCTCCCTGGGATAAAGCCTATAGCTTCGCTGTCGATTCAAGTTTGGGCGCATTGGCCGGTGATTTTGTAATTGTCGATACGGAGTTGGGACGTGAACTGGGCAAGATTATTTCTTTAAGTAAAGAATCTCCTTCCGAAGAGAATTTAAAGCCAGTTTTACGTCTGGCGACTGTTGATGACGCCCGCTTAGTTTTTGATGATGACCGCCGCCGTCAGGCGCTGGCTACTTGCCAAAATTTTATTGAGCGGCATGGCCTAAACATGAAATTAATCGATGTCCGCTTTTCTTTTGCCGGCAATCGCATGACTTTTGCCTTCGTGGCCGAAGGGAGGATAGATTTTCGTGATTTAGTTAAAGATTTGAACTCGGCTTTTAACTCAAATGTTCGTTTATTGCAAATCGGTTCTCGCGATGAGGCCCGTTGCAGCGGCGATTGCGGACCATGCGGACTAAGCTTGTGTTGCCGGACTTTTGTGCATGATTTTGCTTCAATCACTTCGGAGATGGCGGAGGCTCAGCAAGTGGTTCACCGCGGCAGCGAGCGAATTTCCGGCATGTGCGGACGCCTCATGTGCTGTCTCAGTTTTGAATACGAAGGCTATAAGCAATTGGCGACAGAACTGCCGCCTTTGGGCACGAAGATAAGGGTGGAAGGGCGCACCGGCGTAGTTATCGGCCATCATCTTTTAAAGCAGACCCTTGATGTCAGGTTCGAAGCGGAAAACGAAGGAGAGAGGTCTTTTGTCATTCAAGTTGATCCAAAACAGAGCAAAGAAAAAGAATCAAAGCCTCGCGAACATCAGCCCTCAGCTAAATCTCATTCCAGAGGCAGTTCTCGGCCGAGACGCCGCCGTTAATCGCTGGTTTCAGAAGAAGCTCTTCTCCAGGGGCTTTTTTTGCGCCCGAAATATGGTATAATATAATTAGTTTTTATTATTTAATTATTATTAATATGCCTTTAAATGTCGCTATTAACGGTTTCGGCCGCATCGGCAGAGCCGCTTTTAAGATTATTCTCGATAAACATCCAGAGTTAAAAGTCGTAGCAATCAACGATTTGACCGATAATCAGACTTTGGCTCGTTTACTTCAGCATGATTCCTGCTACGGTTTATATGGCCGCCGCGTGAGCGGCGATGACAAGGGTCTACTGGTTGAGGGCAAGCGTTATGCTGTTTTTGCGGAAAAAGATCCGGCCGCTCTTCCTTGGAAGCAGATGCAGGTTGATATCGTGCTTGAATGCACCGGACGTTTTTGCGATAAGGAAGGCGCTAGTTTGCACTTGCAGGCGGGAGCCAAGAAGGTTATCATTTCCGCTCCGGCGAAAAAGGGCGGGGTGAAAACTATCGTTTTGGGCGTAAATGATAAGAATTTGCGCGCTAGCGACCATATTATCTCTAATGCTTCCTGCACCACCAATTGTTTAGCGCCGGCGATGGCGGTATTGAAAGAAAAATTTGGCGTGGCCAAAGCTTTGATGACTACGGTCCACTCGTATACGGCTGACCAAAATTTGGTAGACGGACCCCACAAGGATCCGCGCCGCGCCCGTGCCGCCGCTCTTAATATTGTGCCCACGACCACCGGTGCCGCTATTGCCGTTACCGAAACTTTACCCTCTTTGAAGGATAAATTTGACGGTTTGGCGGTGCGCGTGCCCACTCCGGTCGGCTCTCTCTGCGATATCGTTTGCGTTTTGAAGAAAAAGACCGATGTGGCCGCTGTTAATAAGGCATTTTTGGCAGCCGCTCGCGGCAAGCTCAAAGGCATCCTTGAAGCTTCCGATGAAGAGATAGTATCAACGGATATAGTGGGCAATGCCCATAGCTCGATTATTGATTTGAAAAACACCAAATTAATAGCCGGTGATTTACTGAAAGTGGTCGCTTGGTATGACAATGAGTGGGGCTATGCTAATCGTTTAGTTGACTTGGCGGGAAAATTAAAAAAATTTGTTAAATAAATAATAGATTGATGCCTCATATCAGGCACTATCTTTAATTTTATGAGTGATAATATCAGCTCAAAAGAACATTTGCCCTTATTGCCGGCGACTCGTTTGCTCGCAGACGCTTGGAATTTATATGCGCGCAAACTGGTAGATTTTATTGAAATGTATGTTTTTGGCCTTATTGGCTTGCTGCCGCTTTTGGTTTTGGGTATTTTAGCCTTAGTCTTTTTCGCCTGGATGCATCTAAATTCTTGGCCGCTTTATCTTTTGTTCGGATTGCTGGGATTGGCCGCTTTGGTCTGGGCAATATATTACGGCACGCGGGCAAAAATTGGGTTATTGTTAATATTAAAAAATGACAAGGCCAAGGTCAGGGAAAACTTTCAGGCTAGCAAAAATTTATTTTTCCCCTATTTCCTCATCAGCCTAGCCACCGGTATCCTTATTTTTTTAGCTTTTTTGCTTTTTATTATCCCTGGAATAATTTTATCTGTCTCTTGGTCTTTAGTGGTAGTTTTGATTGTTTTTGAAGATAAGCATACTTTTAAATCAGCTACGAAGAGAAGCCGTGAACTCATCAAAGGTTATTGGTGGCCGGTTTTCGGACGTTTTCTCATAATCGGAGTACTGGCCATGCTGGTTTCTTTGATTATGAATATTCCCATGAATTCTCTGTCTGAAGTCGGCAAGCAAGCCTACTCTTTCGTAGTTAATATTTTTTGGGCCTTGCTCAGCCCCTTATTTGTTACTTACACTTACTTGTTGTATAAAGATTTGCTTTCCAAAAAATAGCCGATTTTTATCCCTTGATTCCACATGATGATTCCCGAGTATATTTTAGAAATAATGGATAGGCTGGCTACGGCCGGTTTTAGCGTGGAAATTGTCGGCGGTGCCGTGCGCGATCTTTTAATGGATAAGCAGCCTAAAGATTGGGATTTGACTACTAGAGCAAAACCGTCAGAAATTTTATCTTTATTTTCTGAGGCAAAATATGAAAATGATTTCGGCACCGTTATTATTCCTTGCCGTTTAGGCGACGGCTCTTTGGCTGGGATAGTGGAAGTGACAACTTATCGCAGCGAGCAAGCCTATTCTGACCGGCGCCATCCGGATGAAATAAAATTTGAAGACTCTTTGGATAAGGATTTAGAGAGGCGGGATTTTACGGTGAACGCCATGGCTTTAAGCCTTGATAATGAAGGAGAATATGAATGGAGCGGCCGCCGTTTCCGCTTGGTTGATTTATTTGGGGGCTTAAAGGATATTCGTAAAAAGGTGATTAGAGCGGTAGGAGAGCCCGCTGATCGTTTTAAAGAAGACGCCTTGCGGATGATGCGCGCTATTCGTTTTTCCGCCCAATTAGGTTTTTCTTTGGAGCCGAAGACTCAGCGCGGAGCCGTTAAATTGGCCGGCAGTCTTAAATTTGTCGCCAAAGAGCGCATTCGCGACGAATTAATTAAAATTATTGCCTCTAATCGTCCGTCCGAAGGCATCACGGCTTTGCATGAGGCCAAACTTCTGCAATACATCGTGCCAGAGCTTGAACAGGGAGTGGGCGTGCACCAGAACCACCATCATATTTATCCGGTTTTCAAACATAATCTATTGTCATTAAAATATTGTCCCAGCCCGGAATGGCCCGTACGTCTTGCCGCTCTTTTGCATGACATTGCCAAGCCCAAGACTAGGCGCTTGATTGACGGCCAAGTTACTTTTTACAATCATGAATATGTGGGCGCAAAAATGGTGGACCGGATAATGATGCGTTTGAAGTTTAAGAACGAAGATAGGGAAAGAGTGGTTAATCTGGTCAAGAACCACATGTTTTATTATAATGTGGGCGAGGTTAGCGCCGCTTCCGTCAGGCGTTTAATCAGCAAGGTGGGGCGAGAAAATCTGCAGGATTTAATTCATTTGCGAGTAGCCGACAGGCTCGGTTCCGGCACGCCTAAAGCGATGCCGTATAAGTTGCGGCATTTGCAGTATATGATGGAAAGAGTTCAGAATGATCCCGTATCGGTAAAAATGCTCGCCATTAACGGCAATGATTTGATGTCGGAATTACAGTTGGCGCCTGGGCCGAAATTCGGAGCGATTCTCGATGTGCTTTTAGGGGAAGTCCTGGAAGACCCTGCCCGTAATGACCGTTCCTATCTTTTAGCGCGGGCCGAAAAAATTAAAGAGCAAAATCTTGACGAAATTCGCGAGCAGGCCCGTAAATTAATCGAGGAAAAGCGCGATGATGACGACCAGTCTCTCCAGCGGCGCTTTAAAGTTTGATTTTTATCAATTCGCTTTTAACAGCGGTTAAATTATAATTTTATGAAAAACTTTTATAAATCGTTCTTAGTGGCGGGTTTGGCGGCTTTTATCTTATTGCTCTCTGCCTGTACCACTCAGACTCCTAACGTTAACGATAATATGGATATTCAAGATGAAGAGGCTGTTGTTAATACAGTCGCCAAAAACAATGTTAAGACGCCTGAAAAAAAACCTGAATTGGGAGAATTTTCCGCTGATACCAATCCCGGCGCCGCGTCAACTGAGATTGAAGGCTCTCAAGTAGATTTGTCTTCTTCCAAGGTGCAGGCCCCGGATTATCAGCCGGATTTGTTGTCTAAATATAGCGGCGCTGTCATTAAGACTAATCAGGGGGATATTACGGTAAAATTTTATAAGGAAGATTCGCCCGTGACGGTTAATAATTTCTTATATCTTGCTCAAGCCGGATTTTATAACGGCAGCAAGTTTCACCGGGTAATTAAGGATTTTATGATTCAGGGCGGCGATCCTAACAGCAAGGATGATGATTGGTCAAACGACGGCTTTGGCGGACCAGGCTATTATTTTAAAGATGAAATTAATACCCATAAATTAGTGGCCGGTTCTTTAGCGATGGCCAATAGCGGCGCCGGTACCGGTACTAACGGCTCCCAATTTTTTATCGTTACGGCTGATGCCACTCCTTGGTTAGATGGCGCCCATACTAATTTTGGTGAGGTTGTATCCGGGATGGATGTGGTTCGTAAGATTGAAGCCGCCGCTGTCAACGATAATGACCATCCGACTGCCGATATGGTAATTTTAAGTATTGAATTATTGAAATAAAAATTGAATATTTAGCAATAAAAAATCGGGCCTTTATTTACAAGCGCTCGGTTTTTTTATTGGCCTTCTAAATTAAAATATCTACTGTAATCTGCACAAAGTTTTAATCAAGACGCCATTAAATTGCTGTTGCTAATTTTCTCGAAGTATTTATAAAAAAACCCTCAACGTATTAGCGTTGAGGGTCATCCAAATAAATTTGGATATTGTGAAAACGTTTCAGTCCATTCTGTTTTTCCTTTCCGGAAAGATTTGAAGAATTTCGTTCAGCTTTTTTGAAATTATTTCTCAAGCTACAAAACTATTTTCATCATTATACTAGCATATATTGTTAATAATTTCAATAGCTAGCTTTAATTTTATTTTGAGTGGTGGCTAGTATTTTTAATGTTGTTAACAATAAAAAAACTCAATATACAAAAACCGCCCCTTATCCAGGGGCGGTTTTTCGTTCTAGCTATTTCAACTAAATTGATTGATTTCGCTTAGAAGCGCTTTTCCAAGGGGCGAGCCTCATTGACAGCGACGCGGCGACCATCTAATTCCTGGCCGTTCCACATAGCAATCGCGGCTTGCGCCTCTTCCTCAGTTTCCATCTCCACGAAGCCAAAGCCCTTGGAGCGCTGAGTCATGCGGTCTTTGATGATGACAGCAGAAACGACAGTGCCAGCTTTGGCAAAAGCATCCGCTAATACATCTTCGGTAGTCTGGAAAGACAAACCGCCGACAAATAACTTTTTCATGTGTTTGCTTTATCCGCTAAGCCCATTTAGGGTTTAAGCGGACGATTGTATTTACAAAATCGTAAGGCGACCTTTTGTTGCCTATAAACAGAAAGCGGCCGGTCTGTATCGTTTCGATTGAAGCAATACGGACTAGCCGCTCCTGTCTCTAACAAAACTTACGCTTGAATTTTAACCTTTTTTAAATAAAAAGTCAAGATTTAGGAAATGACGACTTTGACGCTAGGGCTCATTGAAGAACAAATAGCGATATTTTTAATGTATGAGCCTTTAGCGGTGGCCGGTTTGGCCTTGCGGATAGTTTCGATTAAAGTCTGGAAATTTTCCGCCAATTTTTTGTCATCAAAACTGAGCTTGCCGACAACGGTGTGGAGATTGCTGGTGTCGTCATTTTTAAAGCTGATTTTTCCTTTTTTCAGTTCTTCCACCGCTTTCGCCGGGGTAGGGGAGACGGTATCATTCTTAGGGGAGGGCATCAGGCCGCGAGTACCTAAGATTTTAGCGATAACAGCCAGGTTTTTCATCATTAAGGGTTCGGCGATTGCCACCTCGAATTCAGTTTTTTCCGTTTTTTTAATTTCAGCGATGAGTTCGTCGCCGCCGACAAATTCCGCTCCCGCTGCTTTACAGGCGGCTTCGTTAGCCGGAGACACGAAGGCGGCTACTCTGACAGTTTTACCGGTGCCGTGGGGCAGGCTGACTGCGCCTCTGACCTGCTGGTCGCTCTTTTTCGGATTAATGCCTAAGCGGATATGCACTTCTAAAGAGGGATCAAATTTAGTCTTATTTAATTTTTTGACGATGCTGATAGCCTCTTCTAGCGGATAGGTTTTGAGGCGGTCATAAATTGCTGAATAATCTTTAGTCTTTTTTTTAGCTGCCGGCGCGGCAGTTTTCTTTTCTTCTTTTTTAGACATATTGTTGTCGTGGTGAGTTAACGTCCGGCTTTCATTGCCAGGACTCCCACAATAATTAAATAATTAATCTTTAATTTCTACGCCCATTTGTCTGGCAGTGCCGGCGATAATATTCATCGCGGCATCCAAATCACGGGCATTCAGGTCGGGCATCTTGATTTTGGCGATTTCAGCCAGTTGGGCTTTGGTGATTTTGCCGACTTTATCCGAGCGAGGTTTGCCGGAACCCTTTTTGATGCCGGCCGCTTTTTTCAGTAATTCGGAAGCGGGTGGGGTCTTAAGGATAAAATCATAAGTTCTGTCTTCGTAAACGGAAATTTCCACCGGAATGATGTCGCCCATTTTATCACGGGTAGCTTCGTTGAATTTTTGGCAGAATTCGGCAATGTTCAAGCCGTGCTGGCCTAAGGCCGGACCGACTGGAGGTGCCGGATTGGCTTGGCCGCCGGCAATTTGTAATTTAATTTTTGTTTTTATTTTTTTAGCCATATCTTTTAAATTCAGTGCTTGAATGATTAAGCCTTGGCGCTAGAAGCGGGCGCGGCGGCATTATTATGATTTTTTTACTTGGAGAAAATCGAGCTCAACGGGAGTTTCCCGTCCGAACATGGAAACCGAAACTTTGACTTTGCCCTTAGCTTCATCAATGCTGGTAACTTTGCCCTCCATGTTTTTAAAGGGGCCTTCGTTGATTTTGACCGGAGAACCGACCACCACGTCAATCGTGAATTTGGGGTCCTCAACGCCCATGCGTTTTTGTAGAGCCTTGACCTCAGTTTCGCTAATCGGGGTAGGGATGGTGCCGGTGCCGATAAAGCCGGTGACATTGGGGGTGTTGCGCACGACATACCATGAATCATCGGTTACTTCCATTTCTACCAAAATGTATCCGGGAAATATCTTTTCTTCCACGACTTTGCGCTTGCCGTTTTTAATTTTAATCTTTTTTTCTGTCGGAATGAGAATGTTGAAGATTTTATCTTCCATATCCAGGGACTCAACTCTCTGTTTCAGATTCTGGGCGACATTTTCTTCATATCCGGAGTAAGTATGGAGAACATACCATCTCCGTCCTTGATTTAAAAGTTGTTTAGCCATAAATTTAAAAATATCGGCCGAGCTTTTTTAATGCGCTCAGGCGCTTGTTTGCCGAAGAATTTTATTGAATAATAAGTTCTTTGAGGCCAAGATTGAAGCCATAGTCCAGGATGCCTAAAAAGGCGGCCACCGCCAAAGAGATAGCGATTACCAAGACGGTGTAATTATAGGTTTCTTTTTTTGTCGGCCAAGTTACTTTTTTCATTTCCTCCAGAGACTCCTGGAAGTAGCGGCTAATTTTGCTCATATTAGATAAAATTTGTAATATTAAAAAGAGCCTTCAAGGCTGCTTTTTGTATCTGCTTATATATTACCGAAATCGCTTGCCACTGTCAAGGTCCTATTCTCTTGGGCGTTGCTTTTTCAAGGTAAACAAGATAAAATAAATAGTGAATGAAAAAATCTATATGGTTAGCCCTAATTTAGCCACTAAAAAAATTGAAAGCGGCGGCGAAGAGTTGAATAATAATGCCAAAAAACTCTTTCAGGCGATTTATAATGATTTAAACCGTAAAGTCGATAACGATGACGAATCGCCTCGTTTGCAGGTTTCTGAGCTGATTTCTAAAATGGCTTTTTTTTATGAAAAAATAAGGAATGCCGTAGATTATGAAGAGGATCATCTCCTCAGAAAAAATGCCATCGCTCGCATCCTCAAGCGCCAGATAGTGATTGAGGGCTTGCTAAAAACGCCGAGCACCGAGGCATTGTCCCGGCATTTATTATCTGAATTGATTCAGGCTAGTTATTTGCCGAATAATTCTTTACCCGAGGCTAAAGTATCGGAGGTGGCTCATATTTTGGATAAATATTTGCGCCTAAGGCAGGAATGCCTTAAGGCTTTCGATTCCGATTTCGGCCTTAAGACTGATTTAAATAAAGCCAGAAACGATATTCAAGCAAAAAATCATCTGGTTGTTTGGATTCTGAACTTAGCCGCTTGTGAAATTGAAGAGAATCTGGTCAGTAATCAGACAAAGCAGGCAATGGTCAATGTCATGTTCGATACGCTCAGCCGTATTTTAAAGTTGCCGCCGGATTTGCCGTACGGTCAAGATTTAGACATTCAGATTTATCTCAGTATTAGCCGCACTTATTCCCGTTTTGACGCGGACATGCTGTCTTTTGTTTTATTTAAATATTACAATCAAGGTTGGATTGGTGATAGAGTTGATCCGATGTTTTCTCCCAGCGACGAGAAAATCAAGGGGATAGCCTCTAATATCAATAATTTGCGGGCGGGCATCGACTATCAATTAAAGCACCCCTTGCAGAAACAGCTTGACCGTTTAGTGCGTCGCTACTCCCTCTATTTTACCGTTTTACAGGAAAGTATCGACGGCGATCCGGCCAAAGTTTATAATGAATTTAAACAGAGCCCTAAAACTTTCATCAGTTCCGTCCGTAAAGTCTGCAATAAAAAATATAAGAAAGCGAAGGCGAGATTGTGGCGGGCGGCCCTGCGCAGTATTGTTTATATTTTCTTAACCAAATCAATTTTTGTTTTTTTAATTGAAGTTCCGGCCATCCATTGGTTTAACGAACCTCTGAACCCCGTAGCTCTGGCTATCAATGTCGCTTTTCCGGCGGTGCTTCTTTTCTTTATTGTTTCCTTTACGCGCATTCCCGGAGATTCTAACACCGACCGTATCGTTGACGGCGTTAAAGAAATCGCTTTCGTCGGCTCGGAGCGCCAGCAGCCGATTGTTTTGCGCAATCCCAAGAAAAGGGGGCGGGTTATGAATTTTATCTTTAATCTCATTTATGGCGCCACTTTTTTTGTTTCGATTTATTTTATCATCTGGGTGCTGACGAAGGTTAATTTCAATTGGGTTAGCATTACCATTTTCCTGTTCTTCTTGGCTTTTGTCAGTTTTTTCAGCATCATTGTTACGCGCGGCGTCAAGGAATTGATGGTGGTGGAAAAGAAAGAAAATTTGCTCTCATTCCTCCTCGATCTCTTCTATATGCCCATTATTATGGCGGGTAAATGGCTATCCAATAATGTCTCGCGGATTAATATCTTTATCTTTATCTTTGATTTCATCATTGAAGCTCCCTTTAAAATTTTGGTCGACATTGCGGAGGAATGGACCAAATATATTAAGGAAAGAAAAGATAATATGGTTTGATTATGGCCTTAGGCACACTTTTCGTGGCGGCGACGCCCATCGGCAATTTGGAGGATATCAGTCTGAGGGCCTTGCGCATCCTGCGCGAGGCCGATTATGTTTTATGCGAAGATACCCGCACCACCAGAGCTTTGCTGGATAAATATGAAGTGAAGACGCCGACGATTTCCTATCATCAGCACTCCGGACCGGGCAAGACGATGCAGCTAC
>JAQUWT010000005.1 GCA_028692765.1 Patescibacteria group bacterium
TTAAAAACAATCAAACAATCGGGCTTAAGCGCCGCCGCCATTGCCTCCCAACTGTCTTTAATCATCGCCCAATAATTATTTTCCCGCCCCTGCCCCAAATGCTTGCGCCCTTCCGACCCCGAAATAAATATCAAAAAAATAATTATCCAGCGCTGGCCGGTAGCCGCCGCGGCTTGGCCTAAAAGATTGTACCGCAATCACGGTTGTTCCGCCTGCACCACCGACCGGAAGCAACGGCCATATTTGAAATTATGCGCTTTCTGCCGGACGGACGCTTAGCCGCCGGTTATCAGCCCCTTATTATCGATGCCTTGACCAAAGCCGGTCTCGGCCTGATTAATATCGAAGATGTCGCCGCTTGGGCAGAAATGAATAAAAAATTATGAAGACGATTTGCGTCATCCCCGCCTACAACGAAGACCGACGCTTAGCCGGCGTTATCGCCAAGGTCCGGCCGCTGGTTGACGCCGTGGTCGTAGTGGACGATGGTTCCAAAAAAAAGATTGAAGGGCTGGCAGAACTTGCCGGCGTTTTTGTCTTAAGGCATCCGATTAACCGCGGCCAAGGAGCGGCTCTGCAAACCGGCTCCGATTACGCCCTAAAATTAGGCGCCGATATTATTATCCACTTCGACGCCGACGACCAATTTGCCGCCGCGGAAATTCCGGAAGTGATTGCGCCTTTGTTAAGCCAAGAAGCCGATGTCGTCTTCGGCTCCCGCTTCTTGGGAAAAAAATCAAACATCCCCAAAATTAAAAAATATATCGTGATGCCGCTGGGTCGTTTCGCTAATAGGCTCTGGGGAGTACGCACCAGCGATCCGCAAAGCGGTTTCCGGGCCTACACCAGAAAAGTGGCGCAAAGCTTCCGCATTGAAAACGACCGCATGGCCCACTGCAGCGAAATCCTGATTAAGCTCAGCCAAGCCGGATGGCGCATCCAAGAAATACCCATTACCGTCACCTATCACGAATACGGACAAAAACTCGGCGGCGGCTTCCGTATCTTAAAAGATTTATTCCTGCAAAAAATCAGACAATAAAAAAAGGGGTGAACTTTAGTTCACCCCCTTCCTGGAACAAAAACCTCCCAAACTTGCTACCAGGGAATCAGTGTTGGCAAGAAGTAATCGCCTGCGACGATAATCGCCGTGATGAGAACAAACCAAAGCGGTGCCAACCATAATACCCCCATTTTTCCCGATTCTTTCCAAGCAGAAACGAAATCGATAATAGAAATGATGAAAGATAGTACAAATATCAGTACAGTAGCCAATAATGTAATTTTATCATCATTTAAGTTCTGAAACCATCCGCTGGAAAAAATTTCAGCGTCAAATTTCGTCCAAGTAAACAACGAATACCCGGACACTGAAAGGAAAGAGAGGCGTAAAGGTAAATTGTTATCCGACATGATACTCGGAAAAATGAGCCAAATAAAGGCAACACTTCCGATAATGGCAGCAAACATGTCTTTCCCCTGAATATAAGTATTAGGGTGAGAAAACAAAATTCTTAATAGGGCATAAAAAATCACAAACCACACCAGCCCTTTGATGTGATTTTCAAAAAACTTTTTCATCTTGAGGATTATTTAGTGAAACATTATAATGAACTGCAAATCATATAATCATAAAACGATAATTAAATTTTGTCAATCATATGCTTCAACAAGTCATCGCTCTCGCTTTTATCGCTATTTTCATCTGGCGCCTAAGCCTGCAAAAAAAGAAAAAACAAATCGGTAATAATGAGTTTGTTCTTTGGCTGGTTTTTTGGTTAATGGGAGCCTTGGCCATTATTTTTATCCGCTCACTTGATAAAATTCTGGTCAATCTCGGATTTTCCGGCTCCGGTATAAATTTTTTGCTCTATCTGGCCGTTATCAGCCTATTTTATTTAGTGTTCAAGCTCCGCCTAAAAATCAGTAAACTGGAAAAAGATTTAACCGACTTAGTGAGAGAAATCACTCTAACAAAATAAAAGGAATGCCACTATGAAAATTGCCCAAATCGTCTGCGCCTTCCCTCCCTATGCTGGCGGTATCGGCCAAAGTGCCTACCGTCTTGGAGAGATTTTAAGCCGCGAACATCAAGTTTCTACTTTTACCTTAGCGCCGGCGAAGGAAAAAAACCCAAAAAAACCGGAGGCCAAACAAAAAATTATTTTTATGCGCCCATATCTGCGCTCCGGCCATGGCGCTTTCCCCATATTTCTACCCTTCCGGCTGCTATCTTTTGACTTAATCTATCTCCATTACCCTTTCTTCGGCGCTGATGCTTTAATTCTGCTACTAAGCCGCCTGCGCCGGAAACAAAAACTGATTATTCATTATCACATGGACACGCCCGCCCTGCCCGGATTAAAAAAAATCCTCGCTTTGCCCTCGCGCCTAATTCTGCCTAAACTGGTTAAAAAAGCGGAAAAAATTATAGTCTCCAGTCGAGATTACGCCGATAGCGGCCATTTAGCCAAAACCGCCAGACTTTATCCGGAAAAAATCAAAGCCATACCTTTCGGCGTAGAAACCGACATTTTCCGGCCAAAAATTTCAAGCGGCACCAGCAAGGTAGCCAAGCAAGCGGCCGCTCTCGTCAATTTTGTTAATCGCCGTTTCATCAAAAGAGGCGGACACACGCTTTTGTTTGTCGGCGGCCTTGATCAGGCGCATTATTTTAAGGGCTTAAATATATTATTGCAAGCAATGAAGGCGATTACCAGTTCCGTCACCCTCAATATCATCGGCACCGGCGAATTAAAGGCTCAATACGAAGAAGAAGCCAAATCTTTAGGCTTGAGTAATAAGGTTAATTTTTTAGGGCGGGTCAGCGAAGATGACTTAATCCGCCAATATCAAAATGCCGACCTCCTCATTCTTCCTTCCATCAACGAACACGAAGCCTTCGGCCTGGTCTTGATAGAGGCGATGGCCTGCGGGGTGCCGATTATCGCCAGCCGCCTGCCGGGCGTACGTAGCGTCTTTGAAGATGACAAGCAAGGCTATTTTTGCGAACCGGGCAATACCCGCGATTTAGCTGAAAAAATAGACCGGCTCTGCCAAGATGAAAATAAACGGCAAGCGATGGGAAAAGCGGCCAGAAGCTTGGCTGAAGATAAATATGGCTGGGAAAAAATTGCCGACCAGATATTAGACGAATTTTCAGGCAATAAATAATATATGATTATAGGTATCGCCAACAATCTTTTGGGAGAATACGGACGCGGCAGCGGCGCGGAAGTAATCGCGGAAAATATGGCCGCTGATTTCCGTCGACAAGGACATCAAGTTTTTATTGTTACCACCAAGCCGAAAGGGGCAAAAAATAGCGACAGTGATGATATTTATTATCTTGAATCCAACTACCACCGTTTAAAAGACTGGCCGGCTTCCAAAAAATTCCTATGGCACGCCGGCCAACTGGTTTTGCCTGGAAATTGCCGGCAAATTAAAAAAATACTGCAAGATAGGAAGCCGAATTTATTTATCACCCATAATCTCGTCGGCCTCGGCGCCTGCCTGCCCCGCCTCTTAAAAAAATATGGCATCCGGCACGAACATGTACTTCACGACATCCAGCTTCTGCATCCATCCGGCTTGATGTACTGGGGGCAAGAAAAAATAATCAGTAGCCCGGCCGCCAAAATCTACCAAGCATTTACCAAATATTTATTAAAAAATGCCAGCCTCATCATCTCCCCTTCCCGCTGGCTCTTAGCGCTCCACCGCCAGCACGGATTCTTTGCCAATCAAGCCAAGGAAATAAGGCCAAATTTTAACTTAAAAAAAATCACTCCCCCCGCTTTAAAAAAACCTGTAAAATTTGTCTTCACCGGCCAGATAGAAAAACATAAAGGCATTAAAATCCTGCTATTAGCGTGGCAACAAGCGGCTCTCAGCCCAGAAACAGCTAAACTGATTATCGCCGGAGACGGCTCTCTCGCTAAGTGGCTTGAAAAAGAAACGGCCTCAATAGATAATATCGATTATGTCGGCCGTCTTGACCGCAGCGGCATTGCCGCGCTCTTGGATGAATCCGATGTGTTAGTCCTGCCTTCCCTGGTTTATGAAAATTCTCCCACCAGCATCTGGGAAGCGGCGGCGGCCGGACGGCGCGCGATTGCTTCCGATATCGGCGGCATTCCGGAATTAGCACCCTATCTCGACTTAAGCTTAATTCCTCCCGATGATGTTTCCGCTTTGGCAAAAGCGATGAAAACAATTATTGATTAATGCAAAAAAAACCTCCGCGTCGTCGGAGGTTTTTAAATTATAGACAAATTATTTATTCCTACGCCTGAAATCCGCGCAAGCGCTTCTGAGCCTGAAGGGCGAATATCGTCTTCTTCAATCCATTCTCCAGGGTCACAACCGGCATCCAGCCTAAATTTTCCCGAGCCAGCCTGATATCGGGCAAAACCAATTCGCTCATAAATAAGCGCGCATCATTATAGACGATGCTGGCCTCGGAATTAGTCGCCTTGATAATCATCATCGCCAAATCGGTCAAATTGACGTCAACATCGGAGCCGATATTTATCGGACCCGCTTCTTTAGAATTCATTAATTTAAGGGCGGCATCGACTACGTCATCGACGTAACAGAAAGATGAAGAAAATCTGTCATCGCCGAAAATTACCAAATCTTTTCCGTCTAAGGCATTATTGATAAAATCAGGAATCATCTGATCGTCATTAAGCTCCATGCGCGGGCCATAGACGCGGAAGAGCCGGATAATCTTGGCATCAAGCCCGAAAACTTCATGATAGTTTGACACTAAAGTTTCGGCAAAACGCTTACCCTCGTCATAAGAACTGCGCGAAGAAAGATGATCGACAATACCTAATTCGTTTTCCGACACTTTGCGGTCTCCCGCTCCAGCCTGGCGCGGACCATAGACAACCGAAGAAGAAAACTGCATAAATTTAGCCTTGGAGGCTAAAGCCAAATCAAGCAAGTTAATCACGCCCAGAGAATTGGCGGCTAAAGTAGCCACGCGATTTTCCAGAAAACGACGAGGCGACATCGGGCAAGCTAAATTATATATTTCCTGCAGGCCCTGAAATTCTAATTTAAATTTCTTCAATTCCGGTAAGGCCGACCAATCGAGGGACTTGGAAATATCATGATTAATGAAAACAAAATCCGGATTGGAAAGAAGGTGGTCGATATTACTCTCGCTGCTGCTGGAAAAATTATCGACACAGATGACCTTACAGGTTTTTACCAGTTCGTCGCAAAGATGAGAGCCGACAAAACCGGCGCCGCCGGCCACGAGCACGTTCTTTTTTTCAAAAATTACTTGTTTGGGCATATGATTATAAAACGGATATAAATAAAAATTTAAGCGATAAAAACAAGCTAATTAACAAAATTTACTACGCCGACATTCACCCCGCCGCTAAAACTTTCCGAAAAAGCGTAGAATGACTCCATCAAATCACCCTTGCCGCTGAATACACGCACATGAGGAGCGGCGCCCGGTTTGGCACCAACCACAATATCGGCACTGCCATCGTTATCCAAATCGCCGGCAGCGACGCTGAAACCTCCCTGCCAATTTCGTCCATAGGCCATAAAAGTTTTTTTAAGTTCGCCTTTATTGGAAAAAATCCGGAGCCAGGGCTCACGGCCGACACCGGGGGCGATAATGATTTCATCTTTATTACGATCAGCGCGCCCGTCAACATTAGCGACCGCCACTTGCAAACCGCCTTTAAAGTTTTTTTCAAAAGCGAAAAACTGCCCCTGCAAATGCCCGCGTCTATCGAAAATTTTTACCTCAGGCGCGCCTCCCTGTCCGGGAACAGCAATAATTTCTGCCGCCCCTTGGCCGTCGATATTACCGGCTGCCACATTGACGCCTCCGCGAAAATTCTTGGCAAAAGCGAAAAACTGCCCCTTCAACAAACCTTTGTGGTCAAAGATGCGAACGTGCGGACCGCCGCCGGCACCAGCGCCGACCACTATTTCCGCCAAGCCGTCATCATTAACATCGGCGACAGCTAAACTGAAGCCGCCTTTAAAATTACGGTCGTAGACTAAAAATTTACCGCGTAAATTACCGTCCGGACCGTAAATACTGACATATGGCTCCTGTCCGGCGGGAGCGGCACTAATAATTTCATCTTCACCGTTGCCATCAACATCGCCGGCGGCAAAAATACCGCCAGCCGCCTCAGATAAAGGCCAGGCATTTAAGACAACTCCGCTTTTATCGCGTATTTCCAAACTACTGCTAGCAGTAGCAGTAGCCGGATTAATCATTAATCGGGCGAGATGGGAATATAAGCCCTCTTGAGCAACCGTCACCGCCCTTTCCAAATTAACGCGCCCCGAACCGAGTTGGCCGAGATAATTAGGGTTAAGGCGACTGATATTATCAGTGGTCTGCAAAAGTATTTTTACAATTTCAAAAGGGCGCAATTGAGGATTAGCTTCGGCGATTAAAGCCAAGGAACCGCTGATGACCGGAGCGGCCATTGAGGTTCCGGACCAAAAGCCGTCATAATATTTGTCAGGGTCATTCGGATTGCCGCCATGCGTAATGGTGCTATAGAAACTGACGCCGGGAGCGGCAATATCGACGCACTTGAAACCATAGCTGGAAAAATCAGTTTTTTGGTCAAGAGCATCGGTGGCAGCCACGCCTATCACCATATTTTCGCCATTTTTGCCGTCATAGCAAGCCGGATAAATCGGCGTCTTATCAGTATTATAAGCTTCGCCGTCTTGCTGTTCATTGCCGGCGGCCGCCACGACGATAACGCCGGCGTCATAAGCGCGCTGGATAGCATCCTGCAAAGCCTGGCTATAAGTAAAACCGACAAAACTCAAATTAATAATATCCGCGCCATTGTGAACGGCATAATCAATCGCTCTGACTACTGCCCCGATGTGCCCCTCGCCCTTATCATTTAAAGCGCGCAGGGGCATAATTTTCGCTTTCCAGGTAACGCCACTGATGCCTTGATGATTATTGCCGACGGCCGCGATTATTCCCGCTACCATCGTACCGTGAGAAATACCTGACTCCGTCCAGCCTTCGTCGAATTTAGGAGAAGGATCGGGCAAGTTCTGGACAAAGTCCCATCCGGAAACATCGTCAATAAAACCGTTGTAATCGTCATCAATCTGATTATCAGGAATTTCCTGAAGGTTTATCCAAATATTATCGCGCAAATCAGGATGATTAATCTCGACGCCGGCATCAACCACCGCCACCGTGATATTCGGGCTGCTGTTAATTTTTTCCCAAGCGGCCGGGGCCTTAATACGCGACAGATACCACTGGTTGCCATAATAGGAATCGTTCGGCAAAAAACTGGCGCCGGCTACCGGCGCCGCCAAAAGCAAAAATACAAAAAAAGAGGCGAAAAATGCTTTCATATCATCTCTATCATAACATATTTATCAGACAATTCAAAGATAAAAAAAACGGGCTTAGCCCATTTTTATTTCTCAGTTAATATCTTCAAAGTTTCCCTGGCTGATTGTTCCCAACTGAATTTATCCGCCCGCGCCAGACCCTTAGAGATTAAGGTTCGGCGTAAATTTTCATTACCGGCGATATCGGCCAAAGCGGCGGCCAACTCATTCTTATCGCGCGGATTGAAGTAGATAGGCGCCTCCCCTAAAATTTCTCTCAAAACAGGGATATCGGAAACTAGAGCCGGCACGCCGCAAGCCATCGCCTGTAAGACGGGGATGCCGAATCCCTCATGTAGAGTAGGAAAGACAAAGGCTAGGGCGGCGCTGAAAATAACCGGCAAATCTTCTTCCGCTACCCAGCCGGGCATCAAAACTTGGCGGCTAAGATTATATTCTTCAATAATATATTTAACCTCATCATAGCCGAAGCCGGCATTGCCTATCAAAACCAAGTTGATATTGCTATGGGGATTAGTCTCTTTAAATAAAGCAAAAGCCTCGACGAGGGCCTGGGTGTTTTTCTTCTTTTCCAAGCGGCCGACATACAGGAAAAAGGGCTCCTCCAGGCCGTATTTTTCTAAAATCAGGCGGCGTTCTTCTTTGTCGGTACGGGTAAAATAAAGTTCGCGCGCATAACCGTTATGGACGACCTTAATCTTATCCGCATATTCCGGAGAATAAACATCAAGAATTTCTTGACGAGTAAATTCGGAAACAGCGATAATCGTGCTTGCATGCTTTAAGGCATAAGCCGTCGACCAGGCCAGATAATCGAAAGAATTTGATTCATAGCGCCCGCGGGTAAGCAGACGCGTCAATAAGTTTAAAAAACGCTTGCCTGTTTTTGATTCCAAACGCAATCCCCGACGTTGATATAAGCCGCCTTCGCGCAAAAATGCGATATCATGAATGGTGTTGACCGTATGGCGCGCTTGAAATAAAGGCAAGGAATGAGCGGGCACGAACAGCACATCGGGACGTCTGATAATCATTTCCCAAGACAAGCGGCCAAGTGTCCAAAAATAACGCCAAGGCCAATAGAGGCGGCGAAATTGAAAATTTGGATAAGGAGCAATAGCGGCCTGCAAATCCGGAGAAGCTTCCTTGTCCAAATAAAGAATATATTTATTGTCGCGATCAAGACGGGCCAGATGCTCAATGATATAAAAAGAATACCATTCTGTTCCCGTTCGCAAAGATCGATTGGCGCGAGAAGCGTCGATGCCGATAACCATATGGGCAAAAACTATTTGGTGGCCAAAATACTGCGCTTATAAGAATCAAGATTATCTAAAGCGATACCCGTACCTTTGGCTACGCACAATAAAGCGTCATCAGCGATATAGGCAGGCACGCCGGTAGTGCGAGCCACCAGCTGATCAATATTGCGCAGCAGGGCGCTGCCGCCGGACAAAATTATGCCTTTGTCCATAATGTCAGCCGCCAATTCCGGCGGGGTCTTCTGCAAAACGCGCTTGGCGGCGGCGATAATCGCTTCCAATTCATTCTGGATAGCCTCGGTCACATCATCGCTGGAAACGGTGATGCTGCGAGGCAGACCGGTAACGATATCCCGGCCCCTGATTTCCATATAAAGCTTATCTTCAATATAGAGGGCCGAACCGATATTAATCTTTATTTCTTCCGCTGTCCGTTCGCCGATGGCTAAATTATATTTTTTACGGATATGTTCTAAGATAGCGGCATCGAATTTGTTGCCGCCGACGCGCACTGAAGTTGAAGCCACGATGCCTCCCAGAGAAATCACTGCCATTTCCGCCGTACCGCCGCCGATATCGATAATCATATGACCGGTAGCCGAACCGATAGGGATATCGGCGCCGATAGCGGCCGCTACCGGCTCTTTGATAATATAGGCGGCTTTAGCGCCGGCGGCGATAGTCGCTTCGATAACCGCCCGTCTTTCCGTCGAAGAAATGCCAGCCGGCACCGCTACCATCACTTCCGGACGAAAAAGGCGGACCCCGCCCAATGTCTTATTGATAAAATAACGAATCATGGCCTCGGTGGTCCGATAATCGGCAATCACGCCGTCTTTTAAAGGACGGGCGGCGACAATTGTATCCGGCGTCCGCCCCAACATGTCCTTAGCCTCATTGCCGACCGCCAGAATTTTATTGTCGTCAATAGAAACAGCCACCACCGAGGGTTCGTTAATCACGATGCCGCGACGGGGCAGATGCACTAAGGTATAAGTTGTGCCCAAATCAATACCGATGCGTTTTATAAACATAAATTAGACTAAAATAAAACAAAAAATTTCAGAAACCGAGCTTCCTCCTATAAAACTATATGTTACCCCAAATTCTTTGGCCGGTCAAATGGTAAATATTATTCTTCGTAAGTATCCGCGGCCTCATTCTCTTCATCTTTAGCCTGATTACCGATGATTTTTTTCACTTTTTCCGCGAATTCATAAGTGTCAAAATCATCCTTGATAAAATAATAGTCGGCCCCCAGTTCTAAACTGCGGTTTTTGCTGTCCTCGTCGCTTAAATCGGTAAAAATAAAAATTGGCAAATCTGACAATTCTTCATCCTCCTTAATTCTCTTTACAATTTCAAAACCGTCAAGCTTGGGCAAAATTAAATCTAAAATCATATAATCAGGAGAAAAAGACCGAATATTATCCAGCAATTCTTCCAACTCCTCTTCCCCTTCGCTTGATTCGACGATAAATTCATCGGCGCTGAACTGCGCCTCCAGTCCGTAAAGGATGTTAACGTCATCCTCGAGAATAAAAATTTTTTTATCAGCCATATAATTATTTATTAGACTCAAAGACTAAAAGTCATTGAACCGTATTTAATTTTTTGTCTTGGCATTTACAATCGGCCGCCACCAATCCTCGTGCCGGCGATACCAATCGACGCTGTCAGCCAAACCCTGCTCGAAAGCGATGAGCGGCTCCCATCCCAAGTCCCTTTTCGCCTTGCTAAAATCAATGGCATAGCGCAAATCATGTCCAGGACGGTCGGCCACATAGTTAATCATGTCCTCGCCTTGGCCGAAAATAGATAGTAATTTCTTGGTAATCTCCAAATTACTGCGCTCGCTGTCACCCCCTAAACAATAAGTTTCTCCGATTTTTCCTTGGTGCAAAATTAAATCGACGCCGCGGTTATGATCATCTACATGAATCCAATCACGCACATTGCTTCCCTGCCCATAAACTGGCAATTTTTTGCCGTCAATCAAATTGGTAATAAAAAGAGGAATTAATTTTTCCGGATATTGGTAAGGGCCGTAATTATTCGAACAATTGGATATAGTCACCGGCAAGGCATGAGTGTGAAAATAAGCTCTCACTAAATGGTCGGAAGCGGCTTTGGAGGCGCTATAGGGAGAACGCGGGTCATAGGGAGTATTCTCGTTAAAACGGCCGCCGTCAAAAGGTAGGGCGCCAAAAACTTCATCGGTCGAGATATGATGGAACCTGACGCCGCCGTGATTTTTGGCCGCGTCCAGCAAGACGCGTGTTCCTTCGACATTGGTGCGGACGAAATCAGCGCTATTTACGATAGAACGGTCGACATGGCTTTCGGCGGCAAAGTGCACAATCGTATCGACTCTTGCCACCAAGCTATCAACTAAATCGATATCGGTAATATCGCCCCGGACAAAACTATAGGCGCTATTTTTCTCAACATCGCGCAGATTAGCCAGATTGCCGGCATAACTTAAAACATCCAAATTGATAATTTCATCATCCGGATGATTCTTCAGCCAATAATGAATGAAGTTGGAACCGATAAAGCCGGCGCCGCCGGTCACTAATAATTTCATAGACTAAGATTTTAATTGAGCACAAATTGCCTCCGCTTCCCCGGGAGCGTAAGCTTCCTTACGCCACAAAGGCAAATTATCGCCGGCAATACGGGGGATAACATGAAAATGCAAATGAGGAATCTCCTGGCCGGCGACCGGGTCATTATTTTCAGAAACGTTGTAACCGGCATAAGCCAGCTTTTCCTTCAACATTAAGCCGCATTTTTTTACCGCTGTAATCAAAGATTGTAATTCTTCCTCAGGAATCTCTTCCAAATTAGCATAATGCCGCTTGGGAATAACTAAAATATGGCCCTTATGTACGGGCGCAATATCAAGGAAAGCTAAAACTCGGCCGTCTTCATAAACTTGGAAAGACGGAACTTCTCCGGATACTATTTTACAGAAAAGACACATAATTCTAATTTATTTTATAGGGGCTCTCGGGATTCTGTTCCCAGCGGATTTCGTCGATTTCATCTTGTTTTAAAACGCCTTTATAAAGTTTATCCGGCAAATTAATCGAAAGCGCGGGCACCTCGGAAATGCATTGATAGCCATGGACTACTCCCGGCGGCACCAGAACGGAACAGGGATTATCCTCGCCCACTTCAATTTCCATTTTTTCGCCTTTGGTGGCCGAATCGGTGCGGCGGTCCCAAAGATGCAAACGAAATCTTCCCGGACCGATAAAAACAAAGAAATCGCTCTGATAGACATGTTCATGGGGGCCGCGAACTACGCCGGGCAAAGTCAAGCTAACATAAGACATCGCCGGAGCGGAATCGCTCTCGTCGCGACGATATATCTCCATCAGCCAGCCGCGGTCATCGCTAAATTTTTTTATTTCCTTAATAATCACTCCTTTAATCATATATTTAAAATAATAAATGGGTTCAAACTAAAAGTCTATTTTACTTTGCGCAAATCCAACAATCCGTTTTGCGCGCCAAAATTGGCTATTTTGGCAGCGGTATTTTTTGCTCCCAGATATAAAGCGCGCCTAATATCGCCGCCGCTCAATTCTAAGCCGGCAACGAAAGACGAGTTAAAGACATCGCCGACGCCGGTAATATCAACCCTCTTCTTCTCCGGCAAAACCGCTTGATGATAAAAAGTGTGGCCATCATAGACATCCGCCCCATCTTGACCGCCGGTAATCAGCACGATTTCCGGACCGGCCGCTTTCAAAGCGACTAAGAGATTCTTGACGCTGTTTAAAAAAGCCGGACTCTGTCCACGATAGCGGGAATCGCTCAGCACCAATTCAATCGCCTCATCCTTGTTAAGACAGAAAACTGCCGTTCTCTTGAGAAAAGAAGCTATTTTTTTCAAACCCGCTTGATACTGGGAAGCTCCGGGATTCCAAGCGATTTTCGGATGAGAAAGAGAAAAAATTTTCTTGGCCGCCGGCAGCCAATCGCCGGACAAGGAAGCGAGATAGAGCCAATCAGCCTGATTTAAAATCTTTTCTTCCTGCCTCCTTATCCGCAAATCATTATTGGCGGCTCGACTGGTAAAAATTATCCGCTCACCCCCGGGAGCCACAAGAATAAAAGACATCCCGGTTTCCAGTTTCTTGTCTGCAGACAGCAAAGAAGTAGCGACGCCATGCTGGCGCAGGTTCGCCACAATCGCCCGGCCGCCCTCGTCTTTACCCACTCGGGCTAAGCAAGCGGTTTTAAATCCGGAAACGGCAAAATTGACAGCTGCATTAGCAGCGCCGCCGCCGAACAAATTATGAAAGCGATCAATTTTTATTTTCGCCCCGTATTCAAAAGCTAACAGTTTCTGCCGTAACACATCGCGGTGATTGTCAATCAAAATCCCCTCATCGGTTAAAAAAGTGATGTCGCGAGTCGCCCCGCCGACAGTAATGATTTGATATTTCATAAAATAAAACTTGATTCTATCATAACACGAATCAATGTCTTTTCAAAAAAAACGGTTTCAGCCGCCGACCGGCCAAAGCAAGCAAATTAAAAAACAAACCGACCAAGACAAGGCTGATAAGAATGGTAGCGGCTAAATCTTTCCAAAAATAATCCGACAGCAAGAACAGTTTGCCGGCTGATTCCGACCAACCGAAAATCAGCAGCAAAAAATTATAACTTAACGCCTCGACCACCACGGCGATGAGCGTAAGCAATAAAAAAGCATAGAGCGAACGGTTGGTCAGCCAATTTTCTAACACTAAATAAACGACAGCGGCGCTAGAGAGTAAAGACAATAAAGCGACGCCGAAAGGATGAAAGCCTAAAACGTCCAAAAACCAACCGGAGGCCAAAGCCAAAAACCAAACTTGATCCCTGTTGAAAATCAAAAAGGCGGAAATAATAGCCGCGATTACCAAATTTACATTATTCCAGGGCGACGACCAGGCGCTTACCAAGGAAAATTGAATGATGGCCAAAAAACCGGAAAATATAAAGAGGGCAATATATGTCAAAATCTTCCGTGTCATAAATCAAGGCAAAATAACCGAAACTATAGTCAAACTACGCAAAGAGGAAAGAGGTTCGATAGTAACATCTTGCCAAATCTCATTGCTCTGCTTATTGACTTGGGCAACGCGACCGATGACTAGACCGCGGGGGATATCGCCACCCAGGCCGGAAGTGATGATAATATCGCCCTGACTGATATCCTCAAGCTGAGGAATATAATTCATTTTAATAGTTAGGCCCAATTCTCCTTCAGCCAAACCGATAGTCTTAGCGCTATTGATAATCGCCGCCGGCAATTGGCAATCAGTGCCGGTAGTTAAGCAAGCGCGAGCGCTATGATCTTTTACCTCAACTATTTTTCCGATAATCACACCGCTCTCGTCAATGACGCCCAAACCAGGACGCAAACCTTCAGAAGACCCTTTATCCAAAACTATATCCTGGGCATCTTCGGCCGATTCAAATAGATTCTGCCGGGAAACAATATTAGCGCTTAAGACCCGATAATCATTAGCGTTGACAAAGTCTAGCTGCATTCTCAATTTTTTGTTCTCCTCCTCTAAAAGCTGAAGCTTGGCCTGATCAACAATAGCGGCCGCCAAATCGGCTTTTGCTCTATCAAGCTGCTCTAATAAAACGGAAGTATCGGCAGCGGACTCTGGCCGTCCGCGCGACCATTCCCCCACTCTTTGCAAACCGGCGGCAAAAGGCTTGATTGCTAAAAACAAATAATTTTCCAAAGGGCGGGTCAAGCCGGAAAAATGTAAAATAAAAATCATGGCTAAAGCAGCCAGCCAATACCAGACTTTTCTTGATTTCCAAAATAAACGCATAACTCAGCTATTTATCCAGAGAAACATTGCCTAAAGTGACTTTAGCCAGCAACTCGGCATCGCTGATTAAGATACCGGCGCCGCGCACGACGCAAGTAAGGGGGTCGTCGACTATTTTTACCGGAATCTTGGCGGCTAAAGAAATGGCTTGATCTAAACCGCGCAACAAAGCGCCGCCTCCGGAAAGATAGACGCCGCGCTCATAAATATCAGAAACCAGTTCCGGCGGAGTTGTCTCTAAAATAGTCTTGATATTTTCGATAATCTTGCTAACAGTGCGACCGATTGCCTCACGAATCTGTTTATCGTTAACAATAATGGCTTTGGGCAAACCGTTAATCAAATCTCTTCCCCGCACTTCCATTTCTTGCGATTCGCCGCCGGCGATGGCGGAACCAATCTTAATTTTAATTTCTTCCGCTAATTGCTCGCCGATGAGAATATTAAATTCCTCGCGGATATATTCGATAATATTGTTGTCAAATTCATTGCCGGCCAGGCGCAGAGATTTCCAAGTGACGACGCCGCCTAAAGAAATGACGGCAATTTCCGTGCTGCCGCCGCCGATATCGACCACCATTGTGGCCGTCGCTTCCGTCACCGGCAAATGGGCGCCCACGGCCGAAGCCATTGCTTCTTCCACTAAATAAACTTTACGCGCGCCGGCAGATTTGGCCGCGTCTTCGACCGCCTTTTTTTCCACTTCGGTCAAATCTAAAGGAATGCCGATAACGACTCGAGGACGAGGAAAGAGGGCAAAATGCTCCCGGTGGACTTTACCGATAAAATACTTGAGCATTTTTTCCGTGACTTCAAAATCAGAAATAACGCCGTCAACCAAGGGCTTAACCGCTTCGATATGGGCCGGAGTCTTGCCTACCATTTTTTTAGCCGCCTCGCCCACTTCCAAAATTTCATTGGTGCGCTTGTTGATGGCCACCACCGAGGGCTCGTTAATAATCAAGCCTTTCTCGCTCATCACCACCAAAGTGTTCTTCGTGCCCAAATCAATGCCGAGGTCATGGCTGAATTTTCCGATAAGTTTATTAAACATAGTTTAAGTATTAATAACATTTGGCAAACAGCCAATCATGTTTAGCCGGCTTGCCGCTGATAAAGCATTTATCATTCTTCGGGGCCTCCGTTTCTTTGCCGGCAAGTAAGACGCGGGAAACTAAGCCGTATTTTTCTTTCAGCTGTCTTTCGGTTTCAGGGTCTTCACTCCAGCTGGCTTCAAACCAGCCGCTTTCCTCGCCGATTTCATCCCAGTTTTCAATCCGGCGGATATTTTTTTCAGAAAAAGCCAAAGCTTGATTATATAAATTAGCGTGTATCTCCGCCATTAATTTTTCTAAACGGCCAGGCAATTCAAGCAAAGCGATATCTTCCTTGGAATCATTGTCGCGCCGAAAAATCGTGACCGTGCCGTTATCGGCTTCACGGGAACCGATTTCCAAGCGTACCGGCACTCCCCGCACCTCCCAGTAGTTGAACTTGAAACCGGGCGTCTGCGCATCGCGCAAATCGGTCTTGACCCGATATTTATCTTTAAGGCTATCATTTAACTGCCGGCAATATTGCAACACTTTATCTCGAGAGGAATCATCTTTATATATAGGCACGATGACCACTTGTATAGGCGCGATATTTGGCGGCAGACGCAAACCGTTATCATCGCCGTGGACCATCACTACTGCTCCGACCGAACGCCAAGACAGGCCCCAGCTATTTTGATGGCCCCAATGGGACTCGCCGTCGGCGCCAAGATATTTAACATCAAAGACTTCGGCAAAATTCGTGCCCAAATAATGGCTGGTGGCTCCTTGAATGGCTTTTCCGTCTTTCGCCATAACCTCGGCGGTCAGAGTCATAACGGCGCCGGCGAATTTTTCGCTCTCCGACTTGCGGCCGGCAAAAGTGGGGATAGCCAAAAAATTATAAAGTGATTGATAAATATCCAGCATTTTCTTGACCTCTTCCCTGGCTTCTTCTTCCGTGGCAAAAACAGTATGCCCTTCCTGCCATAAAAACTCGCTCCAGCGCAAAAAAGCACGCGGCCGCTTCTCCCAGCGGACGACATTAGCCCATTGATTCAAGCGCAAAGGCAAATCTTTATAACTCTGTATCCATTTGGCATAAGTCTTGTACATCGCCGCTTCGCTGGTGGGACGGATAGCCAATTTATTGACCAGCTCTTCCCCGCCGGCGTGGGTAACCACCGCCAATTCGGGAGAGAAGCCCTCAACATGATCTTTTTCCGCCTCCAAATTTTCTAAAGGGACAAAAATGGGGAAATAAACATTCTCGACGCCGTCAGCTTCTAACTGGCGGCTCAATTCCGCTTTAATCAGCTCCCAGATTTTCAGGCCATAGGGCCTGACAACACCGCAGCCTCTCACCTCGGATGCTTCCGCCAATTCCGCTTCTCTGACAACATCCTGATACCAGGCCGGAAAATCGACCGCTTGTTTAGTAATTGTTTTCTTTTCATTTTTACCCATATAATTCAATTCATTTAAACATTAATCAACTATGATTTTCTGGCTAATTTCTTCAAAGCCGCTTTAACGCGCTCACCGCTGTCATTAAGGGCCTCATCCAAGCCGTTTAAGGCCGCACGCGCGTCTGCCAAAGAATAGCCGAGACTCATTAAAGCATCTAGTTCGTCGCCCAGACCAGCCGGTAAATCGGCGGTAAGAGAAGCCCCATCCAGGCTTTTCCCGATTTTATTCTTCAACTCCAAAACTAAGCGTTCGGCCGTCTTTTTACCGATACCGGATACTTTAGTCAATAAAGCGGCGTCGCCTCTGACAACTGCCTCGCGCACGTCATCGGGACTAGCAATGGCTAGAACGCCTAAAGCCGATTTCGGCCCGACACCGGAAACGGAGAGCAATAAAGAAAAAAGATTTAACTCATTAAGAGACCGGAAACCATACAAGTCGGAAGCATCTTCTCTCACTTGGTGAGAAATATACAATTCACTCTCTTCCCCTGTTTTCAGAGATGACAAAAAAACTTCGCCGACAAAAACTTGGTAGCCGACATTATTTACTTCTAATATTAGATAATTGTTGCTTTTAGCCAAAATTCGACCCTTAAGATAGGCGAGCATATACTTTTAGTATAATATATCTGCTAATTTAATTAAATCTTGACAGAAATACATGATAATGATTAAGAACTTGCTAAAAGCTCCGCCTAGAGGCGGAGCTATGATTAAAAACGCTTTATCCTAATCAGTCCGGAAATGGGAATAATTTCAATTCCCTGTTTCTCGATTTCATCAAGGAGAAGATTCATGCCCAAAGAATCAGAGGACATATGGCCGGCAATAATGACATTGATATGATATTTTTCTGCTTCCTTGCGATGTTCTTCTTCCATGTGCATGCCAATAATTGTGCCGATGCCATACTGCGCCATCTTCTCGTAGATATCTTTGGAGCCGGAAGTACCGCCGGTGAATTCGGTCACTACTACCTTGCCCAGACTGCGTTCAGGCGCTCCCGCAAAAATTTTTGGTCCGGCCTTTAATTTTTCCGCGGCGGCATACTCGGGGATAGTCTTTAAAAAATCTACCAATTCGCTGACTGTTTCCAATTCGGCACCCTTATCTTCAATCGCTTTAATCACGAATTGAGCGGACATATTATCGGCCGGCGTGTGCAAACACATAAAATCAAGGCCAAGCAAGCGTGACATATCAATCACCCGTTCATGATTAATCGGACTAAGACCGCGGGTCACTTCGGAAATTCGCGACTGGATAACCGACTCCGCTATATTAATCGGGACGCCGTATTTAGCCAGCACTTGAGCCTGCAAATGCATGACGGTTGATAAGTCAGCCAAAGCTACGCCGTGAGGATGATGGGCAATAACTAAATCAATATCTCCTTGTTGCTTGGCGTATAATAATTCCGCGCCCTCAATATCAATACCGGCTAAAATTTTCTTCACCGGTTTATCGCCATTAGAAAATAAAATCCGAGAATCAGAATAGGGATTGCTTAAAGATTCTAAATCAAAGCCAGCTTTTTCTTTATCATTCATTTCTTCATATTTCTTTTTTGCTTTAATCAATGATTGGCGCACATAATCTTCTCCCCGTAAATCGTGCTTAATGCCTTCATTGATAGCCAATTGATATATTTCTTGCGTAGTCATAAATTTGATAAATTAATTTCCTCTTAACTTGGCAATCCGCTCGGCCACCGGCGGATGCGTCATCCACATTTTTGCAAACCAGGAAACTTGATTTTTTTCCTCCTTGCCTTTAAAGGGGGAGACGATATACATATGGGCGGTCGCCCGATTGGCGGCTTCCAGCGGTTCGCGGTCAGCGCTGATTTTTTCTAAAGCCCTGGCCAAGCCTTCCGGATAACGGGTTAAAAGAGCGGCATCGGCATCGGCGGCAAATTCCCGCTTTCTAGATACCGCTAACTGCAAAAGCTGGGCGAAAATGGGTGCGAGAATGGAAAAAATAATTGCCAGTACCAGCATGATTACTCCCAGCTGATTATTATTGTTGTCGTCATTACTGCGGCGTCCGCCAAAGAATGACCAGCGCCGGAACCAATCAGCCAGCAAAACTACAATACCGACAAGCACGGTGGCGATGGTGGAAATAAGGATATCGCGATTGCCGATATGGGATAATTCGTGGGCGATAACGCCTTCCAGTTCCGTTTTTTCCAATTTTCCCAAGATACCGCTGGTAAGGGCAATAGCGGCGTGCTGCGGATCACGGCCGGTGGCAAAGGCATTGGGGGCGCTGTCTTCAATAATATAAATCTTGGGCAAAGGCAGGCCGGCGGTGATACAAAGATTCTCTACCAAGCGATAAAGTTCGCGGCCGTTATTTTTATCCACTTCTTTAGCACCCGACATCGATAAAACAATCTTGTCGCTATACCAATAGCTGATAAAATTCAGCAGGATGCTAAAAATAACGGCGGCCGGTAAAATTCCGGGAGCCTCCATAGCTTGGGCGAATATATAGCCGACCAAAATAATAAAGATGAAAAACCCGGTCATCAAGAACCAGGTTTTTCTTTTATTAACGGCGCTGTAATTATACAGATTGAACATACGACAAATAATACGTCTTATTTATTCTCATTATTCATCTTCTTGGCGAAGCCGTCGAAAGCCTTTAAAACTTCGAGAGGCGTCATGAAAACAATGGTATTGGATTGGTCGGAAGAAATATCGTTGATTGACTGCAAGGTGCGCAAATGCAGAGCCCCCGGAGTTTCGGCCAAAGTCTTGGCGGCGGCGGCAATGTTGGCGGCGGCGGCCAATTCTCCTTCGGAATTAATGATAACCGCTCTCTTTTCTCTCTCTGCCTCCGCTTGTTTAGCGATAGTCCTCTCCATCGATTCCGGCAAAGACACGTCTTTTAACTCGACATTATTAACCTTAATCCCCCATTCATCAGTCTCGGCGTCGACAATTTCCCGAATGCGATCGGCAATCTTCTCGCGTTGTCCTAATAATTCATCCAGAGTCGCTTCGCCGACGATGTTGCGCATCGTTGTCTGGGCATATTGAGAAATCGCATATTTAAAATTTTCCACCTCGATAATCGCCTTCTCGGCCGCCGCTACTTTATAATAAATAACGGCATTGACGGTCACCGGTACATTATCGCGGGTAATCGCTTTCTGATCGGGTACGTCCACCGCCTTCACGCGGATATCGACTTTATGGAAAGTCTGGAAAACCGGAATTAATAAGCGCCAACCAGGCTGCATGACGTAGGAATAGCGGCCCATGGTAAAGACAACACCGCGTTCGTATTGATTAACCTGCTTTAAAAAAGCCAGCAAGAGAACGCCGATAACAATGATTAGATAAATCCACATATAATTAGTTAAGCCTAGCGCTAAAAGCGCGTCCGCTTATAATAAATAAAGCTCTAGAATTTTACCGCCACCGTTTCTTTTTCCGCTTCTGCCGCTTCGAAGAAATTATAAGCCTTGAAGCCTAATTGCTTGGCGAAAATATTGGTCGGAAAAACCTGCAATTTCGTATTGAAATCGCGGACATTAGTATTATAGAAGCGACGGGAAGCCATAATCTTGTCCTCGGTGTCGGTTAAATCACGTTGTAATTCCAAGAAATTCTGGTTAGCTTTTAAATCAGGATAGCTTTCTGCTAAAGCAAAAATGGATTTTAAAGTTGAAGACAAAGCATTTTCCGCCTCAAGCACCGCTTTGGGGTCGCGGCTATCTTGCGCCTGCATGGCGGCATTCCTGGCTTTAATCACATTTTCCAAAGTTCCCTGCTCATGAGCGGCATAGCCTTTAACCGTTTCCACCAAATTAGGAATTAAATCGTGGCGGCGTTTTAATTGAACGTCGATATCGCTCCAAGCTTCATCCACCCGATTTTTTGAGCGAATCAAGCCGTTATACATCGCTATCAATATTAAAGCGAGCAAAACGACAATACCTAAGATAATCCAAGTAGTCATAAAAAGGAAGCGGATAAAAAGGAAAAGTCCTTTTTATCGGCAAATTAATGAATTAGCTTGATAATTATAGCAAAATTATGCGATTTTGTCCAAAACCTAAAGTTTAATAATCTGAATAGAAATCTCTACCTGCTCTAAATTTAGAGTCTTCTCGGCCGTCGGATTGCCCCGCTTTCCCTGTTCAAGGCTGGCGGCAATGGTGGCCTTTTTCAACTCTTCGCTCCAGCCGGCCAGCCAAGAGAATGTTTCCTCACTGCCCTCAATCCGAATTTCTATCTTATCATTAATGGTAAGGCCGGCTTCTTTACGCAGAGCATTAATCGTCCTAATCAATTCCCTCTTATTGCCCTCCAATTGCAACTCCGGAGTAATGGCCGTATCTAAAAGCACCTGCAACTTATCTTCTCCGCCGGACCAAATCACTTTTTGAACATTAAGCTCTTCGGCAATCAAATCAAGATAATCTTGATTAAGGGCGCCGCCGCCGCTCACTTTCAATTCGGCCAACATCTGCCTGATTTTAATGCCGGCCGCATCGCGGGCGGCTAAACCATGCTCCACCGCCTGCCGCGCCAAAGACATCGCTTCTAACACGGCGCTTTCGCTTTGGCTTAAATTTCCTAAATCCGGCCAAGACTCCAAATGCACCGATTCTCCTCTATTTTGGAAACTATTGCCGGAAACTTCCTGCCAGAGGCGCTCCGCCACAAAAGGCAGGAAAGGCGCCATAATCTTGGCTAATTCCAATAAGACAAAGCGCGTCATCGCCAAAGCCGCCTGTTTGTCCTTTTCGTCCTCGCTCTTAAAGCGGTCACGGCTGCGGCGCAAGTACCAGGTGGAAAGTTCATCGATAAATTCCGTAATCGGCCGCATCGCTTTAGGGAGATTATAGGCTTCCATAGCGGCCGTCACTTCAATATTTAAAACTTTCAATTTCGCCAAAATCCAAGTATCAAGAATATTATCCGCCGCCACTTCTCGGCCGTCATATTCACCGGCATAAGCTTCATAGAAGCGATAGACATTCCACAGCGTCATCACGTTCTTGCGCAAAGATTCTTGGACGCCTTTTTCCGAAAAATTCAAATTCTCCGCCTGCATTACCGGCGAAGACAGAAGATAGGCGCGCAGAGCGTCGGCGCCGTATTTTTCCATTATCAAAGAAGGGTCGGGATAATTCTTAAGCTTCTTCGACATTTTCTTCCCATCCTCGGCCAGAGCAATACCGTTGACAATCACGTTTTGGAAGGCATGGCTGTCTCTGATGCCGCCGGCGATAACGTGCAGATAATAGAACCACGCTCTGGTTTGATCGGCGCCTTCGGCGATAAACTGAGCGGGAAAATTCTTCTCCAATTTCTCTTGATTATCAAAAGGATAATGCAATTGAGCATAAGGCATGGAGCCGGATTCAAACCAGCAATCAATCACATCGGGAATGCGCTTCATTTCCGCTCCGCATTCCGGGCAGGCAAAGGTCAAAGAATCAACCTTGTCCTTATGGATGTCATCGATATGCTGGCCGGTTTTTTCTGCCAATTCTTTCACTGAAGAAACGACGTGGCGATGGCCGGCCGGACACTCCCAAATCGGAATAGCGCTCGCCCAAAAACGCTGGCGGGAAATCGACCAATCACGGGCTCCTTCCAGCCAATTACCAAAACGACCGTTCTTGATATAATCCGGCGACCAATTAATAGCCTTGGCCGTTTCCAATAACTTATCCTTAATCTTGGTCACGCCCACAAACCAAGAGGAGGTGGCATAATTGATTAAAGGCGTGTCGCAGCGCCAGCAATGCGGATAGCTGTGCTCATATTTTTCTTTACTGAAAAGAAGATTGTGCGCCGCCAAATATTTAATGATTTCCACATCGGTCGCCATGTGGTTCTCGAGAGGCTTAACGTGCAGACCGGAAAAATCTTTAACTTCCGCCTTGAACATGCCGTCTAAACCGACGTGCTGGATAAAAGGCAAAGACTCCCGCTTGCCTAAATTCATATCGTCCTCGCCGAAAGCGGGAGCGATATGGACCACGCCGGTACCGTCTTCCGTGGTCACGAAATCGGCCGCATAAATCTTCCAGCCATTATCTCGATTTTCTAAATTCTTATCTTCGGAGTAATAATTAAAGAGAGGTTTGTAGGATTGGCCGAGAAGATTTGAGCCCTGAAAAGAATCTAGAGTTTCATATTCTTTATCTTTAAATATATCCTCCAAGCGCGCCTTGGCTAAAATATAATTAAAGCCATCAAACTTAACTTTCACATACTCAATCTCCTTCCCTACCGCCAAAGCCACGTTGCCGATTAAAGTCCAAGGAGTGGTCGTCCAAGCGAGAACATATGTTCCCGGCTCATCGACTAATTCAAATTTGGCAATCGCCGATAAATCTTTAATATCCTTATAACCTTCCGTCACTTCCGATTGTGATAAAGTCGTCTCACAGCGCGGACAGATATGCATGGAACGATAATCTTTATAAATCAAGCCCTTATCCCAAAGCTGTTTGAAGGTCCACCAGATACTTTCCATGTACTCCAAATCCATGGTCTTATAGGCATTGTCAAAATCAACCCAGCGGCCGAGGCGGGTAATCACCTTCTCCCATTCTTCAGCATAGGTCAAAACTTTGGAGCGGCACAAATCATTGAATTTACCCACGCCCAATTCTTCGATATCCTTTTTGCTTTTGGTGCCCAATTCCTTTTCCACGATATTTTCAATCGGCAAGCCGTGGCAATCCCAGCCCCATTTGCGCTCGACGTGATAGCCGCGCATTGTTTGATAGCGCGGAACAGCATCTTTCATTAAGCTGGCGACCAAATGACCGTAATGCGGGGTGCCGGTAGCAAAGGGCGGACCGTCATAAAAGACATAATCGCCTTTGGGGGAATCTTTGACTAAAGATTTATCAAAGATGCCGGCTTCTTTCCAAAAAGATAGCACGGACTCCTCTGCTTCCGGAAAACTTATATTAGCCGCTTGATTATTATTCTGTTCGTTAGACATAAGCTTGATTAAAATAAATAAACTAAATATTTATTCTTTCCGCCACTTGCGGCTGTAAGGATAAATATCTTCATAAGGACGACTAACACCGTCATCGCTACCCGCATCAGTCTCCTGATGTTTAGAGACAAAAGGTTTTTTGCTACCGACCTTATGTTTTTCTGGTTTATTCTTCTTAGGGTTGCTAAGAGACTTGAAATGTAAATTATTTCTTTCTTTTTTAATAGCGTCCAAATAAGCCAAATACAGCGAGGCAGAAGCTCTAAATTCCGGTTCATCAGCCAAATGGGGATTAACTATTTTCCAATAAATTTTTTGCTTTGCTGGGCCGGGCATAGCCGCTTCATACTCGGCGCGAAATGCGCTCATCCGCTTATCATAGGCCATAATTTCCGGAAGAAAATCCTGAAAATCAGATAAAGATAAATCCGGACGCCTTAGAAAATTCCTAATTTTTTCTTCTCTAGTCGGAGCACCCTCAATATTATTAGGAACGCTCAGAATTTCCTTTAAAGCCCCTTCGCTCTTAATAGGCTCTTCCGGCACCTCATCTTCACCTACCTTGTCTGGTTCCACTTCCGCCTCTTCCTTATTTTCCAGATAATTATAAGAGTGATTTTCTGTCTGAATCTCATCACGCTCGTTGGCGTGATCAAAAATATGTAAAAAATTTAATTGTTTTTCCGGCATATTTTGAGTGAATTTAATATTTTATAATTACACCTCTTTGGTTATCTGGCCGGCAATATCAAAAATAATCTCATTAGCTTCATCAACATTGATTTTCTCACCGACTTTATTAGCTTCTATCTTTGAAAAAAAGTCAGAAATGTTAATTGATTTTAATTTATTATAAATAATATTGGCATTATCTTCAGGCTTAAGCGTATTATAAATAATGATATTATTTTTATTAAAATCATTATACAATTCCAAAAAAGAATTAAAGTCTGGAAGCATACCTTTCTGTTTATAAATCTTAAATTCCGATTCTAATCTTTCTAAAATATCTGGTCGATATTTTTGCAACCTATCCCATCCCCGGACAAAAGCGTCTTTTTCTCTGACTATATTCTCTGCCGCCTCATCTGTCTGCTTATTAATATCAAGATTAAAATCTTCCTGGCGTAGATGGCCTAATTCGTGAATAATAACATTCCAAGAATAAAAAATATCTCCATCTGGATACCTAACTTGAAAATTATGTCCATCTTCAAGTGTGCGACCGGAACCCTGACACTCTAACGGCCATCCGAGAGATCTTAATTTCGGAGAAATTTTTTTTGGCAATTCAGATAAAGGTATAATATTTTCTCTTTTAATTTTAAATTTTTCTTGTCTAATGGCCTCAAAATTCATATTCTTTTATATTAACAAATCAGATTAACTAGTAAGAACCAAGAACGCAAACGATTAAATTAAATATTGGTGACTTCTTAAAAGGCTCGGCCTTAGGCGAGGAAATAGATTGAATAATTCGCAAAATTCCTTCCGTATTAGCACAATCAGTCGCATATTTCTTACCATCAATAGATGCTAATTTCAGTTGTCCCCAATTTGGGGACGACTGAAAATCTGGAAATTCTCTTGTTTTTACTTTCTCCCAATACTGACGAGGACTTGGACTTTCACTTAATACTTCACAGACATCAACAACTGAAAACCACCATTCTTTTTTGTAAATGATTTTTCTAACCTTCTTTCCCTGAAATAAACTAATGTGATGTTTGTTAACTTGTTTTTTCATAGTTTTAATGATTAGTTAATAATACTAACCATTATAACGAAAACGTAATGAAGAAAACTTAAAATTTTTATAAAATAACTTCCTCGCTATCACCAAAAAAACTTATTTTATTTTCTTCCAGCAAAAAACACTGGTCATCCTTTAAAACTTTTAAAGGCAAAGACAAAGTTTTTGCCTTTTGCATAATTTCTATTTTTTTATCATCCGTAAAATGGCATTTTATTAAAAAAGGAAAGTAATTTAAGGCTCTGAAATCGGTGAGGCCGTGCCTATCCCTGTCTTTCTTCCAGCCGCCAACCTCAATAGTCGGGCACATAATATACGAACCAGAACTGCAGCCGATATAATTTAATCCTTGTCCTAAAAGTTTGCCAAGAATCGCGTCAAACCCTGTTTCCCTAACACTTTTCAATAAATAAAATGGATTGCCGCCTGAAACCTGAATAACATTACGGTCGGCGAAAAAATTCATAATTTCCGCCTCAGTTTTTCCATTAATATCAAAATGCTGGAAATCAATATCGGAATCTTTCATTAATTCAAAATATTCTTCCATATACTTGAGATATTCCTCATCCTTAACAGCCTTAAGAGCCGTATCGATAAACCCGATTCTTAAATTCTTTCTTTCTATATCAAGTAAACTATAACCTTTATCTAATAGAAATTTTTCCTTAGAAGCTAATATTATTTTCATATATTACTGCCCGCAGCATTTCTTATACTTCTTCCCACTGCCGCAAGGACAGGGGTCATTGCGGCCGACAGTCTTACCAGATTCATCCTTGGCTTTTTCCCTGACCAAGTCAAAATTATCTCGCTTGGCGCTTAATTTTTCCATCTCTTTGGCTGCACCTTCCAATTTAAGATTCTTCGGCTGTTCGCTCTGCGATAAATTTAAGAGGGCCGCCGGCGCCATTTTTAAGGCGTCACCGGTACGATAAATGGAATAGACCAATTGCTGGCGGATAAGGTCGAGCAGTTCATGATAGAGGCGATAGGCTTCTTTTTTATATTCCACCAGCGGATCGCGCTGGCCATAGCCGCGCAAACCGATGCCGCGGCGCATATAATCCATGGTTTCCAAGTGATCGACCCACATCTGGTCGATTGAGCGCAAAAGCATGCCCTTGGCTACTTCCACAAAATCGATTCCGGCTTGGGTAAAATCGGAAACTAAGAGATTATAGGTATCGGCGGCTAATCCTTCCGCATAATCTAAAACCTTTTGGCGGCCGGCATCGCCGCCTTCTCCGGCCAGTTCTGTAAGCTTGTCTTCCTGCCCGGAAACATTGAGCATCGCCTGCAAGGTCTCCGCTATTTCCTTCAGATTCCAATCGCCGCTCTTATCGCCGGCAGTATGGAAGACCACCACTTTAGCGATTTCTTCCTTGACCTGTGCGTCTACAAGAGCATTAAGTCTAACTAAGGGAGAATCTTCGCCTTCTTTAGTTTCCGCCTCCGAGGCCTCCAATATTTCCCGGCGCCGGCGATAAATCGCTTCACGGTGCTTATTGATAACATCATCGTATTCGACTAGATGCTTGCGGAGATCAAAGTTATTCCCTTCCACCTTCTTCTGGGCTGATTCCAATGATTTGGAAATCATGCCGTTTTCAATCGGCACATCCGGCGGCAATTTCAAAGTTTTCATCATCGCCTTCATCCGGTCGCCGCCAAAAATCCGCATCAAATCATCTTCAGTGGAAACGTAGAATTGAGAAGAACCGGGGTCACCTTGGCGACCGGCGCGTCCGCGCAGCTGATTATCAATACGGCGAGATTCGTGCCTCTCCGTGCCAATCACGTGCAAACCACCGAGCGCTTTCACTTTCTCCTGCTCCGCTTTTGCTTCGGCCACGGCCGATTCATCATTAGTGTCAGGATTACCGCCGAGAATAATATCAACGCCGCGGCCGGCCATATTAGTGGCCAAAGTGATGGCGCCGGAACGTCCCGCTTGAGCGATTATCTCCGCTTCTTTCTGATGATTTTTGGCATTTAACATTTGCGGACGCAAACCTTCGCGCTCCATCATGTTGGCTAAAAGCTCATTCTTTTCGATAGAAATGGTACCGACCAGAACCGGCTGCCCTTTTTCATTACGCGCTTTAATTTCCCGGATAACGGCGGCAAACTTATCTTCTTCCGTGCGATAGATTAAATCGTTCAAATCCTTGCGGATATTGGGTTTATTAGTGGGAATGACCACGGTTTCAAGCTTGTATATCTTATAGAACTCTTCCGCTTCGGTTAAGGCCGTACCGGTCATGCCGGAGAGCTTGTCATACATGCGGAAAAGATTTTGAAAAGTAATGGTAGCCATCGTCTGCGATTCTTTCTGCACTTTTACTCCTTCCTTCGCTTCAATTGCCTGGTGCAAGCCTTCGCTATAGCGCCTACCCTGCATCAAGCGCCCAGTGAATTCGTCAACGATAATAATTTCTCCGTCCTTAACCACATAATCGCGGTCGCGCTTAAATAAAACCATCGCTTTTAAAGCCTGTTCCAGATGATGGACGTCCTTGACGCCGCCGGATACATAGATATTGCCGACGCCCAGCCACTCTTCAATCTTATTAATCCCGGCTTCGGTCAGAGTCGCCGCCTTCAGCTTCTCATCAATATTATAATCTTCATTTTCGGTTAAACGCTGCACCAGCTGAGAAAATTTCATGTATTTATCCGTCGACTCTTCCGCCGGCGCGCTGATAATGAGCGGGGTGCGAGCCTCATCGATTAGAATCGAATCGATTTCATCAACGATGGCATAATGCAAGGAGCGCTGAACGGTCTGGCCTAGAGTATAGGCCATATTATCGCGCAAATAATCAAAACCGAATTCATTGTTGGTGCCGTAAGTGATATCGCAATAATAGGCATCCCGGCGAGAAATCGGCCGAAAGTGGCGCAAACGTTCATCATATTGGCTTTCATCGCTGTACTCAGGATCATACTTGAAAGCGGCATCATGGACGATGACACTGGTACTTAAACCAAGAGCGTGATAGAGCGGCGCCATCCAGCCGGCACCGACGCGAGCCAAATAATCGTTCACGGTAATCAAATGTACGCCTTGGCCGCTTAAAGCATTAAGATATAAAGGCAGAGTTGCCACTAAGGTCTTACCTTCACCGGTTTTCATTTCCGCAATCTGGCCGCGATGCAAAACCATGCCGCCGATTAACTGTACGTCGTAATGTCTCTGGCCCAAAATTCTTTTGGAAGCTTCGCGCATATTGGCGAAAGCTTCCGGCAAAATTTCATCTAGACTCAGACCTTGTTTGATTCTTTCCTTAAATTCCAGGCTTTTGGCCAAAAGTTCCTCATCGCTTAAAGCCTGGAAAGACGCTTCTAATCCATTAATCTTTTCCACGGTTTTTCGCAATTCTTTGATAATTTTTTCATTCGGATCTCCGAAAATTTTGTTGAGCAAATCCATATATTTATATTAAGCGCTACAATGACAAAAATTACGCCAAAAGCGCTGTTTTCAGTATAATATGCTTTGCGTATTTAATAAATATTGACTTATACATAATAACGTGTCAAAAAGCCAAAAGTAAAAGCCCGCTATCGTCATTGATGGCGGGCTTTCCCCTAATTTTTTTATTAAGCCTGGCAAGATTGGCAATTTTGCAAATCTTTCAAGCGCCCAAACTGCTGGGCGGCATTGACGCTGTGCTGGTAATAGAGAGTCTTGATGCCGAGCTGCCAAGCATACATGTATAAAGCATTGACTTCTTTCACGGGCACGGCGGGATTAATCGCCAGATTCAATGACTGGCCTTGGTCGATATATTGCTGGCGCGCGGCCGCTTGCTCGATGACTATCTTCTGATTGATTTCCTGGAAAGTTTTGAAAACTTCTTTCTCTTCCAAGGACAAAAATTCCAAATGCTGGACCGAACCGTCATTGTCGCGGATGCTATGCCAGACTTCTTTGGAATTCTGACCCTTCTCGGCCAATAATTTTTCCAGCTGCTTATTCTTAATCGTCACTTTCATCTTATCAATATCTTTTACATAGCAATTCGACCAAATCGGCTCGATGCTTTGGGAAACCTGCCCCAAGATAAAGGCAGAGGAAGTAGTGGGGGCGATGGCCATTAAAGTCGTATTGCGGCGGCCATAGCCTTTCAATACTTCCGGTTCGCCGTATTCGGCCGCCATCTTTTTCGAAGCTGCTTCCGCTTGTTCGCGGATGTCCTTAAATATAGCGACATTAAGACGGGCACTTTCCTTCCCCTCCCAAGGCAGCATCTTGCTCTGCAACAGCGAATGCCAGCCTAAAACCCCCAGACCCAAAGCGCGATTGGCGACGGCAAAATTATAGGCGCGCTCCATAAAGCTGAAAGATTGGCGCTTTCTGGCATCGCCGCTGTCGCGTAAAGCTTCCAAGCGGCTAATAAAATCACTCATCACCGCGTCCAAGAAATATACCAAAGTTTCGACGGCATCCGTATCTTTCCATTCATCGTAATGTAAGAGATTTAAAGAAGACAAATCACAGACGAAAGACCACTCTTCGTTGGAGGGCAATAAAATTTCCGAGCAGAGATTACTAGCCTTAATCTTCAAGCCTTTATCTTTATAGACATCGACCGTATTATTATTGACCGTATCGGTAAAGAAAATATAGGGATAGCCCATCTGGCTGCGGCGCTGTAAAACTTTGGCCCACAAAGCTCTTTTATCCGCATCGCCGGCTTCCATCGCTTTCATCCAGGCATCGGTCACGGTTACACCGTAAGTCATTTCTTGAATCGGATTGCCTTCCGTGCCGATGTTTAAAAATTCGTCGGCATCGGGATGCTCCAAGGGCAGATAAGGGGCGAAGTGGCCTCTTCTGACCGAACCCTGGCTGACGACATTGACCAAAGTTTCAAAGAGCTGCATAAAATGAACCGCTCCGGAAGAATGGCCGTTATCCTTAATCGGCGCGCCGCGATGGCGCAAATCGCCGAAATAGCCGGCCGTGCCGCCGCCATATTTGCTCATCATCCCCACCTCCGCCTGCGTAAAGAGAATCTGCCCCATATCGTCGCCCAAATATGAAGAAAAACAGCTGATAGGAAAACCTTTGGACAGGCCGAAATTCGACCAAATCGGCGAAGCCAGGGAATAATAGCCGCGCGCCATGTAGTCATAGAATTTATCGGCAAAACCGGGTTTATTTAAAATCTTTTCCGCCGTCTCGGCGATATCCCGAATCCGCTGCTCAGCGCTAAGACCGGGATTAAGATAGCCCTTAGCCAAAAAAGAGCGGGAGTATTCATTTAACCATTGCATAATATTTTATAAATAATTAATTAGAAAATAGACATATCATCAATCTAAAAGAGATCGTCGCCAGTAATGCTCTGGCTGCGCTTATTATAATTAATCGAGCGCTTGACGAAAAAATCTCCGTGCTTGGTGGTCACGATTTCTTCATCGAACCATTCCGTTTCTTCCAATAACTTTTCATCGACCGGAAAAATCCTTTCCAAGCCGATGCTGTCTAGCGAATTGTTCAAGCGGTTCTTGATAAATTCGATAATGACAGCCTTGGGTAAAAATTCCAATTCTCCGGCATCCAGAATCCAATCAAGCACTTTCTTTTCCGAATCGAAGGCGACGCGGCAAGCCTGGATAATCTTTTCTTTAAAACTGTCGTCAAACCATTCCGGATGTTCGGCTTTAATCAGATTAATCACCTCGATGCCGAACATGCCGTGGATTTGCTCTTCCTTGGAGGTCGCTTCGACGGCGTTGGAAATGCCTTTAAATAAATTCTTATGCTTATTGAAGGACATCATTATCAGGAATTGGGAAAACAAAGAAACGTGCTCGATAAACAAAGAGAAAAGCAGAATGGCCAAAGCGTATTCTTTGTTATCTTCGCTCTTGGCGGTGCTGATTGAATATTCAAGATATTCCACCCGCTCCATTAGAACCGGCATTTCCTTAATGCGGGCAAATTCCTCATTCAGGCCGAGGATTTCCAAAAGATGGGAATAGGCATCCATGTGCCGCACTTCGCTTTCGGCAAAAGTGAAGCCGACCGCGGCGATTTCCGGCTTCGGCATCTTCTTGTAAATATCCCCCCAGAAAGCTTTAACCGCCACCTCTATCTGAGCGATAGCCAGCATTGAATGCTGGATGGCTTGGCGCTCGACCGGAGTGACCCTGGTCTTAAAATCCTGAATATCGCTCAGATAATTAAATTCCGTATGTATCCAATAGGAATGGCGAATAGCGCTGACGTATTCGTACAGCTCCGGATATTCGTAAGGTTTGAGATTAGTCCGCTTCTTAAAAATATCGCGGCGGCGCATCGCCGAGCGCTTGTCGCGATAAAGGATATAGGCCTTGGCGGCCTCTTTGAAGGGGCTAGCCATCAAAGCTTGTTCGGCCAAATCCTGAATTTTTTCGACACTAAGATGGCCGCCTTCAATAACGGCCGCCTCGGCGCGCGCGGCCACTTGCGACGCCAAAAAGGAAGCGTCGTTTTCTTCTCCCTGCCCGGCGGCGGTCAGAGCCTTGCCGATGGCAACAGCGATTTTTGCTTCATCGAAAGCGACGACGCTGCCGTCTCTTTTCTGCACGGAAAAAGAATATTTCCGCTGATTGTCTTTTATTTCATCCATAAAAATAAAAATCTTTTAATAAATACATATAACTACATATAGAGTAGTAATTAATGATTATTATACTATATATTGTATTCACTCGCAAGCACGAAAAAATAAGGCAAAAATAAAAAAACGGACGCCATGCTAGCGTCCGCTTCCTACTTATCCCCAGAAAAATTATTTTTTTATTTCCCGCGCTTCTGATCGCGCAGCTTCTCGCGGTGGCTGATAATGATTTCTTCCAAATGATCTTTTACCTTATCAATCGCCTTATATAAATCGGTTTCGGTCTTCTCTACCCTTAAAATTTCGCGGGGAATCTGCAAATTTATTTCCGCTCGGAAAATCTCGCCCTTATTCTGGCCGCCGACTGATTTTTCCAATTCCATATCGCAATTGATAACCGGGGTATCGCCCAGATATTTCTCCAACATATCCGCTTTTGCCTGAGCATAATCGCGAATAGCATCCGTTAATTCCAAATGAGTGGTCTTGAGATTAATCTTCATATATTTATATATTAATTAATTGTCTTCTTAAAATAAACGCACAATATCCTTATAAGTGACCACAACGATTAAAGCAATCAGTATCCAAAAGCCGATAGTGTGTATCCAGGCTTCCACCGACTGCTTCACCGGCTTGCCCTTCAGCTTTTCAATCGCAACAAAGAGGATGCGCCCGCCGTCAAGCGCCGGAAAAGGCAGAATATTGATTAAAGCCAAATTTAAAGATAAAAGTGCCATAAACTGTAGAAGATAAGTAAAACCGAGGCTGGCGACTTGTCCGGTTAAAGTGGCAATACCGACCGGACCGGCTACCTGGCCGCTCACGCCGGCACCGACAAACAAGTCCCTAATCAAAGTAGCAAAAGCGACGATAATTGCCCAAAACATCCAGCCGGTAGCCTTGAAGCCTTCCCAAATAGCGATAAAGAAGGGGTAGCGGATTTTACCGGAAGCATAAATAGATACGCCGATTCCCGGCTTACCGGTACTGGTAATAATTTCCGGCGTAATCGATATATGCTTTTCTTCATCTCCGCTTTTAATCAAAAAATCAGTCGCCAAGCCATTATTTTCCGCCACCAATGCCTGTAAATTCTCGTTGCTTGAAAGCTCCTGGCCGTTAACGGCCATAATAATATCCCCGGATTGGAGGCCGGCCGCCGCCGCCGGCGATTGCGGCAGAGCTTCCATGACCCAAACTTGCGCTTGAGTAATACGCGCCGAAGGTCCAGCCTCATCCAAAGATTGAGGCAGTCCGAACATATAGCCAAGAGATAGAAGAAAAAAGGCTAGCACGATATTCATGATGACGCCGGCTGCTAAAATTAAGGCGCGCTTCCACAAAGATTTGGCGGCAAAGCTGTCTTTTTCCTGCTTGCCGTCGCCATTTTCCCCCTTGATTCTGACAAAACCGCCAATCGGCAGCCAATTCAAGGAATAAACGGTGCCGGCCGGCTCCTGTTCAAGAGGTAATTCCTCCAAAGATTTGTTACCCCAAAAATGCCGACGCTTGCCTTGCTTGTCCTTATAAAAACCGAAAGCCCGCGGCGGAAAGCCGAAACCGAATTCTTCGGCCTTGACGCCCAATTTCCGCGCCGTCCAAAAATGGCCGAGTTCATGTACAAAAACCAGCACGGAAAGGACTAATATAAAAATAAGAGCTGTAATCATAATAAAAAATTAGATTTCCATAATATCTTTTTCCCGGCGGTCGCGCGCCTCCTTAATTTCCTCATTCTTCCTAGCGACAAATTCATCCAATTCTTTCATCGCCCGGAATTTTTCATCTTCCGATATTTCTTTATCCGTTTCCGCCTGTTCAATCTTAGTCTTCACTTCCTCCCTGAGCTGGCGCAAAGAAATTCTGGTTTTTTCCATTTTTTCATTCAACTTTTTGACAGTATCGCGGCGATTCTCTTCCGTTAAAGAAGGCACGGATAAGCGAATCTTATCGCCTTCATTAACTACGCCCAGACCGAGGTCGGCTTCAATAATGGCTTTTTCTATCGCTTTGGACACCCCCTTGTCCCAAGGGGAGACGGTGATACTGCGGGCATCGGCCACGGCGATATTAGCCACGGCATTAAGAGGGTTCATAACGCCGTAGGCTTCAACTTGGATGCCGTCTAAAACCGCGGGATTGGCCCGGCCAGTGCGCAAAGTAGTGATATCGCGCTTGAAAAAATCTGTAATATCTTCAAAATCAGCTTGTTTATCCGTTAAAAAAATATTCATAAAGTTAAATTAATTATTGTAATTTTTTAGTGCCCAAATAAATAATACTGGGGTTATTGCGATCAACGAGCAAATCCCAACCGGCGCGAGAAGTACTCAGCTTCTTCGTGGTCCAAGTTACGCCGCCGTCGCCGGAGCTGAAGAAAGTAGTATTGGTTACATAATAAATTTCGTCGGAATTTTGCGGATTGACGGCAACAGCGTTAATAATAGCGTCTTTCTCCGGAGTAATCAACTTGATATTTTCCCAAGTCATGCCTTTGTCGGGCGAACGGACAATCGCTTTTTCGGAAGCCAAAAATAGAGAGCCGTCGGCGGCGCAAGTGACAATATCGCGGAAATTAGAACCAAGATTAAAATCTTTCAGGATGCTGCCGAGGTCGGTCCAATTTTCCACGGCAAAATTCCTATCAATAGCCGCCGAATCGGCAGCGTCAGTTACGGTGTTGGAATTGAAGCTGTAAATATTGTTCTTCGCCGTGGCGACAAAAATAAGGCGGCTGTCCTGAGGAGAAACAATCAGACGGGCAATGCTTTCATTCAGGCGCTGAATCGTCCGCCAGGAAGAGCCCTGGTCAATGCTTTTAATGATATCGCCGCGGGAAGTACCGATATAAATATTATTGTTATTATAATAATCGACCGCGATGGCAGTCACGCCCACGCCGGGATTGTTATCGTAATAAGTTTGCTGCCAAGAACGCCCGCAGTCATTGGAACGATAGAGACGATTAGTAATAGCTGCATATAAAGTGCACTTGACTTTCGGATCAACTTTAACATCGTTAATCGTCCCCTGCCCCAAACTTTTAGCTTCGTTCCAGCCATTATTGATATTATAGGTATAATACAAACCTTTGCCGACCGTTCCAAAATAGACCGCGCCGCTATCTTGCGGATCAGCCGTTAAAACACTGGTATCGACGCCGCCCAGATTACGCGGCTGGCCGGTAATGGTGGGCACGAGCGCCATCTGCTTCCAAGTCTTGCCTTTATCCATGCTCAGCCAAACGCCGCCGTCGGAATTGGAATTGGTGGAGACGCCGTCGGAGCCGATTGATAGGGTGCAAGCGGAAGTTAAAGCTGCAACCGCGATAAGAAGGATGAAGATTTTTAGATAACGCATAAAGTTAAAAATAAATAGCTAAGCTTTCTAAGATATTTTTAGGATTGACCGACCCTTGAAGATAGCGGCGGGCTTGAACAAGCTGCCTTAAGCGGTCAAGGACCGATTCCGCCGATAAGTTAAAATTGCTTTGCCACGACTCCGCAAGAGAGGGATAGCGCAGATATTCTTCCTGCCCCAAGGAAAGCAGCAAAGCGTCGCGCCATAAACTCTCCCAGATATCCAGCCACAAAGACGCATCTTCGACGCTAAGCTTGTCGCCGCCACTCTCCCGGTTGATAAAATCTAAACGGGAAGCTAAATCAGATTTTAAAAAAGTAAAAAGCTGATTGACTAGTTGAAAATAATCGTGATAAGAATCTTGATTTTCCGCCCAATGCAAGGCCTGCAAAGGCCTGCCTAAAGAAGCGGCCGCCAATTCTTTGGCTGTCGAACGCTTGATATCAAGACTGGCCAGAAGATAGTCGTAGACGGCGGCGCTTTTTACCGGCTGAAAATAAAGGACTTGGCTGCGAGAAATAATCGTAGGCAAGAGCGACTCCAGCTTCTCGGTTAATAGAATAATGACCACCTGGGTCCGCGGCTCCTCCAGAGTCTTCAATAAAGCGCTCTGCGATTCGGCGGATAAAGTCTCCGCTTCCTTAACAATACCTATCTTATAGGAATTCATAAAAGAACTGAGTCCGAGGCGTTTGATAAAATTCCGAGTCGCCTCCACGCCTATCGCCTGCTTGTCGGCATCCTTTTCCAGAATATATAAATCGCTGTTCAAACTTTCAAAATTACCGCTAGCGTCACTGCGGCGATCAGATTGCCATAGATTACGGGCAAAAGCTAAAGCCAAGCTGGATTTGCCTAAATCTCTTGGTCCGGCAAAAATATAAGTTTGCGCCAATTTACCGGAAATTAGGCTCTTGTCCAAGAAAGCGACCGCCTTATCCTGGCCAATCGGCGGCCAATCAAATCTGTCTTTAGTATCGGCCATAAAATTATTGCCCCACGCTAATCTTGCTCAAATCCTGATTACTGATGCCTAAGCTCAAATAACGCATAATTTGAAAAGCTAAATCGCCATTGCCAAGATAGTAGCGCTTGCCGTCCTGGGGATTAACATACCAAGCCTCGCCGTTTTTCTGTACCTGGAGCAAAATTTTGCCCTTCTGCTTAGCGGCGAAACTGAAATCATAGGACAAAGCGCCGGCGCCCAGGGGATTATAGCCGGCCCGAAGTTCTTCTCCGTCTAAATAGCCGTCGCCGTCGCTGTCGCTGTTACTAGGATTACTGCCGATAGATACTTCCAAGCCGTCAGGCAAAAGATCGCCATCGCTATCATCGCCGGCAAAACGGCTGTCAACGCCAATCGGAATTTTTCTTAAATCATCATCCGTAATACCGACGCCGGTCTGGCGCATTATCTGATAAGCGGCCGCGCCGTCAGCCAAATAATAACGCTTGGAATTTTTAGGGTTAAGATACCAAGCCTGCCCCTTATCTTCCACTTGCAGCAGGATATAACCGGCTAAGCGTTTTTCCAAAGAACCGGAAGCGGTCGAGGACGAAGCACTGGAGCTGGATGTAGAAGTAAGGCTCATGGCCACCGATAAAGCCGGGCGGCTCAGAGAAAATTTCTGTCCGGCTTCTATTTGCTGGGCTTTTTCCATTTTCAAGCTGACAGTCTTGATTTTGCCGTTCTGTGCCCAAAAAGCCTGGCCGTATTCCGTCTTGTTCTTATCGATATATGACAATAAATAGGGTCCGTCGGCCAGAAGCGCTTCTCCTTGTTTATTGGCCGCCAGCTTGATGCTGCCGACTTCTTTATCTTTATAAAAATAGCCGCCGCTTTCATACAAGGAATATACTTTCAAAACGGTATTGGCCGGCATCAATTCCCCCAGAGCGCTGGCCAAAGTGGCACGCGTGACACTAAGGCTTAAATTCGCTTTGTTCGCCTGACGATCTTTGATGACGGCATTCCAAAAAATATTATTGCGCTTAAAGGCATCGGCAACAACCAAAGCATAAGTGCCGGCCGGATATTCCAAATGCAGGTTACCGGAACTATCGGTCTTGCCGCTGCTTAATAAATCGCCCAAAGAATAAGCGGAACCGTTCACTGTCTGGGCATAAAGCTTGACTTCCGTATTAGCGGCCGCTTGGCCGGCAGCAGATTTAACGCTCAGAGATAAATCACTGAAAACATATTCGAAGGTAGCATTTTTATTGGCGTCGATGGCGATATTATAGGCGTCAAACACGCTTTTATTAACGGTAGCGGAAAAAATATAGAGGCCGCGCTTAGTTTGATTGAAAGGATGGGCGGGGGCTACATAAATAATGGCCGCCCCGTTACTGCCGGTCTTCAAAGTGGCAATCAGCTTCTTTGTATCTTTAACCGGACGATTATCGGCGTCGAATGATTCTTCATACAGAGAAAAAGAAAAATCTTTTTTCAGATTCCCGCTGGCGTCGCGCAGAACTACTTTTAAATAAGGCAAGCTCTTGGTAATTGTCCGGTCATAACCGCACACGAAACGGGCGGCATCAAAAAACCAAAACTCGCCCAAATCGCTCTTTTTATCATAAGCTTTAAGAGCATAGCTTTTGCGCGGATCCGGCTTGAAACTCAGCTCGGCTTTGCCGGCGCTGTTGGTCGTACCGCTGCCTATCTTTTTGCCGGCGATAGGACGGGCAAAAACATCAACATCCTGTTCGTAAATTTCATATTTAAAGCCGCTTAAAGCCTCGCCGCCCATGCCTATCAAATTAACGGTCAATTTGGAGGTGTCAGAGCAAGTTTCCGTACCCGATTGCCAAGAACTGCCAACCTGCCAATCATATTCATTTAATTGTCCGTCTAAAATCTCCACATCCCAGAGATAGTCATACTGGCCATTGCTGCCCTTGACGCCCAGAACATAAACGCCGGCCGGATATTCAAAAATGCCATAACCATCATCGCTGGTCTGAAATTCCCCCACTTTATCTCCCTGGATTTCGTCATTATTGCCGTCAATTCCCTGTTCATATACCTCCACTTTAGTCTTTCCCGGAAATAAAGCCCCGGCAACGGTCCTTAAAGTCACTTTAACGGCACTGGAGTAATATTCGGAATTGGTCAGCAATTCATCTCTCACCTTAATATCATAGAGATCAAATTTATGGCCATTGCGCGTTAATTCCAAGACATAATCATCGCTCCGGCTGCCATCAAGGCTGCGCACACTCCCCTGGGGCACATAGATGCGGGCGCCGCCGCTCGTGCCGGTATTTAAAGTCGCGACCAAATCTTTAGTTTGTTTAATAGGATTGCCGTCTAAATCATAATTCTGCGTATAAACATTGAAACTGGTGTTATATAACAAATTCCCGTCATAGTCGCGCAAAACAAAATTAATTCCGCTTAAAATTTTCTCAATGCTCAGCTGCTGGCCGCAGCTTAATTCCAAATTATAATACCAATAACTGGTAACATCCTTGGTAATTGATTGAATTTTTAACGCATAAATACCGCTCTCCGCATTGCTGTTGCGGAATTTTAACGTAGCGATACCAGTGCTGGTATTAGCACTGGCGCTAGCCGCCCTAGTCCCCGGCTTAGGCTTGCCGTTAGCGTCGGTAACTTGATAATAGAGCTCGGCCTTGATGCCGGAGATATAAGAACCGCCGGGATCACGCGCCACGACATCCAGCTTAGTGTCCAGATTGCAAACGGCGGCGGAAGCGGGCAAAGCCGCTGCCAAAAAAAACAAGAAAGCCGCGGCCGCTACAAAAGAGAAAAAATAAGATTTGGCAAGAAAATTCATAAAAATAAATTTAAAATCTAATCTTATTAAAAAATTAGATTTTCCAGTTTATCAAAAAAATCTTTTTTAATTATATCACACCTTTGAGGCGGAGCCAAACAAAAAACAGGCTTTTAGGCCTGTTTTTTGAAATTATGGCAAGAGGAAACTTTCGTTAATATTACTGATAGAAGGCGCCAGCGAAAGATTGTAGCTCGTTCCCACCGCGGTCAAGCTGCTTAACTCCAGGTCAACGCTCCGGCCGCTCTGATAATCCGGGTCCAAATTGGCGCTGACGCTAAGCTCAAGACTGTCTCCGGCCGACAAGCGCAAATAATTAACATCGAAAATTATCTGGCCGTCCTCCATGTGGCTGGCAGTGGCAATCAATTGATTGCCCCGTCTTAATTTAAACAGCTCTAAATCATTCTGGGAGGCGGAACCGTTATTTCTAAAAATAAGCTGCCTGATATAAACATCTTCATTGCCGCTGATTTCGGATACCCGGAACTTGCCTAGGTTTTTGGCGCTGCCATTAGCACCCAAACTCATCTCTTCGGCCACTACGGTGCCTAATATATGGCCGGCATCAAGCAGCTTGAATTCCGTACCGACAAGAGGAAAATTTCCCGAAAGCGCCAAATTACTGGTCACGGCCTGGGCGTTTTCCAATTGCAAGCGCATTGTCTGATTCTTCACATTATCTAAATAATTTAAATCTAAGAGCACTTTCAACTTGATAGTATTGCCGGCGGGAACATAAAAAGAATTCTGGCGGAAACGGAAAGTCAGCCGGCGGTCATGATAACTGCTGCTGCCTTCGATTTTTTCACCGGTATTGGCATTAACCAAACTGACGCTACCAACTAAAGCATCGGAATAAATGCCAGATAATTTAAAAGTTATGTCTTGAAATAGAGCCGCTTCATCGCCGGCGGTAAAAGATAAGAGCATAACTTGATTATCGCGAGTGCCGGCCACCAAAGGATTCCCCGACTGAGAATTATCTAATAAAGTTTGAGAAACGCTCAAACCGGCGCTTTTTTCCAAGCCGGCGGCCTCATAAGAATCTTCAGAAGCATACTGCGATAACTCAAAATCACTGACAGTAATCGGCAAGACATTTTCCAGATTATAATTAATGATATCCTGCAAAGTGTTCATTTTTACCTTCTCGCTGCCGCGAATATAATATAAATCATCGCTCTCGGCGCTTTTAATCAGCCGCGCTTCCGGCCATTTAGCCAATTCTTCCGGGCTAATGGTTTTTACCTCCGACCAGTCATTGCCATAGTCTAAAAAAACCGCTTCGTTGATATAAGCTTTACGTTGAGAAGTGGCATGGCTAAGAAAATAGACTGTGCTTTCTCCCGGCACTTTTACCTGATTAATATCCGAGCTTAAAGCATTAGCTTGGCTGATATTAAACAAAAAAAGTGAAGCAAATATCAGGGTTAAGCCAAAAAATTGATAAATATAAGTTTTTTTATTAAATTTAAGCATAAAAATATTGAAATTTAGGCATTTTTTACCTAGACAAATTATATCACTTTTTGAAATTAGTGTCAATAGTAGATAGTGACATCGCAACAAAAACATTTAGAAAATTAGAAGATAAAATTAGCTAAAAATAATTGCCTTTTCAGGCTTTTATTGATATGATTCAAATATAATATGGGAAAAAACTTAAAAAAATTCATTTTTTTAGGAGGCGACATCATTGTTTTACACGCTGCCCTCGCTTTTACCCTGTTTGTCCGCTACCGCCTTTTTAGCGGCATCGACGGCATCAGCCCTTATTGGCAGGCCCACTGGCATTATTTCTGGGGGGTGTTCTTTATTTTTATTTTAGTTTTCTATATCAATAATCTCTATAGCCTGCGCCAAATGGTCTCGGCTCGCAGTTTCCTGCGCAAGACCGTCAACAGCGTCATCAGTGCCGCCCTCCTCTCCGTCATCTATTTCTACATCTACCCGCGAGTCGACATCGCCCCCAAAACTAATCTTGCCATTTTCTCTGTCTCGGCGCTTATCGGCTTTCTCGGCTGGCGCCGCCTTGCTTATTGGCTGATTAAAGCCGACACCTGGCAAAATAATATCGCTCTTATCGGTTCGACAAAAAAGATGGAGGAATTAAAGCAGGAATTAGAGGCCAAGCCCGGGCTCGGCTACCGCGTTTCCCTCATTATCAGCGAGACTTCCGACTTGTCCGATTTGGAAAACAAAATTTTAAACAAGGACATCCGCCTCATCATCTTAGCGGACGATTTCCCGGCAGGAAAAGATTGGCGCAATGAGCTCTTCCCTTTGCTCCGCCACAAAATCAGCTTTAGCACCTACAATAATTTCTACGAACAACTCAAACAAGCGGTGCCGATAAGCAGTATCGGCCAAAATTGGTTTTTAGAGAATTTAAAAGAAGGGGAAAAAAATTATTTTGATTTCTTCAAGCGCAGCGCCGACCTAATCGGAGCCAGTTTTTTGTTTCTTGCCTTGCTGCCCATATCAATTCTGGCGGTCATAGCGGTAAAATTCAGCAGCCCGGGACCAATAATTTTCAGCCAATACCGCCTAGGTTTAAACGGACGCCGATTTAAGCTGTATAAATTCCGGACAATGAGGGTTGAAGGCAATAATTTCGCCATGACGGAAAAAAATGACCGGCGCATCACCGCCAGCGGCCGTTTTCTGCGCGCCAGCCGTCTTGATGAGATTCCTCAGCTTATAAACATCATCAAAGGAGAGATGAGCTTCATCGGTCCCCGCCCGGAAAGACCGGAATTAGCGGCCAGCCTATCCCAAGCAATTCCCTTCTACGACACCCGCCTGCTAATCAAGCCGGGGCTGACTGGCTGGGATCAAATTTCCGGAGAATACCATTCCGCCACCGCCGCCGATACCATGAAAAAACTACAGAACGATTTATATTACATCAAGCATCGTTCTCTTTATTTAGACCTATCAATCGCCCTTAAAACCGTCGCCACCGTGCTGGGACGGAAAGGGAGATAATCTCATCTATGATAATAATGGACAAGATAAACCTATTAAAAAAAAATCCGAAAATGATAATTTTTTGGATTTATAAAATAATTAACCACATAAAAAAAACTCCATTAAATAATGGGGAAAGATATGACCCAAATATACTAAAAAAATTTGGCATTGAAGACCCACACCAAGCGGCCCGTTATCACTTCGCTAAAACCATTACTAAAAATAAATCGGTTATTGATATCGCCTGCGGGACCGGCTATGGCAGCGCCATACTAGCTGATGAGGCCAATAGTGTTATTGGTGTTGATATTTCTCCAATATCAATCGCCTACGCCAATAAACATTACAAAAAAGAAAAAATTAATTTTATTATAGATGATTTTTTTTCATGCCAGCAAAAAGCTGATGTGGCTATTTCCTTTGAAACTATTGAACACCTAAAATCAGACTTGAACAAGACCGTAAACCATCTTCTCCTACTGGCCAATGAGTTGGTAATATGCAGCGTTCCTTATGAAGAAGAAGCTGGTCATAATAGGCATCATTTCCATTTTAAAATTAATGAAAATAATTTTAATTTTTTAAATAATAAATATAAATATTATTTCTTATATCAAACGCCGGATGGCGACATAAATGCAGAAAAAAAGGGAGATACTGTCTCATTAATCCTAATTATCCAGAAAGCAAACACCTCTGTTATTTCTTAAAAACGCCGACCAAATAATTTTAATATGATTTATTCAATCATCATAATTAATTATAAAACCAAAGAGTTGACAGCCGAGTGCATCCAAAGTTTATTTAAACAAATCAAAACAATAAAATTCGAAATTATCGTTATTGATAACGCTTCAGGTGACGGTAGTGTAAAATTCTTACAAGAAAAATTTGGCGATACAATAAAATTAATCACCAATGAAAACAATCTAGGTTTTGCCGGTGCTAATAACCAAGGAGCCGCTCTTGCTAAAGGGGACATTTTTCTTTTTTTAAACAGTGACACTATTATTGAAAAAAACTTTTTTCATGACTATTCAGACATTTTAAAACAAAACAAACAAATTGGCATTATCTCCCCCCGCCTTTTAACCGCCTCGGGCGAAAATCAAAAATCAGCCTTCGGGCGCTTCCCTAATATTTTTAGATTGATAACGCAAAAAACAAAAATCGATCCGATATTGGACGAAAATAAAAAATATAATATAGTCGACTGGGTGAGCGGCTGTGCGCTGATAATTAGACGCGATTTATTCGAACAAATAAAAGGCTGGGATGAAAAGTTTTTTCTATACTACGAGGATGTAGATTTATGCAAAAGAGTAAAAAATTGCGGCTATCTGAGCGCGGTGGCCAATAAAACAACGATTATCCATTTGGGCGGGCAGAGCCTAGCACAAAGCTTAAAAAAACACCGGCACTATTTCCGTTCCCAAGATTATTATTTCCGAAAACACTACGGTTTTATTACTTCTCTCATCCTTAAATTAGCACGGCTTCCCTACGAACTGATAATTATAATCAAAAGCGTCAAAAAATAAACATCTTATGAAAATAGTCATCAACGCCCTCCCCTATTTCAGCTACCAAGGAATTGAATATTTTTTGGCAAATTTAATCCAAGCCTGGCCGGCAAATAAAGACGATGAAATAACAATTCTAGCCAATGAAATCTCCGCCAGATTTTTTGAATCCTGGCCGGATAATTTCAAACTGGAAATAATCAAATTTAAAAAAATCGATAAACTATCGATTTTTATTTTTCAACAATTAAAACTCGGACGCCTGCTCAAAAAAAGAAAAACTGATTTATTGTTCTGTGCTTCTTTAAATTGCCCCTGGCTATATGCTAAAAAAATAGTCACAATCCACGACGCTGCGCCTTTCGTAATTAAAGGTGAAAGCGGCCAGATAGGAAAAATGTACTGGAAAATATCTTTATTTTTTGCCAAACACTTTTCCCTTCACATACTGACCGTATCTGAGTTTTCCCGCCAAGAATTGATTGAAAAATTGAAAATTAATAAAGACAAATTAGACATAATTTATCCGGCTCCGCCGATAATAACGACATCGTACAAAAATCAAGCAGAAATAAAAAATCCCTACGTCATCGTTATCGGCAACGCGCGTTTTAGAAAAAATTTACAAGTCCTCTTCAAAGCTTATTCACTAATTAAAAACGAATTCTCCGATTTACTGCTGATAGTTATAGGAAAAATGGATAAAGAAATGAAAATATTAGCCAATTCCAGCCAAGACCCAAATATTCAATTCACAGGGTTTGTAAGTGATGAAAAAAAATATAAATTATTAGGAGGGGCTAAAGCCCTTATCTTCCCCTCTTTATATGAAGGCTTCGGTTCTCCGAACCTAGAAGCACAAATTATTGGCACTCCAGTTATCTGTTCGGACATACCGCCTTTTAAAGAAGTAACTGGCAATAGCGCACTATTCTTCGACCCTATGTCTCCAGAAAAATTGGCAGAAGCGATTAAAAAAATTATCCTCAGTCCGGAGTTAGCCGATAATTTGCGCCATCAAGGGGCAATTAACTGCCAACGTTTTGATTGGCGGGAATCAGCCAAAAAACTCTCGGAAATAATCCATCTCTATGAAAATCCTGCAGATAAATAAACTATACCACCCTGTAATCGGCGGTATCGAAACGGTTGTTAAAAATATTGCCGAAGGCTTGAATAATCACGCTGATTTTAAAATTGAAGTTCTGGCTTGCCAAGAAAAAGGAAAAAGGAGTATTGATAATCTCAATGGCATAAAAGTTCATCGCGCCGCTTCCTGGGGAAAGAAATTAGGGATGCCCTTATCTTTGGATTTTTTCAAACTATTTTGGCGGATAAAAAATGACTACGACCTTTTTATCTTGCACTACCCCTTCCCTTTAGCCGCCTTTATCACCCCCTTCATTCCCAAGAAAAAATTAATCATCTACTACCATTCCGATATCGTCCGCCAAAAGCTGGGCGCCGTCATTTTTGCTCCCTTTATCAAATATAGCTTGAAAAAAGCAAAAATAATCTTATCCGGCAGCCATAACTTAATTCAGTCATCCCCCTATCTGCGCCAAGTGGCCAATAAATGTGAAATTCTGCCCTTCGGCTGTGAAATTAAATACAATCAAGAAGATGAAAGGCAGGCAAAAGACCTAAAAACAAAATATGGAAAAGATGAAGTGCTCTTATTGGCTGTCGGGCGCTTAGTCTACTATAAGGGCTTTGAATACGCTATCAGAGCAATGGAAGGGATACGGGCTAAATTGCTCATTATCGGCGCCGGACCGGAAAAAGATAAACTGGAGCAATTGATTACAAAATTTAATCTGCAAGAAACTATAAGCATTATTGCTCCTCAACCCGATTTAAAACCTTTTTTTCTGGCCGCGGACATCTTTCTCTTCCCTTCAACCGAGCGCAGCGAAGCCTTCGGGCTGGTCCAGCTGGAAGCGCTGGCGGCCGGCAAGCCGGTAATCAACACTTATCTGCAAACTGGAGTCGAAGAAGTCAGCCTCAATAACATCAGCGGCCTGACAGTTGAAGCTAAAAACGACAAGGCCCTGCATCAAGCAATCGACACTCTGGTTAAAGACCGAACACTACGAGAAAAGCTGGGAGATCAAGGGCGGCAGCGCTATCAAGAATTATATACTCTGACTAGATTCACCGATAATCTCCGCAAAATCCTTGAACAATAATTTAAGCCTAAAAAAAACAGCCTCTGTCTAAAGAAGCTGTTTTTTAATATTTAAACTATTTTACCCTTTTTGCTCTCTGTCTATCGACCTCTGTCAAATGCTGTTTGCGCAGACGGATGCTAAGCGGCGTAATTTCCAAATATTCATCTTCATTCATCACGCCCAAGCCGAATTCGATACTTAAAGGCACGGGCGGCGTCAACTGAATTGCTTCGTCGGAACCGGAAGCGCGGACATTGGTCAGCTGCTTGCCTTTAATCGGATTAACCGCCAAATCATTGCCCTTGGAGACATTGCCGATAACCATGCCCTCATAAACTTCGGTATTGGGCCCGATATAAAGGACGCCCCGCTCTTGCAGATTCCACAGCGCGAAGGCCAAAGCTTTGCCGGTAATCATGGAAACCATCGAGCCTAAATCATTCTTTTCAATCTCGCCGGCATAAGGTTGAAAGCCGAGCACCTGGGCGCAAAGAATGCCTTCGCCCCTGGTATCGACGATGAATTCGTTGCGATAGCCCAATAAGCCTCTGGTTGGAACGGCGAAAGTCAAACGGCTCTGGCTATTGTGGGTTTTAAAGTCGAGCATTTTGCCGCGACGTTTGGAAATCTTTTCAATAACCGTGCCGGAAAGATTTTCCGGGATATCAATGGTAACCTCTTCAAAAGGCTCCGATTTCACGCCGTCGATATCTTTAATAATAACCTGCGGCTGGGAAACTTGAAGTTCATAGCCCTCGCGGCGCAGATTTTCCAATAAAATCGCAATATGAAGTTCGCCGCGACCAAAGACCCGATAATAGCTGGTTTCGGAAAAATCAATTTTCAAACCGACATTAACTTCCAATTCTTTTTCCAATCGTTCTTTCAATTGGCGGTTGGTGACAAACTTGCCTTCTTTGCCGGCAAAAGGAGAATTATTGACCAAAAAATTCAAAGCGATAGTCGGCTCGTCAATCTTAATGGCGGGCAAAGCTGGCTGGTCGGCATGCTCGGCAATCGTCTCACCGATATAAATATCCGGCAAACCGGCTATCATCACAATATCGCCGGCTTCCGCTTCCGCCACCTCTTGGCGGCCGAGACCTTTAAAGGTAAAGAGCTTGGTAATCTTACCGGCTTTAGTGCTGCCATCTAAATCTTCAATAAAAACTGTCTGAGCGGCTTTAATCTTTCCTTCATATACCCGGCAAATAGCGCAGCGCCCCAAGAAATTATCATAGGCCAGGTTAAAAGGTTGGGCTAAAAGAGGCTGAGCCAAAGCTTCCGAAGAAGAGGCGGGGGCAACATGTTCTAAAATCAAATCAAGTAAAGGGTTTAAATTATCCGATTCATCCGCTAATTCTTTTTTGGCGATTCCCTGCTTGGAGGCGGCATAGATTACCGGAAAATCCAACTGAGCATCGCTGGCGCCCAAATCTAAAAACAATTCATAGACCATTTCCACTACTTCCGCCGGGCGGGCGGCCGGCTTGTCAATCTTGTTAATCACCACAATCGGCAGTAGACCTAATTCCAAAGATTTTTTCAGAACAAATTTTGTCTGCGGCATCGGCCCCTCTTGAGCATCAACCAATAGCAAAACACAATCAATAGAACGTAAAATCCGTTCCACCTCCGAACTAAAGTCGGCATGTCCGGGCGTGTCCACGATGTTAATCTTTGTATCCTTATAAAAAACGGAGGTATTTTTGGAATAGATGGTAATACCCCTTTCTTTTTCCAAGGCATTGCTGTCCATACTTACCTCATCCCCGGCAATACCGGTCTGACGCATCAAAGCATCGGTAAGGGTGGTTTTACCGTGGTCAACGTGGGCGATAATAGCAATATTGCGAATTTCCATAAAATAAATAATGATTTTTGGCCGTTTAAAGCAAAAATTACGCCGAGGGCGTAATTTGGCCTTGCTTATTGATAATAATTGATTTGCAGGAAATAGTCAAATATAAGGCTAATGACTACTATTTTCCGATAAAGCCGCTAAATCAACCGCTTGAAAACCTAAATTATCTGCCACAACATTAAGCGTCATTGATTGATTAAATTTCTGAACATTTTTACCGCCGCCAACTTTCAAATCAGAGGCCTCCTGTTGAGCAAAAACGGCTGTAATATCATCGTCCTCCCAAGCGTGCATTAAAACCGCTAATTTTTCCTTTTCATGTTTAATCTTTTCATTAATTTCTTCCAATTTTTCCTGGGAGGTCAATAGACTCTTTTGAGAAGAAGGAGTATTAGCTCTTGCGGCGAGGCGTGAAAGCAAATCCTCTTGCCGCTGCTGCTGTGATTCCAAGGCACTAATTCTCTTACTGGCAGTATTATATAAAAAATTAATTTTGGGAGCGATAGCCGCCATTGCCTGGTCTTCATAGCCCCTCTCTAAATCATCAAGAGAAATTTGCCTAATTGCTTTATTCTTATCATCGCCGTAATAGAAATAAACACTGGCGTTTTTCTTGGCTGCCAAACTGCGAATTTTTTGAATTTTTTCCCAAGAGACTTCCTGAATAGCTTCATCTGTCATAATGAAAAGCGCATTCTTTTCTTGGGCCTTCATTTTGCCTAAAGCAGTATAAGCGACATCAAGAGCCCTTTCTTCCCAATTGCCTTCATACTTTATCTCTCTGATTTTTTCCGCTACCTCTTCCGGACTATCTAGCTGCTTTATCCCGTCTAATCGATTAGAAAAAGTAGCAAAATTAACTTTTAAGTCATTAAAATTCTGCTTTTCTATCACCTGCGCCATGTATGGATAGGAATTGCCGACGGACGGACTATTATCAAACAGCAAATAAACATTATCGTACTCATTAATTTTAAATAATTCCGGCGGCAAATCAGATAATCTAGGGCTGACTTCATGGCCGCCCTTAATTTTATTGTCCCTTGTCTTCATTCTATTGATGAAATCTATTTTCGGCACAGCCACCGAAAATGATATCCGCCGGCAATCATCTAATAATAATTTATATTTTTCCGGGTCATGAGATTTTATGGACGCCACTTCTTCTGACGTATACTTTTGCCCGGTTGCCGGATTATCCAAATCAGTAATATAAGTAACTCCTTCTTCAGGTCCGGTTGGCGAAAGCGGCATCTCATGAAAAAAGGCCTTACTCCGAATCTTCTCGGCTAAACTGTCAGGCAGCTTATCAAATTTATAATTTTGCAAAGTTTCAGTGAGCAGTTTATCTAAAGCTGCCAGCCTAGCTCTAGTTAAATCGGCATTACTGCCGTTCCAATTACTGGTAGGACGTTCATCACTGGAACCGAATAGCTTAAAATCAGAGGCGATAATTTCTTGAGCATTATCGGGAGTAATTTTACTTAAAAAAACTTCAAAATCAGCAATAATAGCCTGAGGATTAATAATATCAGCCTTATCGGTGGCAAAATAGTTTGATAACTCCAAACTGGCTAGTCGCGTAGATTCTTCTAACTTTATATCCAGAGGCTTAGCATCGTTCGGGTGATAGTTTTCCGAGCTGACGCTGTTGAAATCTTTAGCGGATAAATGGTAGGTTTTGTCTGGATTAGGTTCATGGTTAACATCATTTTTAATCTCCTTGCTCGTTTTTACCCCCTCTTTCAAATTATCATGATGTTCAGCTCCTTGGGCTAAAGGCGCAAATTTAGCTAAAAGCATTAAAGCGACAAAAGCAGCTTTAACCGAATTATTATTAGCAAAACGATGAAATATACTTTGTTCAAATTTTCCATCTTCTTCTAGAGAATCAAGAGCATCAGCAATCTGCGACATAATCTCTCCACCTTTAGCAGTCAAGGCCATTTCCTGTCCAGATAAAAACTCATGCAGATTTTCCGGGCTCATACCGGTAATGCGAAAGACAGCCTCTGGAGATAAACTGTTGCCCATCTCTTTCTGAATACTGATAGCCTCCCTTAAATCTCTTAAATTATCACTAAAATCAAAGCTACCAGCTTTTTTTTCGCCGCCACCAGTCGATGCCACCTCGGCTGAACTTGGTACCTCAGCTATATCCGGTATATTGAGGTCTTTTTCGCCGCTAGGCGAAATCTGTTCTTTTTTGCGTAAAAAATGAAACATATTTTTGTTCTTTAATCATATTATACTAAAAAATTAAGGGAAAAACAATAAAAAAGAGCCCTCTGAAAAGAAGGCTCGAAATAGTTTCTCGGTAATTACTACCAGAAATTTGCCGATAACCCCCCCGCCTGTTATCGTAAAATGTAATAAATGCAAACCAGGGGCCGAAACGGAGTCGTTGCCGCTTAAATATACTAAAGCGCTTAAATCAGGCTCGACAACCAGGTTGTCAGCCCGATAAGAAGCTCCAGGCGGCAAAGAAATGGCCATATTACCGAACTCCAACAGCACATTATGTTCAGAGTTGTTGTGCAGAAATATCGGCAACTTAGTGCTCTCAGAAAAAACATAAATTCCGTCCGATAAAGCTAAGTGGCAAAAACCGATTTTCCGTACTGTCTGATAATCTGCCCTCTCTTGCAAATAGGCATAATAGTTCGAATCAATTACTTCTGCCTGATGCGACTCGTGGGCAGAGATGATAAATCCAGCTCCGCCAGACACAGATAGAAGCATGACATCTTCGTCTTCATAGTTACATATAACCTGAGCCTGTGAAGCGGCTAAGCCAAAACAACAAGCGACGGCAACGAAAAAAAATCTGAAAATTTTCATGATATTTTTGCTTTTAAGTTGACAAATGAACGAATAAAAAGATATTACCAATAAAATATATAATTGTCAATAAAAAATGGTAATGTGCACACACATATTGCACTTTCTGCTAATCTAGAGCCATATGCCCAAAACTATGCCCAAATCCACTGGCGAGGAGAAATATCGCTGGATTAAGCCAATCCTGGACAAAGAGATATCAATCAAGCAATTTGCCAAGGTCTGCCCGTTCAGCGAGCGGGCCATAAAGTACTGGCTGGCCAGATATCGGGAGTACGGACTGGGAGGATTAGATAATAAGTCGACCAGGCCGAAATCTCAACCGAATGAAACGCCAATCAGGACAAAGGAGCGAATCGTTGAGCTACGCCATAAGAACAGGCTCTGCGCCCAAAAACTATGATATAAACTGAAGAAGGAGGATATAGATATAAACGTCAGGACGATAGGCAAAATTATCAAAGCCGAAGGGCTGGTCAGGAAATACCGCGTCAGAAAGCTGCAGTATAAATATATCAAGCCGACGCTAAGACCCGGCGATTTGGTGGAGATAGATATTAAATATGTGCTAGGCAGAATAAGGGGAAAACGATATTATCAATATACGGCCATAGACTGCGCTACCAGGTGGAGACACCTGGAGATATATGAGAACGGGGACAATGACAGCTCGCTCAGATTCCTGGAACAAGTGATTAAAACCGCCTCCTTTCCCATCAGAGCTATCAAGACGGATAACGGGACTTGTTTCACTAATCGCTATGTGGGCTATCTGAAATCGAGTTCGCCCCATGAGCCCAGGTTCCATCCGCTGGATGAGAGGTGCGCCGAGCTCGGCATCGTCCACTATCTCATTGACCCAGGCAAACCGGCTCAGAATGGAAAAGTGGAGAGGAGTCATCGGACAGACCAGGAGATGTTCTACGACCGCCATCGTTTCGATACTCTGCGGAGCTTGCAAATCAGTCTCAGGAAGTGGAATAATTATTATAATAATCTAGAACATTGCGCCCTAGATGGCCTGAGCCCGAATGAGGCTCTGGCGAGAGTGCAAAATGTGTGTGCTTAAAACAAATATAATAAAAGACATCTCCAGCAAACAAAAAACATCGGGATCTAACCGATGCTTTATTGTGTCCGCGGAGAGTAAGGGATTCGAACCCTTGATACCGGTTAGGGTATACCCGCTTTCCAAGCGAGCGCACTCGACCACTATGCGAACTCTCCAAGATGCTATCTAAGATAGCATTATTTCAATTGTCTTTCAATAACTTGTTTTAAACCCTCAATTTCATCGCCGTTGGAATCGACAAAAGCCTCATAAGGGCGGGCGCCGACAATCATTTCATCACCGACAAAAACTGTGGGCGCTCCATAGACAGAAAAATTACCGGCATCAAGCGATAGCTTACCTATTCTTTCTTTTTTTTCGGGATTAGTCAAGCACCCCTGAAAATCCTCCTGATTCAAGCCTATTTCTCCGGCCAAACTATTAAGCTTCTCAGCGTTAAGCTGATTAGCATGTACCGATTGAAAAAGCATATCCCTAAATTCCTCTCCCTTTCCCTGGGTAAAGGCGCAGCCTACCGCTTGCGCCGCCTCGTCGGATAAATCCGTGTGGCTGAAATTAAAAGGCCGATAAGCAAGCCTGACTCTATCGCCAAACTCCGCCCGTGCCTGTTTTAAAACATCGGCGAAATCGGCACTAAAGACATCGCCGTAGTCTTCATAAACAATAATGTCCAAACTATTCCCATTACCGGAAACAAAATCATCTTCGCTAATAACCGGAAAATTGGCAGCGGCATAACTCTGCTGATTGCCAGAAAGTTCTGATTCCGTCTTCATTTCTGAGGCTTCCAATAAATCTTGCTTTTCCTCAATGTGATTATTGAAAAAAAGTATCAAGCCGAATACGGCTAACGCCGCTAAAATAAAAATAAAGATTACGCGGACGGTTTTTTTTGTTTCCATAATAATGGGCAGAGACGGACGCTTAAAGATTAGGGCGGCGCTCTTGATAATTATTAATTTTTTCCCAAGCGGCGGCCGCTCGCAAAACAGACTCTTCCCTGGCCATCGGGCCGATAAACTGCCAGCCAAAAGGTAATTCTTTGCCTCCAACCTCGACAAAACCGCCAGGCACGGAAATAGCCGGCAAACCAGCTAAAGAAGCGCCAGATAAATAAATATCTTCCAAATACATCGCTAAGGGGTCATTGACTTGCGCTCCCAGCTTAAAGGCGGGATGGGGAGAAGTCGGAGTGAAAATGACATCTACCTTTTGGAAAGCCTGGGCAAAATCAGCCTTGATTAAATCCCTGACTGCCTGCGCTTTCTTGTAATAGGCGTCGGCATAACCGGCGCTCAGGGCAAAAGTGCCGAGCATGATTCTTCTTTTGGCCTCCGGACCAAAACCATGACCGCGGTTAGCTCTATAAAAAGACAAGAGATTGTCGGACCCTTCTTCTGCCAGGCCCCAGCCGATGCCGTCAAAACGGGCAAGATTGGAGCTTAACTCGCTGGGCGTAATTACATAATATACCGGTACGCTGTATTGATTATAGGGTAAATCAATATTGACAATATCCGCTCCCGCTTTTTTAAATATTTCCAAAGCGCGCAGTGCCTCGGTCCGCAGGCCTTCATCCAAACTACCCTCCAGATAAGCGGGCACGATTCCGATTTTCAAGCCTTTAAAACCTTGGGATAAAGACAAGCGGCTATCTTCCAGCGGCGCCGCTAAAGTGGTGGCATCGAGCTTATCCCGACCGGCAATTACCTCTAAAACCATAGCGGCGTCCTCAACTGTCCGCGTCAAAGGACCGATAGTGTCGGTAGATGAAGTCATCGATAGCAGGCCGAAGCGAGATACTCGGCCATAGCTTGGCTTCAAGCCTACCAAATTGCAAAAACTGGCTGGCTGGCGAATGGAACCGCCAGTATCGGTACCGAGAGCAAACAGGCATAAGCCGGCGGCTACCGCCGCGGCGCTGCCCCCCGAAGAACCGCCCGGTACCCTGCTTAAATCCCAAGGATTCTTAGTGGGACCGAAGGCCGAATTTTCCGTGGAAGAACCGTGGGCAAATTCATCAAGGTTAGTCTTACCCAGCATTACCGCTCCCGCCTCTTTCAGCTTTTTAATGACGGTAGCATCATAAGGGGCGATGTAATTCTCTAACATCTTGGAAGCGGCGGTGGTTTTTAAACCTTTAGTCATTAAAATATCTTTAGCCAGATAAGGAATGCCGAGTAAAGAGCCGCGCTCGCCATTTTTGAGACGCTCATCCGCCTCCTCCGCCGCCGCTAAGGCGCCCTGCTCGTCCACTAACAAGCAGGCGTGGAGCTCGGGGTCAAGCGCGTAAATGCGCGCCAAACAAGCTCTCGTTAATTCCAGAGAACTGATGTTGCCCTTATCTAATTCTTTCCGCGCCAAAGCGACGCTAAACATCTGTCCATCCATATTATAAAACCCTTTTTACCTTTAAAAGCCCGTGCTCTAGGTCTCCTTGGCTTAAAGCTTGGCCATTCTCTTCCACATCCCAATCTTCGACAACATCTTCCCGCCAGACATTATGCAAAGACGCCGCCATTTCCGGCGCCGCGGCGGTCACCGCTTGCAACTGATCGATATAGGCAGTGATGTCAGATAATTGCCGACCATAAGACGCTAATTCAGCCGCACTTAATTCTAAGCGGGCGAGATTAGCGATATGTTGGATTTCTGCGTCTTTAAATTGCATAAAAGTTTAGAAAAAGGTTATCGGTCTTTTGTTATGATACTCTTCTGGGCCCGGGATTGGCATCGAGCTTAAAGTTGACATTTGAGCCTCCGGGGTTCGATTCCCCGCGGGTCCACTGAAAAATATAGTTAATTTGACGACTACAATATATATTTGTTATAATTATAGAGTCAACTTTAAGCAATTCATCCGAGACTTGAAAAAACGCCTCCTCCCCTGCGGAAGGGGTGTTTTTTATTGAATCAATTTTAAAAATTCTTCTTCTGATATTATTTTTACCCCCAATTTTTCCGCTTCTTTCAATTTGGAACCGGGCTCTTCACCGACAACCAGATAATCAAGTGAGCGACTGACACTTTCTTTGGTTTTGCCGCCCTTGGCTTTAATTTTATCTTTTGCCTCCTGTCTTGTCAAACTGGATAAAGAGCCGGTTAAGACAAAAGTTTTTCCGGACAAATTGCCGCCAGCAGGCAATGATAAAAGCAATTTCAGGCCTGATTTTTCAAATTTAGCAAATAATTCTGCAGTATCGGCGCTATGCCAAAAAGCCAGCAAACTGGCCGCCACCACCGGACCGACATCAGCTAAAGCTGACCAGTCATCGAGACTGTGATTTTTGGCCGTTTGCAATAATTCTTGGGGTCGGCAGACTGCGGCCGATATCGACTCGGACAAATAGGCGGCAATAGTTTGCGCGCTTTCTTCGCCGATATGCAAAATCCCCAAAGCAAAGAGAAACCGAGATAAGGGCACCGCTTGGCGCAACTTAATCGCCGCTACCAGCTTATCCGCCTTTTTCTCTGCGAATCCCTCAAGCCCGATTAAATCTTCCCGGCGCAAAGAAAAAATATCAGCGGCATCCTCCAATAAACCCTCATCAACCAGCTGCTCCACTATCTTCGGGCCCAAGCCTTCAATATCTAAAGCCCCTTTGGAAGCAAAGTGCCCCAAACGACGCAAAGCGACCGCATAGCAATTCTTATTCAAACAACGATAGGCGACATCTTCGCCGGCGCGGCTGACTTCAGCGCCGCAACGCGGACAATGCAGGGGCGCGTGAATTATTTTTTCCCGGCCGGTGCGCAGATTAGGTAAAGCCGCCACGACTTTAGGGATAACATCGCCCGCCCTCTCGATAATCACCGTATCGCCCAAACGCAGACCTAGACGTTCAATTTCATCCAAGTTATGCAAAGTAGAGCGGCCGACGGTCACGCCTCCCACTTTTATCGGCTCTAAAATTGCCGTCGGCGTCAAAGTGCCGGTGCGGCCCACCTGCCACACGACATCAATCAATTTGGTCGTCGCCTGTTCGGCAGAAAATTTATAGGCCATCATATAGCGCGGAGCCTTACCGACCGTTCCTAAGCGCGGCCATAAGGACAAATCATCGTATTTTACCACCACGCCATCGATAAAAAACGGCAATTTATCCCTCTTCTCTTCCCAATGGCGCTGGAAGGCAAAAACCTCCGCCAAGCCGCGGCATAATTTATTATCCGTCACTCTCTTAAATCCTAAAAGTTCGACTAACTTATCCGCCGCCGCCCGACTACCAACCACCTCTCCGCGCTCATAATCGCCGAGAATCAAATCATAGGCATAGAACTCCAGACGGCGTTCGGCCGCTACCTTAGGGTCAAGCTGGCGTAAAGACCCGGCGGCGCCATTGCGCGTATTAGCCAAAAGAGGCCGACCTTCAAGCGCATATTGTTTATTTAAATCCGCCAAAGTCTGCTTGCTCATGATTGTCTCCCCCCTTACTTCAATCACGCCGCCCTTTAAAAGACTTAGCAATTTCTTTATCTCTTCCCCTTTTAATCCCAAAGCGGCTAATTCTTTTTCTGTCGGCTCAAAGAGGCGTAAAGGCAGGCTTTCAATCGTGCGCAAATTTAAAGTGATATCTTCCCCAACTTTACCGTCGCCGCGGGTGGCTCCTTGGACAAATACTCCATTTTCATAACGAAGATTGGCGGCCAAGCCGTCCAGCTTCAATTCACAATAGTATAAAGAGGCCGGCACTTCCCCGCGGTCAGCCAAATAATTAATATTCCGCTTCTCCCAGTCGCGCATATCCTCTTCGGAAAAAGCATCATAAAGAGAAATCATCGGCCGCGTATGCACTACTTTTTGGAACTTAGCCAAAGCCTCGCCGCCAACTCTCTGTGTCGGTGAATCGGCGGTGATAAGTTCTGGAAATTCATTCTCCAGACGGAAAAGTTCCATCTTCAAGCTATCTAAAGCTGCCGCCGAAATACTTTCCCGATCATAGACATGATACTGGCGGCGATGATAGTCGATTTCCTGCTTCAATTTTTCAATTCTATTTTTAGCGATTTTTTTATCCATAAATCAAATCTGACTCTAATATTATAGCATATCGAAAGCAACAAAAAAACGCCCTTTTCCAGAGCGTTTTTTCTAAAAAACAAGAAATTACTGAGCCGGAGTAGTGGCCGGAGTCTGGCCGTTAGCGGCACCGTTCTGTCCATTCTGGCCAGTCGCCTGATTGATGAAACCGACGATTTCCGAGACGGCCTGAGTATTGGAATTGGTCGCCTGCTCTAACTGAGCCAAACGGGCGCTGCTGGTGTTGAGTTTGGCATTTAACTGCCAGAATAACATCACTAAAACACCAAGAATCAAGCCGGCAATCAAGGGAAAAATTAATTCTTTTTTCATATGTTTTTATATTTCTCGCGGCCAAGCGCTCAAGTAAGCGTCATCGGCTTAGGAGTGCTTAAATTTATTTTTGTTGTTGGGCGTTTTGCAAGCTGGCATTGATAAAATTAACAACGCCGGAAACGGTCTGCGAATCCTTAGCAATAGTGGTCTGCAACTCGGTCATCTTTTTTTCTTGGCGATTAACCTGATAATACATGTAAGAATAAAGGCCCGCTAAGACAACGATGACTAAAATTGTCAGCAAGGGACCGACTGATGATTTTTTCATATTAGAGCGCGAGAAGCGCTGGCTCTCGCTAAGGGAGCGAGATGGTCGCCGCTTCGTAGTTAGCATAATTATTTCTTATTAATTTATATTTTATAAAATCAAAAACACAAGACTAACGACTGATTATTAATATTATAGCATAAGCGAAAAACGGGGGCAATATTCGGGTATAAGAAAAGCCCGTTGTAAAATTTTACAGCGGGCTAAAAATAATGAACCAAAGAGATTTTAGGGTATAATCACTTTCTGGCCATCAAGAAGATATATTCCAGATGGCAGGAAGGCAACGTTAATTTCATTTACCCCTTTATCGAGGCGCGTGCCGGCAATCAAACGGCCAGATAAGTCAGAAAGGTACACTTCGGTTGCTTCAGGCGCAATCACACGCAAACATCCATCCTGCACGGGATTGGGAGCGATGATTAATTTTGTCGGAGTAACAGTAATCGGTTGTTTATTGCCAACCGTCGCAGTGTTGCCATAAACATATAGCTTCGACGCAGACACTGCCACGACAACACCAACATTATTGCTACGAACCTGTAACACAGGCTCGGGCACAATGTAAATCCCCGACATGTCACTGGTATTAAACAACATTCCTTTATTGCCCAATTGGCCACCAACATAGGCTGTATCTTTAAGGGCAGCTACGGAATTTATCACTCCCCCTGTCAGTACGTGCGTAAAAGGTACGCACGCATCGGGGGGTGATTGATGCCAGGCTCCATTGCCTATGGCGCTGCCAACAACCACATATTCATTGTCGGTCATGGCAGCGTCCATGGGATAGAAATTAGGCAAATCCTCAGCTGGCCCTAACGACCATGAATTTGGACCGGAATAATTACCATTTTCCGTGAAGACAAAAACATTATTATCATTAAAGCCAATAGCTTTAACACCATCAAATGGCATCTGCGTGAATCCGCCAAGATACTCATAGATAGTATTATGGGACCAGGCAAAAAAGCGATTACCCTTGAGTCCGGTGAGCCCATCAATGTTTTGGAAAATATTTTCCCATTGGCCATTGATAAGGCGCCACAAATCTCCATTTTCCCGCAAAGCAAAAACTATACCATCAGGAGTGCAGGCCCCGCCCTTAATCTTACCGGTGCCGGGTATAAGCATCTGCGCCCAGGGCAAGGTCGAACCAGATGGCGTCAAAGGAAAACCAACCTCATAATACTGGTCCGTTGTAAACACAAAGATATAATGGTCAGAAACCGCCACGGCGGTAGCCGACGCGGGAAGATCATACTCAGCCCAAGTTTGGGCTAAAGTAACATTACCGATGCTCATAATGAGCATCACAATGAGAACTGTAAGAGACTTTTTCATTTGATAGGGATTTAATGGTGAATAAATTGTCAAAGAAATACTCAAATAACAATAAATTTGAGTATAAAGGCAATATAAAATAAAAATCAACGAATGTCAATAGATAACTAATAAAAGAAAAAACCGAATAACGAAATGTTGTTACATTTATTATTCGGTTTAAACGGCAGCATCACAATCATTTAATGATGCTAAAATTAACGTCGGCATCTCCGAGCCAAATTTCTTCACCCTTAGAATCAACGCCGTAAAAATTTACGGAAATATAGGGTTCGGAAGCACTTTGGAAAATCTCTAATTCTTTGCCGGTCAGAGTCAGGAAATTTTTACCAATACGGGCATTTTTAAATTCCAAGACTTTTTCCGGGGTGTTTTCACACACCAGGAACAGAGATACATATGACACATCGGTGATTACTTTACCATCAGCAGGGACGGTATTCGATAAATCAACCATCATGGTCAAAGATGCAGGGGAATCTTTTTCGCAAGACCCCATAAAAATGGTGGCAACGATAGCGAGAATAAACAGAAGTTTTGTTTTCATGATATGAATTTTTTGGATGTTTGCGATTTGTAAAAAAAACGAATTAACTTATTAATATAATAATACTTTTAGATAATTTTGTCAATATATACTTATCAACAGCCTAATTATCTATTAAAATACTGTAATGTCAGCTAAAAATTATGGACAAGTCTCGGAAGTTAAGATACCTTTGGTAAAGACTAAATTACAACTGCCGGTATTGCTAGCATTTCTCACTGCCACCGTACCTGTTAGACCGGCAACGCCAGTAGCGGCCGTAATAATACCGCCCCAAACACTCACGCCAGTAAGAACAGTATTGGCGGCGAAAGAAGTACTCAAACCAGCTGTGCCATTATAGGCAAAACCGGTGGTCGCATTAATCCTGCCCGTGACGGATATGGGGTTATCAAAAGTAAAGCCGGAGCCACCACTAGAGGTAAACTCCATAATACCGGAACGAAAAGAAATATTGCCTGACGACGCACAAAGATGTCCAACTGGAAGAGCTGCATCAATTTTTAAACCGGTAGTTTCAATAATACCGTCAACCGCTAACTTAATAGACGCATCACAAGCATTTTGCGCATAGTTAATACCAACTGTAGAACCAGAGTTCCATAAGAAAGAACTAGCCGCCCAAGTACCTAGTCCGCTATTACGCAAAGTCTGACTGACGGTGCCACTAGGAATGGGGTTAGTGGTCGCACCAAGAGTTCCAGAATTATCCACTGTCACGATTCTCGTTCCACCACTGCCTAAAGCTGAAAATGTAACCGATGAATTGGCCTGCAAACTGCCGTTAACATCTAATTTAGCAGAAGGAGCGACGCCAATACCAATATTATCATGGTCGTAATAAATATTAGAATCTGCCAGATTCTTAGTTGCATCCCAATAAGGAACTAAGCCAACAGTGCCACCACCAGTAACGCCACTATTATCTGACCAAATACCAGCACCGGAACCGTCGGAAGTCCAAACTTGACCGGAGGTACCGGCAGAAGTAATGAAATAAGTGCCATTTTGAATCTTAGAAGCGGCAATGTTAGCTGAAGAACTAACATCCGCATCAACAATAGTGCCATTAGAAATTTGAGTAGTCGTAACGGCGCTGAGAGTCGCCAAGGAACCGAGGCCTAAAGAAGTGCGGGCAGTAGCAGGCACTAAATTGGTGGCAGTACCGGTCCAATAGATATCGGTATTAGTATCAGTAGGAGTAGAACAAGTGAGGGTGCCACCGACAGCGGACACATATTGTCCGGCGGAACAAGCAGTCGGGAAACCGGTAATTTTTGACCAAGCAACATCATTAATCTGGGCATTACTAACTGAGCTTAAAGTCGCTAAAGAGCCCAAGCCTAAAGAAGTACGGGCAGTCGCGGCCACTAAATTGGTGGCGGTACCGGTCCAGTAGATATCACTAGCGGTGGGCACTAAGGTACAGCTTTCGGAGGCTCCCGAAGCGTCTACGCCTAAAGGATAA
>JAQUWT010000021.1 GCA_028692765.1 Patescibacteria group bacterium
TATAGTTGCGGTCGGCCGCTTTCCGATATATAAACATTACCACATCGGCGTCTTGTTCGATAGAGCCGGAGTCGCGCAGATGTGAGAGCTTGGGGATAGCGGGGCTGCTCTGTTCGACGGCGCGCGATAATTGGGCCAGTGCTAAAACGGGAATGTTTAATTCACGGGCGATGCCTTTCAGTCCGCGGCTGATTTCGCCGATTTCCTGAACGCGGTTGTCGCTGTATTTGCCCCGGCCTTCCATCAGCTGTAAATAGTCGATTACAATCAGGCCCAAGCCTTTCTCCATTTGCAGACGCCGGCATTTGGCGCGTATTTCCATCACCGACAAACTGCTGGAGTCATCAATATAAATAGGCGCTTCTGCCAGTTCACCCATTGATTTGCCGATTTTGGTAAAATCATTATCATCTTCTTTGTCGGAAAGATTGCCGGTGCGCATTTTCCAGAGATTAACATTAGCTTGGGCGCAAATCATGCGGTCAACCAGCTGTTCTTTGCCCATTTCTAAAGAGAAGATGCCGACGCCAGCTTTATTTTTAATAGCCGCTTGGCGGGCGATATCAAGAGCTAGGGAGGTTTTACCGACGCTAGGCCGGGCGGCCAGGATAATTAAATCCGATTTTTGCAAGCCGGCTAGCAGAGAATCAAGGTCGTTAAAGCCAGTGCTTAGCCCTCTTAATTTGCCGCCGCGCTTATGTAATTCGTCGATTCTTTCAAAAGCGTCGGTTAGGAGGCTGTCTAGAGGCAAAAAAGCATTTTTTAAAAATTTACGGGAAACGCCGAAGATTCTTTTTTCGGTTTCATCTAAGATTTCATCTATTTCTCTGTCTTCGTCAAAGCTGGCGCTGGTAATTTCAGCGGCCGCCTGCTGCAAGCGGCGTAAAGTCGCTTTTTTTTGGATGATGTTGGCATATTGGCTGACATTACCCGCGGTTGCGACCGTGTTTGATAGTTTTGCCAAATAGCTGCGGCCGCCAATATCGGCCAATTGTTTTTTATCTTCCAACTTATTGGCTAAGGTTATGATATCAATCGGTTCTTGGCTGTTATATAATTCCTGGATGGCTTCGTAGATTTTTTGATTGGCTTGGCGATAGAAGTCTTGAGGAAGGATCATGTCCACTACCTTGATAATCGCGTCTTTATCAATTAAAAGACAGCCTAAGAGCGATTCTTCCGCTTCCAAGCTATGCGGCGGTATTTTTTCTAGCAAAATGTCTTCTCCGGCCATATATTTACAGCTTATTTTAATTATATCTTATCCTATTATCAGGCGCTTATCAAGCAAATTTTATTCACTTTTTGTACACGTTTTATGCTCAGGTAATTCTTGACAAATTCTTAATTTATTTGTATTATGAATAGTTATTTTTATTGTTCATTATATAAATAGTTACTATGGAATCTGCAGAAGAATTGTTGGCCTTTTTTGAAGGCTTAGGCTTTGTCTTTGAGCCTGAAATCAAAGAAAACAATTGTCTAGCCAAAGAGGCTGGGCGTCTCCTGCCCTTTGAAAGGGCTTTGTTAAAAAAATATCAAGAAGAGGGGCATATTTCAGTTAAAAATTTTCTTAATTACTTAATTGAAAAGAGACTGCCCCATTTGGGTGAATTGGGTTGGGTTTTAAGTGGGCACAAGATTGTCGCCCCCAATGACCCTGCTTGCCTGGTTTGCCCTGGCCGAGCCAAGTGTTTTTTCGGCTGAAAAATGCTGAAAAAAGCCGTTTCTTTACTTATAAGAAACGGCTTTTTCTTTTGGAGCCGCCTGTCGGATTCGAACCCACGACCTGCTGTTTACAAAACAGCTGCTCTAACCAACTGAGCTAAGGCGGCATTATTTTTCAATGGTATCTGATTTTATGCTGTTTGGCAAGATTTGTGAACTTACTCTGAATATTGTATATTAAAAATATGAGAATAGACTTACAATTACATTCTTTATACTCGGATGGATATCATTCGCCTTCCCAGTTGGCGCGGATGATATATTTGCGCGGCATTAAAGCGGCTTCTTTAACTGATCACAATACTCTTGCCGGCCAAGCTGAATTCAAGCGCGCCTGCGCTCGCTATCGGATAAAATATATTCCCGGTTTGGAACTGTATGTTCGATATAAACAGAGGACCTTCAATATTCTTTGGTATAATTATGACCCCAGTTCTCCCGCTTTGCTGAAAATGTTGAATACGACTTGGTTACGCCGCCGCCGTTTTGCGGAAAAAGTGGGCGGACGCTGGCGTCGTCTCGGCTTAAAATTCAATTGGCGCAATTTTTTGCGCGAGCACCCATATTATCTGCCCGCTAATCATTTAGCTGATGCCATCTGGAAATCGCCCGGCAATCGCCGGAAGATTAAAGAAGCCTTGGAGCTGAAAAATATCCGCGAAGAGGATATTATGCGCTATTGTCTTTTTCCGAAAACCGGACCGCGCCTTCAGGATGCGCATGTCAGTTTGACCAGAATTTTACAGGTTAGGAGGGAAGCAGGAGGTCAGTTGATTTTTTGCCATCCCGGATTGAACAACAAGATGAAAAACGGCTTGATTGAAAAAACGATTGATGCCGGCTTAGATGGTTTTGAGTTGCTGTCTCCTCATCACGGCCATAATACTATTATGTATTTAAACAGTCTGTTTAAGAAGAAAAAGGTGATTATGAGCGGCGGGTCTGATTTTCATAAGCCGGGAGATTTCGGCACCAGACCACGTTATTCCTGGGACTGGTTTGTGGTGGATAGCGATAATCTGCCGGGAGTTAATAAGATTTTGGATAATAAGTGATATTTTTTACAAAAAAGACCTGGATGAACCAAGTCTTTTTTGTTTGTGCGCCCAGGGGGATTCGAACCCACGACCGTCTCCTTAAAAGGGAGCTGC
>JAQUWT010000006.1 GCA_028692765.1 Patescibacteria group bacterium
ACTCCGGACCGGGCAAGACGATGCAGCTACTGCGCTATCTGGGCGAGGGCAAGAATCTGGTTTTGGTATCGGATGCCGGCACTCCGGGAATATCTGACCCCGGTTCGGCTTTAGTCGCCGCTGCTTTATCTGAGTATGGCGAGGAATTAACCATCACGCCTTTACCGGGACCGAGCGCCCTTATCAGTGCTTTATCAATTTCCGGCTGGCCGGTCGATCGTTTTACTTTTTTCGGTTTTTTGCCCCATAAAAAAGGCCGGCAGACGATGCTAAAAGATATTTTAGGCAGCTCCTATCCCTCGGTTTTTTATGAGTCAAAACACCGCTTAGCTAAATGTTTGCGGGAAATAATCGCTCTTCAGGCCGAGAGCGGCCAAGCAGTGGAAATGATTCTAGCCAGAGAATTAACTAAGATGTTTGAAAGCATTTATCGCGGTTCTCCGGAGGAATTATCGGATTTATTGGCAAAAGACCTTGATATGCAAAAAGGGGAGTTTGTCGTTTTGCTCAGAAAAATAAAATAGATTTATGTCTAAAGAAAATAATTTTTATATTACCACCACTTTACCTTATACCAATTCCGATCCTCATATCGGTTTTGCCGCCGAACTTATCAAAGCTGATGTTATTGCCCGCTGGCAAAATCTTGCCGGCAAGCAAGTTGTTTTTAATACCGGCACCGATGAGCACGGCTTAAAAATTTGGCAGCAAGCAGAAGCGGCCGGTTTGACTCCTCGGGCTTATTGCGACCCTTATGCCGCCCGTTTCGCTTCTTTGAAGGAAGCTTTAAATTTAAGTTTTACCAATTTTATCCGCACCTCCGATAGGAACCATGAACAAGCGGCGCAGGAATTTTGGCGCCGCTGCGCTAAAAACGGCGATATCTATAAAAAGACTTATAGCGTTAAATATTGTGTCGGTTGTGAATTGGAGAAAACAGAATCCGAGCTGATTGACGGCCGCTGCCCCTTGCATCCAAACAGGGAATTGGAGTTGATTGAAGAGGATAATTATTTTTTCAGATTTTCCAAATACCAGCAGCCCCTCCTCGATTTCTATCAGAATCATCCTGACTTTGTGGTGCCCAGTCATCGCTTTACGGAAATCAAGAATTTTATCGCCGCCGGTTTGCAAGATTTTAGCATTTCCCGTTTAAAGGCGAAGATGCCCAACGGCGTGCCTGTCCCCGGGGATGATGAACAGGTGATGTATGTCTGGTTTGACGCCTTGGTTAATTACATTTCGACTTTAGGCTGGCCCGATGATGAAGAAAATTTCCAAGCTTTTTGGCCGGCCGTTCAAGTTTGCGGAAAAGATAATTTGCGCCAGCAGACGGCGATGTGGCCGGCGATGCTTCTATCCGCCGGTTTGCCCTTAGCGCGCCAAGTGCTAATTTTTGGTTTTCTAACGGCTAATGGCCAGAAAATTAGCAAGAGCCTGGGAAATGGCGTTGATCCTTTTGACCTGTTAGGTAAATATGGCGCTGATGCTTTGCGCTATTATCTGTTAACGGAAATACCTCCTTTCGAAGATGGGGATTTTTCCGAAGAAAGATTGATTCAGAAATATAATGCCGATTTAGCTAATGGCCTGGGCAATCTTGTGGCGCGCGTCAGCAACCTCTTGGAAAAAAATAATATTACCACTTCTTTGCGGGCGGATGACGGCGCCGCGGCCGTTTATTTGTCTCAAGAGGCAAATCTTTCTTCTTATCAGTTCAGCCGCACGCTGCAGTCGATTTGGCAGGATATTGCCGCTTGCAATGAAGAGTTGAGCGCCCGTGCTCCTTGGAAATTGGCGGCCAAGGAAGAGATAGCGGCGGTTTTACTTCCTCTAGCAGAGAGAATTTTAGGCATTGCCACCCGGCTGCAGCCTTTTTTACCGTCGACCGCGCAACGAATTATCTCTCAATTTACGCAAGTCCAAATTATTAAAGGCGAGGTTTTGTTTCCGCGCTTGGACGCGGCCGCAAAAACCGCTTAAAATATATGTCTTATTTCGACATCGCTCTCTTGATAGTTTTAGCCGGTTTTGTTTTTAACGGCTTGACTAAGGGTTTAATCAGGCTCTTAGGCAATATCGTCGGCCTGCTTCTGGGCGCTTTCATTGCCGGCCATTTTTATCTCCAGTTTTATGAATGGAGCCAGCATCTTTTCGGCGGGCGCGAAAGTCTGGGAAAAGTTTTGTCTTTTATTATCGTTTTTATCGCCGCCACTCTGATTATTGATTGGATATTCGTAATTCTGGAAAAGATTTTCAATCTCATCTCCATCATTCCTTTTACTAAAATGATTAACCGCCTGCTTGGCGGCGCGCTTGGCTTTTTGGAGGGCTCGCTGTTTATCGGCTTGATTTTATTCGTCATCTCCCGCTATGCCTGGATTGGCAGTCTTTTTGGGGACCATTTGCTGTCTTCTCAGGTGGCGCCCTTTTTCCTCTCCGTCGTTAATATTGCCATGCCCTTTTTGCCGACTGCGTTAAAAGCCTTGCAATCTTTAATTTAGCTTATGAAAATAGCGTCAATGAAGGCGGCTGACAATCCCGTTTTTCTTCGTGATTTGGTAGTCTTGTTAAATCGGGGAAAGGTAGCGATGCTGCCGACCGATACCGTTTACGGGTTCTCTTGCCGGGCCGATAGCGCGGCGGCGATTGCTAAGATTTTTTCTTTGAAATCAAGAGATGCGAGCAAACCTTTACTGGTTTTGGTTTCAAGTTTGGCGATGGCTAAAAAATTTTGTTTTATCAACCAAGTTCAGTCGGAAAAATTGAAAAAAATATGGGCGCAGGCGCGTCCGACTTCGGTCTTACTGCCTCATCGCGGCTTATTGCCAAAAAGTTTAACTGCCGAGAGCCCTTATTTGGCGGTGCGTTTGCCCAAAAGTATTTTTTTGCGTAAAATAGTAAGAGCTTTAGCTTGTCCTTTAGTTTCAAGCAGCGCCAATCTCAGCGGCGAAGAAATATTAGCGCCCGAAGAAGCGGCCAAGATATTTTCCGGACGCAAGGACTTGGCTTTAATCGTGGCGGGAGGGTCGAATAAGAGGGCCGCTTCCCGTTTGCTGCTCTTGGAAAAAAATGGCAGTTTTAAAATATTAAGGAGATAATAAATATGGAAAATAATTACGAAAATAAAGACAGGCGGGTTTGGCCGCGCTGGCTGCTTATCATTTTATTGATGGGAGCTTCATTTGCCGCCGGCATTTCCTGGTCTCAGCCTGCTGAAAATTCCAAACAGCTAGCTTATTCTCCAGAAGCTTTGAAAGCCGACAGCGGCTCTAATTTTAATTTCAATCTTTATTGGGAGGTTTGGGACCGCTTGAAGAGCGATTATGTTGATAAGAATAAGATTAAAGATGAAGACATGTTTTATGGTTCTTTGCGCGGGCTGGCCGCTTCAATGGATGACCCTTATACTATTTTTATGGACCCGGAGGAAGCGCAGGAATTTTCCGACGATCTTTCCGGTACTTTTGAGGGTATCGGTGCTGAAGTGGGCATGCGCAACGATTTAATTACCGTGATTGCGCCCTTGGCGGGAATGCCGGCGGAGAAAGCGGGTATCAGGGCAGGGGACAAGATTTACGCCATTAATAGCGAGAGCACTATCGGTTTGGGCGTTGATGAGGCCGTGAAGAAAATTCGCGGTCCCAAGGGAACCGAAGTGGTGCTAACTATCATCCGCCAAGACGAGGAGAAGCCTTTGGATATAAAAATTATCCGCGACCAGATTTTTGTAAAAAGCGTTAAAACTGAAGTCCGCAAAGACGGTGTTATGGTGATTACTGTCAGTAATTTTAACGATGATACCCTAGATTTATTCAATCAGGCGATAGAAACAGCTTTGACCAAGAATCCCAAAGGTTTAATTTTGGATTTGCGCAATAACCCCGGCGGTTATCTGGATACGGCTATTTCTATGGCCAGCGCTTGGGTGAAGGAGGGGCCGGTAGTAGTTGAACAATTCGGCGAAGGCAAGCGGCAGGAATATTTCGCCACGGGCAACAATCGCTTAGGAAGCTTTAAAACCGTGGTCTTAATTAACGGCGGCAGCGCTTCCGCTTCGGAAATAGTAGCCGGCGCCTTGCGGGATTATAAGAAGGCGACCATTGTCGGAGAGCAGTCATACGGCAAGGGTTCCGTCCAAAGTTTGCGTGATTTGAGTGATGGCTCCGCTTTAAAGGTTACCGTCGCCAAATGGCTCACGCCGAATGGAGACTTCATTAACGATAAAGGCATCAGCCCCGATGTTGAGGTTAAATTAAGCAAAGATGATTTGAATAAGAATGTCGACCCTCAGATGAATAAAGCTTTAGAGCTTATCTTAAAAAATAATAATAAATAAAATTAATAAGGCGATAAGGCGTTTTAGGCGCTGCTATATTTTTTCTTATGCAAAAAGCCAAAACATCCAGACTTAAATCTAAAAAAGAGGCATTAAAACCCAAGTTCATCTTCGTAGTCGGCGGCGTAATGTCGGGCGTCGGCAAGGGGGTCAGCACGGCTTCTATCGGCCAGATTCTGCAGGCGCGCGGCTATCAGGTTAGCGCCATCAAGATGGATCCATATATCAATGTCGATGCCGGAACAATGAATCCAATTGAACACGGCGAAGTTTTCGTGACTGAAGACGGCGATGAAACCGATCAAGATTTAGGCAATTACGAGCGTTTTTTGAATAAAAATATCTACCGGGAGAATTATATGACTACCGGTCGTATTTATCAGACTGTTATCAACCGTGAACGTAATTTGGAATATAAAGGAAAGTGCGTGCAGGTCGTGCCGCATATTCCGATGGAAATCCGCCGCCGGATAGATGCGGCCGTAGCAAAAAGCAATGCGGAAGTAATGATTATTGAAATTGGCGGCACCGTCGGGGAATATGAAAATCTGTTATTCTTAGAAGCGGCCAGGGTGATGAAGCTCTATAATCCCAAGGATGTCTTGTTCGTAATGGTTTCCTATTTGCCCGTGCCCAATAAAATCGGAGAGATGAAGACGAAGCCCACTCAGCATGCTGTCAGAAGCTTGAATAGCGCCGGCATTCAGCCTGACTTTTTAATTGCCCGCAGCGAACAGCCGATAGATAGCGCGCGCAAAGAGAAATTGGCCATCCATTGCAATGTGGCTATCACCGATGTCATTGCCGCTCCCGATGCCGATTCTATCTACGATATTCCTTTGAATTTTGAAAAAGAAAATCTTGGTTCTAGAATTTTAGAGAAGCTTAATTTGCCGGTTCGCAATCGCGAGCCTAAGAACGAGGCCTGGAAGAAATTCGTTAGCGCCTCTAAAAGCGGCAAGCAGTCGGTAGAGATAGGAATTGTCGGTAAATATTTTGCGACCGGCGATTTTAATCTCACAGATTCCTATATTTCTGTTATTGAATCGGTTAAGCATGCCGCCGCCGCTAATCACTGCAAGGTACATTTGCATTGGTTGAGCGCCGAAGACGTAGAAAAGAATGGCGTTTCCGTCTTAAAGGGCATGGACGGCTTAATTATTCCTCAGGGCTGGGGAGGACGCGGCGCTGAGGGTAAGATTGCCGCCATTAAGTACTGTCGGGAAAAGAAAATTCCTTATTTTGGACTTTGTTACGGCATGCAGATGGCGGTGATTGAATTTGCCCGCAATGTCGCCGGCTTGAAAGAAGCTAATTCGGCCGAAGTCAATCCCAAAACTCCCGACCCGGTTATCCATATTATGCCCGGCCAAGAAAAATTAATCGCCGAGAAGGGCTATGGCGGCACTATCCGTTTGGGCGGCTGGCCTTGCCGATTGCAAGCCGGGACGCGTTTATCCTCAGCTTATGCTAAATATACAAAAGATAAAATTGTTTCTGAACGCCACCGCCATCGCTATGAATTCAATAATGATTATCGGACGCGTTTTGAAAAATTAGGTTTGATTGTCGCCGGCACTTCTCCGGATGGCCAGATTGTCGAAGCGATTGAATTGAAAAATCATCCCTTTTTTGTCGGTGTCCAATTTCATCCCGAGTATATTTCTCGTCCCCTATCTCCTCACCCCCTATTTGTTGCTTTCGTTGGCGCTTGTTTGCAGAAAAAATAATATTATTGCTTAATAAAAAATACCCCGCTATCAACGGGGTATTTTTTTATGTAAGGTTTTATCTGACAATTATTTAACGCTGACAATTTTTGTGCTTTTGAGTTTGCCGTTAAATTTTTTGAGTTTTTTGGTGCTGAATTTTACCTTGCCACCGGCCACGGCGAAGAGCGTATCGTCGTTACCGCGACGGACGTTTTCTCCCGGATGGTATTTGGTTCCGCGTTGGCGGATAATGATGTTGCCAGCTTTAGCGATTTGACCGTCAGACAGTTTAACGCCTAAGCGTTTGCTTTCTGAATCACGGCCTAGGGCAGTTGAGCCGCCGGCTTTTTTATGTGCCATACAGATTTCAGGACTGGCGCCGTCTTAATAAAAAGAAAACGGCCAGCCGCTTTTTCATAAATATTTTTAAGCAATAAAGCTAATATAACAAAATATTTTATCATTGTCAACTTTTGGCAGATTAGGCTTAGTCTTGCTTAAAGGGGGAGAAATTATAGTTTTTAGACTCGGTTTTTTGGCTGTTATTTTTTTAAATATATGCTATAATTTTAATGTTAATTTTAAATAAAGAAAGGCGGCAGGCAGGAGCGTGTCGATTTTCCTATATTAAATAATATGATTAAAGTTGACCAAGAAAAATGCATCGGCTGCGGCTTATGTGCCGGTATTTGTCCGGAAACATTTCAGATGAATGCCGAGGGCAAATCCGAGCCCGTTTCTCAGGAAGTTTCTAATTGTGCCCAGAACGCGGGAGCTAGCTGCCCGGTTGGCGCTATCAGCCTTTAATTATGCCCGGAGAGAATAAAATCGAGCAAGCTCCTATTAATACGCCCGAGCAATCTTTGGAGAGCGGTAATTTTGAAAACAGCCAAGAGAAAGTTTTGCTAAGACCGGTTGAGAAGAAAAATGATAAATTGCGCCCCGATTTGTCTGTCAAGGCGCCGGTGGCGCCAGTTTCAACCAAGATTAGTAGCGGCGATGCCCATTCCCAGCAATTGCAGGCGATTGAAAATATCATGTCATCCGGTTTAGATCAGGTATTTTTGCAGATGAATCCGCAAGAGCAGAAGCGTTTTAAGGAGGAGGGAGAAAAAACCGCTAATAAAATCAGCCTCCTTTTGGATAAAGCGAAGGTCGGAGTTGATAAGATAATTTCTTTGATTAAGCGCTGGCTCGGTCTGATTCCCCATACCAATAAATTCTTTTTAGAACAAGAAGCTAAAATCAAAGCGGATAATATTTTAAAAATAAAGCGCAATCTTTAGTCTATGGCTTCCTTTTTAGACAATTTAATCACTTTTTCCAAGAGCGATAGCGGCGCTGTTATCTTGGCATTTGTATTTTTGCTGGCAGCTATCGCTTTTTTTGCGGGCCTTATTTTTATTTTCCGTTTTTTTGTCCGCCGTTTTGCCACCGATAATGCTTATTTTAATCATCAGATTTTTTTAATCAGATTGCCCAAAGAAAAGCCCCAGGATGAGAATAAAGATTTTTCTCTGCAGCAGATGCGGGAGGAAATTGCCAGGGGGGAAACAATTTTTGCCAGTATCGGCGGTTTAAAGGCGCAACGCGGTTTTACCGCTTGGCTGCTGGGACGCAATGACCATTTTGCTTTCGAAATTGTCGCCAATCGCCATAAGATTGCTTTTTACGCGGCCGCCCCGCGGGCTTTATCGCGGTATCTGGAACAACAGATTACTGCTCATTACCCGGAAGCTGTTATTGAAGAAATTGAAGATTATAATGTTTTTGGCATGAGCGGCCAGGTGGTGGCCGCTTCTTTAAAAACTAGAAAGCATTTCGCTCTGCCTTTGCGCACTTATCAGAAAATAGAGGTTGACCCGCTTGATTCTTTGATAAATATCATGTCTAAGCTAGATAAGGACGAGAGCGTCGCCGTTCAGTATGTCGTGCGTAGCGCCAACGGAGCTTGGCATCGTCAGCTAAGAAACATAGTAAAAAGAATACATGAAAAAAATTCTGTCCGTGAAGGCATCAGCGGCGGCGGCATCTCCAAGGTTTTTTCCTCCATCGGCGATGTCTTGGGGGCCGGCGTCAAAAATGAAGCGAAGAATTTGAACGAATCCGCGCCCAAGCGCCTTTCCGCCTTAGAGGAGGAAACAGTGAAATCCATTGAAGAGAAAAATCTCCGCGCTGGTCTCGATGTCAATCTCAGGATAGTCGTTTCTTGCCCTAGCAAAGAGCGGGCTAATGCCTATTTGGAGAATGTCGCCAGTGTTTTTACCGAATATAATAATTACAGCTATGGCAATAATTTTTCCCGCTCCCTTAAAAGCGGGCAGGAAAGGCAAATTAAAGATTTTATCTATCGTCGTTTTCGCGAGGACTACTCTTTCCTGTTAAACACGGAAGAGCTGACTAGCGTTTTCCATCTGCCTTTAAAGCACATGGAGACGCCCAATATTTTATGGCTCACCGCCAAAAATGCGCCGGCCCCAGCTGATTTACCGGGAGAAGGCTTGCTTTTGGGCGAGAATGTTTATCGCGGCGTCAAGAAGGATATTAGAATAAAGCGTCAAGACAGGCGCCGGCATACTTATATTATTGGTAAATCCGGTGTTGGTAAGTCGGTCTTATTGGCCAATATGGCGATTCAGGATATTCAAAACGGGGAAGGCGTCTGCGTACTCGATCCCCATGGCGATTTAATCGAAGATATTTTACAGCGCATGCCTCCGGAAAGAGCAGAGGATGTCGTAATTTTTTCTCCGGCTGATTTGGAAAGGCCCTTGGCTTTAAATTTATTGGAATATGACCCTCGTTATCCCGAGCAGAAAAGTTTTGTGATTAACGAGATGATTGGTATTTTTGATAAACTGTATGACTTGAAACAAACGGGCGGACCGATGTTCGAGCAATATATGCGCAACGCTCTCTTGTTAATTATGGAAGACCCGGAGAGCGGTTCTACCTTAATGGAGATACCGAAAGTTTTGTCGGACGAAAATTTCCGCCGCTTGAAATTATCCCGTTGCCATAATCGAACCGTTATTGATTTTTGGAAAAAAGAAGCAGAGAAGGCGGGCGGCGATGCCGCTTTGGCCAATATTGTCCCTTATATCACCTCTAAGCTCACGGCTTTCATTTCCAATGATATGATGCGCCCGATTATCGGCCAGCAGAAAAGCTCCTTTAATTTCCGTGATTTGATGGATAGGCAGAAAATTTTGTTGATTGACTTGCCTAAAGGCGTCGTGGGCGAAATGAACGCCTATCTCTTAGGCATGATTATTGTCGGTAAGATTTTGATGGCGGCTTTGTCGCGCACCGATATGCCGGCCGATGCGCGTAAAGATTTTTATTTATATATTGATGAGTTTCAGAATTTTACCACCAATTCAATTTGTCAGATATTGTCTGAAGCCCGTAAATATGCCTTAAATCTGATTATTGCCCATCAGTATATCGGTCAATTAAGCAAGAATAACAATACGGAAATCAAAGATGCCGTTTTCGGTAATGTCGGCACGATGGTTGCTTTTAAAATAGGTACCGAAGATGCGGAATTTTTAGTAAAAGAATTTGCTCCGGTGTTTAATGCCTATGATTTGATTAATATTGACAAAGGTACGGCTTATATTAAATTATTGGTGGACAATAGTCCTAGCCGGCCTTTTTCTATGAAAACCATTTGGCCGCTTCTCGGGGTCAGGCGTGAGGGCATCTCTGCAAAAATAAGGTCTTTAAGCCGTTTGAAATTCGGCCAGGACCGGACGATTGTAGAGGCCGATATTATCAGGCGGACAGAGACGCCGGCGCCTGATGCGCGCCCAGTTTAATTGATATTAATTTTAAGATATGCCGACACTTTATCGCGATTATCGCCCTCAAAAATTTGCTGATATTTTGGGGCAGAACCATTTGAAAATAACCCTTCAGAATGAATTAGCCGACGCCAAGCTGGGTCAGGCCTATCTTTTTTGCGGGCCGCGAGCCGTCGGTAAAACGAGCATGGCCCGTGTTTTGGCGCAAGCGGTAAATTGCGAGCGGCGCCAGCCTGGGGAATCCGAGCCTTGCGGAGAGTGCGCCGCTTGCCTTAGTATTAAGCGCGGCCAGTCGCTGGACGTTATGGAAATAGACGCTGCTTCTAATACCGGCGTAGATAATGTCCGCGATAATATTATCGCTTCCGCCCGTTTGGCGCCCAGCGGAAAGATGCGGGTTTTCATTATTGACGAAGTGCACATGCTCTCTTTATCAGCCTTCAACGCCTTATTGAAAATTATCGAAGAGCCGCCGCAACATGTGCTTTTTATCCTTTGCACGACGGAAGTCCATAAAGTGCCGGCGACAATCATTTCCCGTTGTCAGCGTTTTGATTTTAAGCGTATCAGTCCGGCGGAAATAGTAAAGAAATTAAGCTTTATCGCTTCTCAGGAAAAGATAGAAATAAGCCGCGAAGTTTTAGAAGATATTTCCCGCCAATCAGGAGGGCACCTGCGTGACGCCGAGAGCCTTTTCGGGCAAGTTTTAGCTTTAGGCGAAAAGAAGATAGGCGTAGAAGAAGCTGAATTGATTTTACCGCGTCATCACAACCAGGAAGCTTTAGAGTTGATTGATTTTTTAGCTAAAAAGAATCCCGGCGGCGCTGTCTCTTTAATCAACCAATTGGCGGATAGCGGCATTAATTTTAAGAATTTTTTAGAGGAAATTCTTTTGATTCTAAGAAAAATAATGTTGCAATCGGCTCAACCGGGATTAGCGGAAAAATTGGGTTTGGATTTGGGCGAGTCATTGGAATTGCGCGTCAGCCGTCTATCTGCCGAATTGCCCTTAGCCGCTTGCTTGCGCATCATGCGTCGTTTTTTGGAATTATCTCAAGAAAAGCCCGCTTCCATTCCTCAGCTTCCTTTTGAAATGGCAGCCGTTGAACTTTGTTTGAGCGCAGGGACGGATGATAAATCGGCCTCCATTGCCGGCGGCAATCGCCCGATGTCTTCTCTTGCCAAGGAAGCGGCGCCTAAAGCGGAAAAAGTTTCGGCGCCGACGGCGGTGGCCGCTGACTTGGACGAAAGGGAAGTGGCCGCTCTGTGGCCGGAGATATTGGTGAAAATAAAAAAGCATAATCATTCTTTGTCTTTTGTTTTGCAAAATTGCGTGCCTCAAGCTTTAAAATCCGGCCTTATCCCTCTGCACTTTAAATATAAATTTCATCGCGACCGTATTCTTGACCCTTCCATTAAAGCGATTATGGAAGAAACTTTGGCTGAAGTTTTTCAAGGTAAGGTGGCTATCGAAGCCTTGTTGGATGAAAATTTAGAGTTGGATGCGGGTGCGGACGTTTCTGTCCAGGCCGAAGTTCCATCTGCCGCTACTGCTGAAACTAAAAAACCGGGCGGAGTTTTGGGAGGATTAATGGAAAATTTTGGCGCTGAGGTTCTATAATTAAATTATTTAAATATAAGCTCATATGCTGGATATCAAATATATCAGAGAAAATTTGGAGGATGTTAAGTCGGCGCTTTTAAAAAGAATGGAGGCGGATAAACTCGATTTAGAATCTATTATCAGTCTGGACGATAAGCGTCGTGATTTATTACAGGCAAGCGAAGCCTTAAAGGCGGAGCGCAATCAGAATTCAAAGTCAAAACCGGATGCCGCCACTATCGCCGCTATGAAAGCTTTGGGTGAAAAAATAAAAATAGCGGAAAATGATTTGCAGGAAATCGAATTAAAGCTTCAGGAAAATTTAGCGGCCTTGCCTAATGTTCCGGCGGACGATGTGGTGGCGGGCGGTAAAGAAAACAATGAAGTAGTTTATACTTTCGGCAAGAAGTCTAATTTTTCTTTTGAATTCAAGGATCACGTGGCTTTGGCGGAGAGTTTGGGTGTGATTGATTATGCCCGGGCCGCCAAGATGTCCGGCAACGGCTTTTGGTGCTACCGCGGCTGGGGAGCTTTATTGGAATGGGCCTTATTGTCGTATTTTATCGCTTTCCACAATAAGAACGGATATCAATTTTTGATTCCGCCTTTTATGTTAACCGAAAAATCCGCCTATACTTCCGGCCACCTGCCGAAATTCCGGGATGATCTTTTTTGGACTCAAGATAAGCTTTGTTTGAATGCCACCAGCGAGATGATGCTCGGCAATTATCATCGGGAGGAAATTCTGCCGGCCGCCAGCTTGCCTTTGCGCTATTTTGCCTATTCTCCTTGTTTCCGCCGCGAGGCCGGCAGCTATCGTCAAGAAGAGCGGGGTATGGTCCGGGGGCATCAGTTCAATAAGATTGAGATGTTTATTTTCTGCGAACCTAAAGATTCTTGGCAGATGTTCGATGAATTGGTTAAAAATGCCCAAGCCTTGGTTGAAGGCCTTGGTTTACATTATCAGCTGTCAAAGCTGGCCGCCGGTGACTGCAGTGCGGCCATGGCCAAGACCTATGACTTGGAAGTCTGGCTACCGAGCATGGGAATATACAAAGAGGTAAGCAGCATTTCCAATGCCTTGGATTATCAAGCCAGGCGCGGCCAGACTCGCTATAAAAATAAGGAGGGGGAAAATATTTTTGTGCATACGCTTAACGCTTCCGGCTTGGCGACCAGCCGTCTCTTGCCGGCAATTTTAGAACAGAATCAGCAGCCGGACGGATCGGTACGCATTCCGGAGGCTCTGCGCCCCTATTTGCCGAATTCGCCGGAATTTATTTTTCCGGATGATTCTAAGATTTAAGACCCATGTATTTACGTATTTCCTTAATTATTCTGACTCTTCTGTTTTGTTGGCCCCGCCTGGCGGCGGCGAGCGAGTCTTATCCTCGCCTCGCCAATTATTTCCTTAAATGGAACATGACAGAGACGGAAGCCAGGGAGTTGTCTCAATGGGATTTGGTCATTCTGGATATGGAAAATCAGGAAAATAATCCGGAACTGATTCGCTTGATAAGAACTCTGAATCCCGATGTTAAAATACTGGCTTATATCACTTCTCAGGAAATAATCGATAATCCCGGAGATTACAATAATGCTTGGTTGCGCCAAGAATTGTCCGCGAAGATTCCGAGTTATTGGTATTTGAAGGATGAACAGGGAAGAGCGGTGGTTAATTGGCCTTTTACTTCGATGCTTAATCTCAGCGAGCGCGCCACTAAGAACGGAGACGGTTTGAAATTCAATGAATTGCTGCCCAGATTTATCCATGAGCGTTTGCAATCCAGCGGTCTTTGGGATGGCGTTTTTTATGATAATCTTTGGGGAGATATCGCTTGGGTTAACGGCGGCAATCTCGATTTTGACAATGACGGCCGGCGCGAAACTTCTTTAGTTTCGGACAGCTTATGGGTTGAGGGCGTCGCGAAAATGCTGCGCTTTACCAGGGAATTGTGCGGCAGCCAATTTATTATCATGGGTAATGGCCGTATTTATTGGCCCTATCAAAATACCATTAACGGCATGATGCTTGAGGGCTTTCCGTCTTCCTGGGAAAATGGCGGTACTTGGTCCGGTTCAATGGAATCTTATCAGAAGCTTAGCGCTTTAAATCTCCAGCCCCAGACCGCCGTGATAAATGTTTATCATAAGAATCAGGAAGATTATCAGGTTTTCCGCTACGGATTTTCCAGCGCCCTTCTGGGCAGCGGTTATTATAGCTTTGACTATGACGTGACCAATCACGGACAGACTTGGTGGTATGATGAATATGATGTCAATCTCGGCAGCGCCCAGTCAGGTGCTTATAATATTTTAAACGGCGGCAAGACCGATTGGCAGCCGGGTCTGTGGCGCCGTGATTTTAAGAATGGGCTGGCGATTGTTAATTCTACTGATAAAGTGCAAAGTTTTTCTTTTACCAAAGAAGAGTTCGAAAAAATTAAGGGAACGCAAGCGCCGGAAATCAACAACGGCTTGAAGATAAATTTTTTAAGGATTAACCCTAAAGACGGCATTATCCTTTTGAAAAAATTAACGGCTTGGCAGGGAAGCGGCTTCACCAACGGAGGGTTTTTAAGAATATTCAAACCGGACGGCAGCCAGGCGCGCAACGGTTTCTTTTCCTATTTAAGTGCTTTGCCTTCTGGCAGTGAAGTTCTGGTTGATGATTTTTTAAATGATGGCGATAATGATTATATTTTTAGCAGTGACGGCCAGATTTTCCGTCAGCGCAATGGCCAAATTGTCTGGTCTCAGCAGCCGTTTGCGGCCGGATTTAAAGGCAAGGTATCATTGGCCGCCGGCGATATCAATGGCGACGGCCAAATGGAGATTATTGTTGGCGCCGGAAAAGGCGGCGGTCCCCAGGTTAGGGTTTTTTCTTTTGAAGGCAAGGCTTTATTGAATTTTTTCGCCTATGACAAGAATTTTCGCGGCGGTGTTAACGTCGCCGCTGGCGATATCAACGGCGACGGCAAAGCGGAAATTATCACCGGCGCCGGACCGGGCGGCGGCCCTCATGTGCGTTATTTTAATCAAAAGGGGGAAGTTCTCGGACAGTTTTTCGCCTATGACAAGAATTTTCGCGGCGGTGTTAACGTCGCCGCTGGCGATATCAATGGCGACGGCAAAGCGGAAATTATCACCGGCGCCGGACCGGGCGGCGGCCCTCAGGTTAGAATTTTTAGCCGTGATGGCAGCGTAATTTCCAGTTTTTTCGCTTACAGCGAAGATTTCCGCGACGGCGTAAGTGTGGGGTTTTCCGGACAATCAGGACAGCCGGAAATAGCCGTCGGTATTAAAGGCTTTTAACATAAAATATATGAAATTTTCTAAATTTATTTCTCGCTGGTGGCATCGCCGCCGAGAAAGATTTTACCGCCAAAATCGCTGGCATTTAGTTTTAGACATTTCCTTAGCCGTGTTGATTTTGCTGCTTATCGGCGTCTCTTTGCGCTTGGCTCTGTATAATCCGGCCGTCATCAGCGCTTTAAATAACAGTTTTCATCAGTTAAACGGCGGTCAAGACGGGCGCATTCTCGATATTAAGACAGAAATTTCCGGAGAGAAAAATTATATTGAAATCGGCGATAATTTAGAGTGGCGTCTACATTATCGTAATACCGGCAATACCAAGATTGATGATTTGAATTTTAGTTTGGATTTTGACAGTGCGGCTTTTAGCTGGAAAATAATGGAGGCTGACGATAGCGCTAATCACCCCCTGTCTTTAGAGGGCGGCAAGATTAAACTGAAAGATGTCGCTGCGGGTGAAGAGGGTGATATACTGTTTAAAGCGTCGTGGCAAACAGAGAAAAAGGATTTTCCCAGAAGCATCAAAGGCAAATTAATAGCCAAGGCTTCCGCTGGCGGCCTCTTAACCTCTAAAGAAATTTCTTGGCCCGCCATTAATATTTTAAGCGATTTACAGCTTAAAGCGACGCTTTATTTCCATAGCCCCCAGGGCGATCAGCTTGGCATCGGTCCGGTGCCGCCAATAGTCGGGGTGCCTACCAAATACTGGCTGATTGTTAAAGCCTTAAATAACGGCAATGATTTAGAAAATTTTGTCTTTAGCGCCAAATTGCCCGTCGGCGTCGAATTGGACGAGGAACAGAGTCTTTTAGCCGGTAAATCAAGCTATAATCCAGATTCAAGGCTTTTAGTTTGGCAATTAGATTCTTTAGCGCCCGCCGGCGGCGATTATATCGCTAATTTCGCTTTAGTTTTGACGCCGAGCGCCGACCAGGTCGGCAAAGACGCTCCTTTGCTGCTTAAGCTTCAATATCGCGCCCAAGATTTATTGACCGGCGTGGAGATTTCCGGTTTTTTACCGGATTTAGATTCTTCTTTGCCTGATGACCCCATTAATCATGGGCAGGGAAAAGTGACGGAATAAGATGATTAATTATTTAAGACAATTATTAAAGCCTAAATATCCCACTTTGAACCGTTTAGAAATAGATTCGGAGGCGATTTTGCATAATCTTAATTTTTTGCAGACTCAGCAGCCTCAGGCGGCCATGATTCCGGTGTTAAAATCAAATGCTTACGGGCATGGCTTAAAAGAAATTTGTTCAATTCTCAATAAATCTGCGGTGAAGACTGTTGCCATTGATTCTTTTCCTGAGGCGCAGATAGTTTATCGCTATTTTCGGGGTAAAGTCCTGTTAATCGGAGAAATGCCTCCGGCCGCTTACCGCCATTTGAATTGGTCGCGAACAGAAGTGTGCGTCTATAACGGTGAGACTTTAAAAGCGATAGCCACCCTGGGAATTAAAGCTCGCATTCATCTTTTTGTTAATTCGGGAATGAATCGCGAAGGCATCAAAAATTTGCCCGTTTTTTGGAAAGAATATAATGATTGTTTTTCCCAGGTGGAAATTGTCGGCCTATGTTCGCATTTATTGGAAGCAGAAGGGAATGGCGATTCTAATCGCCTTCAAGAAGCTAAATTTTTTCAAGATTTGGAGTTTTTGCACCAGGAGTCGTGCTATCCGGCTTTGGTCCATTTAGGCAATAGTGCCGGCGTCTTTGCTTTGTCAGATAAGCGCTTGAGCGCTTTTAGGCCGGGCTTGGCGATTTACGGCTATAATCCTTTTTCTCCGGAAAGCCCCCATTATCAACGGGCTCAAAACTTGCGTCCGGCTCTGCGCTTGATAACTACAATAGTGTCAATCCAATCCCTTAGCGGCGGCGAAACTGTTTCTTATAATGCTAGTTATCGCGCGGCAAGAGATACAAAAATTGCCGTTATTCCTTTTGGTTATTACGAAGGTCTTGACCGCCGTTTATCTAATTTGGCTTCATTCCAGCTCTTGTGCGGCGATAAAAAAATAAGCGTTAAATTGGCCGGAAGAGTCTGTATGAACTTGTCTTGCTTGGATGTAGGCGGCGGGGAAGAGGCAAGCGTTGGCGCTGAAGTTGTTTTGGTTTCCCCCCATCGCCAAGATTTTAATTCTTTAGAAAATTTAGCGCGTCTGCAGGGAAGTATTCCTTATGAATTATTGGTAAAATTTCAAGCTAATATTAGGAAAATAATTGTTTGACAATAAATTTAATTTATGATGGCAGGGAAGTCCAGTCCATATCTTGCCCGTAGGGCAAAGAAATTTAAATGCGTGAAGAAAGATTATCAGCATAAGAATTTGCATAATCCTTTTTTTCATAAGCAAAGTGAGAAAAAAAATACTGGCAAAAAGAATGCCCAGCACCGCTTTTGGCTCTTTCCCGTTGTCTTCTTGTTTTTGGCCGTTTTGTTATACCTTTTATTTTTTTCCGGTATTTTTGCTTTAAAACAGATAAAAGTAAGCGGTGTCAGCCGAATTGCCGAAACTCAACTTAGCGATGCCGCCTGGCAGCAGGCGCAGTTGCGGCGGAGTGCTGTTTTCAAGCAAAATAATCTTTTATTTTTTAACATCGAAGCTTTGCGCGATACTTTATTGAACGATTTTAGTTTCGATTCCGTCCGAGTTTACCGGCAGTGGCCGCATACCTTGATTATCAGCGTCGGTGAGCGGGGCTTATCTTTTATCTGGCGGGATAGCCAAGGGACTAGCTTCAGCGATAGCCGCGGTTGTTTGATTAAAGAGGCTTCAGTGAGCGACGACAATCTCAAAAATTATCCTCTCTTAACGGCGGCCGGCGCTCAGGAATATCTGGGCAAAGATAATTGTTTGTCGCTTGATGACGCTTATCTTCAAGCTGTTTTTACCTTGTATGAAAAATTGAAAGACTTGCCCGGATTAGATTTGCAGGAGTTTGTCTTGGATGGTGCTTTTAATACTTTGCAGATAAAGCTTAATGGCGGGCCTAATATCTTTTTTAATATTAAAGATGACCTGGATAAGCAGTTGAAAAAATTGGCGGTTATAAAACAGGAAAAAGGCGATGAGTATTTTAAAGGCTTGGAATACATTGATTTACGTTATGGTGATCGCGCTTATTTTAAATAATTTCAAAATATATGGAAACAACTTTTAAATTTCTTTTTGGCTTGGCAGTTTTTTTATTTTCTTTGATTAGCATCGGCGTATTCTTGTTGATTGTTAAAATAATTCTGATGTTTAGCCCCCAGATACAATTATTGGGTTTGACTATCTACTAATCAGATACATCTGCGTGGCAATTGGCCCTATATTTTCCTTTGGTTATATGTGTATTAATATACATTATGCGAAGTATGATAATACAGAAAATGCTTATTAATTAAGCTTTTTGCCATATCCCACCCCTCCCTAAATAAAATAATCCCCGGCAGCGCATAGGCGTTTGCCGGGGTGTTTTATTTATTTTGAGGTTGAATTTTAGTGAGGTTTATTTCAACCCCGATAATAATTGGATTAAGCCAGACTTCTTTATTGTCTGAGTCATAGCTTTTTGTTATTAGTGGTCTTAGTTCCCCGGCTTCTTGCGGATTAAGGGGTTTGATAATAATATTACCACGCAATATGACGCTTTGGACAGTGGCGCTAAATTCAGCGCCTATTGTTTTTTTAGTCCAGGGCCATAATCGATAGCGCGGCACTTTTTCGGTGACCGCAATGGTCACCTTAGTGATAGCACTACTGAATTCAGTGACAACATCTTTTAATAATATTGTCAATGTTTCAGTGAGGAGGGGTCGGTCGGGGTCGTAGTTTATGTTTTTTAATGATAAACAAGCCCCTCTCTTATCGACCAATAGGTCGATTTCATCTTTGTAGTAGTCAATATGTTGATGTACTACTGCCAAGACGGTATTAACTCTTTCTTCTAATTCTTCCATGGTGTATCATTTTTTAAAATCATAAGCGCTTTCTTCCCTCTTGTCAATTATATTTTTATTGCCCCCGGCTTTCTTCATCTGCTATAATATTAATATGGCCGCGCAAAAAGCGATAGCTAAATATCTTCTCGATTTCCTTGATTACTCGGAAATAGAGAAAGGGCTGTCAAGTAAAACTCAGGAAAATTACACTCGTTTTTTACGGAAGTTTTTTAATTGGCTAAATAGTGCCGGCTTAGCTTCCTTGCAGCCGGCGGCTTTATCGGCCGAGCATATATGGCAGTATAAGGTCTTTTTATCGCGCCACGCCGACCCTAAGACTAAAAAAACTTTAAAGAAAAGCACACAGAATTATTATTTAATCGCCTTGCGTTCCCTCTTGGAATTTTTTGTGGAAAAAGATATTGCTTCCCTGCCGCCGTCAAAAGTAAAATTGGCCAAGGACCGGAGCGATAAGGAGATTAAATTTTTAAAATTGGAACAACTGGCCAGCTTATTGAATTCGCCGGATACGGGCGAAATTATCGGTTTGCGGGATAAGGCGATTTTAGAAACCCTATTTTCTACCGGTCTGCGCGTGGCGGAATTGGCGGCCTTGAATAGAGATCAGATTAGGATTAAAAATGTCGGTCAAGATTTAGAAATAGCCGTTATCGGCAAAGGCAGTAAAATCAGGACAGTTTATTTTTCCGCTCGTGCGGTCAAGTCATTGAAAGCCTATATTGACGAACGCAAGGATTTCGATGAGGCTCTCTTTATCAATTATCGCCGCGGTAGCGCTGGTAGCGACCGCTCTCGCCGTTTGAGCGTGAAAAGCATTGAAGATATTGTTAAAAAATATGTAAAGATTACCGGTTTGCCGGTGATGGCTACGCCGCATACTTTGCGTCATTCTTTCGCTACCGATTTGTTGAATCAGGGGGTGGATTTGCGTACGGTGCAAGAATTTTTAGGCCATAGCAATATCGCTACCACGCAAATATATACGCATGTGACTAATAAGCAGCTGCGCGATATCCATCGCAAGGTTCATGAAGGACGCTCTCTCTGACAATTGTTTGTTTTAGATAAATATCAAAAAAACCTCAGCCTTTACGGCTGAGGTTTTTATTAGTGGTCAAATTTTTTATTTTAAGGTAAATAATCCAGGGGGTTTACCGGAATACCATTTTTTCTTACTTCAAAATGTAAATGTGAACCGGTAGAAAATGGTCCGGAACCGGGCATCCCCGGGCCGCCGCCGGTTTTTCCTATTAGCTGGCCTTTGGCGACATATTGATCGGCTACGACATTGACACCGGAGACATGGCCGTAAATTGTGGACAAACCGTCATTATGGATAATCATGATATAGGCATAAGCGGTGGAGCCGTCAAATTTAGCTCGGGCAACATAGCCGTCCGCGGCGGCATAGAGCGGGCTTCCCTGCTTGGAGCGGATATCGACGCCGGAATGTTCGCCGATGATTTTACGGAAAGGATAATCAGGGTCATGGAAAGTGGCAGTGATAGTTCTTCCCGGCACCGGCCAGGATAGAGTGCTATCGCTTCCGGCTAGCCTATTCTTGTCGTTTTGCGACATTTTGTCCCTAATGGTTTTTTCTAAGCCGGCAATTTCCGCTTCGGCTTGAGCCGCTTCTTTTTTAGCCTGTTTAAGCAAGTCTTGATAGGCTTTTTCCGAAGAGCGGGTCTCTTCAAGAAGATAATTTTTTTCCGCCTGCTCGTAAGCCAGTTGTGCCCTCTTCTCTTCTAAATCTTTTTTAAGAACGGCCAGTTCTTGGCTTTTTTCCTGAATATCTTGCTGAGCTTTATCAAGGCGGTCTTTATCGTTCTGTAATTTGGCTAAGCTATTGCGTAATTCCTCGTTGGCATTTTCCAGATATTTAGATTGGTTGAGAAATTCCGAAATAGAATTATTGAGCAACAGTATTTCCAGAGCGGATACCTGGTCTTGTTTGTAGACCAGGCGCAGTAATTTGGCGATATGGTCTTTTTGTTCATCGATGCGGCTATTTATATCCATTATATCCAAGGATATTTTTTTAGACTCCAAATCAGTTTTATTGATTTCCAGATTAGCCGCGTCTATTTCCAACTGGGCCTTGGCGCTGCGATCTTCAAGAATACCCAGCTGGGAGTTGAGGTTATTTTTTTCTGCCTGCTTGGCGGCGATAGCTTGAGTATAGGCCTTCTGCTTGGCGGCTAAAGCTTCTAATTGCTGTTTTTGTGCTTGAATCTGTTGGTTTAACTGCTGGATTTCCGCGTTTGCCATGTCATCGCTTTGGCCGGTGGCCTGTTTGATAATATCAATTCCAGAAAAAAGCAGGGCCAAAACTAGGCCTGCCAAGAGAAAGGTTGATAATTTTGAGTATTTTGCTTTCATGGTTGTATTATAACATTTTTTTGATATTCTGTAAAATATATCTTATCCTTATTTAAAATTTTCATAAACCGTAGCGGATAGGTCTCTGATGGCCCCGCCCATTTTATTAAAATCATCGCCTCTAGTCATGATGCAGAGAAGATAGGGGCTTTGTTTAAGATAGATAATACCGCAGTCATGCAGCTGCTTGTTTTCCAGCCAGACTCTTTCCCCGAATTTATGCGAGACGGCAATATTGGCGGGTATGCCCGCTTTCAGTCCTTTGTCAAATTGCGACTGGCTTAATATTTCCAAGGCTTTTTCCGACATCTCTCTATTTAGATAAGAGGCGTTATAGAGAATACGGAAAAAAGAAGCGTAATCTTTGACGTTCATAAAATTTTCCATTTGATCGCTGTTGGGGGCGGCTATTCCTAAATCTCGATATATTTTATTGAGATATTCAGGGTTCATGTGCTGCATTAGAGCCCCGGCGGCGCCGTTATCGGAATAGATAATCATGTATTTTATGAGGTCGTCGATAGTATAGTCTTGGCCGCTGTCTACGTGTTTAAGGGGGAGGATATTTTGTGAAAGATTGCTGACTTCATTTTCAATGGTAATGCGGTCGTTTAATATCTGGCTTTGCTCTTCGGCCAGTTTGAGATAAGCAATCATCAGCGGCACTTTTAAGAGGCTGGCCGGGGTAAATTTTTCCTGTTCGTTAATACCTATCCAGGGGCCGTTGTTTAAATCGCGGAAATAGACGCTGGCATAAATGATATTGCCTTGCCCTATATTTTTATTAATTACTTCTTTAATTTTTTTCTCCAAATCATTTTGCCTAATATCATGAATGTCGGCGCATTCTAATAAGGGGCTGATATAGCTGTAGCCGCTTTGGTGCACTTCTCCTTTTTGGCCGGTCTCTTCTTCCAACGAGAGGCCGCTATGATAATAGTTAGACCAAGCGTAGCTGATAATCAAGCCGACTCCGATAGCGATAATGACACTAACAGCCGCTTGCCATAAGCTCAGATTTATCCTTTTCATATTTTAATTAATGATTTTGTAATTTTTGTAGATAAATAGCCGCCGCTTCTTGCCGGCAGGGGTGTAATGTCTTTAGAAATTCTTTTTCATTAATCCACGACCAAGCTTGATGGTCCCAGTAGTTTATCTTAATTTCTTCCGGTTTGCCGGTAAACTCCACGATTAGCAAGCCTTGTTCTTGACCGCGGTAGCCGAAATGCTTTTCTCCCTCTATATTTTGGTAGCGCCCATTTTCTTTGGCAAATTCATAGCGGTATAATTTTTTATAGCTGGCGATTATTTTAAAATTAATTGCGCCGCTTTCTTCCCTGATTTCTTTGCTTCCAGCCGAAACTAAGTCTAATTCATCCAGGCCGCCTTGAGGCAGCTGCCAGTGTCCGGACTGTCCTTGGCGCTCGACAATAAAAATATCGCGGCCGCTTGGAGTTTGGCGATACATTAAAACGGCGACATTGGGGCGATAGCGGTACGGCAGAAAAAAGCGCCAGATTATTAATTTATAGACAAAAACGAAGGTGGCTCGCCAGATGCGTCGCCAGCGCTCCGGCTGTTTGATAAAGCGCCAGAGCCATTCTAAACCTCCGCGGCGCATTATTTTTGGTGCCCTCCGGACGCGGCCGCTTAAAAAATCGAAAGCGCCGCCCAAGCCGGCCGCTATCGGCAGGCAATTTGTATTAATAATAAGGTTGTGGAGATATTTTTCTTGTTCCGGCGCCCCTAAGAGGCAGATGGCTAATTCCGGAGAAAAACTTTTTATTTTTTCCAAATCTTGCTCTTCAACTCGAGGCTGACGCTTGGTGCTAATAATTAGGCTAGAAGCTTTCGGATATTTTTGCGACAGAACCAAGCGCATGTCCTGTTCGCTGGAAAGACTGTTTTGCGGCTTTATTATCAGGACTTTCCTGCTCTTGTTATTCGCTTCTTCCAACAGGTATGGCAGCAAGTCGGCGCCGGTAAGGCGCTTTAATTCTTGGCCGCTGAGCTTAGCGGCTATTTTTAAGCCGAATCCGTCAGCTAAAGACAGGTCGGCGTGATTAAGCAGATAGAATAGTTCTTCGTCTTTTTGGGCAGCAAGGATTATTTCCGGATTGGGGGTGACAATTAAATGAGACTTGCCGTCATTATAAAATTTCTCGATAGCCGCTTTGGCTTCGAGCCAGCCGATTTTTCCGGTATTGATTCCCAGGATGTTTGCCATATTCTCTTTCTCCCTGCGTTTAATTCTGCTATAATAGAAAAGTAAAACTATCCTTATTTTATTACAAAAAAGGGTCAGAGTCAAAGTTATTTTTTGGCCGCCTTATTTTTCTTAGTATGGGAAATTATAAAAAAATCAGTCCAAAAATAGAACGCCTGGTTATTGATAAGCCCGGCAATGATAATGCACTTACTTGGATTAATATTATTGATGCCGGCCGCAAGGAAGTTGACTACTTGCGCAAGGAATATAATTTTAACCTTGAGCATTTGCGCGCTTCGGTGGCGACTGTCTTTTCGCAGCGGCCGATGGTGTCTGAAGATAGCGGCTATCTTTTTTTAATCCTCCACTTCCCTACTTTTTTTAAAGGCAAAATCATCGCTGGCGAGATTGAATTTTTTATCGGCCACGGCTATCTGGTCTCTTTGCATAACGATAATCTGCCGGCTTTAAATGAGCTATTTAATACTGCTAAGAAAGATCAGGATTCTTTACTATCCTATCAAACCGAATCTTCCGCCACGCTTCTCTATGAAATTTTGGACCGTCTGCTTAATTCTTGCTATGCCTTGATTGACCAGAATAGTCTGGCAATAGAGGAGGTTGAAGACTTGATTTTTGAACAGCAGCAGAAGGATGCGGTGGCGAAGATTTTGAATCTGCGCCGCAACATTATCAATATCCGCAAGATTATGCAGAATCACAAGAATATTTTGCAGAAGCTGATGCTTATGCGTAGTTCTTTGGTGCCTGCGGAATCTTTAAAGAAACAGTATGGTCGCTTGGTGGAACATTCAAAGCGTATTTGGGAGATGCTCGACAATCAGAAGGAGATGGTAGAGGTTTTAAATGATACTAATGAAGCTTTATTGAATGACCGGATGAATAATATTATGAAGACCCTCACCCTTTTTTCAGTTATCGTTTTTCCCTTAACGCTTTTGGCGGCTATTTTCGGCATGAACGCCAGATATATGCCTTTTGTAGATCAGCGCTATGGTTTCTGGATAATTTTGCTAATTATGGGTCTGGGGTCTTGGGGGATGCTCCATTATTTTAAGAAAAAAGATTGGCTGAATTAAATTTGAATAAATAAAACATTTTTAGCTTATATTAAAGGAATATTATGTAGTTAATATTCCTTTTGTTTTTCTTTATATTACTATTGACAAAATATTAATTTTTTGCTATTATTTGATTGTTAATTTGACAATTATCTTAATAAGTATTATATTAAAAAGTTATATTTATATATGAAAATTGCTTTTATCGGACAAAAAGGAATACCGGCGCAAACGGGGGGCGTGGAAAAGCAAGTGGAAGAGCTTTTAATTCACTTAGCGGCTCGCGGGCACGATGTTTATGCTTACGCGCGGCGTGGCTACGCTCCAGAAATTAGCGAGTATAAAGGGGTAAAAATAATTTCTCTGCCTTTTATAAAAGGCAAGAATTTTGAAGCAATCTCTAATACTTTTTTAGCGGTTTTGCATTCCGCTTTCCGCCGTTTTGATATTATCCACTTTCAATCTATTGGGCCCGCTTCTCTGCTTTGGCTGGCAAAATTATTAAATCCTCGTACTCCCATTGTTTTTACTTTCCACTGTCAGGATTACTATCATAAGAAGTGGGGTTTATTTGCACGCTGGTATCTTCGATTCGGCGAGAAAATGGGTTGCCGTTTAGCCGATCAAACATTGGTAACTTCTCAGGAACTAACTACCTATGCTTTAGCTCGCTATGACAGAGGAGCCGCTTATATTCCCTCAGGCATCAATCCGCCCTCCTTGCCTGAAGTGAGAGAGATTCGTCGCTGGGGTTTGGAAAAAGACAATTATATTTTTATTGCCTCCCGTTTAGTGCGCCATAAAGGTGTTCATTATGTGATTGAGGCATTTAAGGGTCTGCAGACTGATAAGAAGCTGGTAATTGCCGGCGAAGGCGCTTATACTGACGATTATGTTGAGGAATTAAAAGAATTGGCCGGCGATGATAAGCGGATAGTTTTTGTAGGCAATCAGAGCGGCGCTCTTTTAAGCGAACTTTATGCTAATGCCTATATGTTTATTCAGCCCTCTGAATATGAAGGCTTGTCTATGGGTTTATTGGAGGCAATGTCTTTTAGTCTTCCCTGTTTAGCTAGCGATATTCCTGCTAATTTAGAGGCGATGAATGGCCTGGGTTTAAGTTTTAAGAATAAAGATGTGTCCGATTTGTCTGAGAAATTAAGTTATGCTTTAGATAATCAAGAAATTATGAAAACGCAAGGACGAGCCCTTCAGGATCGGACGCGTCAAGAGTATAATTGGGAAAAGATTGTTGATCAAACAGTAGCGGTCTATGAGCGCTTATTAGCTAAGAAATAATTTTTGTTTTTTGATTGCCCCGTTTATTGTAAACGAGGCAAAAATAAGGACGAAAAGGTTTTGTTCTTTAAAACCGAATGTTTAACTCTAAATCTGATACCATGAAAAAGTTTTTTCTGTTTCTGTTTGCCGTAGCTCTTATTTTTACGGGCTGTATGAAGGAATATGACGAAGTGCCTATTCCCAATTCTTCCGAGGCGCCTTATTTAAAGGTTACCGGCGCTATTACTAATGGCGATACTGCCTACGCCGCTCCGAATATTTTTTTGAAGTTTTGGCTCGATTCCCTGCCGTCGGCGGTGGATAATTACACCTTTTCCTGGAACCTTGATGGCGGCGATTATTCAACTGCCACTAGCCCGGAAAAAAAATATTCCGCTGGCATCTATGATGTCAGTGTGGTAATTACGCCCGTTAATGGCGGTGCCTCTATCACCAGAAGTATAGTCTTGGTAGTTGATAACAGCTCGGCTTGGGAGACTACACTTATCTTACTCTCCGCCACTCCGGTATCCGGTAGTAATTATGATTATGCTATCGCCATGAGAACGACGGCAATTTATAATTACAGCAATATTGCCGCCGATCCTTGGGACCGGGGTGATTTTACCGGCTGGGATTTTAATTATCTGACTGAGACCACCACAATTAACGGCATCTTATATGTCGTTGACCACGTAATTTTACCTGCGAATGAAACTCAGGTGCAAAGGTTTACCTATGGAAAAGGTAATGTTTACGCCTATGCCCCTGAGTCGCGCTATTGGATTATCACTGCCCCAGGTGAGGGAGTATTCGAGGTTTACCTGACAAATGGTCAGATGTCCCCTAATCCTGTCGGGGCTGGTTTGATTCCGGGCGACAATGGCGACCTGATTGGCGGGGCTTATGCGCCGACAATAAGAACGGAGATAAAATACTCCAGCATTCCTTTGTGTGATTCATTGCGAATATACGTGAATTATCAGCAATATGCCAACGGGCCTCAGCCTTTCCTTGGTCGCTTGCTTAACAATGATAACTGGCAAAATATTGCTTTAGTTTTAATGAGCGGAGACTATGCTGGTTGGTGCTATCAGACCTTTGCCATCAAAGACTTGGCAAACGGACTTTATTTCCGTTTTGGGCCTAGTCTTACGGCCCCCAACGCCTATGGGCAGATGGAAAATTCAAAATTTTTTCTTCCCGGCGACAATATGCTGGGATTGCAGATTACCAGCGGTTTAAAATCTGGGACGTATGAAATACGCCGGATGTAACAGCTGCGGTTTGCAGAATTCCCCTCTACACTTTTGAGTGTTAGAGGGGATTTTTTATATTAAATAGATTTTTTGATAAGAAAAAACCGGTAACTGTGAAGTTACCGGCTAAACTACCATAATTTGTTTTATCTGGAATGGTAGTTTATTTTTGAGACAAATTGATAGCCGCCCAGTCCGTTGTCCTGGATTTGGGGGTCATTTTTTAGATTAGCATTGAGCTTTACCAGCTCATGCCATAGCCACATATCATATCCGTATTGAGAGTTATTTCCGACGTAGGCAGTCCAGGCCCAATCTTTATCAAGCATATCGTTGAGTATAAGGATTGGGGTTCTGTAGTAGGTATATTCACCCACTTCTTCTCCTTTTGGCCCTGACTCGCTATTAAGATTCGATGAGGTTTGCGTCCTGTTCGGGATTTTATTTAGCAGGCTGGTTTTTACATAGAAAAATAGCTTGCTGTTTTCGTCAAACGCGCAACCACCATCTCCAATCACGTCACCGATATATTGGTTAGTAGCAATCATCGGGTTGGTGCTTTGGGATGCGTTGGCGGCCGGTGCAGATGATGAGGTTCGTGTCTGGTTGGCGGCCGGTGCAGATGATGAGGTTCGTGTCTGGTTGCTGGCTGCCGGCGTGGACGATTTACGACTTGTCTGAGTAGCCTTTTTCCCTTCCTCGCAAGCTTTTAAAGCGGCCTGCAGGCGGGCAATCTCCTGATACATTCGTACCAGAGAGTCTCCGGAAATATCAACCCCGACAATTGTGCTGGTTTCAGGGGTACATGGGGTCGAAGTAGGAGGTGCTATTGGCTCTTCAGTTTGAGCCTTGGTATTATCGTTGCTTTTTTTATTTTTGCCAAAATGATTGGCAAAAAAAGCGACTAAAGCGATAATGACTAACCCGGCGATTGCTGTAAATATCCAGCTCTTTCCCCTTTTTTCCGGATTGTTAATTCTTGAATTTTCTGTGTTAGGTTCCATTTTTCTCTAGATTTGTAAATTGTGATGATTATTATTGTTTTTGTTGTTAATAGGTTTTCCTGAATATGTTAATAACATTCAGGTTTACCTGGAATACATCCATTCTTGGTCCTTTGGCCGAAAATTTCGGCTCATAGGACAAAGTCAGAATTTCGTAGCCATATTGGCCCTTTGCCAGAGTGAGGCTAAGGCCAATAGTGTAGAAGCTAGTTTGACTGCCCTTTTCATAAGTGTAGGCAGCCAAGATTGATGGCAGAATGTAGACATTTCGGCTCCAGCCGAGATAAATCGGCGCAATGCCGTTTTCAGCCTGAAGCTTTACGCGTTCTCTTGACCAAGGCAATCCGGCCAAAGTATCTCCGTTCCAGCGGGAATTCTCTTCGCTTTTAACGGAAAACTGGGACTCAAGCATGATTTTTTGCTGGGCGAATGGTCCTGCAAACATCATGTTTCTAAACAAGAGGCCGCCGCTCAAAAAGAGCATTTGGTCATCCTGCTTGTTTTCATAACGGCCGTCTTTTTGCACAAGACTGCCGCTTGAATGGATGACCTTGTAGGCCAGATTAAGCCAGCCGTAGCGGTCTGTTTGATATCCTGGCTCTAAGTTGAAATTTGCTGCCAATCCAATTCCAATTTCGGTGGAATGGTGCTTAAAACCGGAGATTTTACTGCCGACTTCGATTCCAGACAGATACAAGCCAAATTTGGTATTATCTGTTTCGGTTCTAATCGGCAACCAACGAGCCTCAAGGTATCTCCAGGTACCGTCGCCACTTTTATCGGCCGGGGCAAAGTAGCCGTTGCCAATCAGCAACTGCCCTTCTCCCAGTGGATGCTGAGCGGAAGCTTCCTTGCCGGCAATCGCCAGCAAAGTTGCCATCAAAAATAATAATAATCTGTTCATGGGATTTATTTTTTTGGTTTATATTCAATTTTTAAAGGACGCAGAACTTATGTCCTTTTTCCGCTCCTCTAATTTAGAGGAGCGACAAAAAGATATAAATTTTATCTTAAAATGTTGTTGATATTGCCTTGAGGTTCGGGATAATTCTCTGCCTGGTTTTCCTGAGTTGGCAGATTGGTCGGGGCGGCGGAATAGGCAGAATAATTTTCTTCTGGTAGTTCTTGATACACAAGATTGTTCTGTTTTTTAGGCTGGCGTTTGTGTTCTTTTAATGGAAGAAAATAGATCCACAAGCTTGAAGCAGCGACGCCTAAAATTAAAGCGGCCGTAAAGTTAAGGATTAGATTGGGTTTAACCGGGAAGCTGGAAGTTAAGGGTTGGTCAATGACAGAAATAGCTACCTGATCACCCCCCTGTTGATAATTAAAACTTTTGCTGATTAAAGTTTGGTTTACCGCCATAGCAATTTGTTGGGCTTGGTAGGTATTGGGGTGATAGATATATATTTCCATGATGCCGGTATCGCCGACGCTGCGGGCCTCGATCGTTTTTTTCCAGACTTTCATCTGCGTTTTATAATCATTACCGAAATAAGAGGTGTCAATGTTGAATCCGGCGGAAGTGGCTAGATTGAAAAAAGAGGAAGAATAAACGACCTGAGAAAAAAGATTGCTTAAATATTGGTTTGATTTGGAGACTGTATATGGATCAGCGCCGCTGATATTCTGGGAAATCAAAAGTCTTGATTTAACTGAATATTTTAAAGGTTGTACAAAGGTAGCGCTACCGACCAAAATAAAAGAAATCAAAATAATACCGACGACAGTATTGCGGTGTTTTTTGATATTTTTCCAAAATACTTCTAATTCCATATTATAGATTTTATTATTTACTTTATAACGATTTATTATAACTAATTATATAAACTTTGTCAATAGTAAGCCTATAAAATTAAGTTTAAGTTTTTAATTTTAAATTATTTTTTACTTAATATTAAACAAAAAATTTAATTTTTTATTTACTTTTTTATTTATTAATCTTTTTAATATTAGCCATATATTTTATATAGCAGCTAAAATATATAATTTAATCTTGACAAAATATATATTATATGTATAATGTAAAGTTATATTAAGATAAAAGAACGAATTAATACATATATGAAAAAGATTTTTTTTAGCGCTTTAATTTTTAGCCTTCTATTTGTTGGCTGGAGCGTACGTGATGGTAAAACCAAAGACCAGTCTTATTATGCCGGCGATGCCGTTTTGTATAAAGGGCAGTTGATAATTGCTACGGCTAATACTGGAAAATTGGAAGTCTTTTCTTCGAGCGGTACTAAGATTCAGCGCTTAATGTCGGTCAGCCTCTCTCCCAATCCTGGCAAAGAAGATGCTTTTAATGACGTCAAGCTAGAGGTTCAAGGTCAAAATTTAAAGGCCTATGCCGTTGCCGGCTATGCTTTGTATTTATATGACTTATCAGATTTGCAAACTGCTAGCTTAGAAAATAAGGTTAAAAATACTTATTGGGAGTGGTACTACCGGGTTGATCGTTTTGGCAATAATATCGCCACCGTTAGTGGGCGCGGCGTTCGTATTTGGAATAATGATTTGCAAATAGTCGACGGCTTTGATTTCGAAAGCGAACTTCCTTACAGCCTTCGCAGCAGCGGCGATGCTCGCTTCCTTTTTGCCCTTAACAACTCTGCTTTAAATATTTATGATCGCGAGAACCGCAGCATTATTAAGACTATTTCTTTAGACTATCGTGATTTTCAGAAAAATGGCCGCAAGTCCTATTATGATCGTATCAGCGGAAACATTTTTGTAGCCGATGATTATTATGTTAAAAAGTTTGATTTTAATGGCAAGTTATTAGCTTCTTTTCGCCATTACGGAGACGCCTCTTATGATGTTGAGAGTTCGTTTGATAATAATTTTCTTTATTTTTCGAATGGTTTGAATGTTTATAAATTGAAAAAAAGTGATTTGAGCTTGGTTAAGGAAGTACAAGCGACTACTCTCGGCGCCCCCCAAGGATGGGCAATGGGCTTAAAACTTGTTAATACGGCCGAAGGCGATCGCTTGATTGTATTTAATAATTCCGGTTTATTAGTGTTAGACTCTAATCTTAATGTTATCTCGAAAAGCGATAAAATCAGCCAGGATGACGGCCAGCTTTATCCTTTGGAAAATTTATATTTAGTATTAGGAAATCGCAGCGCTCAATCGGGGGCCAGCGTTAACCTTCAGGGCGGCGGCTTTTGGCCTAATGAGAGTTTAAGTATTTCCCTTCTTGGTTCTAAGATGAATGCTCAGGCTGACCGTTTTGGTCGTTTTAATGTCAATGTTTCCGTCCCTTCAGTTGCTAATGATAGCCGTTATGATATTAAGGTAGATGGACTCAGTTCTCAACTTACTTATAGTATTTCTCTGGAAATTAAGAAATAATAATTGAATTACAATTTAAAAAAGAGCTGTTTTTACAGCTCTTTTTTATTGATTATAGTTTGATAAATTGTTATTAATTTTTGATAATGCCAGTCTTCCGTTTTATCCTTTCTGCTAGCCGCCGCTCTTTCTCCTATTTTCAAAGCTTCTGGTATTTTTAGTTGTTTTAAATATTTAGCTAATTGTTGCCAATCTTCTGGTGGAAAAAGAAATCCGTTATCGCCTGTCTTTATCAATTCGCTCAAGCCGCCAATATCGGCGGCAATCACCGTTTTGCCTAAGCCCATCGCTTCGATTGCCGCTAGGGGCATATTTTCTGGCCAGCGTGAGGGTATGACCACCGCTAAAGACTCGGCAATAACTTGGTAAAGATGGTCGCCGTACAATTGTCCCAAAAATTCGACGTCAGCCTGCAATTTTGTGGCTAAATTTCTTAATTCATTTTCTGCTTTGCCTATGCCGGCGATTTTAATCGGGCGCTTACTTTCCGCCCCGGCTTTTATTAACAAGTCAATCCCCTTCTCTGCCTCTAGGGCTCCGAAGTATAGGTAATATTCTTTAAGCTCCTCATTCATTTGATTAACGCTTATCGGCGATATATTTTCTAAGACGGTAAATTTATCTTCCGGCCAGCCGAAATCAACGCAGATTTTTTTCATGAAATTGCTGGGGGCGATAAATAAGGAAACTCCTTTCTGATAAATCTTTAAAAAGCGATGATGAATGGTCATTTCTACCGCTGCTAAAAGACTTTTTGATTGGCTATTATCAACGCAACGATGTTTTACGCATTCCCAGTAACGGTGTTTTTTACAGCGTTGGCAAGCGCTGCCCTCGGTGTATAGCTTATAATTAGGGCAAATGAGCTTATAGTCATGGAGGTGCATTACGACCGGAATTTTAGCTTGCCGAGCGGCATCCAAAATGGATGGAGATAGCTGATGATAGATATTGTGGCAATGAATAATATCGGGCTGAAAATCCGCCAGCAGTTTTTTAAATTTTCTTTTAGCTTCTTGATTATAAATTATAGCTCGGATAGCTCTTATTTTATTTTTTAAGCTAAAATTATGTAAATCTATTTCCTTCGCAAAATAAGGGGAGTCTGGTGATTCTAGATTTTTAGATGATGACATCGCGAATACTTTGACCTCATGACCATGATTTTTCAGCAGTTTTTCTAAAAATAGAAAATACTTGTCTGCTCCACGATTAGGGTAATAAAATTTATTTACTTGGAGTATTTTCATATCATCAAGCTTGGCTTTACCTTTTAGGATTATTAGGCTAAAATTATATTAATAATATCATAATCATAGCATATATATTTGAATTTTTCAATTTATGGCATCAATAATTCGCAATAAAAAATCAGTTTTTATCATTTCTTTAACCGCACTGCTAATTACCTTATTGTTTCTTTTTGCTAATCTTTCTTTGTCTAATGTTTTATTATCGGCTTTGCTTATTTTACTTCTCGGATTGTCTTTGATTGATGCAAGGTTATCATTTTTGTCGATTCTTTTTTTGCGCCCGGTTTTAGATTTAAGCGTTCATAACGTTATTCTCAGTTTCGGCGATTTACAAATTAACGTTCTTAGTTTGTTGGGGATGTTAATGATTATTTTGGCTATTAGTTTTATATTTTTCGGAAAGTTTGATTGGCATAATTTTAAATGGTTATATTCTTTTTATACTTGGATTATCTTTCTCCTTCTGGGCATAGTCAGCATTTTCAATTCTTTTTATTTTTCGGAAAGTCTGAAGGAAATTTTGCGTTTTTTAAGCATATTTGCCGCTTTCTTTTTGGGGGTAGGCCTTTTGCCCTCAGCTAAAAATTTAACTTGGTTGATAAAAACAATTATATTTTCCGCTTTACCGCCTGCCCTTTTGGCTCTTTTTCAATTTATTAATAAGACCGGTTTGCCGGAAAATGGAATTTATCGCGTGTTTGGCAGCATGACCCACCCTAACATGCTCGCTTTCTACCTTTTATTATCTATTACTTTGGCGGTTTTTCTTATTTTGAATTTAAAGCGTACTAAGCTGGAAGTTTATCTTTATTCCTTACTTTCTTTGTTTTACATATTTATTTTGTTTTTGACTTATACTCGCGGTGCTTATTTAGCTTTAATTATGATTTTTGTCATTGTTGGCGTATCTAAGTTTAAGAAATTTTTATTGGTTGCTTTTTTAGCTATGATTTTTGTTTATGCCCTAATTCCGCCTCTACAGACTCGTTTTAACAGCATTTTTCAATCAGACCCTTATGGTTCGGTATCTTGGCGTTTTAATTTATGGCGCGACGGTTTGGAATACTTTCAAGAGAGGCCCTGGACAGGCTATGGCGTCGGCACCGCGGAAAAGATTATTTCTGTTAAGCGGGATTTTCGTTTAGGTTCTCCTGACCCTCATAATGATTATTTGCGCGTCGCTCTTGATGGCGGCTATCCTTTATTGGCATCATATCTTGTTTTGCTTGTATCTTTTTTTGGCGCTGTCATATTATCCTATTGGCGTGAATCACGGCCTCGTTTAAAGAACTTTTTTATATTTTTTCTAGCCTTTGGAGTGGCTGTATTTATAATGTCTAGTGGCGATAATATTCTTAATGACACCGCTTTGCAGTGGCAAATGTGGGCCTTGGCTGGTTCCGCTTTAGCTTGTGCTCGATTAAAACCTGATTTAAGCGCTTAAAATGTAGGTAAAGAAAAAGACTCGTTTTTAGGCGAGCCTTTTTATTATTTGCGGGACTATTTTTCTTTTTTAGTCCCATCTTTATACTCCACCCAGGCTTTGTCGCCTTTATTGGTATCTATAAAGATTTCTCCTTTTTCAAATTTGCGGGACCAGATGCCCTTGGATATTTCCTTGGTTTTGTCTAGAGCTTTGCCTAAATTCAGCTTATAATAGTCGTGATAAGCTTGATTTTGACTGATTGCCAGATAGGCATTGTCCAGCATTAGAGCGGTCACGGCCCCTAAAAGAAAATCTTTTTCATCGGGGTTGATGATGGCTATTTTATATTTTTTGGCTATCATCATATTAACCCCCCAATCAGGTCCGCCCAAGTGGTGATGTTTATAGGGAAAATTTTCAAACTGTTTGCCGTCAATTTCCCTGTAGGAAAGATTGCCGGGATTAGCAATTATAGTGAAATTATTGCCCTTAGCTTTGCGTAAATCAGCAAAGAATGAACGGAATCCTTTAGTCCAGGCAAGATTTATTTCTCGCCAGTTGGTATCGGCTTTTTTATCGCCGTTCAGGTCAAGTCCTTTTTGGCCATTGTAGTTGGATAGCCATTGAATACCGGCCCGGTCATCTCCCCAAGCATTATCTACCAAACAGCCGCTGATTCTTTTGTCTTTTAATAGTTCAAGATATTTGGCCAGTATCCACTGCCAATATTTCTGTCCCTCTATTTCCGGACAATCAGCCCTCATATCGAGCGTCTTCATTTTTGTCCAGGCGCCTAGTTTTTCGCCGTTAGGCTGGTATAGCCACCAGGATTTTTTTGTCTGTAGTTCTGCTAAGAGTTTAATACTCCAAGGCTTATCTGGCCACATCGGCTCAAAAATCTCTGTTGGGTTGATATAGAGGAAGATTTTTAGGTCCGGGTTATTGACCATCATCTCATCAAGAGTTGATGAGTAGTTGACTAATATTTCCGGGTCAATTATCAGTAAGTCGTATTGGCTGATATTTTCCATTTGATAATCAGTCAGAGTTGGTAAATACCAGAGATTGGCCAATTTTTGTGCCCAGCTGGCTGTTGCCAAAAAAACAAAAACAGAGGTAATAATGATTAACTTTTTCATGGTTTATCTTGATTTTATGGTTAAACAAATTGTTAAAGAATTCTTATTATTGTAATATATTTCTTTAATTTAGTCAATAATAAAAAGCTTCGGCACTTAGTGACCGAGCTTGAATCTCCACCTAGGGGCGGAGTGGTGAGCGGACGTAGTTCGTGTCAACAAACTTTTGTGAACGTCTTAGCTCTTTAGACTTTGCGGACGCCTATTTTTATAATAGGTTAGTCTGCCGTCTTTATTTGCAACGCTTGGCTGCCGGTATTTAAATCAAGGGTAAAATAAGCTCTTTCGGACTTAATTTCCCCTTCTAAGCTTTGGGGGCTTATTTGTACAATTTCTTTACCAGGGTTTAGATAGACGGATAGATTAGCAATTCGACTACCGGGTTGGCGTTGGATATATAGGGTGTATACATTATTTGTACTTAAATTATCGTTCAATTTCACGGGCAGATAATATTCTAAATTTATCGTTTTGCTTTTTCCGGGTTCAATGCTCCAAAAGAAGCCGAAAACATGCTTTTGTAGGCTGTCATCATCATAGCTGATAATATCCGCTTCCGTCGCTCCTAAACCGGAAAGCTTGATTAATTCACTGCCCAAGGGCGCCAGAACGCGAGTATAGCTGCGGTAGCGCGTAGTGCGCCAGTCAAAGCCACCATTGTGATAATAATCTAATTTTAAGCTTGCTTGCAGTCGCTCCGTTTTTTTTTCAACTTGATAGGCGATGTTTTTCTGCATCACCGCATCGCTTTTAAAAGCGGCTAAATTAGCATCGACTACCATCAGGTAATCGCCGCTTACCTGCTTAATCTCTCCTCCTCCGCCCAGGCTCTGCGCCAATGCTTGGCGGTCCGGGTTATTGAAATATAGGAGAATATCTCCTCTCTTTAAACTAGTATTAAGACGGCTGATTAATTCCGGATATTGTTCTAAGGGCAGAGAGATTAGTTTTTCTTTTAAAGCTTGAATTAATTCATTAATAATATCTTTCCTATCCCAAGAAGATATATCTTCTTCTTTGTAGGCCACCTCTACGTTATATTGCAATAATGCCTGCATATTTTCCGGAGCATAGCTTTCTCCCCTCACAGTTATCGGCCCGGTAAGGCGCAGAAGATTGGCGACAAAATCGGGAGTGATAGCTAAAACGCCATCTAGGCTTGGTTCTGCCTGCCCGCCGGCTGCGCTTTCTGCTTGAAACATGTTTTGAATTTGCCTGGCTGACTGCGGCCAGTCCGGCGACCAGTTGGCGTCGCGCAAATACCAGTTATCGACTTGCAAATATTTACTAATCGGCTCCGGGGCGGTAAAGGCGGTTTTGCCGATAGCGGGCATGTCAAGATGATAGATATCACTAGCTTCTAATTTTTGAAATTCCCCAAAGTCGGCGATATCGGCGCGGACATAGGAACCGAGAAAACCGCCGGTTGGCCTGAGTTCGTCATTATTTTGCAGCATGATTAAATAGTGCGCCGTTTGGGGGTAGCCGCTGAAGGCTGGAAGCAAGCGGATAATAGGCAGAGATTCCGATAATATATTTTCACCGTCGGCAATTTGATTGCGCAGTTCGACTATCTGTCCGCGCAGAGGCCAGAGAATGCCAACAGTCTGAATCTTATCAAGATTAAAAAGGGCGAGGCTAAGATTGGCTTTTAGGCCGTTTAATTCCGGTTCTAAGGCGATGAGTGATTGCATAAAAGCGGCTTTTTTTTCTTGGCTGAGGCTCTGAAAATTATGGTCATCGGCAAAAGTATTAGCACTAATATTTTTTAATAAAGCGTTGACCTGCAAAGCGCTGCTGCTAATTATTAGAGCGCTATTATTCAAGTACCCCAAGTCGTCTATTTGTCGGCCGCCTAGTTTCAATTTGGCCGGAAACCAAGATTGACGCAGGGACTCTAGGTTTTTTTGTCCATTTTGGAAGTAGGTTTGCGCCGCTTGTAGCTTGGATTGCGCGCCATCCCAGTCTTTAGCGCGGAGGGAGATAACGGCGCCACTCAATTGGTCTTTGCCGGCGATAGCGTTTTGGCCGAAATCGCGCCAATGACGCCAGGTGCTTATTAGGCTGATGATAAGCAACAAGAAAAAAATCGCCAGCGCCCACAATAATAGGCGCAGGCTTAGAAAAGCAAAGTATTTTAAATTAGCCTTAAGTTTCATAGATGTCCTTAATTATTTTCTTCTTCGCCGGAAATTATTTTTAAATGTCGGCTTTGGCGGATGCGGTTTAGAAAGATGTCGTGTATTTCCAGCCGATATTCATATTCCGATTCGTCCATCAGGGTATAATTTATTTCTTTGTTTAAATCAGCCTCTAAGCTTTGAAGCTTTTTTACAAATTTATCTTTCTTGATTTTTCCAACCAGCAACATATCGGTGGGCGCGCTGGTATCACCGCTGAAAATACCGCTCAGCCATAATTGCTTGATTTCTCCAAATTCAGCCGCGTCCTTTAAAAAATCCTGGCAAGACAAGAGATTGGCCTTGGCAAATAAGCTTTTTAGCTCCGGAAAAAGGAGAAAATTACGCTCAATCGTAAAATATTTTTTTTCATTCTTTAAATTTTTATCTCCGGTTTTAGCTTTTTCTTTAATTTCACTGGCTAAAGCCTCCCCTTCCTCTTGTTTGATAAGGCCGATATTTTCCAAATTTTCCAATTCTCGCCGCACTGAATTTACCTGAAGATTTAAATCTCGGGCCAGTTGCCGGGTATAATATTTTTGTTCAGGCTTGCTAAGGAAAGTTTTCATTATTTTTACCCTAGCATTAGAGCCAAAAATTTGCGCCAACATAAGATTGTTTTTATTTTATCTTTTTTCTCCAGCGCTTTTATCTCTTTATTTCTTGCTTATTTTATAGTATAATAGAAAAGGTTAGCAGTCAAATAAAATTGGCGCGGATGGCGTCAAGAGATTAAGCGCATATGTATTATAAAATCTCTTCCCTTATCTTAAATACCGGCAAGCATCAGAATGGCAGCCGTGAGGTTTTTATTGCCCAGCCGGATGCCATCAAAGAGGGTCTGGCCGGTAAGCTATTTTTATTGGCGGAAATTGACGGTAAAAAGAACGACGCCAAGAAAGTGATTGATTTTATCATCGAACGCCTGGATGATTTCTATTATAACGATGAAAAAATATTTCTGCAGGACAAGATTGAGGGTTTAAGTTTGGATAATATTTTTGAGGCGGCTTTAGCCAAGCTCAATAAAGCTTTATTGGAATTTATTTCTTTAGAAAAAATCAGCTTAAGAGCCGAGGATACTAATTTAGTTTTAGGCTTAGTCTTTGATAATAAATTGCTATTTTCTAATTTTGGCCGCAATAAAGCTTTTTTGATATATAAGCGCCAAGATGATTATGAGTTAGTAAATGTTGAAGCCAGTGCCGCTGAGGCCGATAATCAGCCGGAAAATAATGGTCCGGTTTCTCCTAAATTCTTCTCTTCGGTGATAAGCGGAGAAATACCCGCCTCTTCTTATTTTCTCTTTTGTAACGAGGCCTTGCCTGAATATTTATCCAATCATGATTTAATTAATATTATCACTAAGCTCCCTCCAATGGTGGCGGCGGAGCAGATAAAAAGTAGTCTTGCCCGCCTGAATTCCTATGTTCCCTTTTTGGGTATAATCGTTAAGAACACCTTCGGCTTAAGTTTGGCGGAACTGAAAGAGGATGGTGGCGGAGACGTGCTTCAATCCGCTCATAATTCCATTTCTCATTTAAATTATACGGAAAAGAAGACCGAACAGATGTTAGCTTCGGCCGGTTTAATCAATTGGCAAAACGTCAATAAAATGTGGAAAAAGGTTAAAAATCGTGGCTTTAAATCAAGTTTGTCTTTACCCGCTAAGGATGGCGGCCAGAATATAAAGAAATTACCGTCTTTAAGGCCGTCGAAGACTCTGGCGGCGGCCAGTTTGATAAAGGAAAAAATTGCTTTTGGGCGTAGCCGTTCCCGTCTGGCTGGAGTTTCTAAGACAATCGGGGCTACCATTATTAATTTGTTCAATCCTTCTTTTTGGCAGAAATTTGCTAGAAACTTTAAAGTTTGGCTTAATTCCCTCCATCCCCGCAATAAACTGATGTTTGCTCTTTTATTGTTTGCTTTTTTGATTTTAAGCGCTAGCCTGACAATTTCCAGCATTAATAATCGCCGTCAGGCCAATATTGAATATTTTAATAATCTGATTAGCACTTTAGAGACAAAAAAAAGCATGATTGATTCTTATCTTTTGTATAACAATCAAGAAGGCGCCAAAACTTTAATCGGCGAAAGTTTGGCCGCCATTGATGCTTTGCCGGTCAAAGGAGAGGAGCAGATATCTAGGCGTGACCAGTTGCGCGCTCAAATTGAAGCCCAGAAAGCGCAGGTGCAGAAATTAACCACTGTGGAATCTCCGGATTTATTGGTTGATTTTCGCAATTATAATGCTTCCGCGGAAGCCAGAAATATAATTCTTTCAGGTGAGAAGCTTTACGCCGCCGATAGCGCCGCCAAAGCCGTCTATACCTTTGATTTAAAAGAGAAAAATACCGCCTCCTTTTTACTTAATGGCGATTTTAACGCTTTAGACAAGCCTGTAAGCGAGGCCGGTGCTATTTATTATCTGAGCGGTAACCGTTTAACCTCCCTTGATGTCGATAGCGGCAAGACTGCGACCTTAAACCTTGATGGCGTGGGGGCTGATAATAAAGTCACCGCTTTCCAGTTCTACCGTTCTAATTTATATCTGATGATGGCCGATCAAAATCAAGTTTATAAATTATCCAAAAATACTAATGGTTTTGGCTCTAAGGTCGCCCGCCTTAACGGAGAAGCTTATCTGGGCGACGCGGTTGATATGGCCGTCAATGGTGATATTATTTTTTTGAAGAGCAACGGCCAGATTCAAGACTATTATAACGGCGAACTTAAGGATTTATCTTTAGCTTCCGTTGACCCTTCTTTAGACAGCGCTTCTCTGCTGAAAATTTTTAACGATCAGCTTTTTATAATGGATAAAGCTAGCCAGCGCATTCTAATTTTTGACAAAGAAGGTGCTCTATTAAAGCAATTCCGCTTTCCTGCGCTTAATAATTTAAAAGATTTTACCGCCACGAGCGATGGTAAAACTATCTATATTTTGGATAATGATGCCATTTATAGCATTTCTATTTAAATCATAAGATTAAAGTAATAAAAAATACCCGCCTAAGCGGGTATTTTTTGTTTGTTTTATGGTAATCTTATTTCAAGGTTACTTTAGCGCCGGCTTCTTCCAATTTCTTCTTTAAAGCTTCAGCCTCTTCCTTCTTTAATCCTTCCTTTAAGACTTTCGGAGCGCCGTCAACCAAATCTTTGGCTTCTTTTAAGCCCATTTCGGTGACTTCGCGGACAACTTTGATGACGTTGATTTTGTTAGCACCGCCTTCGGTCAATTCAACATCGAAGCTGTCTTTTTCTTCAGCGGCAGCTGCACCGGCACCACCGGCGGCCGGAGCCATCATCATTGCGGGAGCGGCAGCAGAAACGCCAAATTTCTTTTCCAAGATTTTGACAAGCTCGGCTAAATCTAAAACGCTCATCTTTTCGATTTCGCTGACTAAGCTTTGGAACTTAGCCGGTACCGCCACTTCTTCGGCGGCCTCATTTTTTACTTCTTCGGACATAATGTTATATTAGGCGGAAACGGAAAATTTTCCGCTCCCTAGCCCCTATTTATTATTTTTTTTCTTCAATCGCTTTAAGAACGTAGACAAGGTTGCGCAGGTTTCCGGCTAAAGCGTTAACAAAACCGGAGACAGGGGCGTTAAGGGAGCCCACCAGTTTGGCATACAATTCCTGCTTGCTCGGCAATTTCGCTAAGGCTTCGATTTCTTCCTTGGTCAGCAATTTACCTTCCAGGATGCCGCCGATGAAATTGAGCTTGTCGCTCTTTTCTTTGTCTTGGCGAAATTTATCGAGAACCTTGGCGGCCGCCACTTCGTCTCCGTAGGAGAAGACCGCGGCGATTTTACCGTCCAAGTTTTTAGTATCCAAGCTGTCCACACCTTGATTTTTGAGAGCTAGGCCCAATAAAGTCTTCTTGGCAACGTAGTATTCGCCGTTTTCTTGGCGCAACTGGTCGCGCAGAGACTCATTGTCTTTTACCCCCAAAGCATTAAAGCCGGCAAAGACGATTGATTTGGCTTCTCCAATCTTCTTTTCCAAGCTCCGCAGGATTTCCTGCTTTTGGACTTTGCTTTTTGGCATATTTTTTAAAAGCGTTTTTAGGCGCTGGTTTATAAGTACGTTCAAGGCCCTAGAAAACAAAAAATCTGAGGCCGCCCACAGATTAAATAAAAGCCAATATTAGCTTATATTTACCTCGGCAAGACTTATTTTGACGCTTGCTGTCTGTGGCAAATTATCAAATTGTATCTTTATCTTAGCAAAAATCAGGAGATTGTCAAGCGTGTTCCCCGCTTGCGGCCGTAATTAGCAAAACGATGTGATTCTTCCCTTACCCGCAATAAGACGGGTTTAAGCGATGTTGCTAAATCTTTAAAGTTCTGTTTGACGCCCTTGGGGAAAACTAACTTATCGCCGCCAAATTTGGATACACCCACTAAGGGCAAGATAATGTTGAGCTTGCTTAATTCTCTGCTTAAGAAGCTGATTTGCGGGCTGCCGCCGTCAATCATTATCATCTCTGCCTGCGGCCATTCTTGATGGCGGTAGCGGCGTTTCAGGGCTTCCAAGAGCGCGCGTTCATCGTCTCCGGCCGGGGCTTCCTTAATTTTAAATAAGCGATATTCGCTTGCTTGTCTTTCGCCGTTTATAAAGACCACCATGGAAGCATAGCTCTCCTTTCCCTGGAAATGGGAAATATCATAGCCTTCAATGCGCTTAAGTCGGGGAGACTGCAAATCAGCTTCTTGGCTGAGCAGGGATACTTCTTGGAGATGGCGCAAGGCTTTGGCTTGTTCCGGATTATCTTTTTCCAATTTTAATAAAAGGCGCTGGCGTTCGCCGCCAAGAATCAACATCAGTTTTTTAATATTTCTTTTATATTCTTGTGAGCTGACGGCATCAATGCAGGCTCCGGGGCAAAGGCCGATTTGATAATCAAAACAAGCCTTTCCCTGATGCGGTCGGCAAGTGCCGTAGGGAAATATTTTGCGCAGCAAGCGTAAAGCGTTGCTGATTAAACGGTATGATTGGTAGGGACCGAAAAGCTTATAGTTGCGCGCGGGAAACTTTTTTAAGTCTTGGCCGCGAATAATTATCGGTTTTGGATATTCTTCTTTGGGATTAATGGCAATATAGACGAAAGACCGGTCATCGCGATCGACAATATTATATTTAGGCCAGTATTTTTTGATGTTTGCCGCTTCTAAGATAATTGCTTCCAATAGGCTTTCACAGACAATAAATTTTAAATCTTTCGCCTGCGCTACCATCTCGGCAATGCGCGAATCTATCCTTTTTTGAAAATATTGGCTCAAGCGATTTTTTAAATTTACCGCTCTGCCCACGTAAAGCACTTCCCCTTTTGGTCCATGCCAAAAATAGACGCCAGGCGTTTTGGGGACATTTTTTAAAATTGTTTGTAGCGGGTGGAGCATTTTTATTTGATTGAAGTTGCTTGATATATTTTTAAGTCTATTTTTCCGTCTTTTATGTTAACCCCTTCTTGTTTCAAGAGCTTAGCTTTTTTAGAACTACCGCCAGCGAAACCGCCAATTTCCCCATTACCTTTAATTACTCGATGACAAGGTACTTGCGGCGCAAAGGGATTATTATGCAGAGCCCGGCCGACAGCCCGAGTCGCTTTTGGCTTTTTTATAGCCTGAGCGATTTGGCCATAAGTGGCTACTTGGCCAGTTTTAATTTTGCCGGTTATCTGATAAACCTGCTGGGCAAAAGGGCTAATTTTGATGTTTTTCTCTGATTTCATGTGTATTTTTTAACTTGACAAATTTTATTTTAAGAATTAAGATAGGGTCAAGTTGCTAGGAATAAGCTGTTTATAAAAAATTGATTCCGAAGGATTGCGAGCATATATCAAGCTATTCAGCTTGTATAAAATTATCCTCCCTCCTTAAAAAGTCTAAAAATATATAGACACCTTACCCTACAGATAAAACAACTACTATCCCCAAAGGACTTAAGGCACCGACACTTTCACTTTGTCCGTAAATCAGGTCGAGAAAATAAAAGGTACTTGTGTATCTGCAGCCAACTTATTTATTTTTTTCGTTCTTTATTTTTTAAGCCTCAACGCTAATCGGGGGCCGGCCGGACATATCAATGCCCGGCCTTTTTCTTTGGTGCAAGCATTTCTTGTAAATACTGGCCGGTAAGGCTGTGAGGATTGGCGGCGATTTCTTCCGGTGTGCCTGCGGCCACTATCTTGCCGCCTTTATCGCCGCCGTCCGGACCCAAGTCAATGATATAATCCATTGACTTGAGCATGTGCAGATTATGTTCTATAACCAAGACCGAATTCCCCTTTTCCACCAATTGGTTCAAGACCTTAAGTAGCATGGCAATATCATAATAGTGTAGGCCGGTCGTCGGCTCGTCCAATAGATAAAGGCTGCGCTTGCCTAAAGTATGGGTCAGCTCTTTGCCTATTTTTATCCTCTGTGCTTCCCCGCCGGAAAGAGTGGTGGCCGATTGTCCTAATTTAAGATAGCCCAGTCCGACCGATTGCAGGACTTTGAGCTTGTCCGTTATATAATAATTGCCCTCAAACAGTTCTATCGCCTCGTCAATCGTCATTTCCAAAACATCGGCGATATTCTTGCCTTTGTATTTTACTTGCAAGGTTTCGCGATTGAAGCGGCGGCCGCGGCAGACTTCGCATTCTACTAATACCGGCGGCAAAAAGTGCATTTCAATCAGATTGGAGCCGGCGCCTTCGCAAGCCTCACAGCGCCCCCCGGGGCGGTTGAAAGAAAAGCGGGAGATGGAATAGGCTCTTTCTTTAGCAGCCGGCAATTCGGCGAAGAAATCCCGTATGGGCGTAAATATGCCGGTATAGGTCGCCGGATTGGAACGGGGCGTTCGGCCGATTGGTGACTGGTCGATAACGACAATTTTATTGATGTATTCCGCACCCTTTATTTCTGCAACCCCTTTAAGATTGTTTTTTTTGCCGGGGTTGTTTTTGATATAAGATAAATTTTTATATAAAACATCATACAGCAAAGACGATTTACCGGAACCGGAAACGCCGCTGATACCGACTAGTCTGCCCAGAGGTATTTCCGCTCTTACATTTTTTAAATTGTTCACTTTAGCGCCGATAATTTTCAGGCTGCCGTGATTTTGGCTGCGTCTTTTTTCGGGTAAGGATATTTCTTGGTGGCCGCTTAAATATTGCAAAGTCATCGATTGGCTGCCCGGTTTTTTCTCTTCGGCCGCCAGCAGTTTTTTGGTTTCGCCCATAGCTTCGATTTGGCCGCCATGAACGCCGGCAAGAGGGCCTAAATCGAGAAGATAATCGGAAGCCAAAATGGTGCGCTCGTCGTGTTCGACAATTATTACGGTGTTATTTTTATCTCTAAGCGTCTTTAATGTCTGGATTAAGCGGTCGGTATCGCGTTCGTGCAGGCCGATAGTCGGTTCGTCCAAAACATAGAGAGTGCGGGAAAGCTGGGAACCGATTTGGGAAGACAAACGGATGCGCTGAGCTTCGCCGCCGGATAGGCTTTCCGCTTCCCTTTCCAAAGACAGATAATTCAAGCCGACTTTGTTTAAAAAATCCAAGCGGTTCAATATCTGCGCGATGACGTTATCGGCAATCGCCAGCTGGCGCTTATTCATCTTCTGATAATATTTCCAGAAGAAATCATAGGCTTTATCCAAGCTGAGACGGCTTAGTTCTGCCATGTTTTTACCGGCGATGCGCACTGATAGGGCCTCCGGCCTCAGTCTTTGCCCTTGGCATTCCGGGCAAGGTTTGTCGGCTGAAAATCCAATTTTTCCCAAGCCGAAGCATTGCGGACAAGCGCCGTGGGGAGAATTGAAAGAAAAAAGCCTCGGTTCTACTTCCGGGAAAGCAAAACTGTCGTTCGGGCAGGTCCAATTTGAAGACAGAAGAAATTCATTTTTCTGGAATTTAACAATGACCAAGCCTTGGCTATATTGCAGGGCGTTTTCTACCGCTTCAAAAAGCCGGCCTTCATCGTTTAGCATCACTTTGTCTATAACTATTTCCAAATCATGTTTTTGCTTGGCGTTAAGCTTGACCGGTTCCCGCAAGCTTTTTATCTCTCCGTCAATTCGCGCTTCCCCGTATCCCAAAGCCAAATAGTCGTACAAGAGCTGATAGTATTCACCTTTTCGTCCGCGCACTACCGGACTTAGAATAACAGCATATTCTTCTTGATATTCTTGGCCTCGGGAAATAATGATATCAATCATTTCTTCCAGGGTAAGTTTTTCTATCTTGACGCCGCAATGAGGGCAAAAAACTTCCCCTACCCGGGCATAAAGAACGCGGAGATAATCATGGATTTCGGTTAAAGTGCCGACAGTCGAGCGGGGATTGTGCGATAGAGCTTTCTGGTCAATGGAAATAGCGGGCGCCAATCCCAGAATTTCATCGACATCAGCCGGTTTTTTCTGACCCAAAAATTGGCGCATATAGGGCGAGAGCGATTCGACATACTGTCTTTGCCCTTCGGCAAAAATGGTATCAAAAGCCAGCGACGATTTGCCGCTACCAGAAACGCCGGTAATTACCGTCAAACTATTATGCGGTATTTCCAGGTTGATATTTTTTAAATTGTGCATCCGCGCGCCGCGAATGATAATTTTATCTTGCATTTTTTTTACTATAAATTACCGTAAATTTTTTCGGCGAGATAGCGCTTAATCATTAAACCGGTGGCTTCAAAAATAGGTTCCGGTAAATTATTCAAATCGAACCATTCCCATTTTTCCCATTTTTCTGGTTCTGTGATTTTTGGTTCGCCGAAGCTTGCGTGCGCCAAAAAGCCGACATTAACATAGTGCTTCCCTTTGTCTAAACTTCCCATCTCATCCGCCAGCGATACTAGCTCTAATTCCGATATCTCAAGTCCAGTTTCCTCTTTGGTTTCACGTATGGCCGCTTCCGCCATCGTTTCTCCAAATTCCAAGTGGCCACCCGGGAAACTCCAAGTTCCCTCTCCGTATGGTGATTTGCGCAAGCCCATAAGAACTTGGTCTTGGTTATTTTTTACCATTACGCCCACGCCTACGAGTGGGCGAATCTTTTCGATTGTCATATTTTTGCGGCTTATGTTTATTCTGTTTAAAATATTCATTCTCCTCTCTTTCCTCTTCCAGCCCCAGCATGCTTTCAATTTTTTTAATGACCGTTTTTGGCTGAATGCCATGTTTTTCATTGTAGGCTAATTGAAGTTTTCTTCTTCTGCTTGATTCCGCGATGGCCCGTTTCATCGAATCGGTTTCTTTATCGGCGTAAAGAATGATTTTGCCGGAGACGTTGCGGGCGGCGCGGCCCATGGTCTGCATCAGTGAAGTCTGGCTGCGCAAAAAGCCTTCGCGGTCGGCATCTAAAATCGCCACCAAGGTGACTTCCGGTAAGTCTAGGCCTTCGCGCAATAAATTGACGCCGATTAAGACATCGAAGACGCCTTCACGAAAAGCTTTTAAGATATCGGTGCGCTCGAAGGTTTTTACGTCGGAATGCAGATAATTGGCCTTGATGTTTTTGTTATTCAGATAAAGGCTCAAGTCTTCCGCTTGTTTTTTGGTTAAAGTATTGATAATCACCCGTTCGCCTTTAGCCGCCAATTTTTCCGCCTCTTTAACGATGTCGTTAATCTGGCTGTAATCGGTTTTCTGGTCATAAACCGGCCGGATTTCAATTTCCGGGTCGACTAGCCCGGTTGGCCTGATAATCTGCTCGACAATTTGCTTAGAATGCTCTTTTTCGTAATCGCCCGGGGTGGCGGTAGTGCAGATTACTTGTCCGACTCTTTTTTGGAATTCGGTAAATTTCAAGGGGCGGTTATCCAGAGCGCTGGGCAGGCGCCAGCCGAATTTAACCAAAGTATCCTTGCGGGCGCGGTCGCCGTTATACATGCCCCGTATCTGCGGAATCGCGATGTGAGATTCGTCAATTATTGTTAGAAAGTCCGGTTTACCGTCTTTGAGGGGAAAATAGCTTAAAAGCGGGTCTGGAGCCTCTCCGGCGAGTTTACCCGATAGATGCCGCGAGTAATTTTCAATTCCATGGCAATAACCGAGAGTGTGCAGCATTTCTAAATCATAACGAGTCCGCCGCTCCAGCCTTTCTGCTTCTAAAAATAATTCGTTTTTCTTAAAATAGGCCAGCCGGTCTTGCAGTTCTTCCTCAATATTTTTGATAGCTTGCTCAATTTGCGGCTGGGTGGAAATAAAATGCTTGGGCGGGAAAATAACAATTTCTTCTAAATTTTCTAGGATATTTTTAGTGGTATTATCGATGATATTTAGGCTTTTGACACTTTGCCCCTCTAAATCAAGACGATAGACCACATTTTCCGACATCGGCCTGATTTCAAAGACATCGCCTCTTACTCTAAATTGCCCGCGCTGGACTTCACCGTTTACTCTTTCAAACTGCATAGATATCAGCTGTCTAATTAAATCTTGGCGGGTGATTACCTGCTCTGTTTCCATGTGCAAAGAAGCGCCCAGATAATTAAGAGGGACGCCGAGATTATAGATGCAGGAAACTGAAGCAACAATAATGACGTCGCGGCGGCTAAGAAGAGCGGAAGTGGCACCGTGGCGCAATCTATCCATTTCTTCGTTAATCATCGCTTCTTTGTCGATATAAGTATCGGTAATGGGCAGATAGGCTTCCGGCTGATAATAATCATAATATGATACAAAGAAGTGAACAGCATTTTCCGGAAAGAAATTTTTATATTCCCGATATAATTGCGCCGCTAAAGCTTTATTGGGTGCAATCACTAAAGCCGGCTTATTGTAAGCGGCGATGACTTTAGCGGCAGTGAAAGTTTTGCCGGAGCCGGTAACGCCGAGTAAAGTTTGGTAATCGAAACCGGCCTCCAGTCCTTTTAGGAGTTTTTCTATGGCCTGCGGCTGGTCGCCGGCGGCTTCAAATTCGGATTTAAGCTTAAAAATATTAGCCATTGTTAGACTGAATTATTGGTTAATCTTTGCTTAATGTAGCATAAAATTAATAAAAAAACCAGCCCTTTTAATGTAAGGGCTGGCGTTGCGGATTTCATAATGTAAATCACTCCATTTTTTTTAATGGTAGTAAATACCCATTTTTAAATTTTACTGGCTGTTTGTCTTCAATCATTCTTGATAAGGTGTTTTGTATGTCGGGTAAATTCACTTCTAATGAATCTTTATTATCTTTTAAAGTATTTAAATCTACCTCAATAATAAATGACCCTATAGAAGAGTTCAACTCAATTATCAAAAAACCATCTTTAATTTGGGAATAGCTAATAAATCCTGTTATCTCTTCCATGCCGCTTATATTTTTATTTGATTTTAAAGTTACCATAAAATATATTATAAGTCAAATAAAAAAACAGGCAGATGACTTCCTGTTTTTTAAATCTTCTATTATAACAATTTACGGCCGCGGAACACTAAGAAAAGAATACCGACTAATCCTAGAATAACGGCCATTATTCCCCAAAAAACATAAGGAGAGTTGGCAAAAGGAAGGCCAACGTTCATACCGTAGAAACTAGTAACCATGGTCGGCAGGGCTAAAACTACCGTCATTGCCGTTAGCAGTTTCATCGTGCGGTTGAGGCGGTTGGTGGAAATAACTTCATAGGCCTGACGAAGGTTGATGGAATTTGTCAGGTTTCTCTTGCTTCGTTCAATTAACTGGTCATTATGCAGGCGTAGATCTTCTAAGATTTCCTCATCGTCGTGATAAAATTTAAGAGTTTTGCCGCTGGAAGTATTGCCTAAAATGTATTTGATAGGCAGTAAGGCGCTCAAAAATTCATTCAATACGATTTCAAAATTGATAAAAGCGGCAATATCTTTTTCTCCTATTTGGTCCATGTTTAAAGAAAAATAATTTATCTTTTTATTAATTTTGGTCAGCATTTGACTATAGTCGGCTTGGATTTCTCCAAAAATCTGCAGAAAGGATTTACTGCGCTGGGTGGTAAAAAAGTCTGAACGTTTGCGCAGGTCTTTAAAGAGAAAATCTAAATCTTTCTTGGCGACCAGCATCAAGAAGTCATCACTAACAATAATTAAAAGTGGTAAAGTGCTGGTTCTGCGCCCTTCCTCGCTGGGAATGCGAGCAAAAGCATAAACAGCATTTTTTTCCACTTCCAGACGCGGAACTTCATAGGGGTCGAGCGCATCCGAAAGCAAGTCTCTTTCCAGTTTAAATTTATCCGCCAAAAAATCCAGCTCATCTTCACTAGGGCTGCTGACTAAAATCAAACTGCCGACGCGGTAGTCTTTCAAATCTTTAATCTGAGAATCTTTGATGCTTCTTTGGTAGTAGTTAATCATATCATTATTCAAAGGGAAATTCGGTAGTTAACTCCCCGGAGTAATAGAATTCAAAGGCGAGGGAGCCAAAAAAATATTTTTCCCCGTTAATTTCTAGAGTCGAGCCTCCGACTGCGGGATTAGCCTTCGGCTGAGAATGGTCAAAGCCGATATTATACAAAGTGGCAATAATTTCCGGACGATAGTCGATATTATAACCGGCTCCCTGCCATTGCGCCTGCAGTTCTTTGATGATAAGGGCGCCGTAGAGATAGGAATAATAATGATTGCGGCTGTCGGTAAGGCGGAGGTATCTTTCTTTATTAACATCAATATCCGTCGGAAAATCTAAAAGTTTTTCTTTGTCTTTGCCAAGATAAAAGGGAGAGGCCTGGTCGCGCAGATGCTCTTCTGTCTGTATCGCCATCTTTTCCTTAATTGACATCACCCCCCAGGCCATTTTATTGGCATTGGCCAATATTTTCAAAGGCTTAAAAAATTGTTCGTAGAATTCTCGCTGTGTATAGTAAAGCCGCAGTTGCTCCACAATGGCTACCGACACCAATAATCGCGGTTGGATGCCGGCGATGCTAGCCGCTTGCTTGATTTTCTTTTCATCTTTTACAATCGCTTCTTTAATGATTTGCCAATATTCCGTATCTTGCCAAGTATAGGCGCTAGTTTCATTTTTATCGGCCAGATAAGATATAAGAGAGTCTTTATTCCAGCGGCCGATTTCGTTATTGCAGGACGCTAATGAATCACTGAATTCGCTATTGCTTCCCTTCCTTAGCTCTAAAGCTAAAAGCATGCGCTGTAAAAGTTCTTCCGATTTAGTATTAAGATAGGCGGAGAGCATGTCTTTAGCTTCGTGGGGCGAAGTTTCCGCGGCGACGCCCAGCAGGCACCAATTTAAATTTTCATTTTCACCGTAGATAGAAGGATTAGCTGGCAGGCCGGGGTTGATAAAAGTCAGGGGAGATTCTTGAGCAATTTGATTATAGGCGAAGGAATTGCCGTCCTCCTCGCCGGCAACATTGGTTAGGCCCCAGCGGACAGCAAAGAAGCCCAGCGCTAAAAAGAAAATAGCTGATAAAAACAAAATCAGGACTGCTTTAAGCAGATGTTGATAGATTTTTTTCATGATGATAATAGCCTTATTTTACGCCTTGCTCCGCGGTTTTTAATTTGGCCGCCGAGGCTTGCAGTAGTTTTTTTTCTTCAGCCGATATTTCCATATTAACTCGGCGCAGAACCCCGTGTCGGCCGATAACCGCCGGAAGGCTTAAGCAAACTCCCTTGATGTCGAATTCCCCATTTAAAGGGTGGGAAATGGTAAAGACGGTCTTCTTGTCAAATAATACCGCCCGGCTCAATTGGACAATGCCGGCGGCAATAGCGTAATATGTCGCCTGCTTGCCTTCAATAATAGCGTAGGCGGCATTTTTAGCCTGATTAAATAGTCTTTTTTTGCTTGATTTTGATAATTTATAGAAATTATCGATGCTAGAATTACCAACCATAGCCGTGCTCCAAAGCGGTAATTCACTATCTCCGTGTTCACCGACAATGTAAGCATGAACGCTTTTTGGATCGACTGACATTTTTTCCCCAAGCAGAAGCCTGAATCTGGCGGTATCCAGAACGGTTCCAGAGCCAAAAATCTGTTTTTTCTTTTTTGGAAACATTTTAATGGCGATATTAGTTAAGATGTCTACTGGATTAGTAACCATTAGAACTACTGCTTCGGGATTATGCTTAAATATTTTTGGCATTAGGTCTTTGATAATGGTGGAATTTTTCTTTAATAAATCTAGCCTGGTTTCTCCCGGCTTCTGCGCCGCCCCGCAAGTAATTACAACTAGACTGCTGTCTTTAATATCGTCATAAGTACCGACTTTGACGTCAGTATAGCCCCAGAAAGGAACGGAATGCTGCAAATCCATCACTTGCGATTTCACTAATTTTTCATTAAGATCAATTAGGGCAATTTCTTCGGTAATATCGGAAGCAATGAGACCGTAGGCAGCGGTGCTGCCGACCATACCTGCACCAATAATTGTAATTTTATTTTTGTCCATAAAAAATTGAAGTTTTTAATATATCTTATAATTAATTCTATCATAAAAATTAAGAAAGTTCTATTTTATTATTTTTAAGCTTTGTGATAAATAAAAAAACAAGCTTCATTTATAATTAAAATTTAGCTTGTTTATTGTGATAGTGTCGTCTGACTCGGTCTAAAATATAGCCATATAGCCAGCCCAAAAGAAGATTGTCTCCGACATAAAGACAGGCGGTGATTAGGATAGAGTGCCATAGTACGCCGCTAATCCAAGCACTGAAAATGTAAATGGGAATTTGATACAGCGATAGCGCTACGGAGTCAGCAAAGGCTTTAAATATTAATTTCCCTTTCTGCCAAATATGGCGACGGCAGAAGTCAATTAAATAGCCAAGGAGAAAGGCACCAGCAAAGCGGATGATGGTATAGATTATTCGCACCCATAGCCACTGCTCTCCGCTAGCGCCACCGAGCCAAATTTCATAGACCAGAGTCAAGAATCCGGCAATAATATTATACAACACCATCGCGACAATATCGCTCCGGTATCTTAACCAAAAGCGATTTTTTTTCATGGTTTATTGTTTCTTTATTGTTAAGGTGATAAGAAAATATAATATAAAATTATAATTTTGTCAATTTATAAAAAACAAAGCCGCTTTCGGGAAAGCGGCTCTTTAAAATTTTAAATTACCTTATTTCTTTAAGGATTCAGTAATTGCTTCGTAGATAGCGGCGGCAATTACCTCGTTCGTGGAGCAATCTACAATTTTACCGCCGGTGCGGTTAGTGTCATCACGGATAATAGTGTCTCCGGCCAGCACTTTTTCGAAAGGATTTTCAAAAAAAGTCGTTAGTTTCCAGCCGTTTACGCAAACAGCATGAGTGAAGGCAAAATATATTGCCTTGGCGCCTAAACCTTTAAGTTTTTTAGCGGTGCTATTGGCGGTTCCGCCGGAAGCTAATTCGTCATCAATCATGATGATGTTGGCACCCGAAATATCAACTTCGGAAATATGCTTAATCATATTGATATCAAATTCGAACTTCTTACTGGCCGCTTGTTTTATGGCTTCTATGTCGTTTTCTCCCGCACTGAAAATTTCTGTTTGATTATTTATTTTTCTGACTTTCAGATCGAAAATAACGGCAGAGCCTTGGATTTTTTTGGCATGGGCTATAGCCCTGGGAATCGACCCTTTATCTGGAGAGTACACGAAAATATTTTCGTGTTTAGGCACTATAGTCTTTAACGTTCTGCTAAAATCCATGTAAGCCGGGCGAAATTTGATTCCGAAACTTTCAGCCATAGCCCCCATATAATCAGAGTGAGGCACACAGGCAATTAGTTCATCGGCGCCGGCCACGGATAAGAAATGGAGATATTGTTTTAAGTATTGAATCTCCTCTCCTTTTTCTTCGTGGTCATTTCGGCGCACCAATATGAAGGGATTGACCGCAATGACATGAGCCGCTTTATATTGGTTTTTAAAAGCGTAGGTCAGATTAATAAAATCTAACATTGCAGTTTTTGAAATTAAGGAGTCAAAAAAACAATATTTTTTCCCTCGATATTCTTAAAATCAATAATTCTGTCGTTTGGGCATCCATCTCGCCAGGAGCCAAAATCCATTAACTTAAATTCGGGAGAACTGCCAAAAGGCTTCCCCAGGAGTTCATTCACCATTATTAATACATTCTGACCCAGTTGTTTGTTGTTTCGGCCACGGTAAAACAAAAAATTAGACATATCCATGTTTTTTCCCTTTCTTAAATTTTAATGAGCGTTTATTTAACTATTTAAGATAACACCTTTATTATCTATTGTCAAACATAAAAAGACAAGCTTATTAAGGGCTTGTCTTTTTATATTTTTATCTCTTTATCTTTTTTTTCTTTTTTCTGCTTTTTCTTCCAACATTACTCTTTTAATTTCTAGGCGCTTAGCAGTTTTGTGGGAATGAGATTTCTTGCCCTTGCCGACGCCGGTGCTTCTTTTAGCCATATTGATAAATATAAAATTAATAATATTAATTTTATAGGATTATTAAAATAAAATCAATGTTTTTTAGATTTAAATAAATTAAGGCCCATTCATAGAACGGGCCTTGCTTTTTAATGGCTTTTTCTCTGTTTAGCCGATAATGCACACATGCATGCTGAGCATTCCAAAGTCAACCTCTTCTGCTGGCACGGCGACGATTTTCCAATCCTTTCTTATGCCAATGCAATCCGGATTGGTAGCTTCTTTCCCGATTCTGAGCTTAATACTGTTCCAGAACAATCGGTCCAGGGTTTTGTTGATTAAGGGACTGTTTTGGTTCGGATCAACGGCCGTTCCATCGATTTTTGCAGATACCGGAATTTGATTATAATCATCAGCGACCTTATGTGCGGCTAAAAATGTAGCCTTTTCATAATCATCAACTTCCCCGATGACAGTTTCATTTTCTCCGACTTCTTTTTCAACCGGGCAAACCAATTTCCCGTTTGCAAAAATTTCATTTACAATGCCAAGCATAGTCTTTTTCTGGGCTTCAACAATAGTTTCCATTGCATTAAATTTTAGTGAAACATTAATTTTAAACAACTATTTATACTATAAGTATAATATACTTATATCATATAATTTAAATAATGTCAATATTATTAAATATATAGCTATAATTAGCTATATTGTACAACATTTAACTTTTTTATTCTTATAATTTCTAATTTCAATACCCTATTACTCAATAAGCATAATTTAATAAAAAAACCGCTGGGCTGACCATGCGGTTTTAACGAATTATTATCCTCGAGTAGTTATAGCATACCAGTGCCATCAAAAGGTTCACCTGGCAGCCAAATAGAATTATTTCCGTCTTTGCGGAAAATTACTGCTTCACTGCTTCCGCGAAGAATATATTTTTTTCCATATCCTTCAATCCAACAACTTTCCGGAAGCCCAACGACTTGCCATTCATGGTTATGAAGAATAACCTGACGTATTCTCTCTTCCCTGGTTTCACCCATGTGCTTATCCACAAGTGCTCCTGGGACAAAATGGGGATTAATTTGAAATGGCACTATCCCAAATCCTTGAGTATTTTTTATGGAATTAATGGGGCACATGTCGTTAGTGGTGATTACTGAATTACAAGCCATCACTGTTCCGGCACTGGCGCTGATATATTTCCATTCGCCATTATCCACTTTATCTCTTATGTCGGGCAAGACGCAAGTAACCTCGCGGGCGTTTGATAATAGCCAGGTGTTACCGCCTCCAACGCAAACAGCACAAATGCTTTCATCCCTCAAAAATGAGATGCTACTCGCATAATTATGCATGCCAACAACTTCATAACCGAATTCGCTAAAAATCTTAGCAATTAAATCGGTATAACCGACGTAATCCATGTCGGCATTGGCGTAAGGAATAAAAAGAATTTTGTTTTGTTTTCCTACTGGCTTACCGAGAAAATTTTTTAAAGATATAAGGCAATGATTCCAAAACCCACCGCCATTATACCTGGAACTACTAATTAGAAATACTTTTTTCATCGCAACAAATTTTAAGGTGAATACTAATTTCGAAACTTATGTTGTATTTTAACGTGCTAATTTATCAAAAAAATATAGCATCTAATCCCCTTTTCTGTCAATGTTTATTTTTATTATATACACTAATTATTTGTTTAAATCAAAAAACTAAGCGTAAACTGAGCTCTTCCGATTTTTTGGTAATATTAAACGACTCGTGTCGGTCTTAAGTACCAAAATATTGTTGGCTCCTGCGGTGGGATTCGAACTAGGGGTCGGTCTTTAAACACGATTTCCCTTCTCGGTATCTAATATTAGCTAAATTATTTCCTATAGTATTCTATTCAAAAAGTTTTGAATCCGATTTCCGGTATCTATTTAGTAAAATCAATAATTAATACTGTCCTATCATCCTTTGATTTAGTTGATTTGTATCGCATGTATTTATTAGGATCTTCTTTTTCAGTTATTTCGTAGGCTTCTTCCCAATCTTCGATAGATGTACCTGACGGAATACTAAAATAGCCATCCGTAAATATTTCAATTGTCTTAATATCACTTATATTATATTCAAATGTTTTAATAAACTTTGCTGGGGTACTGGTGCCATCAATAACACCATAGCCTAAAGGATCCTGAGAATTATTTTGATATTCAAATTGTTTTATTAGTAACGGCATAATATACTCACGGCTGCCAGCGATATCACCAGTTTCTTCAATATATTTTGCTCTCTGTTCGGCGTTATTAACATCAACTTGCTTCACGTCGCTGAAAACATTTTGTCCATTGATTCTAAAAGAAGTATCGCCGATAGATGTTATAACCACTTTATTATTAATTATCCTAACCGCTACTAAATAGCAAGAAAATCGAAATTTAGCATCAGATATTTCAGAAACTATTTTAAATTTTTCATAAAGCTTAGCGACCTTATTATTTAAATACTCTATCAATTCAATGCCATTTAAATTACAGGCTAAAGTTTCATCAACTACAATTTTGGAAATAATTTCTCCGCCAGTCTGACTATTATATTCGCGGCCGCTTTTATCCGTAGCTCCATCTGTGACCACAAAGCAATCATCATTATAGCCAAAATAATCCTCATTTTTATTATTATCTTTACCTATTGAAAAAGACTGAACTAACATATTAATATTCTTTAATAATAAATTCACTTTCGGGAATAAGCAAATACTCTAGTTTATTTTCTGGATGATCACTTATGAATTTATCCAGATTATCTTTCCATGTCTCGGAATAATGCACAAAAGAATTAATTGGTAAAAGTCCTAATCATTCTTCCCAATAAGTAGTGTCGCTTCTTGTAAACTGAGACGTCACTATATCGCCATC
>JAQUWT010000007.1 GCA_028692765.1 Patescibacteria group bacterium
TGAATTTCTATCTCCGGCACCGTTTCGCCCTCAATAATTGGGACTTGGTCGATGTGACCGTGTATAAGGTCTGGGGCGACTATCTTTTGCGCCATCCGGAAAAAAGAAAGGATTTATACCGCTTTGGCAGGAGCCGGAATCTTTGGGAGCGGCGCTTGGCGGTTGTGGCGACGATGGCGCTAATTAAAGCCGGGCAATTTCAAGAGATTCTTGATTTAAGCGTAATGCTGCTTGATGATAAAGAAGATTTGATGCATAAGGCAGTCGGCTGGATGCTACGGGAGCTAGGGAAGAAAGATAAGGCGACTCTGGTTAATTTTCTTAAAGAATATTCCGCCCGCTTGCCGCGCACCGCTTTGCGTTATGCCATCGAACGTTTTCCGGAGGCAGAAAGAAGGAAATATTTGAATATAAAAAAAATATAATTTATCTTTCCCCTTGCTTAATCTAAGGATTATCTCGGGGCTATTACGATTATGCCCGATATCAATCTATTTAAAAGTGAAGCCGGCGCTAAGGCGAAGCCGGCAATTATCATTGTCGGCCTGGTTTTGCTGGCCGGCATCATTACCGTCGCTCTCTTGCGCGACCGCCTCGTCAACGTCCAGTATCGGCAAGTGACGGTGATGGGTCAGGGACGGGTCAGCTATAATCCCGATTTGGCGGTGATTAATTTGGGCGTGCAAATCGACAAGGCCAAACAGGCGGAAGAGGCCTTGAAGCAGTTGAACGAGAAGGTCAACAAGATTATGGCCGCTGTCCAGGCAGAAGGCATTGAGGCGGCTGATATCAGCACTCAGAACTATAATCTATATCCCCAGTATGATTATCAGGATAATATTTCCACCGTCGCCGGCTATAACGCCAACGAGCAGTTAAGCATCAAGGTGAAAGATTATGATGTTAATCCGGAAAGGCTAAACAAGGTGATAGCGGCCGCTTCTAAGGCCGGAGCCAACCAAATTAACAGCCTGTCTTTTGATTCCTCCTCTCTCAACACTTTAAAGCAGCAAGCGCGGGTTTTGGCTTTGCGCGACGCTCAATCGAAGAGCGGGGAATTGATGGCGGCGGCCGGCGTTAAGGTGAAGAATATCGCCGGCTGGTGGGAGAATGTCGTTTCCTCTCCCTCGACGGCTTATGGGGGCGGTGATTTAGGCAAGGGCGGGGCGGCCGATTATTCCGCCCAAACGCCCAGCGGCAGCCGGGAAATCGTGATTGAAGTGGGAGTTAATTATAATATTAAATAAGATCAGTATTGATTTTTTAGCTTTAATAAAAATCCGCTTCTTTGGGGGCGGATTTTTTATCCACTTTTTCTAAATTTGATTTTTAATTTTGTCAAGCGCCGATATCAGTCCCAGCCCCTGTATTTATTGGCATAGTTTTTAATGTGTGCTATAATATCCCTGTAAACAAAGGACAATAATTTTTAGTTGATATTTTATCCAATAAATATCGGATTAAAAATCATTTATCTCTGCGTTTACAGATATTTATTTTTTATTAAATATTTTAATCGGCTCACTTATTACGCCGACTTGCCTTAGCGCCGGTCGCTTCGTAGTAAAGGCCCCATGCAAAGCGTATGTCAAAAATGACTAAGGCGCAAATCGTCGCCGCCATGTCTGAAGCCACTGGCTTAAGCAAGAAGGATGTCAACGGTTTCTTTGAAACCTTGTCCGAAATGACTTATAAAGAAGTCAAGAAGAGCGGAGAATGCTTAGTTCCTGGTTTCGGTAAATTGGTAAAGGCGAAGAGGAAAGCGCGCGAAGGCCGCAATCCGGCGACCGGTGAAACCATTAAAATTCCGGCTAAGACCGTTGTCAAGTTCCGCTTGGCTAAGGCGGTTAAGGATGCCGTGTTATAATCGGTAATTGGTTTTTTACTTCTATATCAAAAAAGCGCCTACGGAATCAGGTGCTTTTTTGTTCGTTATAATTTTATCTTTCTTTTTCTGGTGGCCAGTATTGGCCCAGGCCAAAGTCGCTTAATTTATTCTTCAGCTTAGTGTTGCGGTGCAGGTAAATTAAGAGGGAAGACAGCTCTATTTGGTAGCGGTTCTTGCTGATTTTAAATTTTAAGCCATCATGCTCGGCTTTGAGGGCGCGCCTAATCGTTTTATCCGTAACCCCGCCCAGTTTAGCCGCTTCTGATACAGACAGCCAGAGAGGATTTTTAACATGAAGATTATGGAGATAGCTAAGCATTTTATTGAGTTTAAGTCTAAATATAGTTAGACTTAAATTGATTATTTATTTAATAAAAGCCTTATTTATAATTTTAGTCTAATATATAATAGACTAAAATTGTCTTATCTCTCTGATACTATCATTTAATAATAAAAAAGTCAATTGTGGCTGGCGGCGGTCTTTAGGGCCTTTTTCTAAGCTCTTGGGGGAAGATATTCTCGGTTTCAGCGTAGTATAAAAAGATGCTTTAGCAATAGGGAAAAGGCCATATTTCTGATTATACGCCCGCTTGGCTTTATTGGGATTAGAATAGAAAATATAGCTTGAAAATTAGATTTTTCGGCTTGCTTTTTTAGGGCCTTGTGTTAGAATAAAAAGGTAAAATTTGTTTTAAGCTGAGAAGGGAAATACTCCCTTATTTTTGATTATTATCATGACCCCCCATATAGTAAAAAAATTTAAAGAGAAGCAATTGTTGCAGCAGTTGAAAAGCCAAGATAAGGAGGCCTTTATCAAGGTCTATGATGAGTATGTTCAAGACATCTATCGCTTTGTCTATTTTAAAGTCGGTCGGGAAGAAGAGGCCCAGGATTTAACCTCAATGGTTTTTCTTAAAGCCTGGAATCATATTCAGACGAATTCTTTAAGCGACAGCCGGACCTTGCGCGCTCTTGTCTATAAAATTGCCCGTACCTCGATTATCGACTATTACCGCGAGAGCGGCAATAAGCTGGAGGTTTCGCTCGATGATGAAGACAAGCCGATAGAAATCATGGATGAAAATCAAGACATGGCCGCCGATTTGGACCGTTCGGCTAACCTGGAATTAATCCGCCGCCAGTTGCCCTTGCTTAAAGAAGAATATCGCGAAGTCATCGTCTTGCGCTTCGTTAACGATTTGAACTTGGAAGAGATTGCGGCCGTTACCGGCAAGAGCCGGGGAAATGTCCGCGTTATCTTACACCGAGCTTTGGCTGCCTTAAAAGGCATGGTGGAAGAAGAAATGGGGAAAAAATAACGTAAATAATTTTGTATAAAAATAAGCACCCCAAAGGGTGCTTATTTGTATATTTTTTTCGGAGCTCAACAGTCTTGACTATTATATTTTAGCATGCCATTAAATTTTTGCAAATGTATTTATCCTATAAATAAGCTGAAATTTAATATAAGTCTAGATATTCCTAGACTTATCTTTAATAAATCGGATAAATGCCAATAAATATGGCCTTATTTGCTTTTCAGAGACTGTAACAATTTGGAAATTATTCCGTATATTATGGCGTATGACCGATAATGATTTTTTGAAACAATTGAAAGGCTTGAAAAATATCTCCCCGGAGGCCTCTTGGCTAAAGAGCAACCGGGAGATTTTGTTATCCCAAATCGCTAATTCCGGCGCTAAAGAATTAGCCCCCTATCGCCGCCTGCTTATCGATGTCCGCAGCTTTTTTGCCGTTGCTTCCCAGCCGGCTTTGGCGCTCGGTTCTTTCTTAGTATTATTGGTGGGCGTCAGCCTCTTCGGTCATTTAGCTTTTAGCCGCACCAAGCCGAACGAATCTTTATATATTGCCCGCATCATTTCCGAGAAGGCGAAATTGACCACCGTTTTTGATTCCCAGGAAAGGGAAAAAATGGAAGTACAGTTTGCCGCCAGTCATGCCGAAGCCATTACCGAAGTTTTAGCCGGGACCGATGTTAATGATGAAGCGCAGGTTGCCAAACTCAATGATAGTTTTAATAAGGAATTAGCCACGGTCCGCACCAAGATTGCCGGCATTAAGAAAGGTGCTCAAGTGGCTCTTGCTCCGACTGAAGTCGCTCCCTTGGCGGAAGAAGACTTATTATTAACCGCCGGCGACGGCAAGGATGATGCTGGCATGCAGATTGCTTTGAATAATGGCACGGCCCTTGCCGCCCCTACCGCTTCGGTTTTAGAGGCGGATAAGGCTCCGGCTGAAGTTGCCACTCCGACTGAGGCGGTTACGGTAGCGGAGGAGTCTTCCTCTGATAAGGCGGAAGAAGCCTTGAACGAAGCCCAGAGTTTGTTTGAGAATAAAGAATATAGCGGCGCGCTTGATAAGCTTAAAGAAGTGAAGGAGATGATTAAATAATTAACAATTAAAAAGTCGCCCGTATCTATTAGTTTGTCTCTGCAGTCGATGCCTTTTTAGAAGATCAGATTCCTGAGCTCTTCCGATCTGGATTGCACTCGGAGATAAATTAATAAATCCTGGCGACATCCGACGGCCGCGGATTTATCTGCCACCGCCGGACTAGTCCGGAGAACAGCGAGTCTAGTCAAGGTCGAATCTTGCGTCAGCAAGAGGCCTCGCTCCTTATAAATTCAATATTTTTCGAAAAAATGATTTCTTTTCTTATCTAAGCCCCGCCGATATTTATTTTCAAGATATCGGAAAAGGGAAGCGAAAGAGAAGAAAAAAGCGCCCGTAGATTGATTAAGCTTTTCTCCAGCCTCGGCTTTCATGCTTTAGAGGCCGGCAGTTCCTAAACAGTTTTGTCAGTCTTTAAAAAGCTTGCTTCAGCCGTTGCGTTGGCGAGGCGGGATTCCGATCAATTTATAACTGCTTTATTTTCTCCAAGCCTGCCGATTCCCAATCTTGATTAGAGATAAAGGTTAAAGCTTTGAAGGAGGAGAGAAATCGACGAAAGATATTTTCCTTATCATCAGCGTTTTGTTCCGACTACTATTGTCGGCGACAAGCGCGGGTGATTCTAATTATTACTTATGAAAAAATTACGCAAATTCTTAACTGTCGGCGTAATGGTATTATCAATCATCGCTATGAGCGGTTTGACTGTTAACACAGCCAAAGCTGCTGCTCAGGCCGGTGATTTGATTAAGATGGATGGCTTGTCCTCCGTTTATTACCTTGGCAACGACGGTAAGAGATACGTCTTCCCGAGCGAATCCGTGTACTTCTCTTGGTACAATGATTTCAGCGGCGTGGTAACCATCCCCGCTTCTGAATTGCAGTCCTATCCTTTAGGCGCTAACGTCACCATGAGACCGGGCACCAAGCTCGTGAAGATTACCACTGATCCTTCCGTTTACGCCGTTACTCCTAATGGCGTTTTACGCAAGATTCAGAGTGAAGCTGATGCTATCGCCCTCTACGGTTCCAACTGGAACAAGATGGTTGTCGATGTTGCTGATGCTTTCTTCACCAACTACACTATCGGTTCTGCTTTGACTTCCGGTATGTACCCTGCTGGCACCTTATTAAAGAATGCCAACAATGCGAGCATCTACTACTATGATGGTACTGATTATCGCATGATTTCCAGCGAAGCTGCTTTCAATGCTAACCGCTTCAACATGAACAATGTTGTTACTACCAGCATGACTTTGACCGCTTCCGGTTCCGCTATCAGCGGCGCTGAAGATTTAGCTAAGCCTTATGGTGCTACTAGCGGTCAGGTTGTTACTGGCTCTGGTTTGACTGTAGCTTTGAGTTCCATGACTCCGGCTGCGGCTGCTATCCCGACTGGTGCTGTAAACGTTCCTTATACCAAGGTTAATGTAACAGCGGCAACTGATGGTGCTATCACTATCAATTCCATCACCTTTACTAGATCGGGTATTGGTTCTGCTAATGATTTTACTAATGTTTACCTGTATGATGGCGCAACCCGCTTGACTACTGGTCGTTCTGTAAACAGCTCAACCAATAAAGTTACTTTCACTGGTTTGAACTATACCGTTCCGGCTGGTTCTACCAAGACTTTAACTTTGACCGCTGATATCAACACTTCTGGTAACAATGATGCCTTCGGTATCGTTTCCGCCTCTGACGTTATGTCCACTGGTGCTACCGTTTCCGGTTCTTTCCCGGTTACCGGTAATACTATGAACATTGTTTCTCAGAGCACTGGTTCTGTTACTATTGCTAAGACTGGTTCTTTAACCAATCCTAAATTAGGAGAACAGGACGCCAAAGTGGCTGAATTCAATTTAACCGCTGGTTCAGTTGAAGATTTATCAGTTGAAGGTTTGACTCTTTATCAGCTTGGTAACATTTCTAATGCCAACTTGACCAACTTCACCTTGAAGCAGGCTGGCAGCACTATTGCTACCGCTGCTAGCGTTAATTCCAACAACAACATTGTCTTCACTTTCAACTCCGCTTATAATTTAGACAAGGGTACTACTAAGACTTTTGAGGTTTATGCTAACATTGGCTCTTCTGCCCGTGCTGGTGACACCGTAAAAATTTACTTAGATAATGCTTCTGATTTATTAGCTCGCGGTAAGACCTATGGTTATGGAGTTCAGGTAACCAGAACCGCTTATGATAACGGATCTAATGATGGCAGTGATGCTTCTTGGACTTCCGTTGATGCGGGTCAAATCACCATTTCTTATCAGGGTCCTTCTGTAACCGATTATGCGGTTCAGGATACTGATGTTGAATTATTCCGCTTCACCGTTACTTCTCAGAATAACGTTGAAGTTCGCAATACCCGCTTATTGTTAACTGCTGGTGGTACCGATGCTGATGCTGATGCTAACGATGCTGGTGGTTTATTCAATAATACCACTGCTAATTATACCGATGTTAAATTCGTTGATGCTACCACCGGTCAGGTTTTAGCTGGTCCTAAGGACGTTGCTTATTCCGTAGTTGCAGATGATGCTTCTCAGGTATTAACCTATACTGATACTTGGAATCTCACCGCTGGTGAAACCAAGACCATTAAGGTTACTGCTGATATTGCTAATTTCACTCCGGCTGGCAATGAAACTATTAAGGCCACTTTAAATCCGTTCCAATCTAGCGATATCAAGAATCTTGACAACAATTTGTTTGTACAGACTACTGATATTGTACCGAGTGGTGCGGTCGCTGGTGCTGCTCACAATGTTAAGACTGGTAGCGCTTCCGTTTCTTTAGCCGGTACTCCTTCTGTTCAAACTTATATCAACGGCGCTGCTGATGTAGCAATGACTGGTATGAATTTGACTGCTGGCACCGGTAAAGATATTAAGGTTACTTCTATTAAGTTAACCGCTACTGGTGCACAAAGCTGTGATACAGAATCTGACTGTGTATTAACCGTTAAATTATTTGACGGCTCTACTCAGATTGGTGAAACTAAGTCTTTATCTGGAACCACTGTTACCTTCAATAATTTAAATTTGGTTGTAACAAAGGGTACTACTAAGACTTTAGTAGCTAAAGCAACCTTAAATACCTTATCAACCGTTCTTGCCAACACTACATTACATTTTGATGTAGCTGCTGCAACTGATATTACCGCTCAGGATAATGATGGTAACAGCGTCACTTTAGCTGGCACCGTCACTGGTCCTACTCACTCCATCTTAGGTAGTGGCACTATTGCCGCCACCTTAGCTCCGGATGAGATTAATTTAACTGAATCTCGCATTGTTTTGGCGGGTAATACCGATGAAACTTTGGCTAAGTATAAGTTCACTGCTACTAATGAGGACTTAAAATTAACCAAGATGCGCGTACAGTTGTCCGCCAACACTTCTGAAGAGGTTGCTTCTTTAGCTTTGTATGACGGTTCTACTAAATTGACTGGTGATGTTGTTCCGACTAACGGCGCAACTATCTATGCTGACTTTAACTCCTTTACTCAGGACTTTATTGTTCCGAAGGATAGTTCTAAGACTTTGACTGTTAAGGCTAATTTGAACACCGTATCTGCTGGCGCCGCTTCTGGTACCACTATCGCTGCTTCTTTAGTCTTTGACACCAATTTCGAGGTTCGTGGTGTTAACAGCAATACTGTTATCACTTCTGTTGGTGCAGCCAATGTTGATGGTAGATCTATGACTGTTAGAAAGACCAAGGCTACCTTAGTTGAAAACGCTATTGCCAATACCAATATCGTTAATGGCTCTGAACAGGAAATTTATAATTTCTCTGTTTCCGCTGATTCTAAGGAAGACGTGGCCATGAAACAGTTGAAATTTGCTGTTTCCTTGACTGATAATGTTGGCACCACTGATAACACCTTAGCTGCCACTGGTTTGAAGTTATACCGCAATGGTTCTGATATCACTTCTTTAGTTGGCGCTATGGCTAACTTAAGCGAGGCTAGCACCGGTATTACCGTTGCCTTCACTGGCGAAGAAGTTATTGCCAAGGGTTCTACTAATGTTTACTCCTTGCGTGCTACTTTGACTGGTTATACCACTGGTGCTGATGATGATTCTATTACTGTTAAGTTAAACAGTGATTCATCTGCCGACCTTGTTAGCGGTACTGCTGGCACTCAGAATACTGTAGCGTTTGCTACTATCGACCAAAACGATAACTTTGTTTGGTCTGATAATTCTGCCACCAGCCATTCCTTAACATCTTTGGATTGGACCAATGGTTATCAGGTTAAGAACTTACCGTTCTCTGGTAAGACTATGAATAACTAAATTATTTAGTCATTCATCATTCTCCCTTTTTCTTAAAAGGTGAGAAACATAAAACCCTCCCCTTGTGGGGAGGGTTTTTGTATTGTCTGATTTATACTCTTAAGCGCATCTGTTTCTTTGTCTATCTCCTGTTGAAGCCTTAAGTCTTTCTGTGCTATAATTTAAGCAAATTAATTACAAATCATATGCTTAAAAATTTGAAGTATCTTTTTGCTTTGCTGGCCTGCGCTTTAGCCTTGCCTTTGGCCGCTGGCGCGGAAACACAAGTCGGGGGTGGTAGTATTACTAATCCCGTTTGGACTCCGGAAAGCAGCCCTTATGTCATTTCCGGCACTCTAGAGGTGGCTTCCGGGGCTCTACTTAAGATTATGCCTGGAGCGGAGGTCCGCTTTAATGCCGGGGCAAAACTATTGATTAACGGAGAATTGCAGATTTTAGGCACCGCTTCTGACCCGGTGATGATGACTTTAAACACCGCTTCTTCTACTTCCGGTCTGTGGAGCGGCATTGAGTTCGGTCCCAATTCCGTGGACGCGGTCATGGCTGACGGCGTTTATAAGCAGGGAAGTACCGTGCAGGGAGCGATTATCAAATTCAGCGAAGGCATTAAGTTAAACGACGCCAGTCCTTATATCGCCAACAACCAATTTAGCAACAACAGTGTCGGTGTTAATGTTTACGGCACCGCCGGTTCCGCCGGCGGCTTGGTGCTCGACAGTCTCAGTGCCGGCAGTAATGCCACTAAGATTAAGCCGCTTTATATTGTTAATAATACTTTCAGTGACAATTCTGTTGGCATTATCATTAATCGCAATAATGGCCGCGATTATGTGGTTACTCCAGTCGGTTATTCTTATATTGGCAACAAAGTTGTGACCTCTTATATCAAAGGCAATACTATCACCGGCAGTTCCGTCGGCGTGCAAATTACCAACGGCGATAATAATGTCATTGTAGGTAATATTATCCGCTATAATACCGGAGCGGCGATAACAGCGGCCGCTGCCAGCCGCGGCAATGTTTTGCAGGGCAACGAGTTGAATAATAATCTTCTGGGAGCGGTGATTTCTTCGGCCGACTCTTATATCGCTCAAAATAACATCAAGAATAATTCCGATACCGGCTTAATGATTGGCGCCAAGCCTTTATTTCTCTCTTATAATAACTTCTACAATAACAAGAAATATAATTTGAATAATGGCGTTTATATGCTCTCTGCCGAGAATAATTATTGGGGCAGCTCCGATTCTACGGAAATCGCCGCTACGATGTTGACGCTTAATGCCAGCAGCACCTATCCGGTTGATTATGACCCGTTTTTTAAGGAAGAATCTTCAACCAGCAGCTTATTGCCTCCTTTTATCGAGGCGGTCGAGCGCAGTACCACTGCTTCTTTGGTTTATCTTTCCGGCTTGAAACCGGCGGGGATGGCCGTCTATATCAATGACAGCTTATTGGATGTCGGCCGTGACGAAAATAGCTGGATGTTCAAGGCTGATTTGAAGTTGGGGGAAAATGATTTTTCAATTTACTATCAGGACGCTAACGGTAATAACAGCAGCCGCCAGAATATCAGCATCCAGCGTTATGATACTTTAGCCGCACCGACCGTTAATTCTTATGAGAAGACTACCACTTTAGCCAAGATTACTTTGACCGGCACTAAGCCTGCCGGCAGCAGTCTCTTGCTGGATGGACAGGAGATTAAGCCGGCTTCCGATGAGACTGTTTGGACTTATAATTTCGATTTAAGTTTAGGTGATAACGCTTGGTCTTTAACCGCTTATGATGCGGTGAGCAAGCAGACCAGCCTGGCAGCCGGAATTAAAGTTGTGCGCACCAAAGACACCGTGGCTGAAACCATTGCCGCCGAGAAAGCGGCCACTAAGACCGTTGACGCTAAACTGGCGGCTAGATTAGCCGGCCGCTTATTACTCCAGGTGGAGAAGGGCGGGGTTATTTGGTATGTTAATCCGGGTGATAATAAGCGTTATCTGGTGACGCTTGATAACGCCTTAAGCTTGTTTAGAAGTTTGTCTTTGGGTATTAGCGAAGCTAATTTAGAAAAATTACCGACGCCGGAGAGCAAACAGAAAGGGGATGCGGCTTTAATGAAGAGATTGGCCGGTAAATTGTTGCTGAGAGTAGAAAAAGCTGGTACCATCTCTTATATCGATTATCAAGGCTACCGCCATGATGTTACTAGGGAAAATTTGATGGATTTGTTCCGCAGCCTGTCTTTAGGTATTTCCAACGAGAATATCTATAAGATTGCTATCGGAGAAACAAAGTAGGATTTTTTAAATTTTATATAATAAAAAACCCGCTTAATTGCGGGTTTTTTGTTAGTAAAAACAGTCTTTTTACTTATCCACAGCCTAACTCTTGCCTTTCGGTTTAGTTTCGGGTATAATGATAATATCAATAAATAAGGCCGTAAATATGAGTATTTTAACGAAAAAACAAAAAGAAGTCTTTGACTTTATTTCTGAATACGAAAGCGATAAGGGCTATGCGCCTTCACTCAATGAGATTAAAGAAGCGATTGGCGCTTCCGCCGTTTCCACGGTTCATGAGCATGTCGCTAATTTGATTAAGAAGGGGATTATTAAAAGAGTAAAAGGAGCGGCGCGTAGCTTGGAGCTGGCAAAGGTGAAATTCGGTTCCAGTTTGGCGGTGCCTTTAGTCGGTGCGATTGCTTGCGGCGAACCCTTGGAAGCGATTGAGGTGCCGGATGAAGCGGTTCAGATTCCGGCAGACGGGCGTTTCCGGACGGAAGACTTATATGCTCTTAGAGCGAAAGGGGATTCCATGATTGGCGACGGCATCTTCAGCGGCGATTATCTTATTATCAAAAAACAGTCTTGGGCAAATAACGGCGATACGGTGGTGGCAATTATCGATGACAACGAAGCGACCTTGAAGAGATTTTATAAAGAGAAGGATAAAATCAGATTACAACCGGCCAATACCGATTATGAACCGATTTTTCGCCAGCAAGTGGAAGTCAGAGGGATTGTCGTCAAAGTTATCCGTGATTTGGTTTCTGCTTAATTTATTTATTTATTTATTTTTTATTAATTTTAAACATATGATGACTTCAATCTTCTCCACTCAAAAAAGGCTGATAAACATTGTCAGCAAAGATTCTCCCCGCGATCGCCGCTTATTGCGATCCAAATACAATAAGCTGATGCAGTCCCGGCAGGTCCTAATCTGGGTCCGATAAGCCCTTCCTCTAAAATCCGTCCTCGTGGCGGGTTTTTTGTGTTGATTATTATTTTTTTATTTTGCCGTTATATAAGTCTTGCTAGGATTATCTTAGATTGACACTTTATTGAGCATGGTGTAATATTATAACATAATTGTTATATTATTTCCCAACTCTTAAAATAATGCGGGAAATTCAAGAATATAAGAATAGTCGAGGCGAAGAGCTGGTTTCTGATTATATTGATAATTTATCTAATTGCGGTCGAGCTCCACATGCTCAACGCATATTTTCCCAATTAGAATGTCTGCAACAATTCGATTTAAGGCTTTTATTGAGAGATAAGATTGTAAAAAAACTGGAGCCAAATCTTTATGAGTTTAAATAAAATTAAAGAAAAATTATTAAAAAATGATAATTTTCGTAAAGAATATTATCGGTCTGATGATTTAGCGGTAAGGGTGGCCGACATGGTCCAGACGGCTAGATTATCTCAGGGTTTAACCCAGGCTGCTTTAGCTAAGAAATTAAAGACCAAGCAATCTGCTATTTCCCGTTTAGAAAGAGGAGCATCTTCACCCAGCTTATCTTTTTTGGAAAAGATTGCCGCTGCGCTCGGTTTTAAATTAAGCGCCCCGCAATTTGTTTCTCCGGTTGATTTGTCTTATAGCGGTGGATTTTCTTGGCAGCTAGGTAATTGCCGCAATCAAAAATTTAAGCCTACAGATATTGTGTTGGAACTTAATAATAAACATCAATAATCATATGCAACATCATTGGTCAATTTTATGCCAGAGTTCAGTGATAGACATCGATAGCAATTTGCTTAGCTTATATGATTGCTTGGAGGAGCTTAATATCAACACCCCTTTAAAGCCGGGCATGCCTATTAATCTGCCTATATCTTTTGAAGTAGTAAGTTTTTTAAGCGATGAGCAGTCGCAGGGTAATCGCAAGTTGGAATTGAAAGCTGAACTGCTTGACCCCAAGGGGCAGAAGATTAATCAATTCGGGGGTGAATTATTTTTTAAGGAGGGTTCGCGGCGTCTGCGCAGCCGCTTGAAAATTCAGGGATTAACCCTGAATGACCCCGGGCTCTACCTGATGCGCTTGCATTTTCAAGGCCTGGAGGGCTTAGATTTTCAGGCCGATTGTGATTTACCTTTGGAGGTCAATATTAGTTACAAGATTCTTTAAATTGTTTTTTGATTTAAATTTAAAAACCCGTCGCTTTTAGGCGCCGGGTTTTTTGTTAGGCTAATTTTAACTTATGTTTGATATTATAAATATGTACATTAATCTATTTATTTATGAATATCGAGAAAGAAGAGTTTAATAAATTAAAAATCGAGGTTGAGTCCAGATACAAGGCTATTGGTAGTATTTTTAGCCCAGCCTTAGAGGCTAGTATATTTTTCAATGCTAACGGTTGGCATCATTTGCGTTATGACAATAATCGATCAGAAAGAAGTAAGGCAGTCCAAAAAAATAAACTAATTTTTTTAAATGACGCCTTAAGAGTTTTGCGGCAAGCCACTACCATTCAAGAGTATAGACGTACTTTATTATTGGACAATAATAATAATCCTCATATTACCGAATGGTTTGCTTTTTGGGCTATAGTAAGTTTTATGAGAAAGATTAGGATTAAAATAATAATCAGAAGAGTGGGTGGTAATAATAGTTTTTATCATTTTTGGAGTGTAATGCCTTATTGGTCTTTAAGAGGTAGGGAAAAATTAATTGCTTCCAGTAAAATAGAGGATGAATAAACAAAAAACCCTTATTCTGATAAGAGTTTTTTGCCTGTGCTTGCCTTCGGCTTATAGTCCTTTGCAGGATTTAGCCGAACGGAGTTTGCACTCACAAGCACTTTATTATTATAGCAGATTAAATATTTTAAAGCAAAATTAAATATCCAATTATTAGCTTAACAGGACTATAATTTTGTGCTATAATACTCTTTACCCTTAATTAAAAGGGAATAATTATAATAATATGACTGATAAGATAAAAAACATTTTAAATGAACAAATTCGCGAGGAAATGTATTCTTCCAATCTCTATTTAGCCTTGGCCGGCCGTTTAGAGTCTTGGAATTTGAAGGGAATGGCCAACTGGATGCAGATTCAAGCCAAGGAAGAGCATAATCATGCTTTAGGTTTCTTTTTCTTTCTGCTTAGCCGCGGCCAGGAGCCGGTTTTAAGCGCTATTGCTCAACCCGATTTGCAGGGGATAGATAAGCCGGCCGATGTTTTTGCCGCCGCTTTAAAGCACGAACAGCACATCACCGCTTGCATTAATGCTATCTATGAGGCCGCCAAAGAAGAGAAAGATTATGCTTTAGAATCATTTATTCGCTGGTATATCGATGAGCAGGTGGAAGAAGAAGCTAATGCCACGGAAATAAGTGATAAATTAAAGATGATTGGCTCTGAAGGCCCGGCGGTTTATATGATTGATAATGAGCTCGGTGCTCGTACTTTTACCGAATTTATCCCCGGTAAAACTGCCGCTTAAATTAATCTAAAAATTGAAATTTAAAAACCCAGATAAGTTCTGGGTTTTTATTATTAGTTTAACTTATATTCATCATCTATTCTTTATAATATCAAAGAGGTGTTTTAATTTATTGTTTGACTACATATCGTATATGATATATAATAAAGAAGAGTATAAAATTAAGTTTTATAAAAATAGTTTTACCCAAAAGGAGCCGGTTTTAGATTATTTGCGTCGGGTTGATATTAAGATTAAACAAAAAATTAATAAATATTTAGATTTTTTACGTTCGCACGGAGGCTATATTGATGAGCCTTATGGTCGCCACATTCAAGGCAAGATAAGGGAATTAAGAGTTGATTTTTCGAATAGTCATCATCGCTTATTATATTTTAGTTTTGTTAATAAAAATATTGTAATGCTAAGCATTTTTATTAAAAAGTCAAACAAAACACCAAGTAGAGAAATAAAAATAGCACAAAAGCGTTACGAGGGTGTAATTAATAATCCCCAATTATATGATTAAAAAAAATAAATTATTAGATAAAGCTACCGACTTCTCCGATTATTTAGCCGAGGAATTAAAAGATCCGCGCAATAAGGCTTTATTTGATGAATATGGCCGGCAATTGGAAATTGCTTATCAAATTTTGCAATTGCGCAAGCGGCAGCAGATGAGCCAAAAGGCCTTAGCGAAAAAAATCGGCACTACGCAGAGCAATGTCGCCCGCATGGAAAGCGGCAATCAAAATTTTAGCATCAAGTTATTGGATAAAGTCGCTCTGGCTTTGGGGGCTAAGTTAAGTATTAAATTATCTTAAATTTTTAGAGCGGAGATATAAAAAGACCCCCAGTGATGCCGAGGGTCTTTTTGAGAATGTCCGTTGTCGTTTTACTTTTTCTATTATATAATAATTTTAGCGATTTTATTTTTAAATTTAAGCTTTATGTCTGCAAAAATCTATCAACGCATTCTTCAAGTCGGAGTATTTGTTTCTTTGGGGGTAATCTTTCTTTTATTTGGCAATTTGTTATTTCCTTACATTTCCTCCAAGCAGCTGGTTTTTAACGCTTTAATTGAATTATTATTGCCTTTTTGGTTGGTCTTAGTTTGGAAATTTCCTGATTTTCGTCCGCAAAAATCCTTGATTACTTGGGGCTTAATCGCTTATCTGGCTGCCATTCTTCTGTCCGCTTTCACTGGCGTTGATTTTAACCTTAGTTTTTGGGGCGATGTCGAACGCTTGCTCGGCGTTTTCCATGTTTTTCATTTTTTCATCTTTTACCTGTATTTAATTACCGCTTTTAGGAATAGGGAAGATTGGTATTGGCTGTTGAGCGCTTCCGTGTTAGCGGCTACGGTCGAGGCGATTATTATCGTTCGAGGCGCCGCCATCGGTACTATCGGTAATACCGCTTATGTCAGCGGCTACATGCTGTTTAATCTTTATTTTGCCGTTATTCTGCTCTTGCGGACCCATTGGAAATGGCAATGGCCTTTTTATGGGGCGATTATTTTAATGCTGATTGCTTTTTTCAAAGCCGATACTTCCGGGGCGATTGTCGGTCTGGCGGGAAGTCTGGCTTTACTCTTGCTGCTTTTCGGCCTTTTGGCTTTAAAAAAGGGGGTCAGGCGTTTTTCCTGGCTAGCCTTGATTGTTGCGGTTACCGGAGTTATCGTTCTATTCTCTCAATATCAGCAGCCGTGGTTTAAAGCCAACCCCATTCTTCATGATTTGAGTTTTAACAAGAATACTTTTCAGACTAGGCGTTTGTCTTGGGAAGGGGCGGCCAGAGATTTTCATCTCCATCCTTGGCTGGGCACCGGTTTTGGTAATTATGCCATTATTTTCGACCGTCAATTTGACCCCAGCTTCTTTAATTATGCTTTAACGGAAACTTATTTTGATAGGGCACACAATAATCTTATCGATATCGTTTCCACTGCCGGTTTAATCGGCTTACTGGCCTATCTTGCCATTTTTATTGCCGCCGCTTGGGATTGGTATGCGACTTTAAGGCGCCGCGGCGGCCGTATTCTGCCAGGCAAAGACGGCATGCCGGTGAGAGAATTACTGGTTGTTGCCGCTCTTTTAGCCGCTTATTTCGTTCAAAATCTGGCCGTGTTCGATTCTTTGGCCACTTATATGGGGCTGATGATAGCTTTGGCTTATCTGGTGTTTTCCGCCCAGACCGAAAAGGATATGGATACCGACGCTCCTGTCCGCTTATCATCTTTTGGTGAAGGCAGTGTTTTGCTTTTAAGTATGATTTTAATGGTAATATCCGTTATTTTATTTACGGTGCGTCCTTGGCAGATGCTTAATCGCGTAATTTCTGGATATTCATATATTGCCCAAAATCAGGTTAGTTCCGGTTTTCTAGCCTATCGCCAGGCTTTTGCCGCCGCTACGCCCTTAGATCGCGATGGCCGGACGACTTTAATTAATATTATCGTGAATAATCCGACTATTTTCACGAAACTGCCCGACGAGCAAGTCCAGCCGGCTTTGGAATTTGCCGCCTCTATGGCGGAAAAGAATTTAGCCTATAATCCCGATGATAGTCTGGCGCAGATGCAGGCGGCTCAGCTTTATGATATTATCTCCCGCTATTATTCGAATGAGCCCTCGGTCTTTAAAGATTATTCTGATAAAGCCTTGGCGGCTATCCAGCATTCTTTGGCTTCCAGTCCGCGCCGCATCCCCGTCTATTTTATCTTGGCCCAGGTGCAGGCCAATCGCGGCGATTTGCCGGCCGTGGAACAGGCCTTGCGCACGGCCGAATCTTTGAATCCGGATTATATTGAAACTGCCTGCCAGCTGGGTAATTATTATTTTCTAGTGGAGAATAGTGTTTATCAAGAATATATCGACCGTTGTTTGGATAAGGGGGGTAACAGCGCCATGCCTAATGTTTTACAAGCTGCCATTGAGCATTATTTGGCTGATAACGACAGCGCGCGCTTATTGTCGGCCTATCGTCTGCTAGCTCAAAAAGGCAGCACCGATGCGCTTATGTATGTCAATTTAGCTAAAGCGGAATTAGCCGCCGGCAATATTCAGGCCGCACTCCAAGCCGCTATCCAAGCCGCCGATATCGACTCGTCTTTGCGTCCGGCTGTCCAAGCTTTTTTGAAAGGAATTTCTAGCAACGCCAGCACTAGCCCTGTTTTGGAGTAATTTTTTTTAATTAGATTTCGACAGAGAAACACCCGTTTTTACGGGTGTTTTTTAATTGATATCGTTCAGTTATTTTTCATTTTATTCTTTAAGGAGTTTCAGGGTGCTTTTGCTATGCTTAATTCCGGCGCTCTTAATGCCGGTGATGATTTCGCTCCCGATTAACGCGCCAGTCGGGAGCGGAATCGCCGGCGCCTATTTTTATGTTAATGCCCTTGAATTTAAACAAGAAGAAAGAGAAGCAAAGCCTTCGTTTTCTGAAACGTTATTGGCTTTATTTGAGTCTGGGCTCTTTGTTGCTCTTGATTTTTTTACTCTTGTCGCCCTATCTTTTCCGCTCCTGGACAAGATATCCGGCAGCTTTGCGCGCTGAAATTGCTTGGCGCCACTTTCGCGCCACGTTCGCAGGCTCCTGCCGAGACGACTGCTTGGCTAAGCGCCAGGCCTATGCTGCCATCTGGCGACCCTACTACCAAAAATATCCTGATTTAGCTACGGCTAATTTGGCGGAAGCTTTGGCGGAAGGTTCGGAAGAACTGCAGGCGGCGATTATAAAAATTATGGCGGCGGATAAGCAGGCTGATTCTTTGCCGCCAGTTTTGGCGCAGATTATCGCCAATCAAAGCGCGAACGCGGAGATAAAGCGCTTAATCGTCCGCTCTTTTCCTGAGGCTTTCGAGGATGAGGCTTGGCAGGAGCGGTTAAGGGTAGTGATGGCTGATAAAGAGATGGCTTTAGAGGAGCGTTTTTATGCAATTGAATTGTTGGCCTCTTTTCCGGATAAAACTAATCTTATCGCTTTGAAGTCTTTGATTTTAGCCAATGTGCCGGAAGCAATATTGACGGCGGCGAGCCGCGCGCTGGCCGCTTGGCCGGACGCGGAGATAGACTGGTCGGAGTCGGAAGCCGATATTTTATCCGCTTTGATTAGCGAGGCGGAAACAGGGGCGGCACGCTGGCGGCGTCTTTGGCTTTTAATTTCTTTAATTGAAAAATATCCGGAAAAAATTCGCGCGCTTTTGTCCGCTTTAGCCTCTAACAGCCGCTTGGACGCAATCAGCCGCGGCTTAGCCGGCGAGGCTTTGCGCTTACATTTTAAAATAAATATAGAAACGCCAAGCCCTTCGGCGCGGGAATGGCAGGAATTTTATGAAGCTTTATAGATTTAAATTTATTATCCCCGCCTTTTTATTATCTTTGGCTGTTATTTTTATTCCCTCTGCTCGGGCGATGGAACCGGGCACGCTTTTGTTCCGCACTTCCGGCCAAGGCAAAATGTACGGCTATAGCAGCCAGGATTTGTTGGCGGAAAAATTCGGTATTATCAATCATATTTATCCCGGCCATGCTGCTATTTATATCGGCCAGGAAGACGGAGTCGATTATATCGTGGAAGCGCTTAGTACCGGCATTGTCAAGACTCCGGCTAAGTATTTTATCAATGAAGCCGAAGGGGAAGAATTGGTGGCAGCCAAATTGCCCGTGGCTGCCACGCCTTGGCAGAGAGCGCGGGCGGTGGCTCTGGCGAAATATTTGGCCAGCGCCGATTTAGCCTATGATTTTGATTTTTCCGCCCAGAAAGGACCCTGGAGCGGCGACTGGACTTGCGTCGGTTTGACCGAGAAAGTCTATGAGAGCGCCAATGCCAATAATCCCGAACGCCTGGGTGCTTTAGAATATAACCCTAGTTATTATGCCGTCGATATCACGCCTGACGGTTATGACAAGGACAGTTTGTATAACGATGAAGGCGACTGCTTTTCTACGCGCCGGGAATTCTCTAAAATTGCCAGGCGCAAAAGCACAATTTTACCGGCACCGGAAATTATTGGCTATAATGCCGGCAAAGAATATGGGGTGGAACGCTATATTTTTTTGCCCTATACTCAAGCCTCTCAATCCAGTCTTAAAGACGTCCCAGTCGATATAAAGATAAGCAGCAGTTTTCCGGATGAAGCGGTAAGGGGTAAGGTTAATAATGTCGGCCTTATTTTAAAGTGGAGTTTGATTAATAATCCGGTATCAAGCGTCAAAAAAATCGCCAGCGCGGTCGGTAAAGGTTTAAGTTCTCTATTAAACGGCAAAGACGAGTCCAGTGCTTTAGTTTGGGATGATGCGGCGGGGAGTAAAGAAATCGATAACGCTGGTTCCAGCCCTGAAAAAGAAAAATCGGTTTCTGGTCCTCTCTCGGTTGTGAGCAATCCAAATATGGCCGATAATCAAATCGGCACCAAGACGGAAACAAAGCCGGTAAGAGGCCAGGAAGATGAGGAGAAAACGGCGCCGGCTCAGCAATCGGTTGCCGATGATGTGTTCGGCGCGCTGAGGCTGTCTGCCGCTTCCGACAGTGCCGAAAATTCGGAGCCTAAAAAGGAAACCATGGGGAGCGATGTTAAAATCAGCAACGCTACCGCCACCAGCGCCAGCTCTAAGAAAACTAACGTCGCCTTGTGGTCGCCGGTCGTACATAATTTAAACAAAACAGCCAGTAGCAGCGCGACCGGCACTCCTGCTTTGAGTAATAATAATGGAGACAAGGAAGCCGAGCCCGAGGAGGACAAGCCTTTGACTCTGCTTATCAGCCGCCTTCATACCGAAGGCAATGATGACTGGCTGGAAATTTGGAATTACGGCGACCAAGATATCGATTTAGCGGCGCAGAAAATTCGTTTGGAAAAAAGCCGGACAGCCCTTGATCCCGGGATTATCTTGCGCTTTGACGCCGCCGCTGACGGCGAATTTCCGGGCGGAACGATTATTCGCGCCGGCGCCCCTTATCGTATTGTCCGCGATGATGCCGCCCCGGACTTAAAAGCGGCCGCTTCGGCTATTGCTTTGCGCCCCGACTTTACTCTGATGGATGACGGCTACACCATTTATTTGGCCAGCGGGGCGGTCAGCAGTCCCGATGATGCCGATATTATCGATATCCTCGCTTACGGCGAAGCTAAGTATTTTGACGGCAGCGGTCCGGCCCCGGCTCTATCAAGCGGGTATTTGTTAAGGCGCAAGGCTTTGGCTACAACTGTGCTCGCGGATATTTTAAATATCGGAGAACAAGCGAACTGGCCGCCGATTTATGATAACGACGATAATGCCCATGATTTTTTGTTATGGCCTTTGGGCGGAGTCATGCCTAATGCAGAAGAGGAAGAAGGGGAAGATGATAATCAAAATGATAACGAGGAAGAAGGTAACGGCGGAAACGAATCGGAAAATGGCAATAATGATAATCAAGAGGAGGGAGGTGATTCCTCTAATCAGCCCTTTACTTTGCAAGCAGGCATAGATAGTCCCGGCTTGCAATACTTATGGTCTTTTTCTGAATGCGAAGGCAGTAGCACGGCCGATATGATTAGCCACCATAGTTCCTCCGCTTTAAACGGGGGTGGCCAGTGGATGATTGGGCGCTGGGGTTGCGGCCGCCGTATTTCCTATAACGGCGCGGAAAACTTCCAGGCGGATTTATCGCCGGCTCTTAGCGGCTCTAATTTTAGCTTTGCTTTCCAGTATAAGGGCGACGGCGAATACGGCCACCCTTATTTTGTCTTTAGCAATACTGAGGACAATGTCGGTTTGCGCTTCGAGATTTTTGCCACTATGTTTTCTTTTACGGGTTTCCCGGGTTTAGATGGCCGCTATGATGCCAACGGTTATATGGATAACAAGTGGCATCAAGGGGTTTTAGTTTGGAATGCGGCCGGCGGCTACTGGGCGCTCTACATTGACGGCCAAGAAATGTTTTTTCAAAATTTCAGCGGCCTTGCTCCTGATTTTGATAATCTGCAAATCGGCGCTTATGCCGGTGTGGTAATTATCGACGATATCGCTTTATGGAATCGGGCTTTAAGTCCGGAGGAAGTTATGGCTGTTACCAATGCCAATCAGCCCTTTAACCCCCAAATAGGCCGACAAGCGCCTCCCAGTGTAAATTTATTGCACTCTTGGCAATTTGATGAAGCTAGCGGCAACATCGCTCATGACAGTGTGGGTAATCTTAATTGGGATTTGCCGGAAGGGGCTTTGGTCTACAATGGTTTATCCGGCAAGGCTCTGTCATTTCCTCCCATCGGTAAGGCCTATAATTTAGAGGTGCCGGCAATCAACATTAATAATTTTTCTGCTTCTTGGTGGTGGCAGAATAATGCAGTTTTGCCCTATAGCGGCCGTTTGCATCTTGATTTTAATCAAGGAGAAGAAAAATTAGCGAGCCTCGCTCTTGATAATTGGCAACAACGTCTTTGGACGGAAAGGGAAGAAGAATTTTTCACGGAAGGGCATGAAGTTTTGCCGGAAGACAATCTTTGGCATCATTTAGCTTTAGTTTATGATGATTATCGCTACCTCTGGCAGTTGTTCGTAGATGGAGAGTTGAAACTTGATTTAGAGCGCCTGCCTTTGCCGGCAGGGGCGAAAATAGATAATTTAAGTTTTCGGAGTTCGGTGGGTGATTATATGATTGATAATTTTAAGTTATGGCAGGGAAGTTTGAGCGCGGATAAGGTTGGGGAAGAGTATGCGGCCGAGAAGCCGGAATAAGAAAAAAGCGGGAGCATTCAAGCTCCCGCTTTTGATTTGAGGATAAAAAAAGACCAGCTTACTATCTTATGATAGGGCTGGTCTTGGAACAAAATTTTTAGATTATCTCTATTTTATTTCGAGATTAATCTCTCCCTGCTTCCCGTCAATATTATAATTGAGGGTGAGTTTTTTTGTTCCTTGCGGCATCATTTCCCTGACCTTTGTTAACATATCAGTGAGTTCTGTGGTTGGAGTCGGGACCGGTGTCTGGACCTGTGTCAAGGAGGCGCTTGCTTCATCTGTTGTCGGAACATATTCAGCTTCTTTTACAAAGCGCCATCCAAGGGGTAATACGATGTTTCCATTCTCATCGCGGTTCAGCGTGTTGATTTTTCCCGAAGAAATAACGGGGCCGGTTTTGTTGCCGCAGTGGTTGCGGTACAATTCCTGGATAGTATTTGAGCCATTGGTTCTCAATGTAACCAAGACAAAAACTTCTCCAGATTTGATATCAACATCGCGTTTTATATTATCCCCAAATTCCATTTCTACCCTCAACGTTTGAGGTCCGGATTCTCTTACCAAAACAACCCGCTCGGTTCTCACTACATTGTTGTTGGTAGCGATTTGGCTTGTTGCTTCTTCAAGGTTGCGACTGAGACCTCCCTGTATTACCGGGGGATGGCTGTCAGGATTGCGGTGCATTTTGTTTTGACTCCTTAATACCAAGTAGAGAAAACCAAGTACAAATAAGGCGAGAATTGGCCATGCCCACCAGGGGATACTTTCTTTTTCCTGTGGACTTGCTGGATCCAGCTGAGGTTCGGGCTGAGGTTCAACAACGGGTTTATTCGGTTGGGTTGGCAACTGATACACAAGATATCTTTCGGCAAGCCTCCAGATACAATCGTGCTTACCGTCATGTGTCGACGGAGCGTCTGCAATCCAGTATTCTATATCCCCATCGACGGTGCGGGCAGGGAACAAAATTGTATCTCCTATCTGGATTTTGCTCACATCATCAAAACGACGGTGGTTGAGTTGCACGGCTGACGTGTATACGTCCATGAAATTCTGGGGGTCAAATTTTACATTCTCGAACCATCCATTTTTGGGGTTCAAGGTAAATGATTGGGCCGAAGCCTGGTTGCTCAGAAAGAGCGCAGCGGTCATAATGACCGTAAAAATGAAAATCTGCTTTCTCATCGTTTTATTATTTTGTTTTTAAAGAGCATTTTGCCGGAAACTTCCGATGCTCATGTTGATAATAATAGCACTTTTTATATTAAATGTCAATACCTTGTCAATAATCCTTAAATATTGTGCTAAAATTTGATTTTTTTTGGTATTTTTAGTACGATAAAGGTGTTAATCGGGGCAAGTAAGCGGCCGCTTTTTTGCGCTATTTGGCGCCAAGAAGAGGAAAGTCCGGACTTCTCAAAAATGGCAGCGGATAACGTCCGCCAAGAGTAATCTTAGGGAAAGTGCCACAGAGACAATACTATCCATTTTCGGATGGAGAAAGGTGAAAAGTCGCTTGAGGTCCTTTGGGGCCACAGGCTTCGGCCGCCGGTAACGGCGTGTCCGCGGTAAACCCTGCCTGAAGCAAGAGCAAAGCTATTCTTTATTGAATAGTAAAAAGTAGCTCGCTTGACTCAATCGGCGACGGTTGGGCTAGATAAATGGCCGCTCACGACAGAATCCGGCTTATCGCTTGCCCCTTTAACAATATTTTAAATAACCGGATTAAGACCCTGCTTAATTTGGTTTCAATATTAATATGAAAAAACCGGAACTATTTTTTAGTTTCTTGCTCGTGCCTTTAGACTATGCCCTTGTGGTTCTGGCGGCAATTTCCGCCTATCATCTGCGTTTTTCCAGTCTTTCTACCGATATCAGGCCGGTAATCTTCAATTTGCCCTTTGACAGGTATCTGGAACTCGTGGCTATTATCGCTTTAGCCTGGATTTTAGTATTTGCTTTTTCCGGACTTTACAGCATCCGCCGCCCCGCCAATGTCGCCCGGGAATTGGCGCGGGTAATTCTCGCTTGTTCTACCGGCCTGGCTTTGATTGCTATTTATATTTTTTTCCGCCGGGAATTATTTGATTCCCGCTTTATCGTGATTGCCGCTTGGTTTTTATCGATAATTTATGTCAGTTTCGGCCATTTGCTGGTACGCTGGCTGAGGCGTTTGCTTTTCCGCTACGGCGTCGGCACCCGCAATTTAGTGCTGGTCGGCAACAGCAAAACTACGGATAAGCTGCTGTCTGAATTTGCTTCCACTCCGCAATTAGGCTATCGCGTCGTCAAGCGCTTGCGCGATTTTTCTTTAGAAAGCGCTCAGGAATTAACGGAAATAATGCAGGCCCAAAGAGTGGACGATATTATGCAGAGCGATCCCAATTTAAGTAAGGCGGAAGCTTTGCGCCTGTATGATTTTGCTTCCGAGCATCATCTTGTCTATAAATATGTAGCCGATTTATTGGAGGTAAAGGTCTTGCGCACCGAGGTGAGCGATTTGGCCGGCATCCCGATTGTGGAGGTGAAGAAAACGACTTTGGACGGCTGGGGGCGCATTTGGAAAAGATTGTTTGATATTTTCGGTTCCGCCATTCTCATTATCCTATTTTCTCCGATTTTGTTATTAGTAGCCCTAGCCATCAAGCTTGATTCCCGTGGTCCGATTTTTTTCTCCCGCCGCGATGACGGCTCTTTCGTGACTAGAGTTGGTGAAGGCGGCCAGCCTTTCAATTATTTTAAATTCCGCTCCATGATTGTTAATTCCGACAGCATGCGCTACAAGGAATTGGCTGATAAGAATTTGCGCACGGATGGGCCTTTGGTAAAGATTAAGGATGATCCGCGGGTGACCGGCGTGGGCAAACTTATCCGCCGCTGGTCTTTGGATGAATTGCCGGAATTATTCCTGGTGTTTATCGGCAAGATGAGCCTAGTCGGTCCGCGGCCGCATTTACCGGAAGAAGTGGCGAAATATGAGCATCACCATAAGAAAACTTTAACGGTGAAGCCTGGTATTACGGGCATGGCTCAGGTTTCCGGACGCAGCGACTTATTATTTGAAGAAGAGGTTAAGCTGGATGTCTATTATTTGGAGAACTGGTCTTTGCTTTTGGATATTTCTATCCTTCTAAAAACCCCTTTGGCGGTCTTGAAACATCGCCAAGCGGAATAATATTTAAAAAAGATGAAAGTAGCCCTTATCCACGACCACCTGGCGCAAGCGGGCGGGGCGGAAAAAGTGTTAAAAGTGCTGACGGAAATGTTTCCCGAAGCGCCGATTTATACTTTGCTGTACGAAAAGAAGAATGTCGACAAGAATTTTGCCGGCCGCCACATTGAGACCTCTGTTATTCAGCGCTTGCCCGGAGGCGTCAAGCACTATAAATGGTATTTGTTTTTTATGCCGATGGCGGTGGAGTTTTTTGATTTGCGCGATTTTGATTTGGTAATTTCCGATGCCAGCGCTTTTGCCAAAGGCGTCATCACTTCTCCCGATACTTTGCACATCTGCTATTGCCATACGCCCACGCGCTATCTTTGGAGCGATGCTCATCAGTATCTGAATGAGTTGAAGTATAATAAGTGGATTAAGAAAATTATTTCTTTGACTTTGGGGCGTCTGCGCCTATGGGATTATGCCGCCGCCCAGCGGGTTGATTATTTTATCGCCAATTCCGCGACTGTCCAAAAAAGAATCAGTAAATACTACCGTCGGGATTCGGAAATAATCTATCCGCCGGTAGAAACCGATAAATTCAAGATTGCCGATTTAAGCCGCCAGAGCCGGCAGGAAAGGTATTTCCTTTTAGGCTGCCGTCTGGCCCCCTATAAGCGCGCCGATATCGTGGTCCAAGCTTTTAAAGCTTTGGGCGACGGTTTTAATTTGAAAATTTTCGGCGATGGCCTGGATTTGCCGCGCTTGCGCCGTTTGGCGGGCGGAGCTTCTAATATTGAATTTTTAGGACGCGTTGATGAAGATAAGAAGGCCGAGCTTTATGCCAATGCTTTAGCCTTTATCAATCCCCAAGAAGAAGACTTCGGTATCACCGCCGTGGAGGCGATGGCTGCCGGCCGGCCCGTTTTAGCCTATCGCCGCGGCGGAGCGACGGAAACCGTGATTGAAGATAAGACCGGTTTATTTTTTGACGAACAGACGCCGGCGGCTTTGATGCTCCTGGTCCGTAATTTTTTAGCAGATTTAGACAGCGGCCGGAAAAACTGGAATAGCCAGGATATCAAAGAGCATGCCGCGTTTTATTCCGTCGCCGAATTCAAACGCCAATTGTCCGCTTTTATCAAATCTAAACAAGGCTTGGCCTAAATGTGCTTATGAAGATAGGAGTCGACATCCGGGCTTTAATGGATAAGCAGTACAGCGGCGTTTCCGAATATACTTCGATATTGTTGCGTACGCTGCTGCGCCTTGATAACGATAATGAATATCGCCTTTTTTATAATTCTTTCCGCGATGTCCGTTCTCGCATCGGTAATTTTGAACACCCTAATTTGGAAGTGAAGCGCAGCCATTATCCTAATAAATTTTTCAATTATTGCTTGCAGAAAAGCTTGGCCTGGCCGAAGCTTGACCGTTTGGCGGGCGGAGTTGATGTTTTTTGGTCGCCGCATATTAACTTCAGCAATTTTTCTAAGGAGACCAAGCATGTCTTGACTATCCATGACATTTCCTTTCTGCATTATCCTGAATTTTTCAGCTATCGCAAAAATTTTTGGCATCGGGCTTTGGCTTTGAAAAAATTAGCTTCCGAATGCGCCGCGATTGTGGCTGTTTCTGAAAATACTCGCCAAGATATCATTGAATTGCTTAAAATCGAGCCGGAAAAAGTCCATACGATTTATTCCGGAGTCAATCCGGGCGTGCCCATGCCCGGGCCGGAAGAAGAGCGCAATTTTTTCCGCCGCCATGAGTTAAAAAAGCGTTTTATCTTATATTTAGGCACGATTGAGCCGCGCAAGAATATTGCCGGCCTTATCTATGCCTATAATCGCTTGCGGGATGAAAATGTCAATTTGGTTGATTTGCAATTAGTTTTGGCCGGCGGCAGTGGCTGGCGCAACCGCCTGATTTATCGCGCTTGGGAGGAATCACCCTATCGTCGCGATATTAAATTTTTAGGATATGTATCGGCCCGTGAAAAGGAACTTTTGTATCAGCGGGCGGAAGTTTTTATTTACCCTTCGTATTATGAAGGTTTTGGCTTGCCGCCGCTTGAAGCAATGGCCCGCAATTTGCCGGTGATTACCAGTAATGTTTCCAGTTTGCCGGAGGTCGTCGGCCCGGCCGCGTTGACGGTTAATCCCCATGATATCAACGAAATTGCCAAAGCTTTGGAGCTGGTGGTCACCGATAGCCAAGTGCGGACGCGGCTGATTAAAGCCGGGCAAGAACAAATTCATAATTTTTCTTGGGAAAAGACGGCGAAGCGTTATTTGGAATTATTTAACAGCCTATGAGAGCAGTGATACAAAGAGTCCGCCGGGTCTCAGTGAGCGTCGCCGGCAAGGAAATAAGCCGGATTGAGGCCGGCTTTTTGGTGTTAGTGGCGGTAAAAGTCGGTGATGGCGAAGAACAGGCGCATAAGCTGGCGGAAAAAATCAGTAAGTTGCGCATCATTGTTGATGAGGAAGAAAAAATGAATCTGTCTTTACTGGATAAAAAGGAGAGCGTGATGCTTGTTTCCCAATTTACTCTCTACGGCGATACCAGCCGCGGCAATCGCCCCAGTTTTATCGATTCGGCCCGGCCGGGGCAGGCAAGGCCTTTATTTGAAATCCTGGCTGCAGATTTGCGCGCTTTGGGCCTGTCGGTCGCTCTTGGGGCTTTTGGCGAGCATATGGCGATTGAATTGATAAATGACGGACCGACGACGATTATCCTCGATGTCTAAATTTATGAAAAAAAAGAAATTGAAAATATTGGTGGCCATGTCCGGAGGAGTCGACTCCTCGGTGACGGCGCAATTATTGAAAAATCAGGGGCATGATGTTAGCGGTGTTTTTTTAAATTTTTGGAAAGACAAGACTGATCCGGATAAAAGCGAGAATAAATGCTGTTCTTTGGAGTCTCTGCTCGATGCTAGAAAAGTGGCGGCAAAAGTAGGTATTCCTTTTTTTACTTTAAACTTTGCCCCTGAATTTAAGAAAGCGGTGGTTGATTATTTCCTGTCCGAATACGAAGCCGGACGGACTCCCAACCCTTGTATTGCTTGCAATAAGCAGATTAAAATCGGCTTGCTTTTGCGCAAGGCTTTGTCTTTGGGCTATGACGGCGTTGCCAGCGGCCACTATCTCAAGCGGTTGGACAGAGGCGGAGAAACCAAAGTCTATATGGCTAAAGACAGCAATAAGGATCAGTCGTATTTTCTCTATACTTTCAGCCAGGCGGAAATCAGGCATTTATATTTTCCCTTAGGCAATTACACTAAACCGGAGGTGCGCGCTTTGGCCGCTAAATACGGCCTGCCCACTGCCAGTAAAGTGGAAAGCCAAGATATCTGTTTCCTCAACGGTCCGCATAATAATTTCTTAAAAAGACATTTGCGCTTAAAGCCCGGCCCCATTAAAAGACAGGAGGACGGCCAAATTATCGGTGAGCATCTCGGCCTGCCTCTTTATACCATCGGGCAGAGAAGGTGCATAGAAATCGGCGGCACCGGCCCTTATTACGTGGCGGCTAAAGATCAAAAAAATAATATTTTGTGGGTAGTGCGCACTTGGAACGACAATCTTCTGTATCGTCGGGAGTTTATTGTAAAACAGGCGACTTGGATGGATAAGAACAAGCCCTTATTGCCTTTGTCCTGTAAAACAGTTATTCGCTATCGACATGAGGCTTTACCTTGCAAGCTTGAGGCCGGCAAGAAAAAGGGCGAGTTGACAGTCAAATTGAGAAAGGCGACGCGGGCGGTAACGCCGGGGCAGAGCGCGGTTTTCTATCAAGGCCGCCGTCTCTTGGGCGGAGGCATTATCCAATAGTTGCTTAGCTTTATTCCATTTATAAAATCGCCTAGGGGCGATTTTTTGATGATTAAAAATTAATTTTTGTCTTTGCGCTTATTCGTGTTATAATTTTGCCGGCGCCTCTTTGGTGTTTTTATTATTTATTTTTTTAGTCATATGTCTCAATTGAACGAAGTGTTTAAACGTCTGCAAGAACAGCAGAAAACCCAGCGGGAGTTGAAAAAAATGTATCGCGAAGCTTTGGCGGTCAATGCCGGCTATCACGAAGCAGTAGAGGAATTGGAGGCTTTAAAAGTAAAGAAAAAACAGATTGAAGCCGGTGTAAAAGCGGATTTGAAAGAAGAATTTGATAAGTTGGAAGGCTTAAAATTGAATATTGCCGGCGACAAGCAGATGTTAAGCGACATCGCTTTGACTCAGTTGACCAAAGGGGAAGCGGTGAAAGTGATTGATGAAAATCAAGTGGAATATGAGCCTTTATTTACCGTTAGATTCCAGAAGATAAGGTAGTTTTAACCCTTGACTCAAAGTTTATCTTTAGTTATACCAAAGATAAACTTATTTATAATCTAAGCCGTATGTCTAATATTATTGCGTTAAAAGATTTACGCCTTCATATGGATAAATATATCCAGGAGCTAAAGTCTGGACAATCTTTTGTAATAGTTAAGCAAAGTAAGCCAATTTTTAGAATTTCCCCCTTAGAAGAGGATAATCGCTGGGAAGAAGTGGCTGATTTTACCAAAGTAAAAAAAGGCGGAGTGGATATTGACGATATCTTAAAACGTCTTTAAATTCAATGGACAAATATAAAAATGGGAAAATTTGATGATTTGGATGTGAAAAAATTAAAAGGTAAAATTAATATTTTTCGAGTACGTAAGGGTAAATTTAGAATTATTTATCATATAATGAAAAATAGCATCAGTATTATCTCGTTAGAAAAACGCAGCGACCACACTTATAATTTAAAATAATTTTATATATAAGATATCAAAAAAGACTCCGTAAAGAGTCTTTTTTATGTGCCGCGAGAGGGAATCGAACCCTCACGGAGTCTCCCCCACACGAGTTTGAGTCGTGCGCGTCTACCAGTTCCGCCACCGCGGCCTTTGCGACTTTGGCGATTATGGATTTAAGTATAATAAATAAATTTTTGATTGTCAAAGGCTTCCATTTACGATATAATGAGAAAGAACTAATCGATATTTTCTCTTTTTTTACTAAAATTGCTGTTTTTAGTATGGCTAAGATTATTGCTATCGTCAATCAAAAAGGCGGGGTGGGTAAAACTACTACCACCGTTAATTTAGGGGCCTATTTAGCGGCGGCTGGCAAGTCGGTTTTGCTGCTTGATTTAGATCCGCAGGCGAATGCGACTTCCGGTCTCGGCATTGAGCATGCCCAGCTTGAAGCCGGAATTTATGAGGCTTTGCTGGGACAGAAAAGTTTGCGGGAAGTCATCAAAAAGACAGAGCAAGACCGGTATAGCGTCGCTCCGGCTACCGTGTCTTTAGCCGGCGCCGGAATTGAAATGGTGTCTTTAGAAAACCGCGAATTCCGTTTGGCCTTGCTGTTAGAGGAAGTTAGGGGCGATTACGATTATATTATTATTGATGGTCCGCCTTCTTTGGGATTATTGACGGTCAACAGCCTGGTGGCGGCCGACTCCATCCTTATTCCCATGCAAAGCGAGTATTATGCTTTGGAAGGCTTGGGCCAATTATTGGAAACTATCAATTTAGTTAAGGAAAATTTAAAGCCGAATTTGGAAATTATGGGGGCGGTGGTTACGATGTTTGATCGGCGCAATAAATTATCAGGAGCGGTCTTGGAAGAATTAAATAAATTTTTCCCAGGCAAGATTTTTAAATCCGTGATTCCGCGCAGCGTCAAGCTCGCTGAAGCGCCGAGTTACGGCCGTAGCATTCTCCATTACGACCCGAAATCAAGGGGTGCTAAGGCCTACGAAGATTTAGCCCAAGAAGTGATAGCTTTAGAGTCCGGGGCGCTTTAACTATGGAAGATATTCTCATTGCCACCGCCAATAGAGGTAAGGCTCAGGAAATTTCAGAGATTTTTAGAAACTCCGGTTTTAATTTGCATTTTTTGTTCGAATATCCGGAATTAATGAAAATTAATATTCAGGAAAATGCCAGCAGTTTTGAGGGTAACGCTTTGATTAAAGCTCTGCTTATCGGCCAAGCCGCCGGCATGCTCACTTTAGCCGATGACAGCGGTTTATGTGTTGACGCCCTTAAGGGTGCTCCCGGCGTCCTGTCTGCCCGCTATTCCGCCGAAAAGACCGATATTGCCAATAATCTCAAATTGTTAGATGCTTTATCCGCCGTGCCTATGTCTGAGCGCGATTGCCATTATCATTGCAGTGTCGCTATTTATAATCCGCAAGATAATTTCATCGATACCGTGGCGGCTGTCTGGCGGGGTAAAGTGGCTTTAGAGATGCGCGGAGATAAAAGCTTCGGCTATGCTCCAATTTTTTTAGCCGGAGATTTCAATTATGAAAAAAGCAATGCCGAATGCGAACCGGAAGAACTGGTAGTCATTAACCATCGCGGGCAGGCATTTAAGCAAGCTTTAAAAATATTAATATCTAGATACTCAATATAAATTATATGGCGCAAGCTTTGGGCCGGGGCCTAGGCTCCCTTATTCCTAAAAAAACTTTTGAAGCCGCTGTTTCCGATGAGCAGAAGGAGCCGGCGGCGGCCTTATCCGATGCGGACAGGGTTTTTCGCGTAAATCCAGATAGCATCGTGATGAACCCTTATCAGCCCCGCCATAATTTCAGCGAGATTTCTTTGCAGGAATTAATTGATTCAATTAGAGAGCACGGTATCCTTCAGCCCTTAGTGGTGACGCGCCAGGGCGATAACTACGAATTAATCGCTGGAGAAAGGCGTTGGCGCAGCGCTAAGGCTTTAGGTCTGAAAGAAGTGCCGGTAATCATCAGAGAGGCCAGCGAACAGAAAAAATTAGAGTTAGCTTTGATTGAAAATGTCCAGCGCCAGGATTTAGATTTGATTGAGACTGCCCGCGCCTACCGCCGCTTAATGGATGAATTCAATCTCACCCAGGAAGAGACCGCTAAAAAAGCCGGCAAGGCGCGTTCTAGCGTCGCCAATACCCTCCGTTTACTGGATTTGCCTGAAGAAATTCAGCGCGCTCTCAGTTCCGGACGCATCAGCGAGGCGCATGCTAAATATTTATTGGGCATTGCCAGCCCGGGTCAGCAGATGGTTTTATTTAAAAAAATTGTTAATCAAAACTTGACGGTCGCCCAAACCAGCGAAGAGACAAAACGCTTAGGCGGCACCAAGGCGGCGCGAATTACTATTAATTATGCCGACCAAGACAAGGAGGCGCAGTTGCGTTCCTTCTTCGGCACCAAGGCGCGGATTATCCGTTCCCGCCGCGGCGGCCGGGTGGTCTTAGATTTTTATAGCGAGGAAGAGTTGGGCAACATCCTTGACAAGATAGAGAATATATAGTATACTGATAATCAGTTAATTTTAAAATTATTTGACATGCAAGATATTATTATTGGGGCATTAATTGTCTTTACGGCAATTTTTGCCGCTTCAGCTTTTTTTGAAAAGCCTCAGGGCCAGGGTCGGCCCGAAGTAACAGATGTCGATTAAGACATCGAAGACACTTAAAAAATTATAAAAAAATATAAACCTAGAGACCAAAAAATCGGTCTCTTTTTATTTTTTTAGACAAGATTTTGCCTCTTTGGCAAGATTGCTGGCTCCCCTTAAAATTGCTATAGTTTAAAGATGAAAAAGGCTTAATTTTTTGTTCAAATGTTTGTCCACCTCCACAATCATACCCATTATTCTCTCCTGGACGGCCTGACTAAAATCGATGAATTAGTCGGACGCGCCAAAGAAGAAGGTTCTAACGCCGTCGCCATTACCGACCACGGCGTGCTTTATGGTGCTATTGAATTTTATCAGAAGTGCAAGAAAGCGGGAGTAAAGCCGATTATCGGCTATGAAGCCTATTTGGCGCCGGCTTCCCGGCATGATAAAAACACGCGTGCCGATGGTCGCAGCTATCATCTGGTTTTGCTGGCTAAGAATGAAGTTGGCTATAAGAATTTAATCAAACTGGTGTCTTTGGCTCATTTGGAGGGTTTTTATTACAAGCCGCGCATCGATTGGGAGCTTTTGACTCAACACCATGACGGCCTCATCGCTTTAAGCGCCTGTCTGGGCGGAGAGATTTCCCAGCATATTTTAAACGGCGATTTGGAAAAGGCCAAAAAGAGAATTAGAGAATATAGTGAATTATTCGGGCCAGATAATTATTATTTGGAAATAATGGACCATCCGGAATTGGATGGCCAGGAGAAGGTTAATAAGCAATTAATCGCATTTTCGAAAGAATTGGGCGTGCCACTGGTGGCGACTAACGATGTCCATTATTTTAAGCCGGAAGACGCGGAGGCGCAGGATATTCTATTGTGCTTGCAGAACAAGAAAAAAATCGATGACACCGATCGGATGCGGATGATTGGCCATGGCGATTATTCGATGCGGCCGGCTTCGGAAATGGAAAAAGTCTTTGCCCATGTTCCGGAAGCGATTGCCAATACTGTAAAAATCGCGGAAATGTGCAATTTGGAGATACCCTTAGGAGAAATCCAGCTGCCTTTTTTCGAAGTGCCCGAGGGGCATGACGGCAATTCCTATTTGCGTTTTCTCTGCGAAAGGGGATTGGAAAAAAAATACGCTTTAATCAAATCGGGCGATTCTTATGTTCTAAAAGCAGGCGCGTCTTTGCCCGGTGATTTGAATTTGGCAAAAATATTGGAACGCCTTGATTACGAATTATCCATTGTCGCCAAAATGGGCTGGCCCGCTTACTTTTTAATTGTGGCTGATTTCGTTAATTGGGCAAAGGATAATAAAATCGTGGTCGGACCGGGCCGCGGCAGCGCCGCCGGTTCCTTGGTTTGTTATCTGACCGGAATTACTAATCTCGATCCTTTGCATTATGATTTATTATTTGAGCGCTTCTTGAATCCGGACCGCATTTCCATGCCTGATATCGATATGGATTTTGCCGATGCCCGCCGCGGTGATGTTTTAGATTATGTGGGGAGAAAATACGGGCATGACCACGTGGCTCAGATTATTACTTTTGGAACCATGGCGGCCAGGGCGGCGGTGCGCGATGTCGGCCGGGTACTGGGCGCGCCCTATGATTATTGCGACAAGATTTCCAAGAGCATTCCGATGTTCACCTCTTTGAGCAAGGCTTTATCTGAAGTGCCGGAAGTGAAGGAAATGTATCAGAATGAGCCGGAAGCTAAGCGCATTTTAGATTACGCCAAGCGCCTGGAAGGCGTGGCTCGCCATAGCTCCACTCATGCTTGCGGCGTTTTGATTACGCCCAAGCCTTTAACCGAATATGTGCCCATCCAGTATGCCTCGGCTTCTGATAAGAGCATTATTTCCCAATATTCCTTGCATCCGGTGGAAGATTTAGGCTTATTGAAGATGGACTTTTTAGGCTTGAAAAACCTAACCATTATCGAATCGGCCTTGCGCATTATTAAAAAGACCAGAGGCTTGGAAATTGATATTGATAAACTACCCTTAGATGACGAATCAGCCTATCGCCTCTTCCAACAGGGTGAGACAACAGGTGTGTTTCAGTTTGAATCTTCGGGGATGAAGCGCTACTTGCGCGAGCTGAAACCGACGGAATTTGAAGATATAATTGCTATGGTCGCTTTATATCGTCCCGGGCCGATGGAGTGGATTCCCGATTATATCAGCGGCAAGCATGGCGACAAGAAAGTTTCTTATTTGCATCCCAAGCTAGAACCGATTTTAGCCAGAACTTACGGCGTGGCCATTTATCAGGAACAGGTGATGCAGATTTCCCGCGCCTTGGCCGGCTTTACTCCGGGCGAAGCGGATGTTTTGCGCAAGGCCATGGGTAAGAAGATTCCCGCTCTCTTAGCCGAACAGAAAGAGAAATTTATCGATGGCTGCGTGAAGAATGGTATCTATAAAGAATTGGCGGAAAAAGTCTTTTCTTTCATCGAGCCTTTTGCCGGCTATGGCTTTAATCGCAGCCATGCCGCCTGTTATGCGATGATTGGCTATCAAACCGCTTATTTAAAGGCTCACTGGCCGGTGGAATTCATGGCGGCTCTACTTACTTCCGACCAGCATGACAGCGATCGGGTGGCGATTGAAATCGAAGAGTGCCGGAGTATGGGCATTAAGGTGATGCCCCCCGACATCAATGAATCATTCGATTCTTTTACGGTTGTTACCGCCGGTACCAAAGAGAACAAAACCGCCGCCGTTAATGAAAAAGTTGACACTATCAGGTTCGGTCTCAATGCGATTAAAAATGTGGGCGAACACATCGTTGAGGTTATTATTGCCGAACGCAAAGAGCATGGTCCTTATCAGGATATTTTTGATTTATTGGAAAGGGTAAATGATAAAGATTTGAATAAAAAGTCATTGGAGAGTCTGATTAAAAGTGGCTCTTTGGACAGCTTCGGGGAATTAGGCTTCTTGTTGTCCAATTTAGAAAGATTGCTGCTGTTCAATAAGGAAAACAGCAAGCAGCAAGAAAGCCGCCAAGCCAGTCTCTTTGCTGCCGCTCCTCAGTTTATCAACCTTTCCCGACCCCAATTGCTGGCAGCGGAGCCAATCGCTTCGATTGACCGGCTGTCTTGGGAAAAAGAATTGCTTGGGCTTTATATCAGTGACAATCCTTTATCGATGTTTGCTCATTATTTATCCGGCTTCAGCTTGCCTTTAGCGCGTTTAAAGCATCATCGCGGGGATGATTATTTGGTGGTGGCCGGCGTGATTACCGCGTTAAAAAAAATAATTACCCGTAAAGGCGAATCAATGCTGTTTGCCAAGATAGAAGATCAAAGCGGCAGTGTGGAATTGTTAATTTTTCCCAGTCTTTTAAAGAGCACTAGCAGTTTATGGCAGGACGGCGGCTTGATTATTGCGCGTGGCCGCTTATCGGAAAAAGATTCAGATGTAAAAATATTGGTCGATCAGGCCGGCTCTTTATCGCCGGCTTCGCCGCAAGCTTCTATTGATGAATTCAAAAGGGCTTTATTAACCGCTAAGGCAGAGAATCGTTGGCGCAAAAAAAATACCGGAGACTGGAATAAAAGCCAGTCCCAATCTGCTCCGACTATTTCTCCGGCGCCAGTCCGTCTCGATGCTGATTTTGAACCGGCTCTCCGCCTAGCTTTCAAGCAGGCGCCGGATGCCGGCAAGCAGGCGGCACTGAAGGAATTGCTAGCCCGCTATCCGGGCAATAATCAGGTATATTTCCGCATTCCCCAGGGCAAGCAAGACAATGTTTTAAAAATTGCCGCGACAGTGGATAATTCCGAAGAATTACGGCGGGAATTACGAGCGGCTTTGGGCTCTTTTGCCCAAGTGGTGGAACCGGAAAGCGAGTGAAGTAGCCATATTATTTTTTCCTGATTGTGAGCTCAAAAAAAATTTGATATAATAAAAAATATAGATTGGCCCTTAATCGGGTCGGCATCATTATTTTTTAAACCGGCTTGTCCGGAGGAAACAAGCTTATGCCTAAATTAAAAAAAGAAGCCGATAAAAAAACGGCCGTTAAGAAACCGCGCGCTAAACGCGTTATTAAAAAAGAGAAGCCATTGCCTAAAGCCAAGCCTATCACGATTGATGTTATTGCCGATGATGAGGATATTTTAACTCGGCATCCGGCCGAGGCTTTGCCGGCCGATAATATCGAAGAAAGAGAAAATCTGGATGTCCAGAAAAAATTCTTTTCTGATTTAGTGGCGGAAATGAAGGACAAGAAGCATTCTCCAAATCTCTCCGCTCCTTTGCCTGATAATAAAGATTTGCCAAGCCGAGGCCGCAAGTCTTTGCATCTTTACCGCCGTATCGCTTTTCAATTTATCGCCTTAACCGCGATTTTCCTGGTAATCGTGGCTTATTTTTTTCTTCCCAGTCTAAAGATTTCCTTGCATCCCAGCGCTGAAGCTGTCTCTGACTCAATGTCTTTCAATATTGTTCCCAGCCTTGACGATCAAGCGCCGGCAGTCGCTAACAGCCGCAGTCTGGTCGGCCATATTCAGAATGTTCCCTTGAGCGCGGAAAAAATATATGAAGCCAGCGGGGAAGAGATATTGGGGGAAGAGGTTAGCGGGGAAGTCACCCTGCATAATGAATATAGTAAAGCCCAGCCCTTGGTAGCTAACACCCGGCTGCTCAGTCCCGATAACAAGCTTTTCCGCTTAAAAGAAGCGGTGAATATCCCGGCCGGAGGGACGGTGAAGGCGCAAATATATGCAGATAAGGTTTCGCCGGAAATGGCTATCGGTCCGACTCGTTTTACTATTCCCGGTTTGTGGCTTGGTTTGCAAGACCAGATTTATGCTAGCAGCGATGAGGCTTTCGAATATAGCCATAAAATAAAAAGATACGTTAAGCAGCGCGATTTGGATCAGGCTATTAATGATATCAAATCAACTTTAGCGGCTAAAGTAGACAATAGTATTACCGCTTTTTATAACGATGGCGAGGCTTTAGCTTATTCGCTTGATGATAGTAGCGCCAAAATCGATTTAGGGGCTAAATTAGGAGAAGAGGTGGCGGAATTTAATGTTGCCGCCGCTAATAATCTCACTCTGGTCTCTTTTTCGAAGGAGCAGGCGGAAACTCTAGTGAAAGCGAAATTAGCCTTCCTTTTGCCTGATGATAAGAAGCTTTCCGCTTTTGACGGCAAGGATATTGCCTATCGCCTGGACGCTTTTGACGCTGATAAGGGAACGGCAACGGTGACCGCCAGTTTTAAAGGTTCAATGTCTCTGCGGACTGATGCCAATATTATTGACCGCCGGCAATTGGTTAACTTGAATCAGGCGCAAATTGCCGATTATCTACATTCCTTCCCGGAAATTGAATCTTATGAATTGAAGTTTTTTCCAGCCTTTATCAAGCGTGCGCCCAGTTTAGCCGATCGAATTAAAGTTAGTGTTGATTAAAATTTTTCTATCAAAAAAGACGCTATCTTCGGAAGCGTCTTTTTTAATCGCTTTAAAATAGTCCTAAAATTTTGTGGTTTTTTGTCTTTTTCTTAGCTGATGCCGGTTCTTTCTTTAACATCGCTAGAGCTTGGCTGAGACTAATGTTGTCGTGGAGCAAGGCGCTGATAGCTCTGCCTAAAGCGGCCGCTTCTTTAAGGGGGCGCTGGTGGAGATTGCGTCCAATAGCCATGCCGGAAGAACCGTTTTTTAGTTGTCGGGAAAGATGCTTTAATAAATCTTCCGCTTTTTGCCGGCTGCCGCCGACGCAAATCACTTTCGTTTTGCCGGCCGCCATCACTACTTCTTTAAAAGCGCCGGCCTTGGCTTCCGTTGTCGCGGTCTTGTAGGGATATTTTACTTTGACGAAGTCTGCCCCCAGGCAAGCGGCAACACCTGCGCCGCCGGCGATTAAATGAAGGTCATCCTCGTTTTTTATTTGCGGATGGCGGGGATACATCCAAATAATTGCCAATAAGCCGGCTTGATGGGCGCTCTGAATCATAGCGGCCGCCTCTTTCAGCATTTGCGCTTCTTGGCTGCTGCCGAGATAGACGGTGTAGCCCAGGCCCACTATTTTTAAAGCACTTTGTTTTTGGAAACGGATAATATCGTCGTTGGCTAACCAGGCGCCGCTATAGAGATTGTCTTGAGTGCCTGAAAGCGGGCTTTTACCGTTTATCTTCAGAATATAAGGCAGGTTTTTATATTGTTCGCCATAAGTGGAGAGCAAGCCGATATGAGCCGCTAAAACAGCTCCGGGAATTTGGCTGGCGATTTTAAACAGGTGTTCCGGAGAAGCATCTTCGGGAGTAATGCCCGCTCCATAGAAATCGGCGTTTAAATGTTCAACCTTCTGGTCGCCGGCAAACAGAAAAAGGCGGCCGCTGCCACGAGTGGCTAGTTTAAGATTTTTTAGATAATTGTTGCGTTGTTGTTTGGGAACTGACAAGGGAACGCTAAATTTAGCCATATGATTTTTATTTAAAAACTGAAATGATTATGCTATAATCAAAATATTCTTAATTATAACATATTTATGAACAAGAAGCCTAGAGATAACAAAGAGACCGATTTAAAAAATTATGAAGATTTAGAAGGTTTGACTTTGCAAAAGATGAATATCGGCTTATGGCTGTCGCTGCATCGCCGCAAAATAACGCGCATCGTCATTATTATCTTGATAATTATCGCGGCCATTTCTTTTGCCTATTCCGCTTACAGCTATATTTATTATTTTCTATACGGACGTCAGGCGGATACCGAGTTGCTGCAGAATTTAACCGACAATCAAATTGATAGCCAGGCCTATCGCGATCTCAATGCTCCTAAAAATCTCATTATCGGCGATGTTTCCGTTTTTTCGGTGCAGGGAAAATATGATTTTTTGATACCTCTGGAAAATCCCAATGCGCGCCATTATAGCAATTTCCGGTATTGCTTGGAAAATAGCGCTGGCGTCCAAGTGCTCTGCGGCGATTCTTTTATTCTCCCGGGCGCCAAGAAATATCTTTTGTTGCTCGGTCAAGAATTGGAAGAAAATCCGGGCACCCTTCGCTTGGTCGCAATTAACATGGCTTGGCAGCGTTTAAATGCTCATGATATCCCCGATTGGAATAATTATTTGGCAAACCGAGCGGATGTGCAAGTATTGGATAATAAATATAGTGTCTTGGAGAGCGGCGGTAAAAATCCTTTCCACTCCCTGCAATTTACCGTCAAAAATAATACGCCCTATCATTTTGCCGCTTTGCCGGTCGACATTATTTTATGGAACGGTACGAGGATAGTCGGGGCCAATGCCTATAATTTAGCCAATTTATTATCCGCGGAAACACGCTCCGTTAATTTGTCCTGGCCTTCGGGCGGGGAGCGCGTTAATAAAGTGGAAATTATTCCTGATGTCAATATCTTAAATCAAGACGTCTATCTGCCTTATCGCGGCGAGCTTAATCCCTAATGTATGTGGTTGAGAATCAGACTGTATTTAAAAGAAATGGATTGGCTTTTGCTGGCGGCAGTGGTGCTCTTGGCTTCTTTTGGCTTAATGGAAATATATAGCGTCGCTTTGGGTCAAGGCAGCGTGAACCTCCTTAATTTTTACAAGCAGTTAGGTTTTGTCGCCATCGGTTTGGCGCTTTTATTTTTTTTCGCTTTTGTCGATTATCGTTTTTTAAAAAGTCTGCGCCGCTATCTCTATTTTTTCGGCGCGACGGTGTTAGCGGCGGTCTTAATCTTCGGTTCCAGTATCCGCGGTACGCGTGGCTGGTTTTATGTCGCCGGTTTCGGCATTCAGCCGGTAGAAATTATCAAGATAATCCTTCTTATTTTTTTAGCCGGTTATTTTGCCGATTTGGCGACGAAAGTCAAGACTTTGCGCCATTTTATCGTCTCCGCTATCTCGGCGGCCTTTTTGATGTTCCTAGTTCTTCTTCAGCCTGACTTCGGTTCCGCTTTAATGTTAGGAGCGATTTGGCTGATAATGGTTATTTTGGCAGGTTTTCCTAAGAAATATTTGTTGGCTATTTTTGTTTCCTCTTTGTTGGTGTTTATTCTTGCCTGGTCTTTTTTCTTTAAAGACTATCAGCGCCAACGTATTTTGACCTTCTTGAATCCGGGGGACAATTCTTTAGTTGAGGGCTATAATATCTCTCAAGCGATTATCGCGGTTGGTTCTGGTTCTTGGCACGGCAAAGGTGTCGGTCTGGGTTCGCAATCCCAGTTGAAGTTTCTACCGGAAGCGCAAAATGATTTTATCTTTTCGGTTATCGCCGAGGAATTGGGCTTTTTTGGCGTCGCGGTCGTACTTTTGCTTTTCTCTCTGTTTTTTAGCCGTTGCTTGGCGGCCGTCAGGCGCCTGCCCAACGATTTCAGCATTTATTTCGTTTTAGGGGCGGCGGGCTTGATTTTTATTCAAATGTTTATTAATATTGGTATGAATATTGGCATTATGCCGGTGGTTGGCTTGTCGCTTCCTTTTATTAGTTATGGCGGCAGCTCTATCTTCTCCTTATTTATCCTTACCGGTATTATTGAAAATATTATTATTAAATCAAAAATTAATTATTAGCCGCCGCTGGCTGACAGAAAGCGTAGCTAAGGCGAGTTAAATGCAAGTATGGAATTTAAATTATCAGCTGAAATTAGGGTAAAAAATGAAAAGTTGGGTCAAGATGACCTGGCTGCTGTTTTGTATGGCCGGGGCTTGGAAAGCGCGGTTTTAAAATTAAATTATAATGCTTTCGCCAAAGTTTTTGCCGAAGCCGGCGAATCGAACTTAATTACTTTAGAGCTTGATAAGCAAGAATTTCCAGTATTAGTCAAGGCTGTTCAAAAAGATGTCTTAAAAGGCAAGTATTTACATATTGATTTTTATAAAGTTGATATGAAAGCTAAAGTGAAAGCGGAAATTCCTTTGGAATTTGTGGGCGAATCCAAAGCGGTAAAAGAGCTTGGCGGTATTTTCTTGGCCAATATCAATGAGGTGGCGGTCGAGTGTCTGCCGGCTAATTTGGTTGACCATATCGATGTTGATATCTCCGGTTTGAATGAATTTGGCGATGCTATCCATTTGCAAGACGTTAAATTGCCGGCAGGGATTGAATTAATGCATGAAGGCAACGAGGTTGTTTGTATAGTTGAGGAACCAAAGAAAGTAGAAGAAGAGGCTCCGGCTGTTGAAACTCCGGCGGCGGAAGCGGCGGCCACCAAGGAAAGTGAAACGAAGGCAGAAGATAAAAAATAGAATTCGATTTTTGCATCTATGGAGGATAGGAGCAGAAAATATTTATCAAAAAAGGGCAGGGCGATTCTTATCACCGCCCTTTTTATATTGGCTTTTTCGGGCTTGGGTTTATATTATCTCGTTTTTTCTCCTGATTGGCAGTGGCCTTCCTTTATGCGCCCCTCACTGCAGCCAAGCGGAGACATGAATCAGTTGTCCGCGGATGAGACGGTGGCCGAAGATGACGGCGCTTGCGCCGATTGTCCGCGCAGCTGGCTCAATGGTTTGCCGGTAGCCGACGAGGAAGAAGCCTTAGCTTTTCCTGTGGCGGTAGTAATCGATAATGACGTATTGGCCCGGCCCCAGGATTCTCTCAGCCAAGCTTCCTTGGTTTATGAAGCCCCGGTTGAGGGCGGTATGACGCGTTATTTGGCAATTTTTCCTGCCAGCATCGATGTCAGCGCCGTCGGCCCAGTCAGGAGCGCCCGTCCTTATTTCGTAGCCTGGGCGGAAGAGCTAAAAGCCCTATTTATCCATTGCGGCGGCAGTCCCGAAGCCTTAAAGCTTTTGAAATCGGCCGATGTCTATGATTTGAATGAATTTTATAATGCTAATTATTTCTGGCGGGACGCTTCGTCTGTAAGAGTGGCGCCGCATAATGTATTAACCAGCGGCGATAATTGGCGCTCTTATTTAAGCAAGCGCGGCTTAGGAGAAAAAAAGGCTGATGCTTGGCTTTTTAAGAAGGAAAATAAGCCGGAAACGCCGCCGGAAGCAAAAGATATATCTTTGCGTTTCAGCGCTAATTTCCAAGCTTTATGGCGTTATTTGCCTGAATCTAACAGTTATCAACGTTATTTTAACGGTGTAGAAAGCCGTGATGCTGCCGGTTTGATTCAGGCGAAGAATGTCATTATCCAAGAAGTTGAGAGCCAAGTTTTAGATGTTGCCGGTCGTTTGGCTTTAGATTTGGCGGGCGAAGGCAAGGCGGAGATTTGCCTGGACGGACTTTGTCGTTCCGCTTCTTGGCGCCAGCGCCAGGGCGAACGCACTCGTTATTATTATGATGACGGCACGGAGATACAATTAAATCCAGGTATTACCTGGATTGAAGTCGCTGACAGCAATACTTATATTGAATAATTTTAGGATTTGTTGATAATGATAAATCTGGTCCGGCCGCTCAGGTCGGATTTTTTTTGGATATATTCCGGCCGCCAATATTTTTTTGCTTCTTTGATTAGAGAGGGGGCTTGGCGGGGATTAATTTCCATCATTAGAAATAGGGGGCCGGACATTTTAAGGGAAGCCAACTGTTCCAGAAGCCGGCGGTATAGTTCCAAACCGTCTCTGCCGCCGATAAGAGCTAATTTTGGTTCGTAGGCGATACTGGCTTCTTGTGCTTGTTCTTTTGGTGTTAAATAGGGGAGATTGGCGGCGATAAATAGGGGAGAGTGGCGATTAATTTGCAAGTATCGGCGCCAAGGCAAAAGCAGGTCGCCGCGGCGAAAAGAAATTTTTGATTTTAGACGCTGTTTCCTAGCATTAATTTCCGCTACTTTTAAAGCGGCGGCAGAAATGTCACTGGCGCCGAAATAGCAACAGCTATTTTTAGAAATTTCTTGGTTGTTGATATGGCCGGCAATGGAGATAATTAAAGCTCCGGAGCCGGTGCCGAGGTCGAGAAATATTTGCTGGCGGTAGTGTTTTTTTTGATGATATTCCAGAGCGGCCTCCACTATCATTTCGCTTTCCGGTCGAGGAATGAGAACGGCCGGGCTCACTGTGAAAGAATGTTTATAGAAATTTTTTTCTTCCAAGAGATAAGCTAAAGGCCAGCCTGATTTTAGTTGAGAGAGTTTTTTGGCGAATAATCTGCTTTCTTTGTTGTCTAGTTTATATTCGGGATGGGCGATTACCCAGCTGGCATCGCGTCTGCAAACAAAAGCCAGGAGGCTAAGAGCTTCCCGGCGGAAAGATTCGGCGGTCGATAGGTTTTGCCCGATGGTCATATTTTTATCCGCGCATGGCTTTTTTTACGGTTTTTATTACCTCTTCCAGGTCTCCGTCCATAATGCCGTTTAGATTATGCCATGATTGGCCGACGCGATGATCAGTCATCCGGTCTTGGGGAAAATTATAGGTTCTGATTTTATCGCTGCGGTCGCCGGCGCCCACTTGGTCTTTGCGGGCGCTGGAGTTGGCGGCCATCTGTTCCTCTTCCTGACGCGCTAAAAGGCGGGAGCGAAGAACTTGAAGGGCTTTTTCTTTATTTTGATGCTGTGATTTTTGGTCTTGGCAGCTGACAATTAAACCGGTGGGCAAATGAAGGATGCGGATGGCGGAATAAGTAGTGTTGACGCTTTGGCCGCCGGGGCCGCTGGAGCAGAAAGTATCTACCCGGATATCGGCCGCTTTGATTTCAATATCAACCTCTTCCGCTTCCGGCAAGACAACGACGGTGGCGGTAGAAGTATGGATGCGTCCTTGTTTTTCTGTTTCCGGCACGCGCTGAACTCGGTGGGTGCCGGCCTCGTATTTTAGAAAACCGAAAGCCCCTTGCCCCTTGACCGTAAAAATTATTTCTTTGAAGCCGCCGATGCCGATAGCGCTGGAATCAATCATTTCCGTTTTCCAACCGCGGCGTTCGCAGAAGCGGACATACATGCGGAATAGGTCGCCGGCGAAGAGAGCGGCTTCATCGCCGCCGGTGCCGGCTCTGATTTCGATAATGGCATTTTTGTGGTCATTCGGTCCCTGCGGGTGGCGCTCTTCTTCAATCTCTTCTTTTACTTTAGCCAACTGTTCGCTAAAATCGGCCAATTCAGCCGTTGCCAAATCTTTCAAGTCGCCATCAGCTTCCTGATTGATAATATCATTATTAGCGGCAATCTCTTTACTCAAGCGCTCTTCTTCTTTGATGAGGTGGATTAAATGCTTCATGGCGGCGTGTTCTTGGGAAATCTTAATCATGGCCTGGTGATCTTTTATCATTTCCGGGTCGGATAATTTTTGCTCTATTGCTGCAAATTTTTCTTTAATTTCTTCGTACATAGCCGCTTAAACAATCAGCTCCCGATTATCTTGCCTAAAAAATTAAGCTGGATAAGCAGGAGCTGATTATCTTATTTAAAATTCCTTATTTTTTCTTGGCATTCAGGGTCACCTGAGCAATCTTCTTAATGTCTTTAGTCTTGACCACCACTTCTTTGCTGGCCTTAGCTTCAGCTCTAGCCGCTTTCTTTACTTTCTTGCCTTTCTTGCCGGCGGCGACGCTGGTTTTAGCCGCTACTTTGGCGCTGAATTTTTCTACGCGGCGAGCGGTGTCTACCAATTTCTGCTTACCGGTATAGAAAGGATGGCAAGCCGAACAAAGCTCTACCTTGATTTCAGGAACGGTGGAACCGGTTTCAAAGCTATTGCCGCAGACGCAAGTGACTACGCAATTTTTGTGATATTGAGGATGGATGTCTTTTTTCATATAAATTAAGGGGGCTGGAATTGCCTCGCATGTTTTCCAAATTTGCGGTAAAGGCGCAAAAAAAGAAAATCAATTTTTTCTTTAGTATTTCCACAATATCATAACTTTAAAAATTAATCAATACCTGTTATACTGAGGACAGGATATTTATATCCTTTTATCTTTTTTATGAATAAAGTAGCTAATATTGCTAAAAATACTTCTTATTTGACGCTCGCCTTGATTATCCAGAAATTTATTTCTTTTTTTTATTTTATCCTGTTGGCGCGCTTTTTGGGTCTTCATGCTTTGGGCCAGTATTATACAGCTATTTCTTTTACCACTATCTTTGCAATTTTAATTGATTTCGGCTTTAATAATGTTTTAACTAGAGAAGTGGCTAAAGATAAGAGTAAGGCTTCCGATTGGCTCCAGAGCGTTTTGAGCATGAAATTGTGGCTAGCGCTGGGCACTTTTATTTTTGCCTTAATCATCGCTCTGTTTGCTTATGACCAGACTTTATTTATCTTAATTCTTATTTCCGCCTGTTCAATGGTGCTCGACTCTTTTACCAGCACTTTTTTCTCGGTTGTCCGCGGCTTCCATAATTTAAAATATGAGAGTATTGCTTCCGTTGTCTTTCAGTTGATTGTTCTTGTCTTCGGCTATTTGGCCTTGCTGGCCGCTTGGCCGCTGTGGATTTTATTATCCGCTCTCGTGGCCGCCAGTTTGTTCAATTTCGCTTATTCGGCTTTTATTATCACGCGCCGCTTTAAGCTCAGCATTAAGCCTCATTGGGATGCGGCCAAAGTAAAGCTGATATTTTTAATCAGCTGGCCCTTCGCTCTCTATAATGCCTTGCAGAGGCTTTTTACTTATCTTGATTCTTTACTTTTGGGCTTTATCGCCGGTTATGCTCAGGTTGGTTTGTATCAGATTGCCTTTAAATTGATTTTTGCCTTACAGTTTTTACCCATGGCTTTTACCGCTTCTTTATATCCGGCTATGAGCGCTTATTGGCAGGATAATCGGGAACAGTTGAGAATTTCTTTTGAACGGGCAATTAACTATTTGATTATTATTTCTTTGCCGATTATTTTCGGTATTTTTGCTTTAGCCGACAAGCTTGTCCCTCTTTTTAAGGCCGGCCCGGAGGCGATTTGGCCCTTGCGCCTTTCTATCGCCGCTCTCTTTTTTATCTTCCTTAATTTCCCTGTAGGTTCTCTGTTGAATGCTTGCGACCGCCAGCGGCGCAATACCGCTAATATGGCGATTGTCACGGCTATCAGTGTAGCTTTAAATCTTATCTTAATTCCGCGCTGGGGCGCTGTGGGGGCCAGTTTCACCGTTTTGTTTAGCAATGCTTTAATGCTTAGCTTGGGCGCCTGGTCAATGCGCGGCTTGATTGTCTATCGGCCACGGAGAAATATCAATATTCTTTGGCGCTCTTTCCTGGCGGCCGGCTTGATGGCATTCATTATTTGGCAGGGAAAAGCATATGTTCACGTCTTTTTGGCCGTCGCCGGCGGCGCGCTGGTCTATTTTTCCGCTCTAATGGCCTTAGGGGCCTTAAAGAAGGCGGATATAAACAGCATCATTAATTCTTTTCGCCGTTCCTAGCTTATGAAACTATTATTAGCCACTCTTGAATATCCTCCCCAAATCGGCGGCGTTGCCAGCTATTATGGCCCGCTTATCCAAGCTTGGCCGACCGACGATGTTTGGCAAGTTATTGATAATTCCCAAAATTTACTGCTGGCTCCTCGGGGATTCTTTCCTTGGCGGCGCGCCGTCTCAACTTTGCGAAGGGCAATAAATGAAGACAGGCCTGATTTTTTATTTCTTGGACAAATTCTGCCTTTAGGAAGCGCGGCTTGGATTTTAAACTGCTTCAAGCCTTTGCCTTACGGTATTTTTTTACACGGCATGGATTTAAGCTTTGCTTTGCGCTCCTGGCGCAAACGTCTTTTAACTCGTTTGATTTTGCGAAAAGCGCGTCTCATCGTCTGCGCTAATTCTCGCGTGAAAGCAATATTGCTGGATTTTTATCCCGCAGCGGCGCAGAAGGCGGTTTTAATTAATCCGGGCGCTACCGCCGGCCAGCCGCTTCAAGAGGTGAAAGATAAATTAATTCAAAAATACGGCTTGGCCGATAAAAAAATTATTTTTTCCATGGGGCGCCTGGTCAAGCGCAAAGGTTTTGATCAAGTGATTGCTTCTTTAGCGCAAGTGCCGGGAGATAATTGGCGCTATCTTCTCGCCGGCGACGGTCCGGAAAAAGAAGCTTTGCAAGCCTTGGCTCAGGCCAGCCCACAAAGCCAAAAAATTATCTTTTTAGGCTCCTTGAGCGAGGAAGAAAAATGGTCTTGTTTGGACTTATGTGATATATTTATAATGACTTCCCGGGATTTGGCGGGAGATTTTGAGGGTTTCGGCATCGTTTATTTGGAAGCTAATTTAATGGGCAAGCCGGTAATTGCCGGCAATAGCGGCGGGGTCGGCGATGCAGTTGTTGATATGCTCAACGGACTGCTGGTAAATGCCGACAATCGAGAGGAAATAGCGGCGGCTCTTGCGCAGTTGCTTAACTCGGAAGATTTAAGGAAAAAGCTGGGGGCGCAAGGGCAGCTAAGAGCGCAAAGAGAATTTTCTTGGCCCCAGCAGGCGAAAACGCTGCGCCGGTATTTATCTTCTCTATAAAATTTATGATTTCCATTATCATTCCTGTTTATAATCAAGCTAAAAAATTATCTTTGACCTTGGCAAGCATCGCTTCTCAATCGCTTAGAGACTGGGAAGTGATTGTGGTTAATGACGGGTCTAATGATAATCCGGAAGCAGTTTTTGCTGATTTTTGCGCGCAGACCAAGATTGACAACCGTTTTCTTTTTTTAAGTCAGGAAAATCAAGGCGCGCCGGCCGCGCGTAACCGCGGCTACCAAGAAGCGGCGGGCGAATATTTGTTTTTCTGCGATGCGGATGCCGATTTGCAGCCAGACGCTTTGGAGATTATGCTTCAGACTTTAAATGATAATCCCGATGCCAGTTATGCCTATCCTTCATTTTTATGGGGCAAGAAGTTATTTAAAGTCGGTCCTTTCGATGTTAAACGCCTGCAAGCCGGCCCTTATATCCACACCATGGCACTGATTAGAAGGAGCGACTTTCCTGCCGGCGGCTGGGATGAAAGCATCCGTAAATTTCAAGATTGGGATTTATGGCTGACCATGATGGAGGCGGGGAAGAAGGGAGTCTGGATTGATAGGGTGCTGTTTAAAATTGCTCCCGGAGGCAGCATCAGCTCTTGGTTGCCGTCTTTTGCTTATAAACTATTGCCTTTCTTGCCGGCCGTAAAAAAGTATAGGCAGGCGCTGGCAATAATCAAGAAAAAACATGTTTTGGCATAGATTTTCATTTCCTAAAAAATATTTTTATTTAGCTTTGCTATTGTTGGCTTTGCTGCTGGCTTTTTTGATTTGGCGTTTTTTTGTTCCCGGCAAATATAGCCACCTGCAAGTTAAGGCGGGCGATTGCCTGTTTACGGTTGAAGCCGCGCTCGAACCCGCTCAGCAATATCGGGGATTATCCGATCGACCCTCTTTAGACGCAGATAAAGGCATGTTATTTTTATTTTCTCCGGCCGCCGACGAAACTTTTGTGATGAGAAAAATGAATTTTCCTTTGGATATTATTTTTATCCGCGATTATCGCGTGGTCAATTTGTATCATGACGCCGTTCCGGAAGGAAAAAATCCGGAAACTTCCTATCACAGCGGCGTTCCCGTCGATGCTGTCTTGGAAGTTAAGGCCGGCCGCAGTCGCGATTGCCGCTTGGGCGTCGGCTCGGAAATAACCTGGTAAGCCATGAATTTATTTAAAATAAAACATCAATATTTTTTTGTCTTCAGCTTGATAGTGCTGATTGAGCTCTTATCTTTTGCCGCTTATTTTCTGCCGCAACTGCAGCTATATCTGCTGGCCGCCGCTTTTTTAGCGGTTTTTTTCTTAAGTTTATATTCTTTAGAATTCGGCCTCTTGGCGGCTTTGGCGGAATTGGTCATCGGCTCGAAGGGCCATCTTTTTTCCGCCTCTTTTTTCGGCTTGCCTCTATCTTTGCGCTTGGCAGTTTGGTCGGCTTTGATGCTAGCCGCCTGCATTTTCGTGATTCGCCGCGGATTTCGTCAAATTTGGCGAAGCAAGCTGCTTAATTTTCCTTATTGGCCCCTGGTTTTAGCTTTGGCGGCTTTTATCGTCTTAGCTTTTATCCGCGGCTATGTGCGCGGCAATGTCGCCGGCGACATTTTTGCCGATGGCAACGCTTGGTTCTATCTCGGACTTTTATTTCCTGCCATTTTGGCTTATTCCCAGCCCGACCCTAAGCAGGAACAACGCTTGCGTTTGGTTTTTTGGGTCTCTATTTTTTGGCTGAGTTTGAAAACCTTGATATTGCTTTTTATCTTTTCACACAACATCAGCATCATGCCCGATGTTTATCTTTGGATTAGGCGCAGCGGCGTCGGTGAAATTACGGCCATGGGCGGCGGCTGGCATCGGATTTTTATCCAGTCGCAAATATACGCACCTATCGCTTTTTTCCTTTTGCTCTGGCCCTCTTTAAAGGAAAAAAGTAAAAAAGTTCCCTATCGTTTAATTATAAGCCTCGCCGTTTTATTATCGGTTATTATTATCAGCATGTCGCGGAGTTTCTGGCTGGCTTTTGCCGTTGCGGCAGTGATTATGGCGGTGTTGAGTTTCAAGAAGAGGATAGCTTTATACCTTAAAGCTTTAGCCTATGCCGCCGCCGCTTTTGGCTTGTCTCTGCTGTTGATTTTGGTGATAGTAAAATTTCCATATCCGAATCCTCAGGCCGGCTTGTCTGCCGCCGCTTTAAGCGCCCGCTTGGATTTTAGCGCCAATGAAGCGGCCGTATCTTCCCGCTGGTCGCTTTTACCGAATTTATGGCAGAGTATTGGCGACTCTGTTTTTTTTGGCCGAGGCTTCGGGGCCAGTGTTTCTTATTTTTCCCAAGACCCGCGCGTGCTCTCTCTTAATCCCAGCGGCTGGTATACAACCTATGCCTTTGAATGGGCCTATCTTGATACTTGGTTAAAGCTGGGACTTTTTGGTTTGCTGGCCTATTTTGCCTGGCTCCTAGTTCTGATTATCGATTTATTCAAAAAAATGCAAGCCAATGGCAATATGCTGTCGGGGGCAATTTTGGCCGGACTGATATTTTTAATGGTGGTCAATATTTTTACCCCCTATCTCAATCATCCTCTGGGTCTGGGCTTTCTCATATTTTCCTCTTGTTTTATCAAAAAAAATCCTTTATAATTCATACTAATTGTCGCGTCCGGCCTCATTTGTCCCGAGACGCCTTAATCTTTAATCTTTAATTTATGTCTGAACAAATCATCACTCAAGAAGGTTATGATAAATTACAGGATGAGCTCAATTATTTAAGCCTCACTAAGCGTCGAGAAATTGCCGAGAGGATTGAGCGCGCTAAGGATTTGGGCGATTTAAGTGAAAATGCGGAATATAGCGAAGCTAAAGACGCTCAAGCCTTGAATGAAGGTAGAATTTTAGAACTGACCAATATTCTCAAAAACGTCACCGTGGTCAATAATGAAGGCGGGAAGGAAGAGGTGGCTATGGGCTCCTGCGTTACCGTCAAATGCGACGGCAAAGAAAAAAAATATACGATTGTCAGCTTCAATGAAGCCGATCCGATTAACGGCAAGATTTCCAATGAATCGCCTCTGGGGGTGGCATTTTTAGGCAAAAAGAAGGGAACTATGGTGCAGGTGGAAACGCCCCGCGGTTTGGTGGAGTATAAGATTGTCAAAATAGATTAAATAAATATATGTCCTTGGAAAAAAATCAGGCTCCCGGCAGCGAAAAAGAAGAACGCCTGAAAAAATTAGAGGCTTTAAAAGCGGCCGGCATCAATCCCTATCCGGCAGAAAGCAAGCGCGACCATAATATCGCCCAAGTTTTTGCCGAGATTGAAAAATTGGAAGCCGACCAGACAAAAGTGATAGTCGCCGGGCGTTTGCGCGGGGTGCGCGGGCATGGCAACTTGACTTTTGCCCATCTTGAAGATGCTTCCGGTCGCATCCAATTAGCTTTTTCCAAGAAAGAATTAGGCGACGAAAGCTATAAGAGATTCGTGAAGTTAATCGATAGCGGCGATTTTATCGAAGCTGCCGGCGCCATCTTTAGCACCCATAGCGGCGAAAAAAGCATAATGGTGGCTGATTGGACGCTTTTAAGCAAAGCCATTGCGCCTATTCCTGATTCTTGGTACGGCCTAAAAGACGAAGACGAGCGCTATCGCCGCCGTTATTTGGATATTTTGCTCAATCCGGAAACTAGGGATATTTTCTATAAAAAAGCTTTATTTTGGGAAGTGACCCGTGATTTTATGAAACGCCACGGTTTCTTCGAAGTCGAAACTCCGACTTTGGAAACTACCACCGGCGGAGCCGAAGCCAACCCTTTCCGCACGCATCACGACGACTTTGATTTGGATGTCTTTTTGCGTATTTCCGTGGGCGAACTCTGGCAGAAAAGATTAATGGCCGCCGGCTTTGAAAAAGTTTTTGAAATCGGCCGCGTCTATCGCAATGAAGGCTCAAGCCCCGATCATCTGCAGGAATTTACCAACATGGAATTCTATTGGGCTTATGCCAATTATGAAATGGGCATGAAGTTTACTCAGGAATTATATCAGGAGATTGCTTTAAAGGTTTTTGGTAAGACAAAATTCAGCACCAAGGGAATGGAATATGATTTGGCCGGCGAGTGGTCAAAGCTTGATTATCGGGAGGCGGTCTTAGCCAAGACAGGCATTGATGTTCTTCAGGCCAGCGAAGCGGAAATGAAAAAGAAATTGGATGAGTTAAAGGTCAAATATGAAGGCGATAATCGTGAACGCTTGATGGATACTCTTTGGAAATATTGCCGCCGCAGTATTGCCGGTCCGGTTTTTTTAGTTAATCATCCGAAATTAGTTTCTCCACTATCCAAAGCCAAGCCGGAAAATTCAGAATTGACGGAACGTTTTCAGATTATTATCGCCGGCAGCGAAGTCGGCAACGGTTTTTCCGAGTTAAATGACCCCGTTGATCAGCGCCAGCGTTTTAAATTGCAGCAGAAACTGATAGAAAGAGGCGATAAAGAAGCGATGATGCCCGATTGGGAATTTGTGGAAATGCTGGAACACGGTATGCCGCCGACTTGCGGTTTCGGTTTCGGCGAGCGCTTATTCGCTTTTATGGTGGACAAACCGGTGAGAGAAACGACGTTGTTTCCTCTTATGAGGCCAAAAAGAGAAGACACAGAGAAGAAAGAAACGCCCTTGAAAAAAAATAAGTAATTGATATAATAGCCGTATCATTAAAATGGCTTTAAGTAATTGGGCCATTTTTATTCGGGGATCGTCTAATGGTAGGACAACAGGTTCTGGTCCTGTTTATCGGGGTTCGAATCCCTGTCCCCGAGCATAATTCGAAAATGAGCCGAAAGGCTCATTTTTGTTAGGCATAGAGTTCCAAAGTAAATAGCTATATTTTAAAGATTTTAGCAAATATATTGTTTTTATTAAGGAAAATTTGTTCCAATCCTTAATTAGCTCTTTGGTTTTTGAATAAAATTTTCGATATTGCAAAAAAACACTTAATATGATACATTTTTTTATTACATTAACAATTTAATTAAATATAGGAGAAAGAACCATGGAAATAACTGAAGAATTGAAAACCGTGAATTTTTACCGTTTGCACATGCTCATGTCCCCTAAAATAGAGGACATGCCGACATTGGAAGATGCTGATGAACATAAATTGCCGGCAATAAATCGCCTACTGATTAAAATGTTTGAGTTTAATCGTGAAATGAATTCCGTCGGGCTGTCTTTGCAGGAAGAAAAAGGTGATCATTATCACCAAAAAAAGCTATACGAATTAACAGACACGCGGTTCAAAGGCCCGGGCGTTTTGAGAATATCTATCACATCTAAGTGGTTTGACCCTAAATACGGGATTGCTTTGCATGGCGGATTTAAATTTCATCTCTACATTGATCAGAGAATTCATCCGGAAATTTCTGATTGGTTAAGGATTGATATTTGTCATCTCAACACTACGCCAATATCTTTTGTGTCCGCCAGGGAATATGACAGATATTTAACTCCACCCTTTTATCACGGCAAGCATTTTTTCGATGGTATCGAAGTTGGGCCTAAGGAGCGAAATTTCGCGACTATCAACGACGGGCTCACATTCAAAATAACAACTTTCAATCAATGCGTCGCCGATGCCTGTGCGGTGATGCAAGCATTGATTATTTCCAAGGATAGCTTAGTCGCTATTCCGTAAAATCTGATAATTAAAGGGGCGAAGCCAATCGCTCCTTTTTTATTTACTCAAAACCGTTCCAATTATATCCCAAACTCCGAGCATAATTCAAAAACGAGCCGAAAGGCTCGTTTTTGTTAGGCAAGAAGTTCCAAAGTTTTTGCTATATTTTTAGTATTCTAGCAAATAATTAGTTTTTGCCATAAAAAATTAGTTCAAATCCTTGGAAGGTTATTTAATACGCCTAAATATGATATAATTTATATTGTTGATTGATTGCATTTTAGTATATAAGAAAAGGAAATTTATGAAATGGATTGGTATTAGCGGCGGCTGGCGTCATGTTAATAAAAAAATTGAAGATGATGTCCGGCGAGTTGTAGCGGAGATTATGCAACGCGGAGATGGCATTGTCTCTGGCGGTGCTTTAAATGTCGATTCAATTTCTCTTGATGAGGCTGTAAAGTATGATCATTTCTGTGAGCGGATTAGAGTTTTTCTACCCACTACTCTGAATAAATATATTGAACATTATCGCAAACATGCCGAGCTTGGAGATATTACTACTGACCAGGCAGAAGCTCTTATTAACCAACTAACCGAATTAAAAAGAATTAATTCAATGGCATTAATTGAAAATCCTGATGCCAATTTTACCGAAGATAATAAACTTAAGCGTTATTATGATAGGAATTCTGATATTGTCGAGGCGTCCGACGGGCTCGTTGCGTTTCGAGTTAAAACTAAAGATAGTGAAGGATTAGGAACGGCTGATACTATTGAAAAAGCGAAGGCTAAAGGTATTCCGGTTGATTTGCATTTTTATGACTTAAGCCTTTAATCTTTGGTTTTTACTATATAAGTTTATCTAAAGTCGTTCCAACTATATCCCAGACTCCGAGCATTGACAAAAATAGTGTTTTGTGACCGATATAAAGCACTAATTTTAGCCAAAAACAAAAGAACTCAGTTTATGCTGAGTTCTTTTGTTGGTGTCAAGTCCAGAAAATAGACTTATATTAGTATGTTTTTAGTTCGAATCCAGGCTCTGTTTTTAGAAATATTGTATGCTATAATGAATATATGACAAAATATATTTTGCATGGAGGGAACACTGGAATCCCTAATAAAAATAATAAAGCGTTTTATCAAGAATGGATAAAAGACTTTAAACCTAACTTTACACCCAATATTTTATTGGTATATTTTTCTCGTCCAGTTGAGCAGTGGGAAACGTTAAAGAATCAGGACAAGAAGAGATTGGAAGAACATACAAATGGTCGATTAGCTAACATGACAGTGGCAGACATGGATAAGAATAGGTTTATTGAACAAGTTAAGACCGCTGATGTTATTTATGCTCGGGGCGGAGAAAATCTGGACAATTTGATGATTATGTTAGAATCAGTTAAAAATGAGTTGCTACCCGCTCTGAACAATAAAATTTTTGCCGGCTCTTCGGCTGGCGTTATGGTGCTGTCTCACTTTACAAGAAGCGACACTACTGATTGGGAAGAAGGATTAGGACTTTTACCAATTAATTCTTTTGTGCATTATTCCGAGACATGGAAAGATAATCTGGATAAATTCATAAGTGATCATCCAGAAAATAAACTAGAGTATTTGCTTATTCCCGAAAGTGAAT
>JAQUWT010000008.1 GCA_028692765.1 Patescibacteria group bacterium
CGTGGCACCGGCGGCGTCCTGATGGTGGCCGAGAGCGCCATCGACGCACTTTCCGTCGCCACGATGGTGCAGCGGAGCGATGGGCGCTGGCAGTCCTGCCATTTCCAATCGCGGGCTTTATCTGCAATTGATTGATGATGCCGCCGGCCGCACTTTAGCCAGCGCTCATATCAAAGAATTAAAGGACAAAAAACTGAAGAAGGTGGAAGCCGCCGCCGCTTTAGGTAAACTTTTAGCGGAAAAGGCCATGGCTTTAGGCATTAAAGAAGCGGTTTTTGACCGCAGTTCCTATCGCTATCACGGCCGGGTTAAGGCAGTTGCCGAGGCCGCTCGGGAGCAAGGATTAGTTTTCTAAATTTTTAGATAAGTATTAAGATTTTTCATATGGCAGACGATAACAAAAAAGTAGAAGCCGGTACTCCGGAAAATAATGTAGCCGCGGCGGTAGCCAAGGATATTTACGGAGGACAGGAAAAACGCCAGCGCGGCGCTTCCGGACGCGGTCCGAGACGCGATAATCGCGGCAGTCGCGATGAACGCAAGGATGAAATGGAACAGCGCATCTTGGAAATTGCCCGCGTTACCCGTGTTATGGCCGGCGGCAAGCGTATGAATTTTCGCGCTTGCGTGGCTATCGGCGACCGCAAGGGCAGTATTGGTTTAGGTTTGGGCAAGGGTGCTGATGTTACCATGGCCGTTAATAAGGCAGTTAATCGCGCAAAGAAAGACATGCTGAAAGTGAGCGTGGTTAACGACACCATTCCCCATGTCGTGCGCCAGAAATTAGGCGCTGCCGTTATCGTTTTCAAACCGGCTCAGCAAGGACGCGGTGTCATTGCCGGCGGCGTTGCTCGGGCAATTTTGGAATTAGCCGGCATCAAGAATGTTACTAGTAAAGTTTTAGGCACCAACAATAAGATTAATAACGCCCGCTGCACTTTTGCCGCTTTAGCGAGCCTCCGCCAGTCAGACAAGAAATCCACTAAGGCTAAAGCAGAGAAGGATGTTAAGACGGAAGTAAAGGAGGAAAAGGCCGTGAAGGCCGCTCCGAAAAAAGCAGCTGCCAAGAAATAAAAGCAGATTTTAAGATAAAAATAATTTTATGTTGTCATTGAACAATATCAAGCGCTCTTCCGGCGCTACCCATAAGAAGAAACGCGTCGGCCGCGGCAACGCTTCCGGACATGGTACCTACAGCACCCGCGGTTTAAAGGGTCAGAAGTCACGTTCCGGCGTTAGCGGCTTAAAGCGTCTCGGTATGCGCAAGCAGTTGCTGCAGACTCCTAAATTACGCGGCTTCCGTTCTCTCCAGCCGAAAAATCAGATTGTCGCCGTTGCCGCTATTAATAAGAATTTTAAAGACGGCGATACCGTTACCCCCGAATCTTTAATGCAGGCCGGCTTAATCAAGGACGCCGCCTTGCCGGTCAAGATTTTAGGCAAGGAAAAATTAACGCTAAAAGTAAAATTCGAGAAGGTCGCCATGAGCGCCGGCGTCAAGAGCCAGATATCCGCTTAAGATATTTGGCTTTTGCCTATATTAGTAATTTAAATTTATGTTGGCAAAATTAGAACAAATTTGGAAAGCGAAAGATTTGCGTAAAAGCGTATTGTTTGTTTTCGCTATGCTGGTGGTTTTCCGTTTGGCGGCCCATATTCCGGTGCCGGGAGTGGATACGGCGGCCCTGAAGAATCTTTTTGCCTCTAATCAGATATTAGGTTTAATGAATATTTTTTCCGGCGGCGGCATGGAAAATTTTTCCATCGTAATGATGGGAATCGCCCCCTATATTACCTCTTCCATTATCTTCCAGCTTTTAGGTATGATTATTCCTAAGGTGGAAGAAATGCAGAAAGAAGAGAGCGGCCGGCAGAAGATAAATATGTGGACCCGCTGGGCGACCGTACCTTTGGCTGCGATGCAGGCCTATGGCATGATTACACTACTGCAGCGTTCCAGCCAGGGAATTTTGGGCGATATCAGCGCTTTCGATTTTGGCGTCATTATTTTAACCATTACCGCCGGTACCGTTTTCCTGATGTGGATTGGCGAATTGATTTCCGAGAAGAAAATCGGCAATGGCATTTCGCTTTTGATTTTTGCCGGTATCGTTGCCGGTATTTGGCAGCAGCTTCAGCAGTTTGTTTTGACTTTTGACCAGACTCAAATATTTACCGTCGTCGGTTTCTTGGTTATCGCCATCCTTACCGTCGTCGGTGTGGTTATCATCAATGAGGGCCAGCGCAATATTCCCGTCCAGTATGCCCGCCAAATCCGCGGCAATCGCGCTTTCGGCGGTTCCAGCACCCATTTGCCTTTGCGCGTCAATATGGCTGGCGTTATTCCTATCATCTTCGCTATTTCTGTAGTTTTGTTCCCGCCGATGATTGCGCAATTTTTCTTGCACGCGCGCACCGCTTGGATTGCTAATTTCTCCGCCAAGGTGATTGAGCTTTTCAATAATCAGTTGATTTACGGCATTATCTATTTTATCCTCGTTTTCGCTTTCACTTACTTTTATACCGAAGTCATCTTCCATCCCGACCAGATTTCTGAAAATTTGCAGAAACAAGGAGGTTTTATTCCCGGCATTCGTCCCGGTAAGCCGACTAGAGATTATTTGGCTTATACGGCCCATCGCGTTATTTTCGTGGGCGCTTTATTCTTAAGCCTTATCGCCGTTCTGCCTTTGGTAATGCGTTATTTTACCGGCATCCAGTCAATGGCTATTGGCGGCACCAGCTTGCTTATCGTCGTCTCCGTAGTTATTGAAACTGTCAAGCAGATTGAATCGCAATTGACGATGAGGGAATATGACGGGGTCTAATCCCTTGCCTTTAAATATTTTTCAATTAGATAAAAAATCATTTAAAAATGTAGCGAAAGCTACATTTTTGTGATATAATCAGCTTGTAGATTATCAAATAATATGGATTTAAAAGATTTTTTAGCCAACATTAAAGATGAGCCCAGTTATATTATTGAGCGCAAGCTCAATGAACTTGTGCGGAAAAATTACCATTTTCAGCATCTGAGTTCGGAGAATAAAGAGCTGGTTTTGGGTTTGGTCAAGAGGTATAAGGAAAAATTGCGCACCGGCGTCGGCGTTTCCCAATATGTTATTAATCGCGATATGTATAAATTATATCAGCAGCGCCATGATTTAAAACTGACCGAGGTTGATCGCGACCATATTCGGGAAATTTTGGAGAGTTTTAAGTAAGGGGTAGGGTGGCTTATTAAACAATGTTGGTTTAGTGATTATATTATGGTTTATATCAAGACAAAAGAAGAAATTGGCGCTATCCGTGCGGGCGGCAAGATTTTGGCCGGTATTTTAAAGAAGCTGAAAGCGGCCGTCAAGCCGGGAGTCAACACGGCTGATTTGGAAACGATGATGCTGGAGATGGTGGCTGAAGCCGGCGGCCGTCCGGCTTTTAAAGACTATCCGATGGGCGGCGGTATTTTTTTCCCTTCCGCTATTTGCGCTTCCATCAATGATGAAGTCGTCCACGGGGCGGCTATTCCCGGCCGGATTCTGAAAGCCGGCGATATTATCGATATTGATATCGGCATGGAGTGGCCGGTAAAGCCGGAGTTAAGGGAAAAATTGGGCCTGCCGCTCAATCCTCATTCTCCGGCCGGCGGTTTTTACACGGATATGTGCGCGACCGTACCGGTGGGCGAAATTAGCCGGGAAGCGAAAAGATTGCTCAGAGTTACTCGGGAGTGCTTGGAAGCGGGCATTAAGCAGGTTCGTCCCGGAGCGCGCTTGAATGATATCGGGGGACTTATTCAAAGTATGGCGGAAAGCGCCGGTTACGGCGTGGTCAGGGATTTGGTTGGCCATGGCGTCGGCTATCAGGCTCATGAAGACCCGGAAGTCTACCACTACCGCATCAGCGAGCGTTCGGCGGCCAATATCGAACTGAAAGAGGGTATGGTCATCTGCATCGAGCCAATGATAAATGCCGGCACCTATAAGGTTGATGTGGCGGAAAACGGCTTTACCATCGTTACTGCCGATAAGTCTTTAAGTGCCCATTTTGAACACACTATCGCCGTTACTAAAGACGCTTATGAAATTTTAACTTTGGAATAAGATGAAAATCAAGGAAGGACAGCAATATCTTGGGGTCGATTGGGGCGAGAAAAGAATCGGCTTAGCAATGGCCGATGCCGAGACGCGCCTCGCTTTGCCTTTTATGACTGTAGCGGATTTGCGCTCTCTTTTGGCGATAATCGAAACCGAAGATGTCGGCCTGGTGATTATCGGTTCGCCGCGAAAAATGGCGGGAGAAGAAGCTTCAAACCCTTTATTTCTGCATTTTCTCAGGGAATTAAAATTAAAATCTCCGGTGCCGGTAGTAACGGTTGATGAGCGCTTATCCAGCAAAGCGGCCGACGCTCTGCCCGGTGGCAAGCGCGATAAGGCGGGCAGGGATGAGATTGCGGCGGTTATTTTTTTACAAAATTATTTAGATAGGGAGGATAAATGATTTATGGATTCCACTTTTCCTACGCGGGCCATTATTTTAAATAGGCGGGACTGGCGCGAGGCTGACCGCCTCGTTTCTGTTTATACGCAGAACTATGGCCGCTTGTCTTTAGTGGCACGGGGAGCGCGCAAAGCTACTTCGAAATTGGCGGCGCATTTGGAGCCAATCAGTTTGAGCCGCTTATTGGTGGTAAAAGGCAAAGGTTTTGATTATGTCGGCGCCTCTTTAATGGAAGAGCCTTTCTTGGCAATAAAACAGGATTTGAATAAGCTCTATTTTGCCGGTGAGGCCTTGCGCCAATTCAGTCTTTTAGTTCGGGAAGGGGAAGCGGACGCGAATTTGTTTTCCTGGCTGGAAAAGTGGCTATTGAGCCTGGAGGGGGCCGGAGAGAAAAGCGGCTTGGATAAAGATGAAGGGCGTTTTCGTTTAGCCTTATTTTCATGGCGATTATTCAAACTGCTCGGGCACAAACCGCGGCTTGATGTTTGTACGGCTTGCGGCCGAATTATTCAATCAAGCAATAATTATTTTGATTTTAGCCGCGGCGGCCTGCTTTGTCCCGATTGCCACTTAACTAATGCGGCAAACGCTATTTCCGGTTCCGTCCTGCCGATTTCCGATAATTGTATTAAATTATTGCGGATATCATTAAGCGGTGGCGGGCATAATTTAAAATTTTCTCCCAAGATATTGAAGGAATGGGAAAATTTGAATTTTCATTTCAGTTTTTGGCTCCGTTCCTAAAAATTGGTTTTTTGTCAATTTTTGCTGGTGAAATAAAGTATAAATTTTCGTTTTTTCAACTTGCTAAAAGACCTTAAATGCGATAAGATTAGATGGTAAAAAATAGACAAAAAGTCGGATATTTTTATAATTAAATTTTGAAAATATGTCAAAAATAAGCATTAAAGCCGCCAAAGAACAGGCTGAGGGCGAAGTAGAGCTCCATGGCTTCGTTCAAAATCTCCGTTTGATGAAAGGTTTGGTTTTTATCGACTTGCGGGATGTGAGCGGCAATATGCAATTAGTGCTGGAAGAAAAAATCGGCGCCTCTTTTGCGGCGGCCGAAGCTTTGACTTTGGAGAGTTTTGTTAAGGTTGTCGGCGAATTGAAAGAGAAGCCTGCGAAGAAGAACGACCCTAATCCGGTTAAAGATTTTGAATTATCCGTTTCTTCCCTTGAGGTTATCAGTTCGGCCGATGCGAACTTGCCGATTCCGGTTTTAAATAAAATTGACAATGAAGCCAATATCGATAATCGTTTCGATTGGCGCTGGCTGGATTTACGCCGTCCGGAACATCGCCTGATTTTCCAGGTTTGGACTCAGCTGGAGGCCGGTTTCCGCGAACAATTGCTGGCCGAGGGCTTTATGCAGATTTATACGCCCTGCTTGATGAATACCGCCAGCGAGACCGGTTCGGAAGTGTTCGAGGTTAAATATTTCGACCGTAAAGCCTATCTTTCCCAGTCGCCGCAGTTCTATAAGCAGATGGCCATTGCTTCCGGCTTTGAAAAAGTTTTTATGACCGGTCCGGTCTTTCGCGCCGAGGCTTCCTATACCAGCCGCCATGTGACCGAATTTACCGGCTGGGACTTTGAATTCGCCGACATTGAATCGCATCAAGATATTATGGCTTTAGAAGAGCGCGCTCTGGCCAAAGCCTTTGCCAAAGTCAAGGAATTGGGCTTGGAGATTGAAATTCCGGCTATGCCTTTTCCCAAAATGAGCTTGGCCGAAGTGAAAGAGAAACTGAAAGCGGCCGGTGTTAAGAGCGAAAAAGACCATGATTTATCGCCGGAAGAAGAGCGGGAAATCTGCCGTTTGGTAAAAGAAGAGTTTAATCATGATTTTGTCTTCGTGACCGACTACCCGATTGCCGCCCGTCCTTTCTATCATATGCGCCATGCCGATAATCCCGGGTTGACCAAGAGTTTCGATTTGCTTTACCGTGGCTTGGAGGTGACTACCGGCGCTCAGCGCGAGCACCGCGTGGACATTTTGGAAAAGCAGGCTTTGGAAAAGGAAATGAATCTTGAAGAACTGCATGACTACCTTAATTTCTTCCGCTACGGCTGTCCGGCTCATGGCGGCGTCGGCATCGGTCCGGCCCGTTTGGTCATGAAGATAATCGGCGTCGATAATGTCAAAGAAGTCTGCTTCCTGCCGCGCGACGTCAAACGCTTGCGCCCTTAATCATTTAAATATATGTATACGACCATCAAACAATTGTATCGGCAGACGGACGAATTTCTGAATAAGGAAATATCGGTTGCCGGCTGGGTGCGCACGGTGCGCTCTTCCGGCGACGTCGCTTTTATCGAACTTAATGACGGCAGTTTTTTCAAAGGTTTGCAAATCGTAATCAACAATGGCTTGCCCAACTTTGTCGCTTTGGAAAAATTGAATATCGGCTCCTCTGTAGAAGTAAAAGGCTTGCTCGCGCCTTCACCGGCCGCCGGCCAGGCTTTTGAGCTTCCGGCCAAGGAGGTAGTGGTAATTAATGAAGCCAAGGAAGATTATCCTTTGCAGAAAAAGAGGCATAGTTTTGAATTCTTGCGGGAAATCGCCCACTTGCGTCCGCGCAGCAATACTTTTTCCGCGGTTTTCCGCTTGCGCTCCGCTTTAAGCTATGCGATTCATAAATTTTTTCAAGAAGAAGGCTTCGCTTACGTCCATACCCCGATTATTTCCACCAGCGATTGCGAAGGGGCAGGGGAAATGTTCCAAGTGACGACTCTGGATTTGAAAAAAGTGCCGGTTAAAAAAGACGGCGAAGTGGATTTTGACAAAGATTTCTTCGGACAGAAAGCGGGTCTTACCGTCAGCGGCCAATTGAACGCCGAGGCTTTGATTATGGGCTTGAATAAAGTCTATACTTTCGGTCCGACTTTTAGGGCGGAAAATTCCAACACTACCCGCCATGCTTCCGAATTCTGGATGATTGAGCCGGAAATGGCTTTTGCCGAATTGAAAGACGACATGGATTTGGCGGAGAAGATGCTTAAATATCTCATTAATTATGTTTTAACGGAATTGCCGGAAGAAATGGAATTTTTCAACCAGTTCATCGATAACGGCTTGATTGAAAGGCTGAAGGCGGTGGCAATAGCCGATTTCGGCCGGGTGACTTACACCGAAGCGATTGACTTGCTTTTAAAGAGCGGCGAAAATTTTGCTTATCCGGTTTCCTGGGGTATAGATTTGCAGACCGAACATGAGCGCTATTTGGCGGAGAAGATTTTTAACAGGCCGATGTTTTTAACGGATTACCCCAAAGAGATTAAGGCTTTCTATATGCGTCAGAATGATGACGGTAAGACGGTGGCGGCGATGGATTTATTGGTGCCCGGTATCGGCGAGATTATCGGAGGCAGTCAGAGGGAAGAGCGCTATGAGTTGTTGGAGAGTAGAATCGCCGAGATGGGCATGAATACCGAAGATTACCGCTGGTATCTTGATTTGCGCCAATACGGCTCCATTAAGCATGCCGGTTTTGGCCTCGGCTTCGAACGGGCAATCATGTATCTTTCCGGCATGGCCAATATCCGCGACGTCATTCCGTTTCCGCGTACGCCCAAGAATGCGAAGTTTTAATTTTTAGGATGCTGTTCATTTTTTTCGTTTTCTTAATATTCTTCCTGGCTTTTTCCGTTTTAGCGGCGAGGCGGGAAGAATCTAACAATATGGCTAATAATCACAACGCCAAGTATGCTTTTTACTACCTCTTATCCTTGGCGGCCCTAATTTTTACCGCTTTATCTGTCGGCATGATTGTTTTTGGAATTATTGATAAAAGCGTGGCGGACGCTTTGAACTATAACAGCTACAGCAACGTTGACTCTCAGCTTAAATTTGCCATCTCCGCTTTATTTATCGCCGCTCCCATTTATTATTTCCTTTCCCGCTTGATTAGCCGCGGCTTGAAGCAGCAGGAACTGGATATTGATTCGCCTCTGCGTCGCTGGCTGACTTATTTTATCATCCTGGTCGCTTCGATGATAATTCTCGGCGTCTTTATCGGCGTTATCAACAATTTTCTTTCCGGGGAATTAACCTCGCGCTTCATCCTAAAAGCTTTAGCCATGTTACTGATTGCGGCCATCGTTTTTTCTTTCTATTTCTACGATATCAAGCGCAAAGTGCTTGCCGGCAAAGACCGGGTGATATGTATTTTCGCCTGGGCTTCGGCGGCTTTGGTGGTAGCGGCGTTTGTGGCTGCTTGGTTTTTTGTCACCCCGCCGCAAGTGGCCCGAGCCAAGCGTCTTGACCAGAATTTAAGCAGTAATATCTACCAATTAGAAAACGCCGTGAACAGCTATTATGCTCAATACGGAAGTTTGCCGGATAATCTGGAGGAAATAAAAAATTCCGATATTTATTTTGATGCCAGAGCGGCGCTTGACCCCGAAACTAAGGAGGCGATTGTCTATCAGCGCGAAGGCGATGATAAGTTTTCTTTCTGCGCGACTTTCCGCCTGGCCAGCGATGAAAATAATCCCGACTATAGCTATCCTGCCGGCAAGAAGGGGCACAAGGCCGGATATGATTGTGTAAACGGCCAGCTTTGGAGCAAGGCGGAGGCGGAAAAAAACGGCGCCCAGCCGGTTTTAGTTGATTAGTTATGATTGATTTTCAAGTAGAAAAATTTCAAGGGCCCTTGGGACTGTTGTTACAGCTGATTGAAAGCGAAGAGATGGATATTACGGAAATCGCCCTGGCGGCGATTGCCGACCAATACGTTGCCTATGTCGAACGGGCGGAAAATATCGACCCGGAGGAAATTGCGGATTTTTTAGTGATTGCCGCCCGTTTGCTTTATATCAAATCCAAAGCTCTCTTGCCTTATCTGAGCACGGAAGAGGAAGAAGCGGAAATCGGCGATTTGGAGAGGCAGTTAAAGATGTATAAGGAATTTATCGAAGCCAGTTTGAAAGTTTCTGCTTTGATTGATAGCGACCGGAGATTATTCGCGCCGGTATTTACCAAAGGAGGGCGCCGCGGTTTTGCCGCCGCCGCGCCGTCTTTTATCCCGCCTAAACAGTTGCTTGCTTCCGACTTGGAGAGTATTTGGCGCCAGGCCTTAGCGCGCTTGCGGAAGCAGGAAAAAAAATTGCCCGAAGCGCGACTGGAACCTAAAGTCAGCATCGATGAGCGCATCAGCCATATTCGCGGGCTGTTGGCGGAACAGCTGTCTTTGAGCTTCCAGCGCTTGCTGGAGAAGGCCGAAACGAAAGTGGAGGTTATCGTCAATATTTTAGCCGTCTTGGAATTAGCCAAACAGCGGGAATTAGTTTTTGAACAGGAGGAGCTTTTTAGCGAAATCAGGGTGTTAAAAATTTAAGGATTTAACTCCGGCTTTTAAATAATTTTTAATTTTTGTGAAATACTTATGTCTAGCCTATCTTCCCAATTAGAATCCCTCTTGCTCGTTGCCAGTAAGCCGCTCAGTCTCAAGGAGTTGAGCGCCGCTTTAGGTGTCAAAGCGGCGGAGGTGGCCGAGGCTTTGGCGCTTTTAAGTCGCGAATACGAGGAATCCGGCCGGGGCTGGCGTCTAGCCAGCGCCGCTAACAACTATCAGCTGGTCAGCGCACCGGAACATGCGGATTTGATTAAGACTTTTTTGAAAGCGGAGGCGAATGGGGAATTATCCCAGCCGAGCTTGGAAGCTTTAACCATCATCGCCTATCGCGGCCCGGTCAGCAAGATTGAGCTTGACCGCATTCGGGGAGTCAACTGCAGCCTGATTATCCGCAATCTTCTCTTAAGGGGTTTGATTGAAGAGGAATTTGATAAGAAGAAAAATGAAAATTATTATCAAGTCACTTTAGATTTTGTCCGTTTTTTGGGTTTAAATAATATGGCGGAATTGCCTGATTACGAGCGTTTGCATCAGCAGGAAGAATTGATGTCGCTCTTAGCCGAATCTGAAAAAGCATGTTAAGTTTAGTCGCCAATTTACTGGCTTTAAGCTGGTCCTTCTTGACTCCGCCGATAAACGCCGTCTATAGCAGCGGTCCTGTGCGCGGCACGGAGGCTTGTCTTGAATCTAGGCGCCTGCCCCTTAATGATGATGCTGCGCCGCAGAAGATGCCGGCGCCCAGTATTGCCGCTAAAAGTGCGGCCGTGCTTACCGATGATGGCCATGTCTGGCTGGAGGCTAAAGCTCCGGAAAGGCGCCAAGCCATCGCCAGTATTACCAAATTAATGACCGCCTTGGTTTTTTTAGAGCATAATCCCGGCTGGGAGAAGGAGTATACCATCAGCCGTGCCGATATGGTCGAGGGCGGAAAGGTCAATCTTTTTTTAGGCGAAACCGTGAGAGTGAAGGATTTGTTCAATGCCAGCCTAGTCGCTTCCGATAACGGCGCGACCCTCGCCTTGGCCCGCTCGACCGGCCTCTCTGAAACTGAATTCATCCTTGCTATGAACAATAAAGCCAAGGATTTAGGTTTGCTGCAGACTGAGTTTGCCGACCCGGTCGGATTGAGCAATAATAATTTATCCAATGCCCGCGATGTCGCCCGCTTGGCGCAAGCGGCTTTAAGCCGCGAAGAAATAGAAAAATCCGTCGCCTTGCCCGCCTATCGCTTCCAGACTCTGCAGGGGCGGGATAAGCTGTTAGAATCGACTGATTGGCTCTTGGACTCATCTTCGTCCTCGGCGCTTAAAGCTCTGGGCGGAAAAACCGGCTATACCGACCAAGCCGGCTATTGCTTCGTCGGTCGTTTTCAGGATAAAGACGGGCGCAGCGTGATTGTCGCCGTCTTAGATACCGGGGGCAAGAACGAGCGTTTCTTGCAGGCCCGCGCCTTAGCCTCCTGGGCTTTCACTTATTGCCAATGGTAAAATAATATGCCTCTTATCAACCGTTTCTACGATTATTTCCGCCGCTTTTTTGCCGGCCGCTTTCCCAAGATTTTTGCTTTTTGCGACCGCCGAAAAGCGATTGTCAAATTTTTCATTGCCGGAGCCTTTGCCGGCACCGTTGATTTGGTCGCTTTGTTTATCTTCCACGGCCTGCTTGCTTGGGATATCGTCCTTTCGACTTCTTTGGCTTTCCTTTTTTCCTTCTTAGTGAGTTTCAGTTTGCAAAAGCTGTGGACTTTCCGCAATTACAGCCAGAAGCGCCTGCCCCATCAACTATTCCTGTATTTCGGCGCCGCTTTCATCAGCATGAACCTAAACGGCTTGGGCATGCACATTCTCGTTAACAATCTCCATATCTGGTATCTTTTGTCCCAGATTCTGGTTAATATCGTTTTGGGGATTATTAACTTTTTTACCTATAAATTTATTGTTTTCCGTAAAACTAACGAAGATGAAAATCAAAATTGACAATCAGCAATTGGGAGGGGTTTCGCCGGCGCAATGGCTGCGCCGGGCAGGCTATGCTTTTTTGACCGATCGCCAAAGCGGCCAGGAAAGTTTTGCCCGCCGTTTGAGCCGTGATTTCTATCCCCGCTTCCATCTCTATGTCCAGAATCGGGAAGAGGGCGGATATTTTTTTAATTTGCATTTGGACCATAAGAAGGCAAGCTATGAGGGCCAGTCCCGCCATAGCGCTGATTATGAGGGGGAAATGGTCGCAGAGGAGGCGGCGCGCCTGTCGTCGCTCCTTTTGCCTCTAGCGGCAGATTCTTCGCCGCTTGCCCCTCAATTTCAGCCGGACGTGCTGGCCAGCTTGAAGCCGTCTTTAACTCCGCCGCCGGCACCTAAGCGTTCTTGGTGGCAAAGATTATTTTCATAACCTATGTCTCCGGCCGAAGAGATAAAATCAAAATTGGATATTGTTGAAGTTATCCGGGAATATATCCAGGTGAAGGCGGCAGGCGTTAATTTTCAGGCGCTCTGTCCTTTTCATCGGGAAAAGTCCCCGTCTTTTGTGATTTCTCCGGATAAGCAGATTTGGCATTGTTTCGGCTGCGGCAAGGGCGGCGATGTCTTGTCTTTTGTACAGGAAATGGAAGGATTGAGTTTTCCCGACACTTTGCGCCTCTTGGCCCCCAAAGCCGGCGTAGTTTTGCGCCAGGAGTCTAATCCGGAATATTCAAAGCGAGGGCGTTTGCTTGATTGTCTGGAAAGCGCCGCTAAGCAGTATGTCCATTATTTGGAAACGGACGCTATCGGCCAGAAAATGAAAGCCTATCTTTTAAAAAGAGGCTTGAGTGAAAAGACAATTAAAGAGTGGCAGGTCGGCTACGGCCCGGAGCAATGGACGGCCCTGCTTGATTATTTACGTTCCCAGAAATTTACGGACCAGGAAATTTTTGCTGCCGGCCTGGCAGGACGGAGCGAACGGGGAAGCGCCTATGACCGTTTCCGCGACCGTATCGTATTTCCTATCAGGGACGTAAGCGGCGCGCTTATCGCCTTTACCGCCCGGGTCAATCCGGATAAGGCGGATACGGTTCCCGGAGGAAAATATATCAATAGCCCGCAAACGGAAGTTTATGACAAGAGCCGCGTATTATTTGCATTGGATAAAGCGAAGAAGGCGATTAAAGAGCGCGGCTTCGCTATCGTCGTCGAAGGGCAGATGGACGCCATCGCTTGCCATCAGCACGGATTTACCAATACCGTCGCTTCTTCCGGTACGGCTTTGACTGTCGAGCAACTGAAGCTTTTAAAGCGTTTTTCAAATAATTTGATTCTTTCTTTTGATATGGACAGCGCCGGCCAGCTGGCGGCCGATCGCGGCATTAAAGAAGCGATGGCGCTGGATATGAATATCAAGATTATCGTTTTGCCTTCCCAATATAAAGATCCGGATGAATGTTTGCGCGCCAATCCCGAAGATTTCAAGCAGGCCCTGATTAATTCCCGGCCGATGATGGAATATTATTTTGAAAAAGTGAAGTCTGGCAAGGATTTGCGTAAACTCAGTGACAAGAAAGAGGTGGCGGGCGCGATGCTGGCCATGATTGCCAAGTTTTCCAATAAAATCGACCGCGATTATTGGCTGCAGCGTTTGGCGGAAAATTTAGGCATTTCCGAACAAGCTTTGCGGGAAAGCTTGCCGGCTCTTAAGAGCGGCAAGCCTGATTTGGCGGCTTCTTTGGCCCCAGCTCCGGCCGCGCCCGTTTTGGGACTTAACCGCGAAGAAAGATTGTCGGAAATATTATTGGCCCTGCTGTTAAAATCGCCCGATTTCATTACCTATAGCGCCTCGCACTTGGAACCGGATGACTTATCCGGAGAGACGCTCATTTCGTTTTACAAGAATTTGATTATCTATTATAATAAGTTTGCTGTCTTAGACTATGATTCTTTTCGCTTATATTTGCAAGAACAAGCTGATGGCAGCGCCGAAGTGATAGACCGTTTGGCGCTTTTGGGCGAGAAAGACTATTATCAGCATGATGCCAATCAGCTCAAGACGGAAATTACGCAAGTATTGCTGGAGTTAAAGCGCTTCAGTTTGAAGCGCAAAATCAAGTCTTTGCAGGACCAAATCAGCGCGGCTGAAGCCGGTGGCGAAAGCGAAGGCATGGCCATGCTGATGGCGGAAATAAAAAATTTGACCGAGCAGCTTAATTCGCTGCGCAGCCTCTAAATTTATGGCCTCAACTAAAAAAACAAGCAAAACAACCAAGAAGCCAGCCAAGAAAGCGGCCCCTAAAAAGAGCGCGCCCAAAACAGCCGTCAAGAAAGCTCCGGCCAAGAAAGCGGCTGTCAAGGCTGTTAAAAAAGCGCCAATTAAGAAAGCGGCCCCAAAAAAGAGCGCGCCCAAAAAAGCCGTCAAGAAAGCTCCGCTTAAGTCGGTAAAAAATACGGCCAAAGTCAAAGCGGCGCCGCGTCCGCCCCGTGAAGTCGTCCAGCCGACGGAAGAGCAGTTGAAGAAGCTTTTGGATAAAGGCCGTTTGCGCGGTTTTGTGACGGAAACAGAATTGTTGTATCTTTTTCCGGAGGTGGAAGAGTATGTTTATGAATATGATGTTTTTTTAGGAGAACTGCAGAAGAACGGCATCCGCATCGCTGAAGATTCCGGTCGGATTTTAGACGTCCAAGAAAAGAATCCCAATATCACCTCGGCCAAAGCGGCCGCGGCTGTTACTTTTGATTTATCCAAGCTCAGCGCCGACTCTATACAGATGTATTTGAAAGAAATCGGCAAAGTGCCTTTGCTTTCCGGCGAGGAAGAGGTGGAGTTGGCAAAGAGGAAAGAGAAGGGTGACAAGGAGGCGGAGAAAAAGATTATTGAGGCTAATTTGCGCTTGGTCGTGTCTATTGCCAAGAAGTTTGCCGGAGCCAAGGGCTTGAGCCTTTTGGATTTGATTCAGGAGGGCAATATCGGCTTGTTTAGGGCCGTAGAGAAGTTTGAGTACCGCAAGGGCTATAAGTTCTCAACTTATGCCACTTGGTGGATTAGGCAGGCGATTACCAGGGCTTTAGCCGACCAGAGCCGCACCATTCGCATTCCGGTCCACATGGTAGAAACGATTAATAAATTCCAGCAGGTTCAGCGGACGCTTATCCAGGAATTGGGAAGGGAGCCTTTAGCCGAAGAGATTGCTTCGGAGATGGGAGAAGACATTGAGAAGGTCAGATATATTATCAAGATTTCCCAGGATACTATTTCTCTGGAAACCAGCATCGGCGATGATGAAGAGGATTCGACTCTGGAAGACTTTATTGAAGATGTAAAGAATGTTACCCCGGATAGAGCGGCCGCTTTGCAATTACTCCGTGATTATGTGAAAAATATTGTCGCCCAGCTGTCTCCGCGGGAACAGAAGATTTTAGAGATGCGTTTCGGTTTGGCTGACGGTGTCGCCCATACTTTGGAAGAAGTGGGACAGGAGTTCGAAGTTACGCGTGAGCGCATCCGCCAGATTGAATCTAAGGCTTTGGAAAAAATCAGGAAGCTCAAAGGTCTGGAAAAGCTGAAAGATTACTAGATTTGTCCGCTGTAGAGCTAAAAAGCTGATTATCGTTGGCACTAATATGCTTATTTTCCCTTATAATCAGCTAAAAACATCCTCTTGACTTGAGGTTTAATTTCTCCTAAAATAGAGGGGAAATGTTGCATTCAACATTTTTTGTTTTAACAATTGAATAATTCCCGGGTAGCGCAGCGGTAGCGCAGTTGGCTGTTAACCAATTGGTCGTGGGTTCGAATCCCACCCCGGGAGCCAGAGTTCAAATCGTGACGTTTAAAGAGGGCTGCAAAGCCTTCTTTTGCGTTAAAATTAGCTATTTCTTTGTTGTATATAGTGAGTTCGGAAAACACTTGTGTAGCTATTTCGTGCTTTTCGGTATCAAGTGCGTGTTCGTAGTAAACATTAGCCATTTTTACGAGTTCGGAAAAAGTTACGATATACTTTAACATTTCACCGGCAGCCTCCTTATGAGCGGCTGTTTTTTCGTCTATAAGTTCCAGTTCATCATTTAATCTTTTTTCATCCTTGCCAATTTCTTCAATCGTCATCGTGCCATTACGGAGTAAGCTGATTTTGTTTTTTGTAATATAATTCAAGTCTGCATAAATTCGTTTGCGCTCATTATTTAGATTATCCAATTCTTTTTCTCGTTTAGTAGAGATATTGTCCAACTCGAATTTGGCCCGTGCTTCAATTTCAATTTTTTCTTCATCAGTAAAATGGATCAAACCTAAAATATCCCGGACCTTTTCGTGGATCAAGCTTTCATTTATATTTTTGTGATTGTTTTGACAGTTATCCAAACAACGAGATCGATAATAATTTATCCCTTTCTTTTGATATGGAGAATATGATCTCCCACATTCGCATTTGATCAAATTACGGTAAGTAAAAAAATCTTTATCAACATAATGCACTCCCACGTTTTTTGATTTTAATACAGCTTGAACTTTATTAAATAAAGCAGTATCAATAAGGGCTTGATGGGTGCCGTCAATGTATTCACCAGTTTTTCGATTAACTTTTAACTTGCCGATATAAAATGGGTTAGTTAAGATATTTTCAATTGTTTTATTATTTACCGGACGGCTAACTTTTTTTATTTCATCTATTTCAACACCATTTAACAATTCCTGTTTAGTTCGATTTCTTCTTGTTGGTTTAGTTGTTAAACCTTGCTTATTAGCCCATCTGGCTAATTGGAATAAGCTCCATTCTCCCGTGGCATAAAGTTGAAAAATCCTGACAATAATATAAGCTCTTTCTGGATCAATTGGTTTATTACCCGACCCTTCATCAAGATAGCCAATCGGGGCCATATAAATACATTTACCTTCGGATCTTAACTTTTCAGCCGCAGCTTTAACTTTTTCACTTATCACTCTTGAATAATGGGCCGAGAACATACCGTCTATGTCTCTATGTAGAGCTCCGGAGCTGCTTTTCTCATATCTCGCTTGAACGAATTGAATATCAGCACCTTTATCCATCAATTCCTTTATTATAAATCCATCCTGCTCATTACGACTGATCCTGTCCCAGCATAGGCAAATTAAGCCCTTAAACTCTTTATTTAAGAGCTTTTGGACCATAACTTGAAATTTGGGCCGTTCAATCTTATATCAAGATAGTATTGTCCCTTACCTTTTCTAAGCATTGTCTCGTCAGATTTGTTGCCGTCAATTGACACTGCCGGTATACCGCCGTTACTTTCAAGTGTAGTTCCTTCTTTCATAACATAAACCATACAAAGGGAGTAATCTCCGCCAGTGGTTTTATAAATAATTTTTTGTTGGCCACCTTGAAGATTAAAGGCCTTAGTTTGTTTTTCTGAGTTGGCAGTAATTTTAAAAACCGAAGTCCACACCTTTTCTTTTGGTTGTTCTGTCTGAACAGTCTCTTGTTGGTCATTGTTTGTGTTTGCTGTGTTGGGAGTGGATTTATTTTCTCCTCCCAGTGCATTGCCGATAATGATAATGGCAAAGATGATAATGATGACCGAGAGAATTTTGTGTTTCTTGGCCCATTCCGTGAGTTTGTTTTGGCTCATAGATTTTTTATTTAGTTTATAAAATATCAACTTGCCCAACAAAAAAGGGCAGTCAACCTGACTACCCACTGTTAGCAATAGCACGAAGCTACCGTTTTGCGGAGGTCAACTGCCCATTTCTGGCCGTAAAACGGCAAGACTAAGCAGTCTTTTCATGCTTTTTATTGCTAACAAATTGTAGGTAGTCATTTATAATTTAACACTAATCTTTCAAAAAATCAACTTGACCAAATGGTTTACAAAATGGTGTAAAAAAGGTAAAATTATGGTAGGAGATTTTTATTCTCTATTTAATTATGGCGAAGATTGTTGAAACAAAATTAAAGCAAAAGGTTGTATCTATCCTTACTAAACAAGGCTATGTTGTTAATAGTAAAGGTTTTGTTTTAAAAGATGATAGCAGAGAAGTAAAGAGAGACGCTCATGTTTTTGCAAAAGCTGAAAGAATAAGTAAAAGTGAGAAATTTATTACCGATAACATCGATTTAATAAGTCAGTATATGGTTGACGGAAAGAATTTAGATATCGCAAAGATTGATCCTCAGATTATAGAGGTAAAAACTGGATCAAAGTATGAAAAGATTTTTCGTTGGTGGAATTTAGTGTGGTGGAGTCTTCCTTATGAAAGGGCTTATGGAAGACAAATGCGTTTTGTAATTTGGGATCGTTTTCATAAGGCCCCCATCGGCCTTATTGGTTTACAAAGCCCTATTTTGAGTTGGAGTATTAGAGATAGTTATCTTGGTATAACTAAAGAAAAAAGAGACTATTGGGTTAATCAATCATTGAGTGCGCAGAGGTTGGGTGCTTTGCCGCCATATAATTACATTTTAGGAGGAAAGTTGATCGCATCTTTAATGACCGCTGCAGTTATAAGGAAAAAATTTGAAAATAAATATAAGGGTCAAAAAACTATAATAAAAAATAGAAAATTGCCATCAAAATTATTATTTATTACAACAACGGGAGCCTACGGGAAAAGTAGTGTTTATAATAGACTTAAATTTAATGATGACTATATTTCTAAGTTTATTGGTTATACCCATGGGAGTGGATCCTTTCATATTCCGAATAATATTTATGAAGATTTTTTAATATATTTAAAGGATAAAGATTATGATATAAAGAGAGGATACGGCGCTGGGCCATCAAGGAAGTTGCGTTTAATAAATCAAGCAATGGAGTGTTTAGGAATATCAAATGGCACCAACCATGGTATTAAAAGGGCTATATATTTATTTCCCTTGGCCAAGAATTTAAAATCGGTAATATCAGATAATGAAAAACCAAAATGGTTTGATAGAAATATTAAAGATTTGACTTCATTTTGGCGGGAAAGATGGGCTATGCCAAGATCAGAAAAACACAAAGAATATCTCGGTTTTTGTGCGGATAAATTTATAAAAGATACTATAGATGAGATAGGGAAATATAAAAAATTACATAACAGTGCAAAGTAAATATGGATCAGCAAAACAAAAATTCTAATTACGCTTTTTTGCCAGATGATTTGTTGATGAAAATGTTGGATAAAGTTCCTGATACCGTTGGAAAAATGAACGGTATGTTTGATGTCCAGGACGAACCAATAAAGAAAGGCATAGAGGAGTTAAAAAATAAGGGGCTGATAAACAAAATAACAAGCAAAGAACATACTACTTCCTTAATCGCTGTAGACGGGAGTAATATTGTAGAAAAAATGACAGGAACAGACATTTTGCTTGCAATGGGTGTCGGCGTAGAAGGATTAACTAATGGAGAAACTGTTGGATGGGAAGACAATAAAAATCAGTATTATCAATGGCAAACTGTTTTACCTCACGGAGATGCAAATGCGAGGTTAATTCAAGGAATAATGTTTCTAATGGAGTTGAGTGTATTAGCTCATGCAAGCCATGAAGTTAGAATAATGGACGGCAATCACATGACTCCTATCTTAAAAATAAATAGCATGTTAAGCGCCAAGGATGAAAATGCTGGTCCTGAATACTGCTCTGCTTTAACGGAATTTTTAAAAGAAACATATAATAAAATAATTCCTGATATTCCAGATATCGTATCAGCTGCCTTTAGTAATGAAAATATTGTAGCTATGGTTAAATATAGTTCCTCTCGGGATATACTTGAAAGCCACCTAAAAGATCATAAGGATATTAGGGTTGATGATAAAACTTTTTTTTCTCTTGGCCTTGCCCAAGACGAATATACCAAGCCATTATCCGTTGGACAGAGTAAAGATGAAAATAGAATATGGGGTGATCTTCATATAAAATGTAATTTAGATGCCATAAAGGAAAAAGATGAGTTGAATAAGGAATTTAAAAAGGTGTTGGAAAAAATAAAGACCAAGGATTATAAAGGGAGGTCCAAAGAGTCGGAAATATATTTTACATATTATAAACCATATGATGATGGACCGGCTTACAGGATTGAAATAAAAAAAGGGATAGCAAATAATCTTCCTAAATTGGAAAAATATCTTTTAAGCATAAAAAACCAAATAGTTTTCCCAGAAATTAGAGAACCTTATCCTCAGTATTTAGTAGATTTGATGGCCAAGAGTATCGCCATGGGTCTTTTTTCAATTCAAGAAGCCATTCGTTTGTCTCCTGATTTAAAAATTGATCGAGGCAAATTTAATTTATTGTTTAATTATAGAACATAATTTTTATAAAAATATGTCAGATAAAATAAATTTTTCAAAAGAAATAATTGATGTAATTGCTAAACAGGATTCAACTATTGGTATTACTGGATCGCCAAGTACAACTCTTGATATTGAAATTGATATTACGGAGGATAAAAAAACTGAAAGGGCTTTAGGGCAGATGGTTTTTGTTATGTTGAATGAGGACGGTAAAGATGTTTTAGTTATCGGACAAATAATATCCGTTGAAACTCAAAACAGATGGCACGAAGACCCATCATTTAAAGGTGTTATAAAAAGACATGGTAAGCTGCCGCATTTAAGCGGAACGGCAGATAATAGAATAGCAACAATTAGCGTACAGGCATGTTATGCGCTTGATGCCAATGAACCCATGGGTCATATTTTAGGAACATCGCCGTCTACAGGTGAAAATGTAAAAAAAATGAACAATGATGTTATGAAGGCTTTAGTAAAGAAACACGAAAAACATATAACTTATATGGGGAAAGTTTACGGAACTGATGTTGATTTACCTTTATGGTTTAAACATTTTGACAAAACTAATAACGATGAGCTCGGCGCTAATGATGCGTACCATATAGGGGTGTTTGGTAAAACAGGCTCGGGTAAAACAGTGACAGCAAGTTATATGTTACTTGGATATACAAAAAATAAAAATAATTTGAGTGTCTTAGTTCTTGATCCCCAGGGGCAATTTTATAATGACAAAGATTTATTGCCACCAAGAGGCCAAAAATTTGAGGATAGGGTAAAAGCAAGTGGAATGAACTTTAATAAATATGAAATAACAAAAGATGTATATTTGCCAGGTGATAAATATGAGCTGTTTGGTGAATTATTGCAAAATAATAAATTTTTAGAGGAGGCGTTTAGACCGTTATATACAGAGGATAAAATTGAGGCTGCTAAGAATGTTATAGTTGATTATCTAAGAGGGAGATCAAATAAGCCCGGATTTAATTTAGGCAGCATAACGGACAGTAAAAAGTTATTAGAAGAAATGTTAAAAAGATTTTTAGAGGTGAAAGATGATGAGGAGAAAAAAATCGGTTTTTCAAAATATGTATATGGAATATTTGGAACTAAGGAGACAAGAACGAGATTGCAATCAAGAATCAAATCTATTAGTGAAAATATAGATAGGCAAACCGGTATTTTGTCTAAATGGAATAATGCCTTGTACTTGTTTACACAAAAGAAAGAAGATAATACTAACAAGGTGTCGGTAGATGATATTGTGGACAAGATAGTAAACAATAATGGTAATTTTGTGGTTCTTGATTTAAGTCCCAAAAAAGGAGAAATAGAGAATGAAAATTTGCAGGCTTTATTTGTTAGTATAATTGAGTCAAAAATTGTTGAGGTTGGGGCGGATTTGTTTGCAAAGGGCGAGAAGGCAAATTGTTTGATAGTTTTAGACGAAGCGCATAGATTTATTTCCAAAGAGTCATCTGATCCAAGAATTAAGGAATTTACTAAGGAAATAATCGGCTCGGTTAGAACGACCAGAAAATATGGCATTGGTTATATGTTTATTACACAAACAATAGAGTCTTTAGATAATGAAATTTTAAATCAAATGAGAATATTTTCATTTGGCTATGGTTTGACTTCGGGATCTGAATTAAGAAAAGTTAGCGAAGTTATAAACAATAAATCAGCTGTTCAGCTTTATAAATCATTTATTGATCCAAGCAGTAATAACAGATTTCCTTTTATGTTCTTTGGTCCAATATCTCCTTTGTCGTTTACAGGATCACCTTTGTTTATGGAGGTTTACGGGGATATTTCAATGTTTAGTTAATTGTTAAATTAAAAATATGAAAAGAGTTTTTATTAGTTTCGCAATCGAAGATAAATATGCCAGAGATCATTTGGCATATCAGGCAAACAATGCAAAGGTGCCTTTTGAATTTGTTGATATGTCAGTTAAAGAGCCTTGGGATAGTTCCTGGAAAACAAGATGTAGAGAAAGAATTAAGCAGTGTGATGGTGTGATTGCTCTGTTAAGTAAAAAAACGAGATTGGCCGATGGCGCTAAATGGGAGATGAAGTGTGCCGTTGAAGAAGGTGTTCCGATAATTGGCGTTCATATTCACTCTGATGACAAAGGGCAAATACCTTCTGAACTTGAAGGTAAACGTGTAATTGAGTGGACTTGGGACGGGATAAAGAATTTTATTGATAGATTATAATATGAGCCATAAAGAGTTATTTCAAATTGATAAAACCGTCTACGGCGATAATTACAACGAACACTTGTTGGAGCAGTATAAGCTTTATGTTGAAGGAATAGAAAAGATAAGCGATCGTCGCCATAATGCAAATAATTATTTTATAACAGTTAACACTGCCATCATAACTCTTATTGGATTATCTTTTAATGTAGATTTTTTAAAAGATAATAGTTGGATTAGGATTGTAATTGCTTTACTGGGTATTATTATTAGTGTTATATTTTGGTATTTAATTAGAGCTTATAAGCAGTTAAATACTGGAAAATTTACTGTTATACATAAAATAGAAGAAAGAATGCCATTGTCTCTTTATTCTTACGAATGGGATGTTTTGGGAAACGGAAAGGATAATGAAAAATACTATCCATTTTCTCACATAGAACTTATTATCCCTCGGGTGTTTGGAATTTTGTATTTTATATTAGGTATTTTGTTTTTGTTGGGTTGTTTGAAATAATTTCAATAATGCAACATGGATTTTTCTAACTTTTTCATACTAATTTGTCATAAAATATAATAAAATACCATGATTTATGACGCTATTGTGAGGTAAAAAACTCAATGTTTTTAGAATTTGATTTTTTTATTTTTAAATCTTCATATATATTGACAAATAAATATATATATGTTATAATTAAGTTTAATAAAATTGTTCTTTAAAAATAATTAGGTTAATTGCCAAGCTCATCCACGGGGACGAGTTTAGGAGTTAACCTAATAATAATCAAATATTAAAAAAATGAAAAAATTTGAAATTAAGAGCACTTTTGAAGGTATGCTCACTTCTTTGTTCAATTCTGTAATTTGGATTGTTATTCCAATTATTTGTGCTTATATTCTTGATTGGTGTTGCGCGTACTTCGGGTGGTCAAAAAGTATTGTTTATGATGATTTAATCGTGACACTTATGACAATTGGTTATATTATAATGGCGATTATTGCTCTTTGCTCATTTTGGAATTTTTTTATGACTGCTTTTTATGGACCCACTAATGTCATGGTATTCTACATGAATGATCAGGAAAAAATCACCAAAATAACCGATACATGGTTTAGCTTCGTAAAAGTAAGGCACAACAAAGAGATTATTTGCGATCGTGTATTAAGTGTGGATGTTTATATTCCAACACTGGGATCAATCTTTAATACCGGCACACTAACTATTACTTTTGTCAGCTTCGCAAACGCTGATTATAAAAAAGAGACTTGGGAAATAAGTGGTGTGAAATTTCCTGATATTATGAAGGAAAAAATTATCGGAGCCTCATCGGCTCATGAAGGTTTAAAGATTTCTCACTAATGAAGTATCATAAAAAAGCAAAAGGTACATTGTTCACCTAAAAAAGAACGACAAATAACGGGCCCAAGGACCCGTTTTTATTTTGTTAAAATATATTTTTTATGGGGTTTAATTGACAAAAATGGTTAGTGAAAATACCATATTTGATGTGATATTAAATTAGAATGCAAAATAAATTTAAACCGGACCAGCATTTATATAAATAAATATTCAAAAAGTAGTGAGTAGTGCGATTAAATAAAATATGTTATTATTTTATATATGAAAGTATTTAATATAATATTTGCTATTATTATTATCTTTTTCGTTTCTATTTTTATAATATATGGAACGATAAGCCCTTGCGGTATATTGAAAAAAGAAATCGCCAGACAATCTGGCGCAGAAAAAGAAGGGAAGGCAATGTATGCATTATTTGGCGGTTTTATTGAAAGGGGCGTTGATACACTTAGCCCGACTCAATGTGTAATGGGAGTATATAAGGTAAAAACAGGAGGGGTTGATAAGACGATGAATGAATTGTTGAAATAAAATATCGAGTAGAGTGGCGTGGTAAATTATGAATCACGATTGTTACCTTTCCCCGATTATTTCGTTTATTATTATATTATAAATTTATTTTATTAATAATATGGAAAAGCATCCTCGTTTTGTGTTGTTGGGTTTGATTTTGGGCCTGAGCTTGATTGCCGCCGCCGCGGTGGTTTCCGGTTCTTTGCTGGAAATCAGGAAGTTAGATAATGTCGTGTCCGTTTCCGGTTCCGCTAAGCAGGCGGTGACGGCTGATTCAGCTCGCTGGACCGGTAATTTTTCCAGAACAGCAACGGTGGAACGGTTGAAGGAGAGTTATGTGCGGATGAAGGCCGATGAAAAAGCGGTCAGTGATTTTTTGCTGGCTCAAGGTTTTCAGGGGAAATTTGAGATTTCTCCGGTATTTATGAATGAAATTTGGAAAAATGACGGCAATGCCCCCAAGGAATATAATTTGATTCAGAATATTGAGATTAAATCCGATGACGTCAACAAGATGAAAGAGCTGGCCAAAAACAGCGATAAGCTGGCGGAGCAGGGGATTATCTTTTCCGCCAATCCCGTGGAATACTATTACAGCAAATTACCGGAAATACGCGTTTCTTTATTGCCGGAGGCAATTAAAGACGCCAAGAATAGAGCGGAAGCGATTGCTTTAAGCAGCGGTAAAAAGGTGGATGTGGTTAAATCGGTGAGTATGGGGGTGGTGCAGGTGATGCCGGTGGGAGCGGTGGAAATTTCCGACTACGGCTCCTATGATACTTCCGGAATTGAAAAGGAAGTGATGGTGACAGTCAAAGCTTCTTTTGGATTAAAATAAGATTGTTAAAAAAGAGTCATTCAAGGCTCTTTTTTGCTATTTAAGTTTTACAATAATTCCATAATATGTTAATATATTAAAATAATTATTAATTGTCCAAACTTAAGTTTGGCTAAAAAATTATGAAAACATTAAATGTGATCGCGTTAGTCTTAATTATCGTCGGTGGTTTAAATTGGGGCTTGGTCGGTTTATTTAATTTCGATTTGGTGGCCGCAATTTTTGGCGATATGTCCACTTTAAGCCGCGTCGTTTATTCTCTCGTCGGCATCAGCGCCGTGGTAGCTGCTTTCTCTTTGCCTAAATTCAGCAAATAACTATAGAAGATTATATAAAAAGCATACTGAGTATGCTTTTTATATTTAATTATTTTTTTGTCGCCATTAATTCTTTTTTTTTGGCGGCGTTTCCTAAGTATATGCAAACATGTGCGGCCTGTGGCATGCCTTTGCTTAAAAAAGAAGATTTTGCTTTAGGCGATGAAAATTCCAATTTTTGCCTTCATTGTGCCAATCCTGACGGCAGCTTGAAGACTTGCGAGGAAATATTCCAAGGAGGGGTAGAATTCTTTTTGGAGTCATTGGGCGGAAGCAGGGAAATGGCCGAAAAAATCACCCGTAAAAATATGCTGTCATTGCCGGCTTGGCAGGGGAAAGATTGTGAAGTTTTAAAAGGCGAGCTGGCTAGCGATGAAGAATTCGCCGCGGCTATGTCGAAGTTAGCCTAATTGGGTGCAGATATTAAAAAAGAAGGATATTTATACCTTCTTTTTTAATTTATATATTTATTTGTCTCTCTCAATGTTTTTGATGCGCTTACTCAAAGATGCGGCGGTGCTGGCTATCAGGCCGCTTATCAATATAGACATCAGCCCCATAAAGATTCCGCCAGCCCGGTCATCGCTCGGGCCCATCGCAATTATTATCTCTCCTATTAGGGCCAATCCTATCAGGCTTAGCGCCAAGTATTCTATCATCTTCAGCCTGGGTAGAGATGCGTCTGAAAATATTTTTTTACCTCTAGCGTTTTCTAAGATTTTGAAAGCTTGGTACAGGATGATAAAGAAGGGAATCGAGGCGCAGTAGACGTAAGCCAGAAAGGCGTCTCGGCAATAAATTTGTAAGAGCGTGGCGTGGGCGTTTCTGCCTTCAAGCCGCGGCTCTGCTAGCATAAAAAATAGGACTGCCGTTCCGCTTAGAATGATTGCCGTTTGCAGGAGTTTGATGGTCTTTGCTTTCATATTATTGATATTAACCGGACCTAAAGGTTTTGTAAATGAAAGCTTAGCAATGAAGAAAATTTGGCGCCTAGCGTAATAGTTAGCAGTCTGTTATTATTAATATATCTAATATGTCTAAGAAAAACTATTTTACCTTCATTTCGCTGTTGTTTTTTAATGTTTTATTACTTTCTGCCTGTAGTTCCAGCCAGAATAGCCAAGCCGTCCCCGCTTCCCCTACAGATAGCAACGACAGCGATAGCGACCAGGGCAATGTCAGCCAAGAGATGGCTGACAAGACTATCGTCATTAACGCCAATCGCTGTTCCGGATGCGGCCGTTGTGCACAGATTGATTCGGAGCATTTTTCTTTCGATCGGTCTGTGCGCAAGGGGGTAGTGATTGCTCAAGGAAATACCGGCTCTTCGAATTTACAGATGGCTATTGCCATGTGCCGCGACCGAGCCATCAGCCTCGATTAATTTAAATTTATGACTGACTATCATTTTCTGCCCATTACTTTAATTACTTTGCTTATTTATGTTTTGAGCCGTTTGGCGGTCAAATATAAAAAAGTGTCTTTATTTTGGCAAAGGCGTTTTTGCAATTATTTTCTCTTGCTTAGTTTTTTAGTATGTGCCTTTTCCAGTTTGGTCTTGGTGATGTCTATAGAATATCAGTGGTATCTAGCCGCCTATCGTCGCATCCTTTGGCTTCATGTCGAATCCGGCGTTGTCATGCTGGTTCTATCCATTATCCACATTCTGTGGCATTTACGTTATTTTTTTCCAAGAAGAACGGCAGTCGAATCTAAACAATAGTCGTTTGATTAGATATAGATATAGGCGGAAACGGTTTTGGCTGAGCGCTGAGACCGTTTTATTTTATTGAGCGGTCTTTTTATCTCTGCTATAATCATATCAAACTTAGTTTTAGCGAAAACAAATTTAAACTTTAAAGCTATGAATAAAAGAAAATTAAGGAAATTAATCTTTTTTGTCGGATTACTTTTAATAATTCTTGGACTTTATTTGGTTATAAGGGTACAGATAGAATCTCGGTTGCAGCCATCGCCTTCTGATTCTGCCGCAGTTTTGGAGGATTTTAGGCCTTTAGACGCTACTTATATTCTCGATGGTCAGGCGATAGCGTTTAAAGACGGCCAAAATGCCGATAAGTCCATTACCATTTTCGGGGAGCCTGCTTTCGGCGATTTAAACGGGGATGGCCGAAATGATGCGGCTGTCTTGCTTTTTGAAGATTCTGTAGGTAGCGGTTCCTTTTTCTATGTCGCCGCCGCTCTCAACCTTAGTACCGGCGCTCAAGGCACGGAAGCGATTTTCTTGGGCGATAGGATTGCTCCGCAAAATTTAGCCATTAAAGACGGGCAGATAGCGGTCAATTATGCCGACCGCCGGGCCGGTGAAGCTATGGCCACTCCGCCTTCAGTCGGCGTGAGTGCTTATTTTTCCATCAAAGATGGAGTTTTGCAAAAAATTGAAGCTTCAGCCAAGATTGATTCTTATCTCGTTTCCGATGAAGATGCTACAAAATATTGTAATGGGGCCGAGATGGATAGCGAGGGCTACCGCCAAACGATTAATATAATTAAGCCGCTTATTACAACAGAAGCCAATCCGACTTTAAAACAGACAATTTCGGCCGTAATCAATGCCGCGACGACCGGCAATTGTCAGCAGGTAGCCGGTAATTTCGGGATTTCCGGTGATGGCAGCACTGTTTATATTGCTCCGATTGATGCTTGGGCGGGTGTTTCCATCGCGATGTGCAGCTGCCAGCCGCAAGTTGAAGTAAATCTTTTGCGTTTGCCTGGAATAAAAAAAGTTACTTGGTTGCCGGCGGTCAGCAATTTTGAAGAATGTGCAGCTCTTAGCGGAGCCGTCATGGAATCATATCCTCGCCAGTGCCGTTACGGTGAACAGAATTTTACCGAAAATATTGGGAATGAATTAGAACAGTCTGATAATATTATTTTAGATTATCCTCGGCCCAATCAGAATATCTCCAGTCCTTTAACAGTGAAGGGCAGGGCGCGCGGCTCTTGGTTTTTTGAGGCGAGTTTTCCGATTGTTCTCACTGATTGGGACGGAAAGATTATCGCTCAAGGCATTGCCCAGGCGCAAGGAGATTGGATGACAAGCGACTTTGTGCCCTTTGAAGCCACTTTATCTTTTACGGCTGATAAGAGTGCTTATAGTAATCGAGGCAGTTTGATTTTAAAGAAAGACAATCCTTCCGGCCTGGCTAGCCTTGATGCTGCTTTAGAAATACCGGTAATGATAGCGGCTGAGTAAGTTCGTTTATGCCTTATCAAATTAGACAACTTAATTTAGAAGATTTAAGCCGTCCTTCTTTTTTCCAAACTCTTGCCAATTTGCGGCCTATTGAGAATTTAAGTCCGGAAGTAGCGGAAAGCATATTTAAAGATTGCGTCCGTTTAGGCATCGAAACCTACGTCGCCCTTGACGGAGGGGAGGTCATCGGTACTTTGCGTTTGTTATTGGAGCCGAAATTCTATCACCAGGGACGTTTGGCTGCCCATATTGAAGACGTGGCCACTCGCGCCGATTATCAAGGGAAGGGCGTGGCTAGCGCTTTAATTCGCCGTGTCTTGGAAATTTGCCGGGTAAAGAATTGCTATCGCTTGACCCTAGATTGCTCCGATGAACTGGTAGATTTTTATCGTCGCTTTAATTTTCACCCCCATAATCATAGTTTACGTCTGGACTTTGATGACTAGCTACTGACTTTGCTGTTATTTTTTAGTTTATTAATACAAAAAAAGCCCGCTCATTTAGGCGGGCTTTTTTATAATCAATTCATGTGTTCCGGGGCTTTTAATTTATCTTTAGTTGCGCTGCCAATAACAGCCAATCCCCAGTTTAAATATTTTTTACCGTTGCTATCAATATCGTGCCAGCGATTTTCTAATTCTTGGTAATTTAGAAAAGTAGTACGGAAACTGGAGGGGTCGGAAAAATATATTTTTTTACTATCATAGCCGATTGCTACGACATAATGACCGTCTTGCCAGTCATTACTCCAATCTATTTTTTGTTTTTTTGTCCAAGCTTGAAGCAGAATAATAACGGGAATTTCACGGTCTAGATAATTTTTTATCTCTTCAATGCTAATTTTTCCGCCTTCGATAGCGAGTTTATATTTGTTTAGAGTTTTTTTTATTCCCCTGACAGGAGTGCCTTTTTTATTGGTGCCGGCTAATTTAATAATAATTTCTTCACGAATATCGAAGCCATAGTAGGCTAAAACTGATTGCAGGGCGCTGGCACCGCAATCCCATTCGTAACTTTGGCGCAGACAAGGGAATGAAATTATTCTCATATAGTTGATGATACTATTTTATTATAAGGAATTTTAATCATAAGTCCAAATCCTCGCCTAGAAAAATAAAAAAGACCGATTTGCTCGGTCTAAAAGAAGTTGAGGCTGTCAGTGGCAAGCCATTTTAAAGATAGTAAGAAGGCGGCTATCAGCGATATAATCACGATTATAAATATAATCTTTTTTATTAATTGGCTGATTTTGATGGCTGTTTGCAAATCTTTGTCAAGCATTCTGAGCCTAAGGATATGTTTATGGGCGGTCTCAATTTCTTCCTGTCTTGAGGCGGAAGATATTTTTAAAGCTTCATATTGGAATATTTTTTGTATCCGCTCGCCCCGTTCAAGTTTTTTCTCCAGTTTTTTAATTATCCTGTGAGTTACAGCCGGTCCAGCATAAATAATGAATGATGTTGCCAGTAGTATTAGCGCTATCTGTAAATGCAGTAAAAAGAAGACGGATACAAGCATTAATATGGGAAAAAGAAAGCGGTATCTTACCAAGATATTATGCGTTGTAATGGTAAGATTAAGGCGGATAACCCTGCCTATAAACATTAAAGTCAAAATAGTTACTATCATTTGTTTTCTGGTTTTAAATGTGCAAATTTATTTCTTTCGTTTTTAATATTACAATATTATTAATATTTTGTCAATAATAAGTTAATATTTATTTAATATTAGATTAATTTATTGTATATAATATAAAAAGCCGCTAAAAGCGGCTTTATTTTTTCTTTGAATTTTTAATTATTCTTTGCTTTTTAAGATATCTCTAATTTCGGCAAGAAGCTTGCTTTCGGCGCTGGGCTCCGGTGCAACTGGTGCTTCTTCTTTCTTTTCTTCTTCTTTTTTAAATTTATTTTTAATCTGTAGAAGTATTTTAATCATCAAGAAGACCGAGGCGGAGATTATAAGGAAGTCGATAATGTTTTGGATAAAAATTCCGGCATTGAGGTTGAGAGCGGCCTTTTCCGCTGTTGCCGGGCGGAGAATAATTTTCCAAGCGCTGAAATCGGTGCCACCGGTGAGCAGACCGACTATAGGCATAATAATATCGGCTACCAGGGAGGAGACAATTTTTCCAAAGGCGCCGCCGATAATCACGGCGGTGGCCAAATCGATAACATTGCCCTTAATGGCGAATTCTTTAAATTCTCTTAGTAATTTCATAAATTTTAAATTTAATTTAGCTTTATTTTAGCATGAAAATTGTCTTTATCCAAATCTCATATCCTTGACATATTATAATATTTTTAGTAATATTTTTTATTAATAATTTTTGTATTATTTACAATTTAAAACACAAATATTGAAGCCATGAGAAATTTAAGCTTAAGGCCAGTTGAGCAGCTATTCTTATTAGTCTTAACCGGCCATGAAAATTGTCTGAATGCCGATTATTTATCGGCTATCCTGTCATTCTTCCATGAGCGCGGTCTCATTAATGTCTCCAACCAGCGGATAAGCATCTCCGCTTACGGTGAAAATTGCTTGGCCAAAGAGCGCGTTTTGTCCGGATACGAGATTTTAGCCTTAAATGCTATCAGATCGGATGATTTAGTTGCTTTTGCTGATAGCTTTGATGAAAATGTTATCAGACGCGAAATCATCAGCAAGGGTTATCTGGAAAAAGTTCCTCGGTTCAGCAATGTCTCTAAAGCCATCCCAATTTTAGGGGAAATTTGCAAGCGTTGCGCCGTCTCTCCGGCCGGAGAGGAAAAAATTAAGGAGTTGCTTTTGAATAAGGAGAAGCTTATTCGCAAAGTGTCCTTGGGGCAGTCCCTGGATATTGTCCAGCTCTCCATTTTCCCGTCCGTAAAAGTCGAAAAAAAGACCGATGGCATTCGGTCAATATTGATTGATTATGCTTGGAAATCAATTCAGGCTTTTAGCTCTTTTTTTCATCCGGAATATAGCGAATATCCGGCACCTGGCCAGTTTTGACTCTACCCTAGTCCTTTGGAATCGCCCCATCTAAAAATCAGATGGGGCGGTTTTTTATTTGGTTTTTTTAAGTCATCTTGTTATAATAATAAAAGATTGGATATTAATTATTTTCTATGGCCAAATTACAATTTCCCAAGCCTCTTAGCTTAAAAAAAATGATTGGACCGAGTTTTATTATCCTCGCCCTCGGCTTGGGTTCCGGTGAGATTATTCTCTGGCCATATTTAGTTTCCAATTACGGTTTGGGCGTCGCTTGGGGGGCTGTCTTGGGAATTTCTTTCCAATTTTTCATTAATATGGAGATTGAGCGTTATGCTTTGGTGAAAGGGGAGAGTGTTTTCGTCGGCATCGCTCGTTTTTTTCCTAAGGCTATATATTGGTTTATCATCTCTACTTTTATCGGCTTCGGTCTTCCCGGTATTGTTGCCGCTTCCGCTCAGGTTTTAGCTAGTGTTTTCGGCTGGGCTGATTTTCGGTGGCTGGCCATCGCCTTGCTTTTGTTGATCGGCGTTATCTTGACGGTCGGACGCACTATCTACAGCCTGATGGAGCATATTACTAAGATAATTATTTTCTTGGGCGTGCCTTTTATTTTTGTCTTGGCGGTTTATTTCGGCACGGCCGATGGCTGGCTGTCTTTAGGTCAGGGTTTAATTGGCAAAGGGGAAGGCTTCTGGTTTTTGGCGCCGGGCATTGCTATCGCGACTTTTTTGGGGGCCTTTGCCTATAGCGGCGCCGGCGGCAATTTAAACTTAACCCAGTCGATTTATATCAAGGAAAAGGGTTACGGCATGGGTGCTTATTCCCAGAAAATTGCCGGTTTGTTCGCTCAGAGAGGGAAGAAGCAGGAGATAAAATTGAGCGGTGAAGATTTTGAAATCAATCAGGAAAATATTGGTATCTTTAAAAAATGGTGGCGCTTGATTAATTTGGAGCACTTGATTGTCTTCTGGCTGATTGGCACTATCTCCATGGTGATGCTGATGTTTCTTGCCTATAGCACCGTTTATGGCCTCGCCGGCAATGCCCAGGGGATTAATTTCGTTATCAGCGAGGGCAGCCGCATCGGTTTCCTGACCAATCCGCTCTTAGGTTTGTTTTTCTTGGTGGTTGTCGGGATTATGCTTTTCCAGACCCAGCTGGGCATCATGGATTCTACCAGCCGTATCATGTCGGAAAACGCCGCCTTGGAAAAATTGAGGCGGAGCGGGGATAATAAGGTTAATTTGTCGAAAATTTATTATATTTTTGTTTGGGCCCAGATTGCTTTCGGCATTATTTTATTCTTGCTTAATTTCTATGAACCCAAGAGCCTGATTGTTTTAGGGGCGGTGATTAATGCTGTGGCGATGTTGGTTCATGTGATTTTGGTCACCATTCTCAATCGCCGCGCTTTGGCCAAGCCTTTTCAAACAGCGCTGTGGCGGCGGATTATTTTGGGTATTATTATTATTTTCTTTGCCGTTTTCAGTGTCATCGTGGCCAAGGCTCAGCTGTTTTAATTTGTTACCTTTTGTCTCTGGTAACGTTATATTATTTATAATCAAATAAACTAATTTTAAAAATTATGAAAAAAGGCACAATTATTATCGCGCTTGTCGGCATTTTAGCTATTGCCGGCATAGCCGCTTATTCTGTTTATATGGGCAATCGCTCCATTAATCAGGATCGTTTTTCAGTTTCCGGTTCGGGCACGGTCTACGCTAAGGCCGATATCGCCAATATCACGGTCGGTTTGCGTACGGATGTGAAAAAGACGGCGGCTGAAGCCACCAAGGAGAGCACCGAAAAAATGAATGCTATCATTTCCAGTATTAAAGATTTGGGTATTGAAGAGAAAGATATAAAAACGACCGACTATTCTTTAAATCCGATTTATAATTGGATTGACGGCCGCGGCCAGGTCTTGCAGGGCTATCAAGTTTCCCAGAATGTCAGCGTTAAGGTCAGGGATTTGGATAAGATTGGCGATGTTATCGCTAAAACCACCGAACAGGGAGCCAACCAAATCGGCAATGTCAGCTTTACCATCGACGACGAGTATGATTTAAAAAATCAGGCCAGGGAATTGGCGATTCAGAAAGCCAAAGAAAAGGCCGCGATGATGGCCGAACAGACGGGCATGAAATTGGGTAGAATCAAGGGCGTATATGAAAGCGCCGATATCGCCACTCCGGTGCCGATGTATGCCAACGCTAAATTAATGTTAGATGAAAGTGCGGCCGGGCTTTCTCTGGAGTCGGCCAATATTCAGACCGGCCAGAATGAAATCAGGGTGGAAGTGACTTTGACTTACGAAGTCAAGTAGACTTTATTTTTCCTTTAAAGCCGTCCCTGATTGGGGCGGCTTTTTGTTTTGCTAAAAAGTCGGGAAAAGGGTAAAATTAAAATATTAATGATTTAATTATTTTTTTATGTCTTGGCAGGATTTTGCGTCTTTAGATGCCTTGGAGGCTTGTAAAAATCTCGGCAGTGTCTGCGAGAACGGCTTAAGCGCCCAGGAAGCGCGCCGGCGTTTGCTGGCTCAGGGGAAAAATCGCGTTAGCTCCGCTCATCTTAGCGCCGGGCAGATTTTTTGGCGCCAATTAAAATCGCCTTTCATTTATTTGCTTTTATTTGCATCCTTGCTTTCCTTCGTTTTGCAGAATTTTGCCGAAGGTTTCATGATTATCCTGTTTATTTTTATCAATACCGCACTCGGTTTTTTCCAAGAATACCGTTCAGAAAAGACCGCACAGATGCTTTCTCGCCTGATTACTTGGCGCTCTAAAGTGATTCGCGGCGGCAAGGAGCAGTCGGTTTTAACCGAAGAATTGGTGGCCGGAGATATTATTCTGCTGGAAACCGGCGATAAGGTCGGGGCGGATGCCCGTCTTATCTACACTCAGAATTTCAGTGTTGACGAATCGGCCCTGACCGGAGAATCGGTCGCGGTTTTTAAAGAAAGCGAGCGTTGCCATGTCGGGGATGGAGGCTTGGAAGCGGCGCTTAATATGGTTTTTGCCGGCACGGCGGTAGTCGGCGGCAAGGCGACCGCTATTATCACTGCCACCGGCCTAAAGACTGAATTTGGACAGATTGCCGGCTTGGTAGCTAAAACTAAAAGGGTGAGTAGTTTTGAAGTCGGGATTAACAAATTTTCCAATTTTATTCTAAAGCTGACTTTGGTGACTTTGGCTTTTGTAATTCTGTTAAATTTCATTATTAAAGGTTCAAGCTTAAATTGGCTTGAACTTATAATTTTCGCCATCGCCTTGGCTATCGGCGTGATTCCCGAAGCCTTGCCTTTGGTTATGACTTTTTCTTTTTCCAAGGGAGCGGCCAAGTTGGCCAAGAAAAAAGTGGTGGTTAAGCGCTTATCGGCAGTGGAAGATTTGGGAAACATTGAAATTCTGTGTTCAGATAAGACAGGGACTCTTACGGAAAACCGTTTGCAAGTCGCCGAGCGCTTTGCTTCAGAAAGCGGCAAGGAAGAAGAGGTGCTCCTGTTTTCGCTTTTGGCTTCGGCGGCCGCGGCTGATAGCGGCGACCCTTTTGACGAGTCTATCCGCTTAGCGGCCGGTAAAAGCGGCCGGCAGTGGCGGGAAAATTATCAAGTTTTATTTGACTCTCCTTTTGATCCGCGCTATTTGCGCAATAATGTTTTAGCGGAAAAGGACGGAAAAGTAATTTTTTTAGTGCGTGGCGCTTTGGAGGTAATCGCGCCGATGTGCAGCCAGGGGGAAATTGAGGCCGCTCAAGCCTGGGCCAAAGAGCAGGGGCGGCGAGGACGGCGCGTCTTGGCTATCGCTTCCAAGCCGATAGATAATCTTGATTTTGATGATTTTTGCGCGCGTTTCCGTGAAGAAGAGCAGTCTTTGTCTCTGCGGGGACTGATTTCTTTTGTCGACCCGGTGAAGGCGAGTACGATTTCGGCGGTCGGCAAAGCTAAAGAATTGGGAGTCGGCATCAAAGTCATTACCGGCGACAGTTTGGATGTAGCCGCCGCCGTCGGCTTTGAAGTCGGCCTCTGTCAAAGTCCGGAGGAAGCCATCAGCGCCGCTGATTTCAATAAGCTGGATGAGGTGGGTAAAGAAGAGGCTCTGCGCCGCTACCATATTTTTGCCCGGGTGGCGCCGGAACAGAAGCATGACATTATCAAGCGTCTGCAGGCGCAATATAGCGTCGGCTATCTCGGTGACGGTATTAATGACGCTCCGGCCTTAAAAGCGGCCGGTGTGTCTTTAGCGGTTGATAACGCTTCCGATATCGCGCGGGAAGCGGCCGATATCATCCTTTTGGAGAATGATTTGAATATCATTATTGAAGGCATCCGTGAGGGCCGGGCGATTTTTGCCAATAGCATCAAATACATCAAGGCGACTTTAGCTTCTAATTTCGGTAATTTTTATGCGGTCGCCATCGCCTCTTTACTGATTGATTATCTGCCGATGCTGCCTTTGCAGATATTGCTCCTGAATTTAGTTTCTGATTTTCCGATGATTGCCATTGCTGGCGACAATGTCGACGATGAAGAATTATTGACCCCGCGCCGCTACGAGGTGCGCGATATCATTATCGCCGCCCTGGCTCTCGGCGTAATCAGCACAATTTTTGATTTTGTCTTTTTTGCCTTGTTCAGCCGGATTTCTCCCCAGGTTTTGCAGACCAATTGGTTTATCGCCAGCACTTTAACGGAGCTGCTCTTCATTTTCTCGATTCGCAGCCGTTTGTCTATCTTTAAGGCGCGCCGCCCCAGCGCCATTCTGGCTTATTTGACTGTGCCGGCGGCCCTGCTGGCCATTATTATCCCTTATACCCGCTTCGGCCAAGATTTTTTCGCTTTCACGCCGCCGGCACCCCAGCATCTTTTGTGGATATTGGGCATCGCTTTGCTTTATCTGGTCTCAACGGAAATTTTCAAGCTCTTGTATTACCGGCAGAAAAATCTGCGCCTAGGGCCGTCTTCGCGCCTATCGGCCGATATTTAGAATTTGGATAAACAAAAACAGGCTCGGAAAAGCAGCCTGTTTTTTGTATGTCTTATTTTAAATATTCCATTATCCTCTCCGCCATCTTATTCAGCCGGCCTTTGTTTTTTTCTAGTTTTTGCGCTCCGCCCAGCAGGAATCCTTTAGTTTGCATCCCGCAGAATCCGAGCGTGTGCTTCAAGAGGACGCGCAGGGAAGAACTGCCGGTAAAAAAGCGAGTATATACCAGCGGTCCGCCGCTGGTGGTGAAAGCGGCCGCTTTTTTGCCTTTAAGCAGGCCGACCGGCAGGCCGTTTTTATAGACGAAGCCGAAATGGCTGGCAAATACTCTATCCAGGAATCCCTTTAGGACAGCGGGCATATTCTGCCACCAGGTCGGGTAGATAAAAAGCAGGCGGTCGGCGGCTTTGATTTTTTCTTGAAAGCCCAAGTTTTCCGGACTGACTTCCCGGCGCCCAGCCGTATATAGTTCCGAATCTTTTAGGACTGGGTCGTAATTTAGGGCGTAGAGGTCGAGGATTTCCCAGTCGGCTTGTTGCTTTTCCAGTTGTTCTTGGACGCGGCCAAGGAGGTAGCCGCAATGGCCTTCGCGGTTAGGGTGGGCGTAGACAATGAGATACTTGGGCATAAATTTATTTGGCCGCTGTTTTTATCTTTTCAACGGCGCTGATTTGTTATTATTTATTTTTTTTAAATTTAAGGCGATGTTTATTTCCCCAGTCCGCCGTGGCAGAAAGGACTTTTTCCAGGCTTTGGCCGTAGGGCGTTATCCAATACTCCACTTTCGGCGGCACTTGGCGGTAGATTTCGCGGTGGACGATGCCGTCTTTTTCCAGCGAGCGCAATTCTCCGGTCAGGACTTTTTGCGAGATGCTCCCCAGGCTTTTTTGTAATTCGTTAAAACGCATCTTTTTTTCAAAAAGGTGCCAAAGAATCAGGGGTTTCCATTTGCCGCCGATTATCTCCAGTGTTGCCTGGATGGCGGCGTGACATTTGAATTTATCGTGTTTAGCCATATAGTTACTTTTATATCTGTATTATATATTAAAGTATGTACTTGCGTCAATGTTAGTATAATGATACAATATCTTCACTTTTTAATTAATAAATTTTATAAACTTAAAATCATAATTATATGAAACAGGCATTGTTAGTTATATTTTTAGGCTTCGCTTTAGTCGCCTTAACCGCTTGCACCGGCAACCGTTCACGCCAGGCCGATAGCGACGATAAACAGGGCGAAAGCGCTAAGGTTTCGGTCGATGATAAGGGCGCCGAAGGCCCGGTGCTTTTATTGGACGGTTCATATCAGCTTGACCCGGCTAATTCCCAGCTGACTTGGCACGGAGAAAAGGTAATCGGCAAGGGGCATACCGGCACCGTCGCTTTCCAATCCGGCGATTTGCAAGTGCAAGACAATAGTTTAAGCGCCGGCCAATTCGTCATTGATTTGTCCTCTTTAAAGAATGACGAAAATATCGCTTCTTTGGATAATCACTTAAAGAGTGCCGATTTTTTTGACGTCGCTAATTATCCGACCGCTCAATTGGTAATCACGGGCATCGAGGCGGGTGAAGACGGCCGTTATAAAATTAGCGCCGATTTAAGCATTAAAGATGTGACCGCTCCGGTCAATTTCGAGGCTAAATTAGCGCCTACGGTCAACGGTTTATCCGCTAGCGCCCAGTTTGAGATTGACCGCACCGTTTGGGGCTTAAAATACGGTTCTGGCAAATTTTTTCAAGATTTGGGAGATAACATGATTAATGATGACATCGTTTTCACCGTTAACCTGCAAGCGGTTAGAGCCAATTAATTTATTATTGGCTCACACTTTGCCTCCTAAAAAAAGAAGGCCTTAGTCCTTCTTTTTTGATTGCCTGGGTCTAGCTTTTTTTTATCTTTTTTGTTAATCTAAGGGGGAATTAAATTAAAATTATGGCAGAAGAAGTAATCTTAAGATTTGACGAAGTCACTTTCGAATATTTAGCCAAGAAGCCGGTTTTAAAAGAAGCCAGTTTCAGTGTGCGCCGAGGAGCAAAAATTACCTTGATGGGGCAGAACGGCGCCGGCAAGAGCACGATTTTTTCCTTGCTCAAGGGTGAAATTATCCCTAAGAGCGGTAAAATTTCTTTAACTAATCATCCCAGCATCGGCGCCGCCCGCCAGACGATGGCGCGTGAGCATTTAAGCCTGAGTGTGGAAGATTATTTTGCCACGGTTTTCAAAGAGAAGCCGGCTAATCTGCGCAGCCGTATCAGCAAGGTTTTGGAAGCGGTTAATTTGGAAGTGCCCTTTGAAAAGATTGTCGGTGAATTGTCCGGCGGCCAGCAGGCGCGCCTGCTTTTAGCCTACGCCTTGATTCAAGACCCCGACATCCTTTTACTGGATGAGCCGACCAATAATTTGGATAAAGAGGGAATCGATCATCTGCTTACTTTCTTAATCATGTATGACAAGACGGTGATGGTTATTTCCCATGACGCCGATTTCCTTAATTGTTTTACCGAAGGCGTTATCTATCTCGATGTTTTTACCCATCAGACCGAAATGTATGTCGGCGACTATTATTCGGTGGTGGAAGAAATCGGCAAGCGGATAGAAAGGGAAATTAAGAAGAATGCGCAGCTGGAAAAGAAGATTATCGATCGCAAGGAAAAAGTCAATTTTTTCGCCCATAAGGGCGGCAAGATGCGCAAATTGGCACAAAAAATGAAAGAGGAAACGGAAGAGTTGGAAGAGAATATGGTCGATGTCCGCAAAGAAGATAAAACCATCAGGGACTTCAATATCCCCGTGCAGGAAGATTTAAGTGGAGAAATCGTCCGTTTGGATAGAGTAAGAGTGATAAAAAATCATGAGCCTGTATTTTGTGAAGTCAATAAAGCCTTAACTCGAAGAACGCGCTTGTTGGTAACCGGTCCTAACGGTATCGGTAAGAGCACGCTCCTGCGCGCTTTGGTCGGCCGCACTCAGGAAGGCATCAGCATTGCCAAAGGAGTAAAAGTCGGTTATTACAGCCAGGATTTTTCCAATCTACCCTATGACCAGACTGCCTACCAAGTTTTAGCTGCTGATTTAGTGGAGGGGGCGGGCGAACAAGAGCTTCGTTCTTTGGCTGCCGGATTCTTGCTGACCGGAGAAGTTTTAGCCTTGCCCGTCGCCGCTTTGTCCGAAGGGCAGAAAGGTCTTTTAGCTTTTGCTCGCTTGGTGATGTTGAAGCCGGGCTTGTTAATTTTAGATGAACCGACCAATCATATTAATTTCCGCCATATTCCCGTTATCGCCCAGGCTTTAAATGAATATGAAGGCGCAATTATCATGGTCAGCCACATGCCGGAATTTGTGAACCAGATAAGAATAGACGAAGAATTAGATTTGGGTAAGCTGGGGGAAAAATAATTTTTATATGCCAATAAAGAAAAAGCTCCTTATCAGATGATGAGGAGCTTTTATCCTATAAAGAACTTTAGTGTCAAATATAACAGATAGGCACAGCCGGCCAGTAGCAGGCCGAAGAGGAGTCCGAAAGCGGCAAAGCCGACAATTAGTCCGAATACAAGGGCAAGAAATATGCCCGTAAATTCTTCAAAGGCCAAGCCGCAGACGGCGGCAAAGAGCATGCCGGCATAAATAGCCAATATGCCTGAAGCTGAGTAATGAGCCAGAATTAAAATTATCAGCATTTCTCCGCTTAAAATCAAAATATTGGTCTGTCTATTTATTTTTTTTCTTACGGCCGCTAAGGCATAGATAAAGAGCGGCAGAAAGAAGATATCCCAAAAACGGGAGTAGGGGCGGGGTAATTTAAAAAATTCCGGCGCACCCAGCGCATAGGTCCAGTCTTTGTAAAGACGGACTTGTTCGATTGCCGGAAATAATATCCAGCCCATTTCTTTTAGCCAGTACAATAAGGCTAAAATTACTAGAAATATCCCGGCGCCAATCGCCAGGAAAAACTGTTTTTTTGAAAGTTTTTTCATGACGATTTATTTGTTTGGTTAATTGTAAAGAATATAGTATCATAATATATAGAGCATTTTTTGTAAAGATTGATAATTTTATGATTAAAAAAATCGTGGTTGCTTCTTTGAATCCAGTAAAAATTGAGGCCGCGCGTTTAAGCTTTGCCAAAGCCTTTCCCGGAGAAGAATTCAGTATTTCCGGGGTGGCGGCTGTCTCTGGAGTTCCCAGTCAGCCTTTGTCCGATGAAGAGACGAAGCTCGGGGCCTTAAACCGTCTGCAATCGGCTCGTTCTTTGGAAGCGGGAGCGGATTTTTATGTCGCTTTTGAAGGCGGAGTGGAAGATAGCGGCGGCCGTTTGGCGGAATTCGCCTGGGCGGCGGTTTTGTCGGCTGACGGCCGGAACGGAGAAGCGCGCAGCGCTCTTTTCTTCGGTCCTCAAAGTTTGTATGATTTGGTTATCGGCCAAGGACTGGAAGTGGGCGAGGCGACCGATATTTTATTTAACGATAAAAATTCCAAGCAGAAAATCGGAGCGGTAGGCAATTTCAGCAAGGGCGCGGTGACGCGGACAGATTTCTATGTCCAGCCCGGTATTTTAGCTCTTTTGCCGTTTATTCACCCCGAACTTTATTGAGATATTTTTTATTTTTTTACCTAGTTTTAGCCGGCTTAGTCCGGCTTTTATTTTTATTTATTATTCGCATAAATATAAAATTACTTAGACTTGACAAATAGGGTGATGAAAATTAAGATGGAATTAAGAGCGTTAATAGAATTTTAATTCTATTAATCCAATTCGTAAATTAACAATTAATTTCACCTAAATAAATTAGTCATGGACAGAAACAAAAATGTTGTGTCTATTCCTAGGAATAGGCGCCCCGTCAAGAACAGTATTAATAAGGAAAAAATCGGTAATGACAATAATTTAGAGAAAAAAGAGGCAAAAAATATTATTGTCGTTGACACTAACGTCTTAATTCAAGACCCTGATTGTATAAAATTCTTTTTAAGGGGCGGTAATTTAGTTGTTATCCCTTGGCAGGTTCTTTTAGAACTTGATGGCTTAAAAAGGTCGCGTGAAGTTAGCCTCGAAGCAGGATTAGCTATTAGCAATATTTATAGTTTTATTGCAAAAGATAATGCAAATGTTGTCGTAGAAACTAATACTAATTTTACTGACAAAAAAAAGTTAAAGGACAGTATTCCTGATCATATAATTATAGCTACCGCTTTTTTCGTGGTTAAAAAGTTGACTGACCCAAAAAGCTTTTATTTTTCTTATCAAAAAGTAAAGCTAGTTTCCAATGATTATGGCATGCGCATAGCGGCTAAGGTACTTGGTAATTATACTCTGTTTTCTTGCGAACCCTATCAAAGGGATATAACAAAGTTAAAAGAAGCTGAATTTACTCTCTTTAATTATATTACCACTCAGGAAAATCTAAAAACCAATGAGCAGGGTGTATATATTGAGTTGTCGACTAAAGACAAGAAAAGGATTCCATTTGGGATACCTGTCATGATTAAGATGGGCACAGGCAAGGATTTAACTCCTTATGGTATAGCTTTAAGACGACAAGACAACTTAGAAATTTTAGACTGTAATATTAGTCTTGCCGGAATAAAAGTAAAAAACAATGGCTCGATAAATTGGGAACAGATTGCCGCTTTTCATGCTTTATCTGACATTAGAGTTTTTTCTGTGTTTCTTCAGGGAGGATCTGGTAGTGGTAAAACTTTGTTGGCACTGGCCGCGGCTATCCATCAAAGAGGTCTCAAGCGTTATCAGCAAATACTGGTTATCAGACCCACCGTTTATTTAAGTGATGATGATAATCAAGGCTATGTTCCTGGTGATATTGAACGCAAACTTTCCCCTTGGTTTTTGGCTATTAGACATAATCTTGCTGTAATAAATAAGCCGAAAAAAAATGCGAAAGTAGATCCGAATTTAAAAACCGAAATAATTCTTGCCCAAAATGGAATTGAAATACAACCTTTAGGAAATCTAAGAGGAGCTAGTTTTGAAAATTGTTTTATGATTGTAGAAGAAGCGCAGAATTTAACGCGTAAGCAGATTAAAGCAATTATAACTAGAGCCGGTAAGGGCACTAAGGTCGTATTTACTGGCGATCTTAATCAAATTGATAATCAAGGTTTAACTAGAGAAAGCTCCGGTTTAGCCTATGCTATTAGTAGGTTCAGAAATCAGCCTATTATTGCAATCATCAATTTTGCACAAACGCTAAGAAGCGAACTTGCTTCTTTGGCGGATAAAATTTTGTAATTTTTAACCTTTTAGCACAACCCTCTTATTTAGAGGGTTGTTTTTTTATTCTTTTAAAATTATGTTATTATAAAAGAAGCATACAATTTAAGCTTGTTTTATATATGATGATAATTTCCGTGTTAGTTTTTTTATTTTTAGTGGCCTTGGGGCATTATTTTGCTTGGCATTTATGTCTGGCGGCTTTTCCTTCTTGGCAAGGCTGGCGATTCTGGTTATTGTCCGTTTTTGTCGCTGTTACTTTGATTTTTCTGGGAGATTTTATCTGGCTGCATCAAAGCGATAGTGCTTTTTTCCAAGATTTATATGTTGCAAGCGCGATTTTGTTCGGCCTTTTGTCTCAGCTGATGCTTTTTGGCTTCTTGTTCTATGCCCGGGAAATCCTATTAAAATATTGGTCCTGGCTGCGCTTGCATTGCATTTTACCTCAGCCGAGGGCGGCGGCGCGCTTGCTTTTGATTCTGGCTGCCGTGTTTTTTTTCCTAGGTACATATAACGCGTTTTTCCCCAGGGTTAAAACTATAGTTTTAAGCGGCTGGCCTGAAGAATTGAAAGGGAAGAGTTTCGTCCAGCTTTCCGATTTGCATTTGGGGGCGATTTATCGTCCGGCTTGGTTGGCAATGATTAGCGCTAAAGTAAATGCCCTTAATCCCGATTTTGTTATTATCAGCGGCGATTTATTTGACGGCAGCGATGAACATTTATCTGAATTTATTCCTGCCCTGAGAAGTTTGCCCGCAAAAACAGTATTCGTTCCCGGCAATCATGACTATTATGTCCCTGAAGATGAGGCGTGGGAAACAGCTTTAGCCGGTAATTTAATATTTTTAAGCGATGCGGCCCTACGCTTGGATGGCTTGGAGATTATCGGTTTCAATTATGTTGGTCGAGACGATAGCGGCTTGAATCGGGAAATAAAGGACTTAGCTAGCGATAATAATCTTAGTCGGATTGTCGTGAATCATGTGCCGGTTGACCAAGCCGAGGCTAAGGCTTTGGATGCGCGTCTGCTTTTATCTGGGCACACTCATCGCGGCCAGATATTTCCTTTTTCCGTTTTTGTCCGCTGGATTTATGGCCGCTTTTCTTATGGTTTGGAAAATTATGAAGGAATGATGACTTATACTAGCGCTGGAACCGGCACTTGGGGTCCGCCTTTGCGTACTTTATTTCCGGGGGAGATTATTCGCTTCGTAATTGAATAGAATATTTAATAAAAAAAGAAGCCGCTGGACATTGCTGTCAGCGGCTTTTTGTATTACCTTGAAAGTTTTAAGATTTTGGGATAATCATTGTCAGGACAACCTTATCGCCTTCATTGGCGATAGTGACCTGCCCGTTATGGGCTTCAATTATCATTTTAATCATGGGTATTCCCATCCCATTTCCACCTTTTGTGGAGAAGGTGATATCGGGATTAAAGATTTTTTGAAAATCTTCTGCTGGAATGTGTCCGATATTTATAATTCGGATAATCGCTAAATTATCGTTTTCGGAAATTTCCAACTTAATGTGTTTACCCGCGGCAGTAGCCTCGGCTGCATTTTTAAGCGCGTTCATGAGCGCATTTTTTATCAACGCATAGTCAGCTATAATAATTGCCTCGCCACTGGCGTCAACTAGGATTCCTTTTTCGCGGAAGGACACCTCGATGAGATGTTTGACGTTTTCCCCCATTTCCCTTAAATTGATGGCATCTTTTTTAATTTGGCTTATGCCATCTTTGATTCTAATAAAGGATAGGTAGGCATCGATATCTTTGGACATTGTTTTACCGATTCTGTAAATTTGCCTGAGGTACTCATTAACGTCAATAAACCTTCTTTCCTCCATAGCATCAATCGCTAAATCGGAGAAGCCGATAATGGCATTAAGAGGAGTTTTAAGGTCGTGAACTATTTGTCCAGTTCTTTCGGTGTGTTTTTTTTCGACCTCTAAAAGCTGGTGATTATGTTTTTTTTCCATTTCAGGGATTATACCGTTTTTGGCATTTAATTCCCTGACCGTTACTAGGTATCCATTTTTTAAGGGCGTTGTAATATACTCCACAAAACTGGAGGCAATGTGCCGACGAATCGGCTCATTGGTTCTGGGTGGCCAAACATGATTCTGGCCGATAATATCGGCAATATATTTGCCTTCCAATTCGGTTTTGGTTTTTACTGTCTGGTTAGCCCATTCAACCAAGCCATTGCGGCTAATAATTAAAACTCCTTCCGCGGAGTTTTTAAAAATAGCCATCAGTGCTCTTTTTTGAAAAAAGGCTAAAAATTGAGGTAACCCAAGTCTTTTCATTATCCGTGATTTTTATTGTTAATAAACATTTTTATTGGGTTAATTATATCACTTTTTGAATTAAAAGTCAATAGTAGATGATTATTTTAGGTTAATATTAGCAATATTTATTTTAATTATAATTGACAAATTTTTTTTATTACTTAAAATTATATACAAATCTTGTCGCCATGAAAAATAATAATCGCAATGACGACTATCACGCTCATGAATAGCGTGATCCCGAAGGGCGCTATCAGCATCAAAATCCTTTTTCCTCCAATAATCGGAAAGGAGTCCGGCAAGTGGAAGGACGCTACCAAGAGGCGAATGAGCGGGATGATTGGCCTAGTTGTCCATTCATTCATTATCTTCATCCTGATTGGCAGGGCGGCCATAATCTTTCCGGCGGCTTCTCTCTTTTTAGTAAGGGGGTAAAATGGATAAAAGTGGACGGCGCAGGAAATATTGTTGATCGCGGAATTAACAATAATTTCCGCGGTGAAGTTTAACGTGAATTGCCGGTAAGGGAGGGCCGGCTTTTTTATTTGACACCTTAAAATTACGATGCTATTATTATATGCGACTCAGTCGCAATATATGTCTAAATCGGAATTTCAAGAATTAATCAGCTCTTTGAAGTGCCGCGGTTGCCGTTTGTCCGGCGGCCGCGAAGCTTTGTTGCAAGCTTTGGCGTCCGCAGGCAAGCCTTTGACGGCGGCGGCTATTATGCGTTCGGCGGCGGTCAAGAAGGCAAACCTGGACAGGGCGACTGTCTATCGGGCTTTAAGTTTTTGGGAAAAAGAGGGCTTGGTAGAAATTTTACGCTTGGAAGGCGATGAGCGCTTGTATCATCTCAATCTCCATCATCACCATCATCTGATTTGCACCGCCTGCAAAAAAATTGCTTCGCTTGATTTCTGTCGGAGTTTAAAGCAAGAAGAAGCGATGATAGCCAAGCAAACCGGTTTTAAAATCCAGCGCCATACTTTGGAATTTTACGGCCTATGTCCGGAATGCGCTCAAAAAAATAATTAATATTAAATTTTAATTTATATGCCTAAACGTTTTATTTTCATGGGGATATTCGTTCTCATCATTGCCGCTTCCGCTTGGGCGGCGGCCGATGGCTGGCAGAAGAAGCATCAGCTTCAAGAAGCAGCCGAAAGCGAAGATATTCAAGAAGCTGAGGTTTATAGTGATTCTGCGCCAATCAGCATCGTTACCAGTCTTTTCCCTTGGTATGATTTAAGCAAGGAAATCGGCGGCGACAGGGTGAGCGTCAAATTGATATTGCCGCCGGGAGTGGAGGCACACGCTTTTGAGCCGACACCAAGCGATATGATTACCATCAGCAAAGCCGATTTGTTTATTTACACCGGCGATTATATGGAACCTTGGGCGCAAGATATTTTAGATGGTTTAGACGGCAACGCTCCGGAGTCTTTGATTATCGGTAAAGATTTGGCGGTTTTGCAGGGAGAAGAACATGAACATGAAGATGAAGACGGCGAAGATGAGCACGGACACTCCGGTTTAGACCCCCATATCTGGCTTGACCCGATGATTATGTCCAAGGCCGCCGGCCGCTTAGCTCAGACTCTGGCTAAAATTGATGTGGACAACAAAGCCTACTACAATCAGCGCTTGGAAAGCTATCAGGCGCGTTTAGAAAAGCTTGATTCCGATTACCGTTCCTCTTTGGCAGAATGCCAGCAGACTCATTTCATTTATGCCGGTCATTACGCTTTCGGCTATCTGGCCGCCCGCTACGGACTTAATTATCAAGCCGCTCAAGGATTCTCTCCGGACGCGGAAAGCAGTCCGCAGCAGCTTAGCGAAATGATTAGCGCCTTAAAGGAAGATAAGGCCGGCTATATTTTTGCCGAAGAATTGGATAATCCGCAATTGGCTCAATCTTTGGCCAAAGATGCGGGCGTTAAAATCTTAATGCTCAATTCCGCCCATAATGTCAGCAAAGACGATTTGAAAACCGGAATCACTTATGAGCAGATAATGAGAAACAATTTGAAAGAATTAGTTCTCGGACTTAAATGCCGCTAATCGTCGAAGTCAAGAATTTGGATATCGTCTATAATTCCCGGCCGGTGGTTAAGGGTGTTTCTTTTGGCGTGGATGCCGGCGATTATATCGGCTTGGCCGGGCCTAACGGCGCCGGTAAAACTAGCTTGGTTAAAGCCTTGTTTAATTTAGTCCCCATCAGCCAAGGGAATATTAAATTGTTCGGCCAGGATTTGGGCGAGTTTAAGCAATGGGAACGCTTGGCCTATCTGCCTCAGAAACATCAGTATAATCAACTGTTTCCGGCTAGCGTGCTTGAAGTGGTGTTAAGCGGTTTAGCCGGCATTAAAACGGAAAAATCCCAGGCTAAGAGCGAGGCTTTATCTTTATTGGCAGAGTTGGCGATGGCGGATAAGGCAGACAAACTTTTCAGTCGCTTGTCCGGTGGCCAGCAGCAGCGCGTGTTATTGGCGCGGGCGTTAATCAGAAAGCCTGAGCTTTTAATTTTAGACGAACCGACGACCGCCTTGGATCCAATGGTAAGAGAAAAGTTTTTTGCTTTGCTGGCCCGGGCCAATCAAGAGCAGGGCATGGCGATTATTATGGTGACTCATGATACGGCCGATATCGGACGTTATGCCCGTTCACTTTTATATCTTGATGAAAGTCTGGTTTTTGCCGGACCTTTTGTCGATTTTTGCCATTCGGCAGCGATGAAAAAATATTTCGGCGATTTTGCCCAGCATTTAATCTGCCATCAGCACGACCATTAATTTCTATGGAATTTTTATCTTTTTTCCAATATCCTTTCATTATCCGCGCTCTTATCGCCGGTGTCCTCGTGGCTTTGCCGGCGGCTCTTTTGGGTTTGTTTTTGGTTTTGCGCAAGCTGTCTTTAATCGGGGACGGCTTATCCCATGTCAGTTTCGGAGCTGTCGCTTTAGGCTTGCTGTTCGGAATTTATCCTTTCTATATCTCCGTGCCTTTAACCGTTGCCGGCGCTTTTTTGGTATTTCGACTCGGCGGCAAGGCTAGAATTTACGGCGATGCCGCCATTGGCATCGTGTCAGCGGCCGGTGTGGCCGGAGGCGTGATTATCGCCAGCTTGGCCCGCGGTTTCAATGTCGATTTGTTCAGTTATCTTTTTGGCAGCCTCTTGGCGGTCGGCTTGCCGGAAATTTATTTTTTAGCCTTACTGGCGGTGGCTACCATCCTTTTTGTAATCTATTATTATCGTCCACTTTTTGCTTGGTCATTTGATGAAAATTCGGCGCGTGCCGCCGGCGTGAAAGTTAATTTTTTAAATAATGTCTTATTGATTTTAACGGCTTTAACCGTGGCGGCAGCGGTTAAGGCGGTAGGGGTGATGTTGGTTTCGGCTCTGTTGATTTTGCCGGCGGCCGCCGCCTTGCAGGGCGCTCGACACTTTCGGGGTGCGCTTATCGGTTCTGCCGTTTTTGCCGTTTTTGCCGTCATTATTGGCCTAAGCGCGGCTATTCTCTTGAATTTGCCGGCTGGCGCCAGCGTGGTGATGGCCGGCTTCTTTTTGTTTGTCGGCGCCTATGCCCGCGCTAAGTTATTGAAAGTTTAATCTTATATTTTACAGTATAAAAAAGACCCCGGACTGCTTGGCCCGGGGCTAATTTTTTTTGGAATTATATTAATCTGCTTTTGATAATTCCGGGAACATGATGCGCTCAATATTCAGCTTAATCATCCGTTCTTGGATGATAAAGTGGTTTTCGTCAGTTTTGGCTTTAATTTTTTCTCTTATTTCCAACCAGTAGGTCTGGAAATTAGCTGCTAGTGAGGGGTCATCAATTTTTTCGATGAAAGCCAAGAGTTCATCAATAAGATTGTTAACCATCTCTTCATTTTCTGTTTTTTCCAACAGAGAGGCGAAAAGATTGAAAGCCTTTTTTAATTCTTTATTTCCGTTCATGTCTTTAAGTTTTAAAGAATAGTCTTATTTAAATACAAAAATAATCTTTTGTCAAATAGATAAAGAGGTCTTGACCTAAATTAATTTTTGCGCATCTGCTATAATACTTTTATGAACAACATTACTCTTATTGCCGTCGGCGCCTTAAAAAACAAGGCTTTACAAAATTTGGCGGCGGACTATCAAAAAAGAATAAAACCCTACGCCCGTTTGCAGGTACTGGAAACGCCGGCGGCGTCCTTTAGCAAAGCGGAGAAAAATCAGGCGAAAAAGCGGGAAAAAGAAGCTTTGGAAAAAGTTTTGCACAGGTATCCGAAAGAGTCGATTTTTATTTTGGCGGAAAAGGGCCGGCTTTTCGATTCTTTGACTTTTTCTGATTGGCTGGGTGAATATGATGGCCGAGATTTGGTGTTGGTGATTGGCGGCGCCTTAGGCTGGGAGGCGGAGTTTGCGGCACGGTATCCGTCCCTCTCTTTATCGCCTCTTACTTTTCCGCATGAGCTTGCCCGCGTTGTCCTTTTGGAACAGCTATATCGCGGCCTTCTAATTAAGGCGGGCAAGGAATATCATTACTAGGCAAACTTTGATATAATTAAATGAGTTGAGAATTATTAATTTATCTTTGACTTGTTTAAATTTTATGCCGCGTGTGAAAAAAATAAGGCCGATGTTTGATAAACAGCAGCGGCGTTTAATTTGGACCACTACCATCCTTACCGCCATATCTGCTTGTTTGCTCTTGCTGTTATCTTGGCGTCTTAGCAGGCTTGATTGGCTTTCGCCTTTATCTTCCTTGCCGGCTTTGCCGGACTTGTTCCAAGGGGAAGTGATGTCGGAAACCCCGGTGGCCGCTTTGCCGGCTTTTTCCGGCACAGAGGAATTGTCTTTTCTCAGTTCTCCGGATGGCCGCAGTTTCGCCTATATTCTTAATAACCAGAAGAGCCAGCAATTGGTGCTCAATGAAAAAGCGGAGCCGATTGTCGAGAACGTCACCTTCATGGCTTTTTCTCCGGATTCTCAAAGCTTCGCTTATACCTATAGGCTAGACGGCCAGGAAAGAGCCTCGATTAATGGCGTGTCTGGTAAGGAATATGATTGGATTTTTAACCCCCGCTTCTTCACGCCCGATAGCCGCTATTTCGTCTATAAGGCCAGAAAGGACGGGAAGGATATGCTGGTAATAAACAGCCGGGAGAGCCGCTCCTACGACCGCATCTATGAGCCTTTCTTGGCGCCGGATGAATCGGCTTTGATTTTTTTTGCCCGCGACGGCGAGAGTTTATGGCGGGGAGAAATTCCTTTAGCCGGATTTGAAGATTAAAAGACAAAAGCCTTTCTGAAAAGAAAGGCTTTGTATTTTTTAAATTTGCGCTTGGGAGATTAAATCTCGGATGATCGTTAGGATCTTCACTAAGATTTCACCCGCCAAGGCAGAAGCTTCCGGGGGCATGGCCCAACGCAGAACCATGATTAGCACTAGGAAGCCGATTAATCCACTTAATTCTTTCATAAATTTGAAAGATTAAATTTTTTAGGTCGGGAGCCTGAGTGACTAGCTCATGGCCTGCCGCTTTCTTTCTTTTTGAAGAAAGCGGCCCCCGTTCCTTAGCGGCAAAGTGTTTACCGGCAAAGAACGGGAGGCTGGGGTTTATTTAAGGAACCTTTTTACTCTAATTATACGGATTAATCTTCATTTTGTTACATTTTGTAAAATTTAGCGTTATTATTAGCAAAAGCATATTTATGCCCCTGGTATTTATAAAATCAGATAAGAAATTGGATGCTTTTTTTCGCCATGCTTATAAGCGGGAAAAAGCGATAATTTTAGAACGTTTTTTTAAGACCGGGCCGGGCCAATATGGCGAGGGCGACAAGTTTATCGGCATTAATGTGCCGACTCTGCGCTCGCTGGCCAAAGAATATCGCGAGGCGGGCACTGTGCTTCTGGAAGAATTGTTGGCCAGCCCCTATCATGAAATCAGATTGCTCGGCGCTTTGATTATGACAGCCAGGTACGAGCGGGCAAGTACAGACAAAGACA
>JAQUWT010000009.1 GCA_028692765.1 Patescibacteria group bacterium
TTCTTGGGCGACCTTATGAGCTTTATCAATGCCGTCTTCTATTGGCGAATAACAATCACGATTAATTGTTTTGTGATTATTTTGATGAGGTAGTTTAATGTCCATCCTGTAGTTGAGTGGTATTTTTTTGATGGAATATTCTTTACTGTCAAAAATTAAAACTGATTTTTTCTTTTTTCTTGCTAAAGCAAGAGATTGTTGCTTGTTCATATGTTTAGTAGCTAGTTAGTGGCTTAATTGTTCAAAAATATCAAGAATAGCAGAAACATAATCGATTAAAGATTCATTTAAGATATTGATTTGTATTTCTTTGTCATTCTTCATAAATTTGATTATAAGGATATTATGCTTCGCAACATAAAATACCGAAACCATACCTTAAATCAAAAAAAGACCAATAAAATTGGTCTTTTATAAGGATATTAACAACTGTTTTTAGGTATCTATTTTTTATTATTTACAAAGTAGTATCTGGAACTATTTATACAATAGCCAATATTTTTATTATGAATTATTAATTCATATTTTAGCGTTAATTTTTTTCTTGTCATCTTATTAATTTCTGTCACTTCTTTTTTTAGCTCTGAACAATCTCTGTAGTTAATTTTTTTTACTATTTCTTTAGGCGTCAATAGTTTATTAGATTTTATTAATACTCCAATTAGATTCATTCTTTTTGATTTTTTATTATCTTTTTGTCTTGGACTGTAATCTTTTATTATTTTTCCTTGTGATATATAAATTTTATCTTCGGTGTAAAATATAGTATTTTCTTTATTTTGGTCTTCTTTATGTTTTACTAAGATATTTAATATTGATAATATGTAATTTTTAATCTCGGATTTATTTTGTTCAAAGCTCTTTTTATTTTCTAGCTTTTCGAAGTCAAAAAGACCGGCTATCGGGTTATTAATAGAGAGTATCTTTATTTCATCTTTGTCCTTGCCTATTACTCTTAAAATATGTAAGGAGTTTTTGGACCAGTTATTTATGTTGTCAGTAAAAATAATGGCCCCCTCTCGATTATTTGGTGAGATATCAAGCCTATCTATTAATATGTATCCTTCTTTTATTAATTCTCTTATATCTTGATTTTCCATATTTTATCCACTTCGTTTTAACGGAGTGTATGAATTGGCTTATATTTATAGTTTAAAGCTTATAGAAACAGGCGTCAATAAAAGAGAGTATCTGAAGACACCCTCTCAAATCAGCTTAAGCTTTGCTTAAAATCCTTCTTTAGATTCTTGGACAATTTTATAAACTATCGAATTATTCCTTTATGTAGAAGACATAAGTCTATCCCAACCGAAATCACTGGTCCATCATTTATTTTATTTTCTTTAGCCCATTCTGTGATTTTTTTGCTACATTCTATACCTGCTTGATATTTTTTCCATTCAAACCAGTAGAAGGATATAGACAGAGTAATAATAAGAAATAGTATTATTATCCAATATTCTTTAAGTTTTTTCATATTTTTATAAAAATATAGTTTGATATAAAATCCAAGAGCAATAAGTGCAAATAGCATTCTCTAGTAATTGTACTAATGAGCCTGCCCATAAATATTTTTGCTCTTGCCATTGATTAGTATCTTTTTCATAAAGATTTACAAAAAGAGCCACAACGCCTAGTAAGATTGAATATATAAAAATTAGCAGTCCTGTAAGGTTTAATCCAATTAATATTACTGCTAGTATTTTTGAGATTATGATATATCCAAGATTCAAATATAAAACTTTTATTATAACTGTGGTTATTATATAAAATAACCCATTTCTTATTGCATTATTTACAACGGTGAAAAAAACTTCTTGTTGTTTTTTCATATTATTTTATTATATTAATTATTTCAATATCAGGTATGCATCTATCCCCAGAACAATCAATGCCATTTATTATTCCTTTGATAGTGTAGATATCGTTATAAAAATTAGAATTTTTATTAAAGTCAACTTTATAATAATTTAAAATATAGTTTACCCACAGACCATCCCAATTAGGATTAATTGAGGTTATATCAGCGTTTTTAGTTTCTTCGGAATTAGCCCAGAACCAATCACAGGGCTTGTTTATATCTACTTCTGTGTGGTTGTCATTAATAATACAAAACTTTATTCCAGTAATTTGAGAATAATAAGCACTTATTTTGCCTCGCCATTGAATTTTTTGACCTTCATATTTACTTTTATAGTGGCTATAATTTTTTGTTTCCTCGATTTTAGATTTAACAACGTCATCATAAGCAAGGGTTGTATTATTAGATTCCATTGAATCACCACAAAGTTGATTTATAAATATTTTTTGTATATTTTCTATACTCTGTTGCGGGGTATATTCATTAAAAGACCTTAAATCAAAATAATTATTATTGTTTTTATCTTTATCTCCATATACCCATGCATAATAAAGTTTATCAGGATAATCTTTAAACATAAGCACTATTGAAGATCCGCCACCAACGGCAATATTAGTTTCTAGAACTATAAACTCACTTTTTAATATTTCCTTGCTGTATTTTTCTAGATCAGAATAAGCGGTGTCTTCGAAGTGTTGATTTAAAAATAAGCCAGGCAAGGAGTCCGACTTATTAATAGCTGAGTAATTATTATTTGCAAATTTATTTAGTGTAAATTTTAAGTATTTTACAAAAGGATCATTCTTTATTAATTTATTGTACCCAATCTCTTCTGCACTAGGCTCAGTAAACTTCATCATTTCACATAAAGACAGCTTTGTGTTGTTTTTACTATTTAACTCATTATTATCTAAATTGTTTGACAATGGAATGTCTGTAATATTTGTAATTTTATTTTTTATTTTATAAAAAGACGACCAGTTAATTATTATAATTAAACTAATGCAAAAAATTAAAGCTATTATTAAAATATTTTGTTTTTTAATCATGTTTATCTTTTTTTAATTCTTTTAAAAATAAGGCGATTTTTATTTCACGTTCTAATTTTTGAGCCTTAAGATCCTCATCTCCATCCTTGTATATAAAATTAATAAAATAATTAGATAATCCGTCCCCAAAGGATTTAATTATAAAAGCACCTTTATGTTGTGCCCACTCTGTAAGATCTGATGTTTTTATAAAATAAGTGTTTTCAATTTTTAAATTTGGAAGCTTATTATTTATCACGCCAGTGATTGCCTCATATGTATTTTCTACAGCGATCACTATTTTTTTATTGGGCATATTTTGCTAGTTATAAACTAATTATTATTACGCAAATTTTAAAAAGTAAATAGCTAAGCCGTATACAGTCCTATTTTCAAAAATAACTGCTTAGCAATGGGGTAAGACACAAAACAGGACAAACGGCTCAAATTTGACAGAATAAGCCGTCAAAACGAGCTAACTTATTGCTTGTATGGTGAAAGATATTTTATTACCAACAAAAAAACGGACACCCGACCTAGTTGCGAAACTACACTTTGGGTATCCGTAAAGGATCCTACTTATGCTGGTCGGTGTGCCCGTTCCATTGCACAAATAGGATAAATGCCAAGATTGACAAAATCCTTTACAGATTAAGTATAGTTTCGCACCTATATTTTAGTTTAAAATTAATTATTTTTCAAGAAAAATATAAATACTTGTTTGCTATTAAACAAGATGCTATAATTTATATATCCATTTTTTGGTAACAAAAAAATACCATCAATAAAATACTAACAATTTATGGAAATAGAAAAAAATAATAAACTGGGGAAGAAAATAAGAGATTTGCGTCTACAAAAAGGACTAACTCAAGATGATTTTGCAAGAGAGGCGAATATTTGTTATACAACTTTAACAAAAATAGAATCTGGGGTAATAAAAAAGCCAACAGTATTTCTTGCCGCTAAAATTGCTAAAACCTTAAACATAACTTTAGATAAATTAATAAATAATATATGAAAACTTTCTTACAAGCAAAACAAGAGTTTGATAATAAGAATTTAAAATCATCCGAGTTTGAAGCTTTTATCCCTGTTAATATAAAAATTGCGGGAAAATATAAAATAAAAAATAATAAAAATCAGCCAAATGAGGAATATTATAAATGGCAATTTTTTTATTCATTGGTATACTCTGGTTTATACAAAAAAGACTACATTGGCACAGAGGTATTTTTCCCAAAGGGAAATAAAAACTCAGCACCAATTAAGTTTGATGGAGCAATTTTTGATAGTGTTGATTGGTTTAGTTATTATTCTGAATGGGCAACAAATAAAAACCAAGAATCTCTGGATTGGTTGAGAAAACATCTTATAGCAGTAATAGAATTTAAAAAAGAGGATTCAAAAGATACTGAAACTGTTTATAATCAACAATTAAAACCAGCTATAAAAGAGTCGGAAATGGAATATTGTCTCGGAATTCTTTATGACACCGAGAGATTATATTTATTTCAGAAAAAAAATGGTAATTATTTACGCCTTGATGAGTCATTAAACCAAAAGGGTGATGAGAGTTCTACAAAAGATTTATCACTTCATCTTACAGATGCTTATTATAAAATTCCATCATTTGATCAATTACAAAAGAAGATTACAAGCATTAAAATAGATAGAACAAAAAGAACTATTGATGATTTGGATATAGTTACTGGAATTTATAGCAAACAATTAACTGATGGGGTTTCAAACATTTTAAGATCAATGGATAGGGTTGGAATGAAAAATCAAAGGGGGTACGAAATATTAATACAAATATTGGCTTTAAAAATTTATGATGAAAAAAGAAGTCTAAAAACAAATCCTAGAGAATTTTTGGATTTTTATAAAACAGATCAAGAAACTGATAAACTCAATTTACTTTTTTATATTACTGAAAAAGAAAAAAATTTTGTTTCATTGGGAGATGATGTTATACAGGAGTTTTTAGAAAGAATGAGGCTTTTATACAATGAAGCTTCAGAGGTTTATCACTTTATATTAAAAAGAGATGATACTGAAACAATAAACTGGAAAAACCCGAGTCATGTTCAGATAATTAGTGAGGTTGTTGAACAATTTCAGGATTATAGTTTTGTAAAGTCACATAAAACTGATTTATATCAAATCGTTTTTTATAAATTTGCTAATGAGTTTTCCAAGGCAGACAAAGGTCAGTTTATTACACCTTTGCCGCTTATTGATTTCTTGGTTAGAATAGTAAACCCGAGAAGTACAGAAAAGGTAATAGATCCAACAGCTGGTATAGCAGATTTTTTATCAGTTTCTTATGTTAATTCTAATAGCAAACTGGATGACAAAAATATTTACGGAATTGACAATGATGAGCAAATGATAATGTTGGCTCAATTAAATATGTTGCTCAATGGTGATGGTAATGCAATCTTAAAATTTAAACCAGACAAGGGGTCGATATCATGGAAATTTGACGACAGAGATAACCTGGTAGAATTACAGCCGTTACTTCACAAAGATGGAAATTGGGATAATTGGAAAGATCAAACAAAGTTAAAAAAATTTGATGTAGTTTTAACTAACCCACCATTTGGCGAAGATAGAAAGTATGAACCAAAAACAAAGAGGGATAAAGAAATTATTGAAATGTATGAGCTTTGGAATGTTGGAAGAAGTGGAAATTGGATAGATTTAGGTTTAGTATTTTTAGAAAACTCTTATAGAATTTTAAAAGAAAACGGAAGGGTCGGAATTATTTTGTCTAACTCTTTGGCCTCAATAGACAGATGGGAAAAGGCTAGAAAGTGGTTAATGCAAAAAATGAGAATTGTAGCACTATTTGATTTACCAGCTAATGTATTCGCTGACACGGGAGTAAATACAACCCTAATAGTTGCTTATAAACCGAGCGAAAAAGAATTAATTAAATTACAAAAAGAAAATTACAATGTTTTTGTTAAGGATATTAAAAAGGTTGGATATGAAGTTAGAACGTCAAAAAGAGTAAAATATTTTAACCCTATATATAAAATAAATGAAAAAACCTTTGACATTGAACAAGACTCTGAGGGCAATCCAAAAATTGATGAAGATTTTACTAGCACTATATCTGAATTTAAAGAATGGTGTTTGGGGCAGGAAAAAACACTGCAAGATTTATTTATTGAAAATAAATAACCCTATATGAGAATAGTAACGTACAGTGATATTATAAAAAATAAATGTAATTTAGCACCCCATCAGCTAAGCGTTTTAAGTTTTTCAAATGACAACGTAAAAACAATTAGAGAATTGTTAAGCAGAAAACTTACAAAAAACGATAATGGAATTGAAGTCGGTTCAAACAATTATATATCAAAATCGCCGTATTATTTTTTAAGGACCAAAAGCATACAAGAAGAAAGTTATTTACCACAAATAAGTGATGAGTGTTTTGTCCCTGTGATGCCAAACGTTTTTATAAAATTTAATTTAAAACAAGGTGATTTAGTTATATCAAAAGACTCAAATATTGGAGAATCGGTTATTCTCGATTCGGATTACCCGAATTTTATGCTTTCTGGAGCAATGTATAGACTTCCAATTGATAAATATAAGTTATATTTATTTGCTTTTTTAAAGAACGGCATTTTTAAAGATCAGCTTGATTTATTGGTGCCAAAAGGTGCAACAATTAGACATGCGGGTACAAAGTTCCTTGATTGTAAAATACCATTTCCAAAAGAAGACTCCATAATTAGCTATGTTGAAAATTTAACCCAGTCTATAATTAACAAAGAAATTGCAATAAAAGAAAAAAATCAACTAATCTTTAACTTAATTGAATCAGAATTATTAGAAAATCAGAAAAAGTCTATATTTAAATATCAAACGCCAAGTTTAAGCAATTTAGAAAAAACTGGAAGAATGGATGTCGGATTATATTGCAGAGAGTTTGAGTATTATAATTTTATAGTAAAAAATTATGTACATGGCTCAGTAAATTTAATTGAAAGAGGATATAAGTGGTCCAGGGGGACTAGCTTAGAAATAAAGGGGATAAAAACAAGAATAAATAGTGATGTTGCCAAAGAAGGGTTTTATGAATTAATTATTCCAACAAATATTTCTGAATACGGAACAATAATTAAATCAACATTTATTGGTACTACCAAAAAATTAAAAACAATTAAAAAGGGTGACATCATATTTGGTGGAGAAGGATTTAAAAAAGGAAGAAGTTTTGTTGTTTGTGAAAACGTATCAAACATAGCAACAAATTATCATGGTATAAGAATATATAAAAAAGAGGTTGATTTGATTGATTCGGTGTTTATTAGATGTTTTTTGGCATATTGGAGATCTAAAGGGATTATTGATTATATTGGCGTTGGTGGATCAGGTGGTCATTGCGCGCCACAATATTTTGATTTAATTGAAACGCCATTGTTTCCTGATCAAATAAAAAATAAAATTTCCTCACTCTATCACTGTGAAGCGATCAAAGAAAAAAACTTAAAAGAGGATGATTTTATAAACAAGGACAATGAGTGGAATAAGAAAGCCGGTATTTATGATATTGATAAATCTATAAAGAAAATTAAAACTTGTTTAAGTGATACTCTTGCAAAAATTGCAAACAACCAAATAGTTGATATTGATTACAACTTATAATATGAGAAAAACTGGATACAATACAAATCTTGCATCAGAATATTATGCTTTATCAATGTTATATCGAAAAGGAGCTAATGCCTATTTAACTTTGGGTAACAAAAAATCGGTAGATATTGTTATTGAAACTGATAATGGAGAGGTTGTTACTGTAGATGTTAAAGGATTAGCCGGTAAAACTTGTTGGCCAATGGATAATTTCAAGAAAGAAGCTAAGAACCATTTTATTTTGTTGGTGTGCTTTTTAGATAAAATAAACGATCATAACGTTAATCCTGAAAGTTGGATAATTCCTTCAACAATCGTCAGAAAATTATTTTACATTAATCCAAAAGGAAACAGGTGTGTGATAGATAGAAGTAAAATTATTAAGATTGGTCAGCAATACAAAGAAAATTGGGACTCATTATTAAAATAAATTTTATGTCATACTATTTAATTAGAATGGGTGAGGGGTCTAAATATATAGAAGAGGGGTGTACAAATAATTTTATTGCGATTGGTTGGAATGAGATATCTAATATAAAAGATCTTGGTTCTACTGAAGCTATTAAAAATGAATTAAGTAAGACTAGTTACAAATATTCTCCTTCTCAGATAGCAGCGCAAGCTGGTCAATTATCAAGATTTGCTTTAGAAATGGCAAATGGTGATTTTGTAATTTCACCTAAAGGTGGTGGTAAATATGTTGTTGGTGTTATTGGTGATTATTATTTTGAAAATGATCCACAAGGCATATGTAAATATAAACATCGTCGAAAAATAGAGTGGAAAAAAAGTATTCTTAAGGAAGATATGTCTACTAATTTGGCATATGCAATGGGGGCAACTTTAACAATATATTCTCTTAATAAATATTCAAAAGAATTGGATTCGTTAATAAGTGGTGATGTCTATACACCGGCAGATAAGCCACAAAGAATTAGGGACTTGGTTAGAGAGGGGTTATATGAGTTAAATGGAAAAGAATTTGAAGAATTTGTTAGACACTTATTAGAGATTATAGGATTTCAGGCAGAAACAACTCAGTATGTTGGCGATAATGGTATAGATGTAAACGGTATTTTAGATGCTGAGGGGTTAGCTAATGTAGTTTTAAGAATACAGGTTAAAAGAGTTAGGGGGTCAATTTCAAATCAACAAGTATTAGCTCTAAGAGGAACATTAAAACAAGAAGAACATGGTTGTTTTATTACCTTATCATCTTTTACGTCTTCAGCTATCGAAGAAGCTCATTCTATTGGTAAGGTTCCAATAAAATTAATAGACGGTGAAGATTTATCAGTCATTGTTCTAAAACACTATGAAGAAATTGATGATAGATATAAAGAGATTTTTGGCATAAGAAGAAAAAAAGATTTTAATATTGAAGATCAGTTTGAGACTAACACATATCAAGAAGATGAAATTCAAAATAAAGTATTCTTTGACAAAAATAAAAGAAGTAATTATAAATGGGATACATTGCTTTGTGCAGCTAAAGATGATGGATTTAAAGAAGCTTTTTTAGAAAAGAAATCTTGGTGGGCCGTAAGGTTAAGCTCCAAAGCGATTCCTTTAATAAAATACATAGCGATGTATCAAGTAGCACCAGTATCTAAGATAACTTATTATGGAAAGGTTTCTGCAATAAAGCCATTTAAGGAGTCAAACAAATATATTATCTATTTAGAGGGGGAGCCAATAAAACTTAAAAATCCTGTACCACTCGGAAAAAATCGTTATCTTAAACCTCAAGGACCTAAATATACAGAACTAAATAAAATATTAATATCAAAATCGTTGGATGATTTATTTAATAAATAATTTAATATGAAATTAATTAAAGGTTTTTGGTACGAGATACCACCACATGAAAATTGCTATGAAGTTGCTGTTGTTCGAACAAACAGAACACCTAATTCAGTTTCAGGGGCTGGTTATGAATTAATACAAAGATTTGACAACGAAGAGGATGCAAAAGAATGGTTAGATAACCAAGTTGGTTTTATAAAGGAAATTACATCACCTGATCAAGACGGTTTTTCGTTGTTATATGAGGGATTAAATTGCCAGGTGATCGTGTCAATAAGCAAAGATGCTGTTGAGACGCTTGAAATACACTCTGAAAATGTAGCGGAGTTGCTTGGGCAAATTAATTTTGAGCCATTAATAGAATCTTTATTTCCCGATGCTAATTTAGATAAGATTGATATAGATTCTGACGGCGTGAAAATTAAAGGTAAATTAATTTACAACATTGATAAATTAAAAGAAATAGTAAAGAGGTAATTGTTTAACGACATTATTTTGGCTAATAATTTTTTATATCAATTTACCAAATATTCTATCAAAAAAGTTTTCCAACTTTTGCGCTTAGCCACCCACTTTTGTTTCATTGTAGCTTTAGCGAGAGCAGGTAGAGGCTCCTAGATTTATAGAATTAAGCATTATTAATTTAATAGAGCGTTATATGAACTTAGAAAAGATTTGGAATCATCCTAGCCCACAAGAGATTAAAGATCAAATTAAAAGAGATATAATAGAAAGGGATGAAGAAATGATGATGCAAGAATTAGAAAAAGACAGCAACTCAGAAACTGTTGATATATATGAAGATGCTTATTTTAAATTTCAGTCATCAGAAAAAATATTAGAAGACGTCTCTGAAGAAGAAATATATTTATGGTATTCTCAGGCAATGCAACGTCGAGGTCGCGAACCGCTAGAAATTGAATCATTTTTTAATCATTTTTTTAATGAAGGTAGTTATCACCCAACTTTTTCCTATGGTGATAAGGAGAAGGGATATCTATTAGGATTTAATAAGTTTGGTGTTTTTACCCCAACTCATTTTGCCCCAAAAACATTGCGTGGTGGATATGATTTATTTGCTGCGCTTAGTGATAGCAACAACGTTCCTGCAATATTAGCAATTACTGAAGATTTAGCAGACACTTTAAAAAAAATGCCTAATTGGCATAAATTAGATATTAACAAGGATATTTTATCTTTTTTTAGGGGTGAATTAGTAAAAAAGGAAATTTTTTATAACTCTCATCCAGAAGTACAAAATTTAATGATAGGCTTGTTGATGGATTATCTGAATGAAGAAGATGACAATTTAGATATTAAAACTATTTTAGATTCTAGTAACTAAAATTATACTCTTAAAAAAGTTTCCCAAGTTTTATTCTTGGTCACACATAAAGGTATGGTATAAAAATAACTCTAATATTAGGGTTATTTTTATTTTGGCTTTATTACATTTGTCATAATTGTAAAATAATTTTATTTACTATTTCCCATCCATAGTATAAAATTAATATATAAATATCGATTTATGCCTATTCAAAGCAATAAATATCCATTAAACCCAGAAGAGGATTTATTTGTTATTCATTCCGGCGATAAACCTCTTAGCCCGGAGGAGGTGGATGATTTAGAGGGTCCGATAGACGAAGAAGAGCCGCTGGAATTGCCGGATGTTTTTAAGACCGCTGATGTCTTAAAAAAACAGGGATTAGAATTGTTGGGAGACAGAGAGCCTTGCAGCGGCGGTATCTTTGGACCTATTTTTAAACTCAAGGTTAAAAATATTGAAAGCGGAGAAGAGTTTTTTCTTTTGGAGAGAACTTTTACCGAAGTTGAAGATATTGAGAGGCGTTTTTGCATATTAGAGACCGGTGGTTTGCCCAGTAATCCGGATTCAGAGCCACGTTATGAGATTATTAATAAGGCCGACAATCATCAGAATAAACTGGTGATAGATTATCTCTATAATGAAGAGCATGCTTTGCGCGATTTACAGGGTATTAAAGGAATACCTAAATTTTTTGGAGCAGTTTATGACGATTTAAAAGGCTCGATTTTAATGGAGTATATTGATGGTCCAGATTTAGGCATGATATTAATGCAAAATGAGTCGGAGCGGCCGAATTTGGACATTTTAGAAACTTTAGAAAAAGTTAAAAGTGTTTATACGACAGCGGCTGAACGGGGTTTTATTAATAACAGTCCGGTGGGCGGCACCGTCATGCTTGATGGTAAATATAATCCTTATTTAGCTGACTGGTATTTATATTCCCAGGGTAGAATAGACGCGGATGGGCCTGTGCGGGATAAATATTTACAGGGCTTAAAAGATATTGAGGACTTGAAGAAGAGTTTAATCTCTTTATAATTATTATTTATTTAAAAAACCCGGTAGCAGTGCTATCGGGTTTTATAGTATTTTAATTTCATCTTGAATTTTTTGGCGGACATCACCAATATCCATGGAATCAAACTGTATAGCCGGTCCGATTTTAATGAAGATTTTTTGTCCACCTTTGATTCGGCCCCAATTAAAGCCGACCTCAATCGGCATCACCTTTTCCATTCCGGAGATTTTTATCGGAATGGTTGTTGGTTGCAGGTCAATCACCAGTTTGGCGGGCCCGTATTTACAAGGACCGATTTCGCCGTTACGGCTGCGCGTGCCCTCAAAGAAAAGCAGCAAGTTGCCATTTTTCAAAATATTTTTAAATTTTTCAATATCTTGATTGGCTAATTTTATATTGCTTTGTCTATGGGCGGGGATTGTTTTTAAAAAGTAGCAGAATATTCTTCTACTGGGTTTTTTAAAAAAGTTTTCCCAAGCGGCAGCATTCCAGGGAATTTGGCGGTAACGCCGAAAAATATCCCAGGGCTTAAATAGAGCGTAACCGATTAACATTGAATCAATTAGGCTCTGGTGGTTTGAAAGAAAAAGCATTCCCGTTTCTCTAGGGATGTTTTTCCTTCCAATAATGGTGGTTTTGTTTTTTATTTTAAATAACCACCAGCTGATGCTCCAAAAAAGCAGGAGCATCAGTCCGCTGACTAAGTTTTTAATGAGCTTTTTCATTCCTGATTTTTTTTGGGTTAATATTTATAAGTCTAGAGCCTAATAGTTTTTTTTGCAAATTAGCCGTCATTATTCATTTTGCCAGATTTTAGTCTGATGTTATAATTATTCATATATTCAAACAATCTAAATTTATGAAAATCAGCAAGTTAATTTATATTTTTATAATCATTGGCCTCTTGTTTGCGGGGCAAGTTTTTGCGGCCTCTTCTCCGACTACGGTTAAGGCAAGAGTGGGCAAGATTTTAGAATCCCAATCTTTATATCGGGAAAATGGAGACGAAATCATTCAGCAGAATGTTGAATTAATCGGACTAAACGATGATTATAAGGGAAAAAGTTTAGTTTATCAGGGTATTGGCGACCTTGATGTTGTAGCTAATCGGATTTATAAGGTCGGTGATATTGTTTTTGTAAGCGTTGACTATGACAGTGATGGCAACCAGGTTGTTTATATCACCGATTATGTCCGCAGCCGCGGTTTATTGTGGTTATTGGCTCTTTTCGTGGCCGTGGTTTTATTGATTGGCGGAAAAATTGGCTGGCGCTCAATTTTGGCTTTGTTTTTAAGCTTTTTTCTGATAATGAAATTTTTAGCGCCTCTGATTTTAAAAGGAGATAATCCAATATTAATCGGTTCGGTTTCCGCTTTCATTATTCTTTTACTGCTTGTTTATATTACCGACGGTTTTAACCGTAAAGCCCATATTGCCGTGCTGAGTATTTTTTCAGCTTTAGTCATTACCATTGTCCTGTCTTGGTTTTTTGTCGGTCTTACTAATTTGAGCGGCACTTCCAGCGAAGAAACGGTTTTTTTGATTAGCGATAGTATTGCTACGATTGATTTCCGTGGTTTATTATTGGCGGCGATTATTATCGGCGCTTTAGGGGTCTTGGACGATATTGCGATTGGTCAGGTTGAGGCGGTAGAACAATTAATAATAAATAATCCTAATCAAAGTCGCAGGCGTTTATTTTTTTCTGCCATGAAGATAGGCAGAGCGCATCTTGGGGCTATTATTAATACTCTGTTTTTGGCTTATGTCGGCGCTTCCCTGCCGTTGGTGCTATTATTTAGCCTGAAGCATGAGCCGTTCTTGTCTTTTGCCCAGGTGGTTAATAACGAGGAGGTGGCCACTGAAATCGTTCGTTCCCTCGTGGGGGTTATTGGTCTTTGCTTAACTATGCCGATTGCTACCACCTTGTCTATTTGGCTATTATTTACTAAAAAAGAATCAAAACAGTAACAATTATTTTGATAAAATTTACCATTTTGGGCAAAAAAGCTATAATAAAATTAGGAGAGATAAGTTTAAATTATGCAGCACGTTTTTAGGTGGAGAAAAATATTTTTTAGTCTTTTGGCCCTTAATTTTATTTTAAGCGCCTTTATCCCCTTCTTGATTAAATCCGATTTTCTGGGATTGCCGGAAGAAAGCGTCGAGGTGCTTATCATCGCCCTCCTTTTGATTTTGGCTTATATAGTTAATTTTTTATATCTACGCGAGGTGGGCCGCTTGAGGCGGTATCAGGTAAATTTAGAAGATCGTTTGCAGGATACATTTAAATATATTGGTTCCGTTAATCTGCAGATGGAAGAAATGCGTCAAGCTTTTGCTAATTTTAAAAAGTATCCGGAAAGCAAAAAAGACATAAGAACGGTTTTTGTATATTTTTCAGAAAAAATATTAAGCATCGTTAATGCTGATTGGGTTGTTTTGCGGATTATCGATTTAAAAACGGGGCGAACCATTCGGGACGACACCTTTACCCGTAATAATCAAAAGATTAATCACATTAAATTTGATAATCAAGAAATATTATCCGGTCAATGCAATTTAGAGCAATGTACGGTGGTAAAATCCGATCAGGAAAATCTTAATATTAAAGCCTGTTGCATCTTACCAAGCAAGTTGAAAAGCCGCGACCAGGAATTTTTTGTCCGTTCTATGATTAATCAATTGGAAATGATGTTTATTGTTTTTTCGTCTCTGAGTAATCGCAAGGTTATCAGTCCTAAAAATCGGACTAAAACTAAATAACTTAATTTTTATTTTTATGGCTAGCACTAAGAACAAAAATTCTAAAACAGAATCAAAATTTGAAGAGTTTAAGCTCACCGGTCATGAGTTGGTTAAAAAGATAAGGGAGCTTATTAAGGCGGGTAACATCAGGCGTATTATTATCAAGAATGAAAAAGGAAAAGTGATGATGGAAATACCGGTTACGGTAGCCGTCGTTGGTACGGTTTTTGCTCCCGTTTTGGCGGCCGTCGGCGCTTTAGCGGCTTTATTGAATAAATGCAGTATCGTTGTAGAAAAGAAATAAGCTATCAATAAAAAAAGACCTCGATAACGAGGTCTTTTTTGTTGGTTAACATTAACAAGTTTCAATCAAGCGAAGAATTTCGTCTCTCCTTTTTTCCATTACCGTTTTTTCTTTCGCTTCCAAGTTTAGCCTGACTTTGTCTTCCGTATTAGAGCCCCTGACGTTGAACCAAAAATCAGGATAAGTTACGCTCACTCCGTCCAGGAGGCTGATTTCGCCGTCAGCGTAGTTTTTTTGAATAGTGTTAAATACTGATTCTTTATTTTTAACATTGCGATTAATTTCCCCGGAGTGAAAATAGCGGCGATATGGCTGAATAAAATCGGCGCTGCTTAAATTGCTTTGCGAAAATAGGGCGAGCATCTTACCAATCATTATCATCGGCATTTCAAAGCAGCCGATTTCAAGATTCAGAAAAAAGTGGCCGGAGGATTCACCGGCGAAATAAGCATTTTCAGCCAGCATTTTTTCTTTTATCAAAGAATGCCCGACACGAGTGGGTATGGGAATTCCGCCCGCTTCTTCAATCAAGTCAACCGTAATTTTACCGGGTCTGACATCATAGCAAATTTTGCTACCTGGCTTATCTTTCAAAAATATTTGTGCTAGCAGGCCCCTGATAATGGCCGGGTCAATCAGTTCTCCGCGATTATCAACAAAGAAAACGCGGTCGCCGTCGCCATCAGTAGCAATGCCCAAATCAGCTCCCCGTTTGATAATCGTTTCTTTTAGCTCATTTAAATTTTCTTCTTTAAGCGGGTCGGCTTCATGCGCCGGGAAAGTACCGTCAAGCTGAAAATTTAGCTTTTCCAGATTGATTGGTAATTTTTCCGACAAGAGCTCTAAATATTGGGCGCCCATACCATTAGCCGCATCCGCTATTATCTTTAGGGGCTTAATCGCCGGAATGTCGATAAATTTTAAGTCGTGTTTCAATTGAGATTTATCCGCGTCGGCCAATTGCTTGGCAATGACTTTTTCTGCGGGCATTATTGCTTGGCCGATATTATCTTTAAGCCAATTGATACCGCTGTCGCCGCTAACGGGACGGCTTTTTGTCCTGACCATCTTGAAGCCGTTCCATTCCTTGGGATTATGGGACGCGGAAATCATAATGCCGCCATCTGCGTTTTGGTCGGAGACGTTAAAATAAAAAGCAGGCGTGGAAATGAGGCCGGCATCTATTACATCCGCTCCCGCTGAAGCTAGTCCGGCGATTAGGCTGTCATTTAAAGCGGGCGAGCTTAAGCGCATATCTCTGGCTACTAAAATTTTTATAGGACGACTTGAGCTACAATCTCCGTCCAGTTGCCTCAAAGAGACAAAAGCCCTGCCTAGATTATAGGCAAAATCAAAATCAAAATCTTGGCCGAAAATGCCTCTAATATCATAAGCTTTAAAGATTTCTGGATTAAACATATATTATTTTCTTATTTTTAAATACACAATTAAAGAGCCTAAGCCCAGACAAGAGGCCCCTAATGAGATTAGCCAGCCGATAAAAGGGATAGAAAACAGAAGCCAGGATATAGTTACGCCAATAAGCAAAGGAGCTAATAAAGATTTTTCTTTATATTTTTTCAAAAGTTTCTGCACTTCTTTACCGATAAAGATGGCGCTTGTAACTTTGCCTAAGTATAGGGCTAACAGCCAGCCTAGTATGCTTAGCAAGGCTAAGGGGATGCCGATAACGGTAAAAATTAAAATTAAGCTTAAGGCCGGTATTGCCAATAAAGCTAACAGGCCCCAGCCCAGGCTGGCCCCTGGATTTTTTCTGGTGGCGCCGTATAAAGCCTCGACAATTTTTCTGCCGGGGAAAATTATGATTAAGCCGACAATAATAGCTGCCAGAATTTTATAGATAAGACTGAAAAAATAATTTTTATTTGTTTCTCTTTCTTTGTTTTTTATCAATTTAATCTGACCGGAGATTTGCGCTCCGTCTTTTTTCAATGTTTTTATATTTTCTGAATAACTTAAATTTCCGCCGATGCTTGATTCAGGGCTTAAAGAGAGGCCGGCATTTTTGCCGCCGATAAATTCCAGGTTTTTGCCCACATTGCCGGAGAGAATAATGTTGTCACCTTTTCCGTATACATTACCGCTAATCAGTCCGGCGATATTTATACTATTAGCTCCGCTCATCAGGTCCCAGCCTATTTTTGCGTTTTTTTCTACATTGAGAGCGTTGCCGATAAAATTAAGATTGCGGGCAACCGTGCCGTTTATTTGTGCGCTATTTCCGGCTAAGCGGACGCTGCCGTTGATTTCTCCATTCACCGTGATGGTCTGGGCGGCGGCAATCAAGTCGCCGTCGAGACGCCCATTCACCGTGATGGTCTGGGCGGCGGCAATCAAGTCGCCTTTGATTTCTCCATCAATCGTGATATTATTGCTGGCGGCATATAAATTACCGTCTATTGTCTCCTGAGGAGGTAAATAGACATTATTTCCAGATTTAATGTCGGCGGCCGAAACGTATATCGGGGCGAGTAATAATAAGCCGATAATTATCAGGGGTAGTTTTGTATTTTTAAGCATAGAATAATAATTAATAAAAATTTGCTATAATAACAGTATTATATCGTAAAAACATGATAGAAGCAATTAGAGAATTAATTGAAAGAGCACAAATTTCCGTGGAAAATAGGGATAATTTATTATCCTTAAAAAGAGAAATTAGCAAAAAATATAAGATAGATTCGCTTTTAAATGCCAGCATCATTAAGGAGTATAAAAGGCTGCTTTCTTTAAAATTAATAGAACCCAATTTAATATTAGAAAATTTATTGCGTAAGCGTTCTATCCGTACTCTGTCGGGGATTGCGCCAGTCGCAGTTTTAACCAAGCCTTATCCTTGTCCGGGGACCTGTGCTTATTGCCCGCGCCAAAAAGAAGTGCCGGTCAGTTATTTATCCAATGAGCCGGCGGTGATGCGCGCTATTCGTTGTAAATATCATCCTTATATTCAAACGGCTTCTCGTTTGCGGTCTCTGGAAAATAATGGCCATCGACCGGAGAAAATTGAATTGATAGTCATCGGCGGTACTTGGAGTTATTTGCCGGTGAAATATAAATATTGGTATATTCTTAATTGTTTTAGAGCGGCTAACGATTATAGCTCCTATGGAGACATTAAGGCGTCGCCTTACCGCCAAACTTTAAAGATAGAGGAATTGCAGCACTTACTGTTATTAGAACAAAAAAAGAACGAAAAAGCGCGTTATCGTATCATCGGCCTTACTTTAGAAACCAGGCCTGATTATATTAATGTTGAGGAAGTGGAGGAAATGCGCCTTCTTGGCTGTACGCGAGTAGAAATGGGCATACAGATTATAGATGATAGAGTTCTGACGTTAAATAAGCGCGGACATGGTGTTAAGGAAATTGCGGAAGCGACCGCTCTTTTAAAAAAGTATGGCTTTAAAATCACCTATCATATAATGCCCGCCTTGCCCGGTTCGAACCCTAAACTAGATTTTCAGCTTTTTTCCGGGCTGTTTAAAGATGAAAGATTCCAGCCTGATCAGATAAAATTTTATCCCACAGTCGTGACTGAAGGCAGTTTATTATATAAATGGCATAAACAAGGTAAATATAAGCCCTATTCAGATAAGGTTCTGCAGAATTTGATTGTTAAATGCAAGGCGATTGTACCGGAGTATGTGCGTATTATTCGTCTGATTCGCGACATTCCCTCCGAATCAATTATCGCGGGCAACAAGATTACTAATTTGCGCCAGATAATGAAACAAAAAGGCGTCCACTGTCGCTGTATCCGTTGCCGGGAGGCTAAAGATACGCCCGTTAGCGCCTATTCGGTTAATATTCAAAAATATCAAGCCGCGGGCGGCTGGGAGTATTTTATCAGCGCCGACAGTTTGGATAAATCTATTCTTTTCGGCTTTTGTCGTCTTCGTTTGGATAAGGACAGTCCGGTTGCTCCCGCGATTATCAGGGAACTTCATGTTTATGGCGAATTAACTCCTTCTGGAATCGGTGCAAAAGTCCAGCATCGCGGTTTGGGCAAGGAATTATTGGCTAAAGCGGAGCAATTGGCTTTAGATAATGGCGCCGATAGGATAGCGGTAATTTCCGGAGTCGGGGTTAGAGATTATTATCGCCGCCGCGGCTATCGTTTGGGGAAGACTTATATGATAAAAGGCTTGAGTTAAGTTGTATTTGTTGTCTTGGTTATTTTGAGTTACAATTATTTATATGTTGATTACTAAAAATATTAAAACTTGGTCCAGCTTTATTGTAATGACTGGCTTATGTCTTTAAACCAGGGGCGTCGCTTTTATTTATTTAAAACGCCCTTGGGGCGTTTTTTGTTTTTGACAAAAGAACCTCTCTAAACTAAGATTATAAATATGAAAAATGATATTTTATTTAAAAAAGACCCGGTGGTGGCGGATATTATCAATCGGGAGGAAAAAAGGCAGAATGAAGAGTTGGAATTGATTGCCTCGGAAAACTATGCCTCTCCGGCAGTGCTCTTAGCCCTCTCTTCATCTTTGAGCAATAAATACAGCGAGGGCTATCCCGGGAAGCGTTATTACGGGGGCAATTTTATCGTTGACGAGATAGAGAATCTAGCTATTTCCAGGGCTAAAGAATTATTTAGTGCCGAGCATGTCAATGTCCAGCCTCTTTCCGGCTCTCCGGCCAATGCGGCGGTTTATATGGCTTTTTTAGAGCCGGGCGATAAGGTTTTGGGTCTTCGTTTGGATCATGGCGGTCATCTTTCTCATGGGCATAGCGTTAATTTCTCCGGGCGTTTGTATAATTTTATCCAATACGGCGTTGATTCTGCTACCGGATTGATTGATATGGACGAAGTCCGGCGTATTGCTTTGGCGGAAAGACCAAAAATGATAGTGGCTGGTTTTAGCGCTTATTCCAGAGAAATTGATTGGGCTGCTTTTAAGGAAATTGCGGACGAAATCGGGGCTTATACTTTTGCCGATATTGCCCATATTGCCGGGCTTATTGCCGGTAAACAATTAAGCAACCCCGTACCTTTATTTGATGTTGTTTCTACTACTACCCATAAAACTTTGCGCGGGCCGAGGGGGGCGATTATAATGTGTAAGGAAAAATATGCCAAACAGATAGATAGAGCGGTTTTTCCCGGAATGCAAGGCGGTCCGCATGACAATGTTACCGCCGCTAAAGCGGTAGCTTTTGGCGAGGCGCTCTTGCCCGAATTTCAAGATTATTCTCGACAGGTGATTGTTAATGCTCAAGCTTTGGCGCGGTCATTGGCAAAGAGGGGCTATAAGATTGTTTCCGGCGGCACCGACAATCATCTTTTAGTTTTAGATTTATCTCCTTTAAATATTGCCGGCAAAGAAGCAGAAGCGGCCTTGGAGACTGTCGGTATTTCAGTCTCCCGTTCCACCATTCCCAATGACCCCAATCCGCCCCTTAATCCTTCCGGTTTGCGTTTGGGAACGCCGGCGGTAACAACGCGCGGTCTGGGTGTTTTAGAAATGGAGATTATTGCTGATATTATTGATAAGGCGATAAAGAACCGGCAGCAATCCGATAAACTTATTGAATTAAAACGCGCGGTCGCTGATTTATGCCAGCGTTTTCCGATTCCCGCTTAATTATGAAAAAAACAGCTGAAATTATAGACGGAAAAGCAATTGCCGAAACCGTTAAGGACGGCATCGCTTTGGAAATATTTAATCACCCATCTCGGCGCCCTAGTTTAGCCATTATTTTAGTGGGCGAGCGCCCTGATTCCGAATTATATGTTTCTCTCAAGGAGCGTGAAGCTAAGAAAGTCGGCATCGATACTCATCTCTACCGTCTGGAAAACGACGTTAACGAAAACGAACTACTTGAGGTTATTAGTTTTTTAAATAACGATGAAGCGATTGATGCTATTTTACTGCAATTACCCTTGCCGGAAACAATGGATGCCGACAAGATTATCGGCGCTATCAATCCTTTAAAAGACGCTGACGGTTTTCATCTGCTACATCCTGAATATGTGATTTCGCCGGTTATTGCCGCCGTTGATTTTGTGGTTAAAAAGTATCAAGTTAAAGGGCGGGCTTGTGTTTTTTATCGCTCCGAGGTATTTGGTCAAAGCTTAAAAAAGCATTTGCAGTCTCTAGGTTTGGTGGTTGATTTATTGTCTGTCAGCGAAGCTGAGAACCCTCGCCGCGATTCCGATTTAAAGCAGCGCTTAAGCGCCGTTAGTATTAAAGCTGACGTGATTGTTACCGCTTTAGGAATTTCTAATTTTCTGGATAAAGATTATTGCCAAGAAGGCGCAGTGCTGATTGATGTTGGTATTTCTAAAGAGGATGGTGTTGTTTTGGGCGATGTCGACGCTAATAGTGTTATTGATAAAGTTGCGGCGATTACACCGGTTCCCGGCGGCGTAGGGCCGATGACGATTGCCTTTTTATTCCGCAACGTCTGGGCGATATATCGGCATAGAAATTGATTTAGATTGATAATTCTTTGATTATTTAAATTTAGCCATGCTCCCATGGCTTTATTTATCTTTTGATAAAATGATTGCCAAAAAAGCACAATTGAAGGAACTGCTAAAAATCCATTTTGGCTATGATTCTTTCCGTCCCGGACAAGAAAAAGCGATTGATGCCATTTTGGAAAACAGGCACACAATTACTGTCTTACCTACCGGAGGGGGTAAGTCTTTGATTTTCCAATTACCATCCCTTGTTTTAGAGGGGGTCACTTTAGTGGTTTCTCCTTTAATTGCTTTGATGAAGGATCAGGTTGATTCGATGGAGAAAGTCGGCATTCCGGCTACTTTTATTAATTCTTCCGTTTCTTTGAGCGAGACGCTTAAGAGAATGGAAAAAATAAGGCAGGGTTATTATCGTTTGGTATATATCGCTCCGGAAAGATTCTATAACCAATCGTTTTTGGCGGAATTGAAGAATATTAAAGTTTCCTTGTTTGCTATTGACGAGGCGCATTGTATTAGTCAGTGGGGGCATGATTTTCGTCCCAGTTATTTACGTTTGAAAGAAGCGATAAAATATTGCGGTTCGCCGGTGGTAGCCGCTTTGACGGCTACCGCCACTCCGGAAGTTAGGGCGGATATTGCCAGACAGCTCGGCCTGACTGATTATGAAAATATCATCAGCGGTTTTTCTCGACCTAATTTACACTTTGCGGCGGTTTTAGCCAGTAATGGCCGCAAGCTTGAATATATTCTTGATGCCGTGCGCAGCCAAGAAGGCGGTTCCGGTATAATTTATGTGGGTACGCGCTCCAAGGCGGATGAAGTTGTCGAATTTTTATCGGACTATGATGTGGCCGCGGTCGCCTACCATGCCGGCATGGATAACGATAGCCGCGACTGGGTGCAAGAGCAGTTTATGCAAGGAAAAGCGCAAGTGGTGGTTGCCACTAATGCTTTCGGTCTAGGGATTAACAAGAAAGATATTCGTTTTGTGATTCATCATGATTTGCCCGGTACCATTGAGGCCTATTATCAAGAGGCTGGGCGCGCCGGGCGCGACGGCCTTGATAGCTATTGCTTACTATTCTATTCCCCCTCGGACCGCTATTTGCAAGAATTTTTCATTTCCGGTGATAATCCCAGTCCTAATTTAATTAAGGAAATCTATCGTTTCTTATTGGAGGCTCAAGAGGCTAATCCTGATGGTGAAAATTCCGTGCTTATTACTTATGCCGAGCTCTCCAAGCGTCTTTCCGAGTCCGCTCCGGAAATGGCCATTGGCACGGCGATTAAAATTTTAGAAAAAGAAGGGTATGTTTCCCGTCCGAATGAACGCACCAGCAATACTTTTATTAAGCTGATTAATTCTTGGGAGAATACGCTGGCGTCTATTAGCCCGCGCGCCAAAGTACAGTTGGCGGTGGCGGAAAAATTACAGCATCGTTTTGCCAAAGAAATTGAAGAGGGCTGGCAATTTGTCGCCGAAGAAGCGGCTATAGTCCTACAGATAAAGAAAGAGGTGTTAAACCGCGCTATTAAAAAAATGGCTGAACAGGATTTATTATCATATCGTCCGCCTTTTAAAGGTACGGAGATTCGGATTTTAAAATTTAGCGAGCCTGATGATTTAGCTTTAGATTTTAAAGCTTTGGAAATTAAAGCAGACAGGGCGAGGCATAAATTGGATGAAATGGAATCTTATGTCTATTCTTCCGCCTGCCGCCAGCAATATATTCTGAAATATTTCGGCGAAAAAGATGCGCCTGTATGCGGTCATTGCGATAATTGCTTAAAGCAAGGAAAAGAGCCAAAGAGGCAGTATTTAGGCGACTACTAATATGAAGCAAAATCGATTAGATGCCTTAAAAAAAATCGTTGCCGATTCTTATGAATTAACCGCCGGACATTTTAACGATACGCGCAGCAAGGTGGCGGCGCCGGATTTTCAGTGGGCGGCCAAACAAATTAACTCTCATGACCAAGTTTTTGATGCCGGTTGCGGCAATGGCCGTTTATTAGATTATGCTCCGATTAGTTCAGCTAATTATTTAGGCTTCGACCAAAGTAATAAGCTGCTATCTTTCGCCCGTCGCCAGCACCCAGGATATCAATTTAAGTCCGGTGATTTGTCTAAATTGCAGAGTGTAGCACCAGCTTCTTTTTCCGTAATTTTTTGCTCAGCCGTACTTAGCCATATGCCCGGACGAAAGGAGAGAATTGATGCGTTGCATTCTTTTTATAATCTAAGTTTGCCAGGAGGAAGGTTAATTATCAGTTTTTGGAAAATGAAAGGCAAATATCGTCGTCAGCTTTGGCATAATTGGTGGAAAAAATTAACGGGACATTATCCCTATGACTGGAATGACCTTATTTTCCCCTGGAAAGACCAGAAAGGCCAAGCGGTTAGCGCCAGATATTACTATTGTTATTCCCGCCGTCGTTTTAAAAAGGATATATTAGCGGCGGGTTGGAAAATAGAAAGAATTTACGATGATGTCTTTAATTATTGGGTGGTTGCAGTAAAAAATAATTAAACTGATTAATTTGCCTTGACACCCCCAGGGGGTGTATGCTATACTTGTTTTGTATGAAAACTACTGAACAGAGAATCAATAATATTATCGGCCAGCTCGAAGGCATAAAACGCATGTTGTCGCACTCGCCGGAAGACTGTTTTGCCCTTCTTACACAAATGAAGGCGGTTAAATCAGCCATGTCGTCTTTGACTGAGCAGATATTATCCTCAGAATTTGATCGCTGCCTTGGCGGTAAGATGGCTCCTGATAGGAGAAAAAAGATGGAGGTCATTTTTAAAGAAGTAATTAAAAAATAAAATAATAATTAAACATTGCGGCTTAGCCTGATGGCAGTCGCTATCCATAAATTTATGAGTAAAGCAGTTGATTTATTAAAAAGCAATTTTGAAAACGAGGTCTTAAAAAGCGATATCCCGGTATTGGTCGATTTTTGGGCACCGTGGTGTATGCCTTGCCGGATGATGGCCCCGATTCTTGATGAATTAGCCGGTGAACTTGAAGGCAAGATTAAAATTGCTAAGGTAGACACGGAAAATCCCGAAAATCAAGAATTAGCTATCCAATACCAGATTCAGAGCATCCCCAATATGAAGCTATTCAAGGGCGGGCAGGTGGTGGATGAATTCATCGGCATGCGCAGCCAAGATGCACTGAAGCAAGACTTAGAAAAATATCTTTAATCGATATAAAAGCGGCCGCCTCTGACAGCGGCCGTTTTAATTGTTAAATTCAAATATATGAGTATCTTTCAAGATAATCTGGAGAGATTGCAGGCTTTAGCTTCCTTGGATGGAATTAGTGCCGAGGATTTGTCCTTGCTAAGTAAGCCTGCCTTAGTATCAAAAGCCGAATTAGAAGTTGGCGGTAATAAATATCCGGCTTGGCGCATTCTCTATAGCCGCGATTTGGGCCCGGGTAAAGGCGGAATCCGTTTTCATCCGGAAGTAAGTGAAGACGAGGTGCAGTCATTAGCTTTTTGGATGGTTCTAAAAAATTCTTTAGCGGACATACCGTACGGCGGTGCCAAGGGAGGGGTAAAATTTGATCCCAAGCAAGCGGATAAAACAGAATTAGAAGCGATTAGCCGCGCTTATGCCCGTGCTTTCCAGCCGGTCTTAGGCCAAGATAAGGACGTACCCGCTCCTGATGTTTATACTAATAGTCAGACGATGGCTTGGATTTTAGATGAATATGAGAGCCTTGTCGGCCATCATGAGCCGGGGATGATTACCGGAAAGCCGGTGGAATTAGGCGGTATAAAACTGCGTTCAGATTCCACTGCCCAGGGCGGCTATTTTATCGCGCAGGAAATGGTAAAGGAGTTTTTGCCGGGCAAAGAAGCTAAAGATATAAGAGTGGCAGTTCAAGGATTCGGTAATGCCGGCTTGTTTATGGCGGAAAAACTTTTTGCCGATGGTTTTAAGATTGTCGCCACTTCCGACAGCCGCGGCGGTATTTTTAAGGAAGATGGGCTTGATATCTCCGCTCTATCCGCTTTTAAAGCGGAAGGAAATTCTGTGAATGATTTTAACCAGGGAGAAGCAATTAGTAATGGACAATTATTGGAATTAGATGTTGATATCTTAGTTTTAGCGGCTCTGGAAAATCAGATTACCGCTGTCAATGCGGATAAAATTAAAGCTAAGCATATTATTGAATTAGCCAATGGCCCGATAGATTTGGCGGCTGATAAGATTTTAGACGCGGCCGGAAAGATAATAGTGCCTGATATCCTCGCTAATTCCGGCGGCGTGATTGTCAGTTATTTCGAGTGGGCGCAAAATCGCACCGGCCAGATTCTTGATGAAGATTATTTAAAGAATCTTCTGGAAAAAAAGATGAGAGGCAACTGGGATAGAATGCTGTCTTTGTATAGAGAAAAAAGTAATATCAGTTTAAGACAATCAGCCTATATCTTGGCTGTAAGAAGGATATTGGCGGCTAAGCATTGGCGCGGCGGACAAGCTTAATTGTAAGAATTAATGCATAATAAAAGACCCGGTTTAATTCCGGGTCTTTTATTTACCGGTTGATTTTAGTTGCAGGAAGCAGCTGTATTGGTATTGCTATAATCAAAGCCGAAGCCGGGAGTGGGTGATTGAGCGTTTAATTGTTGGTTGCATTCTTCCGGAGCGTTATTAAAGGCGGAGCAGATGGACGCCAGTAAAGAGGCGGAATCGCGGCCGCTTTGTACATCGGTGCCATTGATAATTAAAGTGGGCGAACCGCCGACATTATACTTTTCGTTGTCGGCTTTATTGACTGCGAATCCAGGGAAGCTTCCCTGCCAATCAGTTTTATTGTTATAGTTGGCCGTTACTTTGTATTCTTTATCGGTAGCGGCGATACAGCTGTCAATTTTGTTTTTATTGGTATTTTTGCTTAAGCAATCGGAACCGTTTCCGTCGGCTAGGAAGCACTGGAGATAGGCGCTTAATTTTTCCGGCTGTTCTTTCTGAATGCAGTATTGGACAAGGTTTTCATCCAACTCTTTTTTTTCATGCATCGCGTAGTCTACGAATTTTAATTGGAAATCAATTTTATTTCCTAAAGTTTCTAGAACCGGTAGAATTCCTTTTTCAATCTGGGTGCCATAAGGACAGTAGCTCATTACGAATAGTTCGACAACCGGCTTGTCATTCTTGGGAACGTTAGCTTGGACTGAAGGGCTGGAGGCGGAGTTGTTGCTACCGGCCTGTTCTTGGGCGGTTTTATCCATATCGATAGCTTGCGGGAAAAAGAGCTTTCCGTCTTTACTGACGTATGACTCTACCGGGCTTTCAGAGCCGATATTGATTTTCATCTTATATAAATCATATTCTTCCGAGGTTTCGATAATCGAAGCCTTGCTTCCGCTCGGCATTAAGAATTGATTGATAAAATCTTCAGACTTAGCGGCCGCTTCGGCTACGCTGATTTCTTTATATTGTTTTTTGCCGGCAATAACGGTTGCAATAACCGCTACCGCGACCACGATTAAGGCGGCAATAACTATTGTCAAAGCCTTCTTATTCTTAAAAAGACGCTTACACATTTTTTTCATATGATTATTTTTTTATTTTCTATAATAAGGTAATTATAGGAAATATTAGATTTAAAGTCAAAATTATTTTAATGTATCAATCACCTTTTTTAAATCCGGCGGCAGCTCTATTTGAAATTCTTTTTTATTTCCTTCCAAGTCTTTAAATTTTAATTTTCTAGCCACTAAAAATATTCTACCTAAAGACATTTTTTGGTTTTTTAGTTTATTTTTGGGTGTGCCATACAAGTCGTCCCCCACTAGGGCGTGTCCGTAGGCGGCGAAGTGAACTCTAATTTGATGAGTTCTGCCTGTTTTGATGTTTACCGATATCAAGCTGAGGTGGGGCCATTTTTTTTCGACCGTAAACAAGCTTAGGGCTTGCCTTGATTTTAGTCTGGCCTTGATATTGCCTTCATCGCGGTTGGAAAGCTTTTTTTTCGCGCTGTTGCTAATCGGCAGGGCCGCCATTTTATGTCCGGATTTGGATCTGGTGATGGGAAAGAGAATTTCTCCTTCGTCCTTGGCTATTTTGCCGTGAACTAAAATAATGTATTCTTTGTAAATTGTCCGTTTTTTAAATTGCTGCTTGATTGCCTTAAAAGCTTGATTGTTTTTGGCAATAATCATCAGCCCGCTGGCATCTTTATCCAGACGATGGACAATGCCCGGTCGGGATTCATCTTCTCCGACGTTTCTGATTTCCGGATAAACTTCCAGAATGTAATCGGTCAGGGCCTTGCTTTTATTGCCAGCGGCCTTATGGACTATCAGTCCGGCCGGCTTATTGATTACTAAAAAATCAGTGCCTTCATAAATTATTTGGATGTCGCCGGCGTGGCTGTAAATTGTTTTCATTTTATTTTTTACTGAAAATTAATAATAAATCGCTGCGGCGGAACGCTTTTAGTAATCCCAAAAAGACAAGATAAGAAAGGCCGGCGGCGGCAATGGTCAGAAGAAGACCGACAGCTGAATTTGTCCAAGCGGAGGGCCATATCCACAACAAAGCGCCCATCAGCAAAGAAGCCGCCAAGGCTTTTAATGTTCCCTGCCAGTGTATGCGGAAACCTAAATGGCGATAGATAAACCAAGTAGAAAGAAGAGCAATAGCCGCTTCGCTATAAATGGTGACTGCTGCCGCTCCGAAATAAGAGAAGCGGGGGATGAGAATAATGTAGGCCGCCAAAGAGGTGATGCTGGTAAATATATATATCCAAATTACTTTTTTTTGCGCTTTAATGGCAATAATAGCATGAGCCATCATATTACCCATAAAGATGGCGGCAATCGCAAAGATTAATACGCGCAGAATCATGCCAGCTTCCAAAAAGTCGGGACCGGCGATAAGTACGATAATTTTATCGGCTAAGAATTGCGTCCCTATAACCAAAGGAATGGCCGCCGCCGCCATTACATCAAATGATTTTTGTAAGATTTTGTAGAAATTTTCCTTATTATTTTGCCACGCCACTATCATGATGGGCAGGATGATGCCGGCGAACATAAATGGCAGCGAACTGAGCACGTCGATGATTTTATAGGCCGCTCCGTAGAGGCCGACGGCATCGGCTGTTTTTACTAAAGACAGAATTAGAGTGTCCGCCCTTAAATAAATAAGGTTAAAGGCGATGGTTATGGCTAGGGGCCAGGAAAGATGAAGAATTTTCTGCCATTCCTGCCAATTAAATAAAGGCTTAATATGGGCAAAGCGGCGAGCGAAGATAAAGTGCAGGAGAAAGCTGGCCAGACTGGCGGCCACCGTAGTTGCCAACATGCCGTTAAGACCCCAATTTAGATTAATTGATATGATAACGCCGGCAATCATCACGAAGCGGCTCAGAGTTTCCGCCCAGGCCACTCGGTTCATTTTCAATCTAGTTTGAAAAAGACCGACCATAATCTGATTCAAAGCGTTAAAGACAAAAGAAACGGCCGTAATCAAGACTCCTAATTTGATATTATCGTTATAATTAGCTAAATGGACGATAATTGGAGCTAAACCGATGAAAATCAAAGAAGAAATGAGGCGCAAGCCAAAGAGGTTGCCTAGGATAAGGTTTTCTTTTTCCCGGTCACCGCTAATCATTTGGACAGTTACTAAGGTGAGTCCTAAATCAGCCATAATCGCGAAAAACGAGAGGAAGGTAATAATGGTGGTGTATTCGCCGAAGCCGTTTTGTCCCAATTCTCTGGTCATTAAAGCAAAAGCAAACAGGTTTAGGCCGGTCGAAGCTAATTTTCCAATGATTTGTATTAAAGTATTGCTGAAGATTTTTTGCTGGAGATTCATATTTTCTTGTTTTTTCGGGAAAGATTTTATATAATGATTATAGCATAACATAAATTATATGAGCACTACTATCAAGAAAACTTTATCTGTCATTTTTTTTCTATTCCTCAGTTTTTTGCAAATAGGCGTTTTTTTACCGCTGCGGCCCGCTGTGGCTGATACCAGTTTGATTGATAGCCAAGAAGGCTTCAAGGGCAAGGAAATACAAGCGGCCTTCGGCAACGATACTCCCGACGATATCCGTATAACAATGGTTAGGATTATTATGATTGTGCTGTCAGTCTTGGGGGTAATTTTTCTATCCTTGTTGTTATTCGCCGGTTTTAAATATATGACGGCGGCCGGCAATGAAGATAAGGTAAAAGAAGCAGTTAAACAGATTACTCAGGCGGTTATCGGTCTCGTGATAATTTTATCGGCTTGGGGAATAAGTTATTTTATTCTTTTGAGAATCAGGGCGGCAATAACCGGCACCAATTATCTTTATTTCTAAATTATTTTGACAAAATCCATAGGTTTTGCTATATTTGAAGCAGAAAGCTAATTGTGATAAACAATTAGCTTTTTCTCTAGCTTTATAAAAAGCTAATATAAAGAATCTAGTTTTTATTATTTTTTGAGTCTTCAGCCCGTCGGCTGGACTAATAAACATTATGTCTGAATTAACAAACGCCATTAAGCAGGTGTGCGAAGAAAAAAATTTAGATTATCAGGCGGTGGTAAATACCATTGAATTAGCTTTGGCGGCCGCCTATCGTAAGGACTACGGAGAGAAAAATCAGAATATAAAAGTTGTTTTTGACCCTAATACCGGCAGCTCGGAAATTTATGATGTAAAAACCGTGGTAGATAATTTGCCGGCGCAGGAAGAAGAAGAAATGCTCCGCCGCCTCAATGACCCTGATTATAAGCGGGAAGAAGATAAGGAAAAGCATGATGAGACTGAGAATGAGGACGAAGAAAAGGAGCATCGTTTTAATCCTAAAACCGATATCCAGCTGAAAGAGGCGGCTATTATGAAGCATGGCGCCCAAATCGGCGAAGAAATCATGACCGAATTGCCTATTCCTGAAAGTTACGGCCGGATGGCCGCTCAAACCGCTAAACAGGTTATTATCCAGAAGTTAAGGGAAATGGAAAGAGACATGGTCTTGAGTGAGTTTAAGGGCAAAGAAAAAGAGGTGGTCGGCGGCGTTGTCCAAAGGCGCGAAGGTCGTTTAGTTTTTGTCGATCTCGGCAAAGCTATCGGTATTTTGCCGTCTGAAGAACAGATTTTTAGCGAACGCTATAATCCCGGAGAAAGGGTTAAGGTATATATTAAGGAAGTTCGTGAAGGCCATAAGGGTCCGGAAATTATTTTATCTCGGCGCAGCGAAGAAATTTTGAAAAAAGTATTTTATCTGGAAATTCCAGAAATTGCCAACGGTTTAGTTGAAATTAAAGGGGTGGCGCGTGAAGCCGGTTCTCGTTCTAAGGTAGCAATATATACAGAGGCGGAGAATGTCGACCCGGTCGGCTCTTGCGTCGGCCAAAGGGGCGCGCGTATCCAGACAATTATTAGCGAACTCGGTGGAGAAAAAGTTGATATAATTGAATATAGCGACGAACCCGCTAAATTTATTGCTAACGCCTTAGCCCCGGCTAAAACTTTAAGTATTGAACTTGATGAAGCTGAGCATAAGGCGGTGGTCAAAGTAAGCTCGGACAAACTCTCTTTGGCTATTGGTAAAAGCGGGCAGAATGTGCGCTTAGCCGCCCATCTTACCGGTTGGAAAATAGATATTATCGAGGCTTCTGAAGACGGCGAAAAGAAAGTTGCTGATAGCGAAGACGGTGAAGTTGAAGCTAGTAAAGAGGATTCTATCAGTGATGAAAACCAGTTAGAATCTGAAGAAAATAAATAATTTTAAAATCTTGCCCGGAGGGGCAAGGATTAATAATATTTAATATTATGACGAATCTCTTAATCATTGCGAGCGCTATTGTCGCGATTATCTATGGCTTTATCGCTGGCATGTTTATTCTTCGCTTGCCGGCCGGTAACGACAAGATGAAGGAAATCGCTAAGGCTATCCAAACCGGGGCTAAAGCTTTTTTAAATCGCCAGTACCGCTCCGTGGCGATTGTGGCGGTCATTCTCTTTTTGTTAATCGGGTTTTTGCCTTCTTTAGGCTGGTCGACAGCCGCCGCTTTTTTATTGGGGGCGATTTTTTCCGCTCTGACCGGCTATATTGGTATGTTTGTCAGCGTGCGCGCTAATGTCCGTACCGCTGAAGCCGCTCGAGGCGGTTTGCAAAAGGCTTTAAATGTCGCCGTTCGCGGCGGCAGTGTTACTGGATTATTGGTGGTTGGCTTGGCTTTATTAGGAACAGCCGGTTTTTATTTTCTTAATCCCGGAGATTTGCATGCGATTATCGGTTTCGGTTTCGGCGGTTCGCTGATTTCTATTTTTGCCCGCTTAGGCGGTGGTATTTATACTAAAGCCGCCGATGTCGGTGCTGATTTAGTGGGCAAGGTTGAGGCTGATATCCCGGAAGATGATCCCCGCAATCCGGCGGTGATTGCTGATAATGTCGGCGATAATGTCGGTGATTGCGCTGGTATGGCCGCTGATCTTTTTGAGACTTATGCAGTGACTTCAATTGCCGCCATGGTCCTCGGTTCCCTGTTGTTTGCCGGCGACCATAACGTTATTATCTATCCTTTAGTTTTGGGGGCGGTTTCGATTATTGCTTCCATTATCGGAATTTTCTTTATCCGCTTGGGCAAAAAGAAAAATATCATGCGCGCTCTTTATAAGGGCTTGATTGCTGCCGGAGTTTTATCGGCGATTGCTTTTTATCCTATTACCCGTGCTTTTATTGCCGATGCCCATTTAGCTTTAAATATTTATTTTGCTAGTTTGATTGGTTTAGTGGTAACAGCAGCTTTGGTAGTGATTACTGAATACTATACTTCCACCAAGTTTGCTCCGGTCAAGAATATTGCTGAAGCTTCCAAAACCGGACACGGTACCAACGTTATTGCCGGTTTGGCTGTGTCTATGAAATCAACCGCTTGGCCGGTAGTGATTATTGTGGCCGCCATCTTAGGTTCTTATATGTTAGTCGGTTTATATGGCGTCGCGGTAGCAGCGGTAGCGATGCTTTCTATGGCCGGTATTATTGTCACTATTGATGCTTATGGTCCGATTACTGATAATGCTGGCGGTATCGCGGAAATGGCTGAGTTGGGCGATGATGTCCGTAATATTACCGATCCTTTGGATGCTGTTGGTAACACCACTAAAGCAGTAACTAAAGGTTATGCTATCGGCTCTGCCGCTTTAGCCGCTTTGGTTTTGTTTGCTGATTTTACTTACAAAATTTCTGATTTGGGCGGCACGGCGCAATTCTTAATTAATAACCCCTTCGTTCTCGCCGGGCTTTTCATCGGCGGTTTATTGCCTTATTTATTCGGGGCGATGGCGATGAAAGCGGTGGGCCGGGCGGCCGGTTCAGTAGTGGAAGATGTCCGCGCCCAATTTAAAGAAAAAACCGGAATTATGGCGGGAACTGAAAAACCAGATTACGGTCGTACTGTTGATATTGTCACTAAGGCCGCTTTGAAAGAAATGATTTTGCCAGCTCTAATCCCCGTAGTTGCTCCGATTATTGTTGGCTTTGGCTTTAATTTATTTGGAGCCGGGCACGGTATTGAAGCTTTAGGCGGTCTTTTGGTTGGTTCTATCGTTACCGGTATTTTTGTAGCCGTTTCCATGACCTCCGGCGGCGGCGCTTGGGATAATGCTAAAAAATATATCGAACTCGGATATTTCGGCGGTAAAGGGTCGGACGCTCATAAAGCAGCTGTTACCGGAGACACAGTCGGTGACCCCTATAAGGATACTGCCGGTCCGGCGATTAACCCGATGATTAAAGTCTTAAACATTGTCGCTTTATTAATTATCGGTTTGTTGCTCTAAAATAATATTTTATAGTATTGGAAAAGTGCCGGCAATTGCCGGCACTTTTTGTAATCTAAGCTTTTAAATTAATAAAAAGACTAGATAAAATAAGCTTGCTTTTTCTTAAAAAACTGCTAAAATATAATAAATAAAGGAAAAAATCAGCGAGCCCGCCACAGCTCGTTTCTAATTGTAAAAAAGATTATGCAAAGCACTAAAAAAGATTTGGGAAAATCACAAGTAGAATTGACGGTCTCTTTGGAGTTTAAGGAATTTCAGCCTTATATTGAAGAGGGAGTGAAGCATGTTTCTGAGCATGTAAAAATTGAAGGTTTTCGTCCGGGTAAGGCTCCTTATGAAATTTTAAAACAAAAAGTCGGTGAAATCAGTATTTTAGAAGAAGCAGCTCATATCGCTATCCGTAAAACCATCGATGATATTTTTGCCAAAGAATTAGCCGGTCGACAGCCGGTTGGTCAGCCAAAAGTAGAAATAACTAAATTGGCTCCTGATAATCCTTTGGAATATAAAATCACCATTTCTCTTTTGCCGAACGTCGCCTTGGGTGATTATAAGGGTTTAAACATTGTTAGGGAAAAACCGGCAGTCAGTGCCGAGGATATTGATAAGACAATAAAAGAAATTTTAGAAATGCGCGCTAAGGAAAGCCTGAGTTCGGAGCCGGCTGAGGAAGGAGATAAATTAGTCTTGAATGTCAGCCTGAGTTTAGATAAGGTGCCGGTAGAAGGCGGTCAGGCTCAAGATGTAACCGTTGTTTTAGGCAAGGAATATATGGTGCCTGGTTTTGACGATAAGGTAAAAGGCATTAAGCAGGGAGATAAGCGAGAGTTTAAATTACTCTATCCTGAAACTCATCATCAGGCTAACTTGGCCGGCAAAATGGTTGAATTTTCCGTGACCGCGACCTCCGTCTATAAACGAGAGCTTCCGGCTTTGAATGATGAATTGGCTAAGGAGATGCATTTTAAAAATGTGGAAGATTTAAAATCAGCGATAGAAAAAAATATTTTAGCCGACAGAGAACGCCAAGCCGATATTAAGGCTGAACTTAAAATGCTGGAGATGATTGCCGATAAGGCTAAATTTGATGACATCCCGGAAGATTTATTAGAAAAAGAAGCGGATAATATGATGATGGAATTAGAGCGTAATGTTACCTCTCAAGGAGGTAAGTTTGATGACTATTTGAAACATCTCAAGAAAACTCCGGCCGAATTGCGCCTGGAGCTTTTACCCAATGCCGTGAAGCGTATCAAAACCGCTTTGATTATCCGTGAGGTTGGCATCATTGAAAAAATTGAAGTTAAGCAAAACGCGATTGCAGAAAAACTGGAAGGCTTGAAAAAGATGTATGCTCATGACCAGGAGGCTTTAAAGCAATTGGGCAGTCATGAATATTTTCATCATTTAGAAAATATGATGTTCAACGACCAGGTCGTTGCACAGTTAAAATCTTGGAATTATGCCGACGCTGGCAAACAATCGGAGAGCTAGTTTTGATTACGACCTTTTAGAAAATTATGAGGCCGGCTTAGTTTTATTCGGCCATGAGGCCAAATCCGCCAAGGCCGGGCATGTAAATTTAAGCGGCGCCTATGTCAGTTTGCGCTCCGGAAGCGACGGCTCGGAACTCTGGCTGGTTGGCGCCCATATTTCTCCCTACCGTTTTGCCGGCCAGATTCCCGATTACAGCCCCACCAGAGAACGCAAGTTATTGTTGAATAAGAAAGAAATCGCTCATCTCATTGGGAAAACACAGGAAAAGGGCTTGACATTGGTTCCGGTCAAAATGTATACTAAACGCAGTTTTGTGAAACTGGAGTTTGCTTTAGGTAAGGGAAAAAAGAAGTATGACAAGCGTGAATCCATTAAGAAGCGTGAGTTAGATAGGCAGATAAGGACTTTGACAAAGAGGCAGATTTCAAGATGATCGGGGATGCCGGGCATCGATAATAAGACCTGCTTTTAGATATTCAAGACGGGTTTAGGTTACACCGTAAAAATAACCAAAAACATACATGCCAAAAATACTGGCAGGGCGTTTACTTGGAAAGTTCCGAGTTTCGCTCCCGTTATGGCTTAATTAAAAAATAGCTGTAACCATCGGCGCGGGGAGGCTTCAGCTCCGTCAACCGGTGTCATAATTTGAAGCTTTGAAAATTTCAGTCCTCTCCTGGAGTTTTCGAGACAAAGAGAGGTGGCCGGCTCTGCTTTTGTCCGGTTTCCGATAGTGTCGGCGACTCCAATAAATCGGACTATTTTTGTAAATATATCTAAGGGCACTTGTTAGACATGGGTTCAACTCCCATCATCTCCACATTTTTTGTTAATATCTTTAATTTGGCCGCGGTGGCGGAACTGGTAGACGCGCTGGACTTAAAATCCAGTTGTAGAGATACAGTGCGGGTTCGATTCCCGCCCGCGGCACGGATTTCTTTAAAATTATCGTAAAAGTTTAAATTTAGGGAAGTACTTGCTTAGTGTTTGAATATTTGCTATATAAAATATATGTTTGCGGGTATCGTATAGTGGCTATTATGCAACCTTGCCATGGTTGAGAGACGAGTTCGATTCTCGTTACCCGCTCCGATATAAAAACAGCCTCGAAAGGGGCTGTTTTTGTTTTTATACTTGTTTTGGGCTATTATATTAGTGTAAAACTTTATTTTAAAAATATGAAAAATTTTAAATTAATGGCGATTAGTTTAATTCAGGCTTTGGCCGCATCTTTGTATATTGCCGCTATATCCTGGATTTTAAATAATGGCGAAAGATTATTTGGAAAAAATAATAATTTTTTGGGCGGAGCTGCCATTTTACTTTTATTGGTTATCTCGGCCACCGCCATGGGGGCAATTATCTTAGGCAAGCCGGTATTAATGTATTGGGATGGACAGAAAAAAGCCTCTTTAAAGCTATTTTTTCTCACTTTTATTTGGTTATTAGTTATTGCTTGCCTTTTGTTTTTGGTTTTAGCTTTGCGTTAATTAAATTTTTGAATTATTACAATAGCGGCTTTAGAAAAATTTTTGTTTGACTTTTTTTAATTTTTCCGCTATAAATAGCTATATAAATAATAATTTGTACTACCATGCGCATTAAATTTCATCGCGTTGAACAGAAAGAAAAGAAGTTTTTTAAAGCTAATTCCCAGATTCGTTCGGAACAGGTTTTTTTAATTGATGAAAATGGTGAAAATTTTGGCGTTATTGATACTCAAGAGGCGATTGCTAGGGCCAAAGAACTTGATTTAGACTTGGTTGAAGTAAATCCTAAAGCTGAGCCGCCCGTCGCTAAAATAGTAGATTTGGGTCAGTTGAAATATGAGCATGAAAAGAAGCTTCACCGCCAGAAAGTCATGCAGAAAAAAGTTGACACTAAAGTAACCAGGCTATCTTTCCGCATTAGTGAACATGACTTTAACTTCCGTCTCGCACAGGCCGAAAAATTTTTAGAGAAAGACAACAAATTAAAAGTTGAACTAATATTGAGGGGCCGTGAGCGTCAGTATCCGCAGAAAGCTCGAGAAATTGTCGATAATTTTGTGGCTAAACTTAGACAAAAAGAAAATCTATCTATTGAAATAGAACAAGCCTTGACAAATCAAGGCGGAAGATTTACTATAGTGTTGATAAATAAGAAATAATAGTCTTGTTATCATCCAGGTGATTTCGCCTGTTTTTTTATCAAATTTATGCCGAAAATAAAGACTCACCGAGCGACGGCCAAGCGTTTTCGCTTAACCGCCACTAATAAATTAAAGAAAAGAAAATCCGGTCAGGATCATTTTAATTCTCGCGAAACAGGCAATACTAAGCGCGCTAAGCGTTTAGATATTAATGCGGACGCGACTTTAGTAAAAACCATTAAAACCTTAACCCCGTATCGATAGGATACGGATTTTAAGTTAATCGTATATGCCCAGAGTAAAAAGAGGAGTTGGCCACAATAAAAAACGCCGCACGCTGTTAAAGCAGGTTAAAGGCTATAAATGGGGTCGCAAAAACCTAATTAAACTAGCTCGGACCGCCCGCACCAAAGCCGGTGCCCACGCTTACCGCGACCGCCGCAAGAAAAAGCGCGATATGCGCGCTTTGTGGCAAGTGCAAATTAATGCTTTTGTGCGCGAGCATGATTTTTCTTATTCTAAATTCATTGGCGCCTTAAAGGCTGCTAATATTGCGGTTGATAGGAAAATTTTGGCTGATTTAGCTATTAACAATAAGAAAGTTTTAGCCGCTTTATTGTCTCAGCTTAAGAAATAAGCTTATGTCTTTGATTCAAATTGCCCAGATTATTGTTTCCATCCTTCTTATCATCGTCGTTTTACTTCAGAATCGCGGCGCCGGTCTTGGTAGCGCTTTTGGCGGCACCGGCGGCGTTTATTTGACGAAACGCGGTCTTGAAAAAAAATTATTCACCGCTACCATTGTTTTGGCGGTGCTTTTCTTCGGCTTATCTCTAGCCAGTATTTTATTCTAAGCCGATTTTTATTCTTCCCTTTTCGTCTATTTCCACCCTGTGGATCAATCTTCTCAAAAAATAAATAAATTTTTTTCCGGAAAGATAAAATCTGTTTTCCGTTTTTTTGTTGATGTTAAGTATTTTGTTAAGGAAAATTTTTTATCGGGAGGTAAGAAAAATTTACGAGCTGAAAGCGACAGAAACCTGGTTTATTCTTTGGCTCCGACTAAAATTCCCGGACGCGAACAGTTAAGGCACCTTTTTAAATTTTTAAATCCTAAAGAAAAAACCATTCTCAAATTAGCAATTCTTGTTTTTTTAATTAGCGCTTCTTATTTAGGTTTTGTTTTTTATCAAAAACATCTTATTCTAGTGCCGACTAGCGGCGGTACTTATATAGAGGGCTTAGTCGGCTATCCTCAGTCTATTAACCCCCTTTATTCTAATAGCCGCGATGTTGATGCGGATTTATCCCGTTTAATTTATTCACGCTTGTTTAATTATGACGAAAATGGCCGGCTGATGCCGGACTTAGCGTCTGCTTGGAAAATTGAAGACGGCGGTAAATCCTATATTATTTCCCTGCGTGAAGGAGTGAAGTGGCACAGCGGTGAAGATTTAAGCATCGATGATATCATCTTTACTTTTAATTTGATTAAAAATCCAGATTTTCGCTCCTCCCTGCGCACGAGTTTAAATGGTGTGGATATCGAAAAGATTGACGACCATTCAGTCAAATTTTCCCTTAGCGAGCCTTATGCCGATTTTTTAAGCCTCCTAAGCTTTGGGATTATGCCGGCAAATACCTGGGAGAATATTTCTCCCGAGACCGCTTCTTTGTCGGAATTGAATTTAAAGCCGATGGGCTCCGGACCCTATAAATTTGAATCTTTAATTAAAAGCAAAGGCGGAGAAATCAAAGAATACCATCTCATCGCCAATGACGATTATTATGGCGCCAAGCCCTATATTAAGGAAATAATTTTCAAATTCTTTCCCGACTACGTGGAATTGGTGCGCGCTTTAAACGGCAATGAAGTTGATGCCGCCAGTTATATCCCTGATGATTTGAAGAAGGATTTACTGGCTAAGCATTCTTTGGTAATTCATAATTTGCGCTTGCCCCAGATAAATTCAATTTTTTTCAATAAAGATAGAAATAAATCTTTGGGGGATATTAAGGTGAGGCAAGCATTAGCTTTCGCTATTAACCGTGATTATTTATTTGGTGAGATTTTAGGAGCGTCCGTTAGCCGTGCTGATGGTCCGATTATCGCTCCGGACTTTTCTTATACTCCGGATGGCGCCGCCTATAATCTGGATAAAGATAAGGCCGAGCAGCTTTTAGACGAGAGCGGATTTAAGCGGGTGGATGTTAATCGGGAAATGATTGATAATCCTGAGCACAGCCCGGAATTAGCGGCAATTATTACTTATGCCAGTTCCACCCAGATGGATGCTACCGGTTATTGGCGCGTTGCTCTTAAAGATAAGGAATATCAGATTTTAGCTTTAAAATTGTCAGTGCCCGAGAACGGCAGGATGGATGTAGCCGAAAGTTTAAAGAAAGATTGGGAAGCGGTTGGCATTAAGACGACCATCGTGCCGGTGTCAGTCGCTAGCTTAAACGCAGAGATGATTGCCGGCCATAATTTTGAAGCCTTTTTGTATGGGCAGGTTGTCGGCACCGAGCCTGATGTTGCTTCTTTTTGGCACTCTTCACAAATTGGCGGTCAAGGATTAAATCTTTCCGGTTATAATAACGCTGAAGTTGATACGTTGTTAATCGAAGCGAGGCAGGCGGCCGACAATGTTGATTTGCGCCTATCTAAATATAAAAAATTTCAAGAGATTGTCAGTAAAGATTTGCCGGTTATTTTCTTGTACTCCCCCAGTTACACCTACGTTCAGTCTAAGAAAGTCCATGGTTTTGAGGGTACGGCTATCAATGAGCCCTGCGATCGTTTCGCCGGCTTTAGCCACTGGTACTTAAAAACCAAGAAGCATCTTTCTTGGTAATTATTTTCTATCTATTTTTTCCGACTGATTTTTCGGTCGGATGCTCTATACTTCATAATTGGAAGCTAAAAAATCAGGATTATTTTGATTCCTGTTTTCTTTATTTTCCAGAAAATTTTCATGATTACTCGTTATAAGTCCGGAATAGAATCCGGCAAAGATAATGTCGCTAAGGCGCCATTAAAAACTAGTCCGTCGCCGCGGCGTCGTTTTCCCGTCCGTTCTCGCCAAGTTTTTCGCAAAGATAATTCTGACGATTATGTTAAGGTTATTGTCCTAGGCGGCTTGGAAGAGGTCGGACGCAATATGACCCTAATAGAATGCAACCGCGAAATTATCATTATCGATATGGGCTTGCAGTTTCCGGAGGAAGATATGCCTGGCATTGATTACATCATTCCCAATGTTTCCTATTTACGCGATAAGCTTGATTGGATAAAGGGCGTAATTATTACTCACGGCCATTATGACCATATCGGCGGTATCCCTCATATTATGGGAGAAATTGGCAATCCGCCGATGTTTACCGGTAAATTGACAGCTGGTTTGATTCGCAAGCGCCATCAAGAATATAAAACTGCGCCCCAGTTGAAAATAAAGGAAATTGATGACAATTCCGTTATTCAGCTCGGCGCTTCGTTCCGACTGGAATTTACCCGCGTCAACCATTCTATTCCCGATTGTTTTGCGGTGATTGCCAATACTCCTTTAGGCACCATCATGCACACGGGTGATTTTAAGATTGATTTTACCCCGGTTAATGATAAGCCGGCTGATTTGCAGCGTATTGCCCAAATCGGCAACCGCGGCATTTTAATGTTAATGTCGGACTCGACCGACGCTACTCATGCCGGCTATCAGATTTCCGAGTCTGCTATCGGTGAAGAAATCGGTAAATTGATTGAGAAAATTGACGGCCGCGTTATTATCGGTACTTTTGCTTCCCAAATCAGCCGCGTGCAGAAAATATTAGATTTAGCCAAGCGCTATGGCCGCCGAGTTAGCCTTCAAGGCAGGAGTATGAATTCTAATGTAGAAATTGCCCATCAAATAGGCTATTTAAAGTTCGATCCAAAAATTTTAATCAACGATAATGAATTAAACCGATTGCCGGATAATCAAGTTTTGATTATCGGTACCGGCGCTCAGGGAGAAGATAACGCCTTCTTAAGCCGGGTAGTTAACGGCGAGCATCGCGTTGTCAGTTTGAAACAGGGGGATACAGTTTTGTTTTCTTCTTCGGTGATTCCCGGCAATGAACGTTCAATTCAGAATCTTATGGACATGGTCGTGCGCCAGGGAGCTCACATCATCCATTACCGGATGCTTGATATCCACGCCGGCGGACACGCTAAGGCGGAGGATTTAAAATTGATGATGCGCTTGATTAAGCCTGAATATTTCATGCCTATCGAAGCTAATCATTATATGTTAAGAGCGCATGCAGAACTAGCCGAGCAAGTAGGCATTCCTTCCGACAAAATATTCGTGGCGGATAATGGACAGGTTGTTCTATTCCAGAAAGATGGCCGGGGACAGTCTGTCGGTCACTTGACGAAAGATAAAGTGCCGTCCGACTATGTGATGGTTGACGGTCTTGGCGTCGGTGATGTCTCAGAGGTAGTCTTACGTGATCGCTTGATGATGGCCGGTGATGGCATGATTGTAATTATTGCAACGATTGATTCCAAGACTGGCAATATTATCGGCAATCCTGATATTATTTCTCGTGGCTTTATTTATATGAAAGAAAGCCGGGATTTAATTGAAAAAACTAGAATGAGGGTCAAAAAAATTGTTAAGGATAAGAATCCGATGACGCCAGCAGACGATGATTTTATTAAAAATAAGATTAGAAATGATGTCGGGCAATTCTTATTTACCCAAACAAAACGTCGCCCCATGGTTCTTCCGGTCGTAATTAAGGTGTAATTATTGTAATTTTAGCTTTTTTATTTAAATATTTTCCTATTGACTTTTTTGCTTATTTATTATATAATTACTTATATATAATTTATTTAAAAACAATATGAGCATGGAAACTATGACAAGCCAACCTGAAAATTTATCACATGACACCGAAGTGATGGAGGCGCCATCAGATGAAATGGAACTTAACCCGCAAGATAATGAAGATTTGCGCGAGGCATTGGATAACGCACGCATCTCTGAAGGTGAGGTTCCTGCAAAAATAGCGGCTGTATCCGAAGAAATTCAAGAATTTAAATCTCCTGAGGAAATTAAGGATGAAATTAAGAGATTACAGGATGAGTATGAGATGAAAAAGAAGGCTTGGCAGAGCTTTACTACTATTTCTAGCACCGACACCGGTTTAGGCGCTTTAGGTGCTTTCGGCGGCAATAAAGAAAGCGCCGCTAAACTTGAAGGTCAATTTCCCGGTATAGGAAAAGTTTTAGAAATGATTAAATTAGCGGAAAAGAAAAACAGTACGGGTTTAAAGTTTTGGAAAACCCCAGAATTAGACGACTTTCAATTCCAGGTTATTAAAAATTATTTAACCACCGGAAGCATGGGTAATTTTACTAATCCTAAAATGGAAGCGGTTGCTCGGGAGACTGTTAATAAATTTTTATCAGAAAATTCTCAGGCCGAAGGGGCGGTTGCTAATATTAAAGAAGCTATTTGGGGTGAGCGCGATGGTAGATATTATGAGGGCGCAATCGCTGATTTAAACCAGCAATTTTCTAAAATGAATGAAGCTAAATAAGTTTTTATTAATTTAAATATTCACCTATTATAATTCTTTCGGGTTCTAAGGCGCCGCCTTTAAAGCGGCGCCTGAGGTGACCGAAAGGCTGTCCCGCAAGGGGTGGTTAAAGATCTTTTTTTGTTTTAAGAAGAGGAAAGTCCGCTTCCGAATGAATAAAGATTATATTTATGTCTAAAGAAACTAAACAGGTATCGGGCGAGTTCGCCGATTTACTGGAAAAGGACGGAGTCAAAGTGCCGCAGGTCGGTGATGTCGTTAAAGGCACGGTCGTGACTGCTTCAAAATCCGAGGTCGTTTTGGATATTGACGGCGTTTTAATGGGTATTGTCCGCGGACCGGAGCTTTATGTCGAGGTTGAGGAGTATGCTCATCTTAAACCCGGAGACCAGGTTGAAGCCGCTGTGCTGGAAACTGAAAATGAAGAAGGGCATCTGGAAATGTCTTTCCGCCAAGTGGGGCAAGAGAAGGCTTGGCAGAATTTACGAGAAGCCTTTAAAGAAAAAAATACCGTTAAAATCCGCATCATCGATGCTAATAAAGGCGGACTTTTGGCTCGTTATTGCCAGATAAACGGATTTTTGCCGGTGTCCCAATTAGCCCCGGAAAATTATCCCCGTATCAGTGGTGGTGATAAGAGTAAGATTTTAGAAAAATTAAAGACTTTTGTCGGTCAAGATTTTGAAGTTAATGTTATTACTCTAAACGAAGAAGAAAATAAGATTATTTTCAGCGAGAAGGATGTTTGGAATAAGAAGCAGAAACCCGCTTTGGACCGTTATAGCGTCGGCATGGTCGTTGACGGGCGCATCACCGCTATCACTAATTTTGGAGTTTTCTTAAATTTTGACGATGGCATGGAGGGCTTAATCCATATTTCAGAAATTGCTTGGCAGCGCATTGATTCTCCGAATGAATTATTCAAAGTGGGCGACCGCATCAAGGCGGAGATTGTCAGTATTGACGGCAGTAAGATTTTCTTAAGCTCTAAAAAATTACAGAAAGATCCTTGGCAGGAAGCGAGCGCTAAATACAGCGTCGGCCAAGTAGTCAAAGGCACAATTGTCAAAGTTAATCCCTTCGGCTTATTTGTTAAGCTCGACGAAGAAATCCACGGCTTAGCCCATATCAGTCAGTTGAATTTAAGCTTAAAGGAAAAAATTGGCGAATTATTTAACGCCGGCGAAGAGAAAGATTTTGAGATTGTTAGCATTTCTCCTTCCGAACATCGTTTAGGTTTAAAATTAGCCGGAGAGGCTGATAAAAAAGAACCGGCAGCTAAGAAAAAAACTGCTAAAGCCAAGAAAGAAGAAAGTTCTGAAGACAATGAAGAATCTATAGTTGATGAAAACTAAAGACACTACATATATTAGTCTTTTTCGAAAGTGCTCCCTGTTTTTGGGGAGCACTTTTGTCGATTGCCAAAAAGGCGTTGCCGTTATATAATGGGTATATTATTCTAGTAAAAATATGAAGAATTTAGCAAAAAATTTCTTAGTTTTCTTTATAATATTTTTAGCGATGGCTGCTATCTTTAGCACTTTTTCTAATAATAGCGAAAGCGCCAGAGTTGGCATTGAGACCATGATTCAAGAATTGAATCAGGATCAGATAAAATCTTTGTCTGTCAGCGGCGATACGGTTAAAGTTGAGCTTAAGGATGGTAGCCGCCAGACCGTGCGCAAGGAAAGCGGCGAAAGCCTTTCTGCTCTTTTAAGTAATTTTCAGATTTCGCCGGATAAATTAAATCAGGTCGCTATTAGCGTCCAGGAGCAGTCGGGATGGTCTTATTGGTTGGGTGAATTATTGCCTTTTGTCTTGCCGCTTATTTTAGTGGCCCTTCTTTTTTTCTTTATGATGCGCAGTGCCCAAGGAATGAATAGCAAAGCGATGAATTTTGGCCAGTCCAACGCTAAGGAATTTGACCTTAATAATAAGAATCAGGTTACCTTTAAAGATGTGGCCGGAGCGAAAGAAGCTAAAGAAGAATTACACGAAGTGGTTGAGTTTTTAAAATACCCAAAGAAATTTCAAGATTTAGGCGCGCGTATTCCTAGGGGCGTTTTGCTTTTAGGCGGCCCCGGCACTGGTAAAACTTTATTGGCTCGCGCTGTAGCCGGCGAGGCTAAGGTCCCCTTTTTTCATATGTCCGGCTCGGAGTTTGTGGAGATGTTTGTCGGCGTTGGTGCCTCCCGCGTGCGCTCGCTTTTTCAAAAGGCAAAAAAACATTCTCCTTGCATTGTTTTTATTGACGAAATTGATGCAGTTGGACGCCGCCGCGGTTCCGGCCTTGGGGGCTCGCATGACGAGAGAGAACAGACTTTAAATCAGATTTTGGTGGAGATGGATGGATTTGAAGCTACTCAAAATGTTATCGTCATTGCGGCTACTAATCGTCCCGATGTTTTAGACCCGGCTTTGTTGCGCCCGGGACGTTTTGACCGCCAAGTGGTTATTGATCGACCTGATTTGAAGGATAGGGAAGAAATTTTAAAGGTGCATGCCAAAAAGAAACCACTAGCTAAAGAAGTTGATTTAAAAAGAATCGCTGAGCGTACTCCGGGTTTTTCCGGTGCTGATTTAGCCAATCTTCTTAATGAAGCATCCATATTAAGCGCCAGGCAAGACAAAAAGACGGTTGGTATGGAAGAATTGTTTTCTGCTATTGAAAAAGTTATGATTGGCCCGGAGCGTAAAAGCCGGATTATTAGCGACCAAGAAAAAAAGATAACCGCCTATCATGAAGCCGGACACGCTTTAGTAGCTCATTTTCTTGTGAACAGCGATCCTGTCCAAAAAGTTTCAATTATCGCCCGCGGCCAGGCCGGTGGTTATACTCTCAAAGTTCCAATCGAGGACCGTTATTTCCATTCTCGTACAGATTTTATTGACGAAATTGCCGTCCTTTTGGCTGGCCATCTGGTAGAAAAAGAGATTTTCGGCGAAGTGACTACCGGTGCGACTTCGGATTTGCGTCGGGCGACTTCGGTCGCCAGGAGCCTGATTACCGATTACGGCATGAGCGATTTACTCGGTCCGCGCACTTTCGGTCAGAAAGAAGAATTAATTTTCTTGGGTAGGGAGATTCATGAGCAGAGAGATTATAGCGAAAAAATAGCCGAGCAAATCGATGTAGAAATATTAAATTTCATCAACCAGGCATCAGATAAGGCTAAAGATGTGCTGGTGCGTCATCGAGATAAGCTGGAAAAAGTCGCTCAAGCCCTGTTAGTTCAAGAGACCTTGGAAAAGGAAGCTTTTGAGGCTTTAGTCGGTCCGGCCGCTTCTTCGGAAAATAAAGAAGCTTAGGCCGAAATTTGACTAATATTATTTTTTAGTTATACTGAAAATAGAGATTAAATGAATGCTGTTTTATTTATATTTTTTGAGTTTTAAAATATATGGCTAACCCTAAGAAAAGAAAAGCAAGAAGCGCCGTCCGTACCAATCGGGCCCATCTGGCTTTAGAAAAAACAAGTTTAGACAAGTGTCCGAAATGCGGTAAAGCAAAAAAGCCTCACACTGTTTGTGTTTTTTGCGGCACCTATCGCGGCCGCCAAGTATTAAAAGTGGAGGCTAAAGCCGCTAAGAGTAAGAAATAGTCTATGTCTAATCGCCATTTAGCACGTACCATCGCCTTGCAGACTTTATTCGCTTGGGATTTTAATGGTAAAAATGGCCAGAATACCGCTTCTTTGATGCGCGATAATTTTGTTAATTTTGCGCCCGATTTTGATGATGGCGGTTTTGTTAATGAATTGGTAAATGGCGTCATTGAGAATTTATCAACTATTGATGCTTTAATCGTTAAGTACGCGACTGAATGGCCCTTAGATCAAATTACGACAATTGATCGCAATGTTTTGCGTTTAGGTATTTTTGAACTTGTTTATACAGCTATTCCTCCCCGAGTGGCGATTAATGAGGCCATTGAAGTGGCTAAGAGTTTTGGCGGCGATGCTTCGGGAAAATTTATTAATGGTGTCTTGGGAGCGATTTATAACGATTGGCCCGAGGAAGAAAAGAAAAAGCGGGATAACCATTGGGATAAAGGGGGGTCGGCCGGTGACGAGACGCCTGATGATACAAAGGCCTCATCTTCAGAATCTCTTGATTCGGCGGCAGAATAGTCACATTTATACTTTTAAGGCCCGCATAGGCGGGCTTTTATTTAATAGTTATTAAGCAGTATGGCGGCGCCTAGTTTAAAAAGGTGCCTCGATTTTGCTTCGTAACCGAGAAATTTATGCCCGAGTTGTCTAATTTACAAAAGACTTTAGGCTGGAAGTTTAAGAATCAAGAAATTTTACGTCAGGCGATGGTTCATCGTTCTTATTTAAACGAGCACCCTGAGTTTGCCGGCGGGCACAACGAACGTTTAGAATTTTTAGGCGATGCGGTTTTAGAGATAGTGGTTACAGAGTATCTGTTTCTTAATTACCCTGATACTCCGGAGGGCGATTTGACTAATTGGCGCGCTTCTTTAGTCAATGCCAAAATGCTTTATGTGATTGCTACTGAGCTTAATCTTGAAGAATATCTCTATCTTTCTCGCGGTGAAGCTAAGGATAAGAATAAAAAATCACGCCATTATATCTTAGCTAATGCCGTTGAGGCTTTAATCGGTTCTATCTATATTGATCAAGGCTTGGATAGAGCTAAAGCGTTCATTTTGGAAAAGATAGTGGTAAAACTTCCTGAAATTTTACAAACTCAAGCCTATCTTGACCCGAAATCTCGTTTTCAAGAACAGGCCCAAGATAAGCGAGGTATTACTCCGCGCTATGAAATTATTAGCGAAGAAGGCCCCGACCACGCTAAAACATTCACCGTTGGCTTGTATTTGGACAGCGAACTGATAACGAGCGGCAGTGGTTCTTCCAAGCAGGAAGCGCAAGTCGACGCTGCCGCCAAAGGCCTCAAAATTCTTAATTGGTAAATTTATGGATATTCGTCAGCTTTTAGGCGAGGTCGCCCGCCAGCAAAATTCCGATTTACACTTAGTATTCGGCATGCCTCCGATGGTGCGTAAAGATGGCCAGTTGCAGCTTTTTTCCGATGGTAAAAATAACAGCCTACCGCCTTTATCCGATTTAGATTTAGAACAGATGGTAAAGAGCTTGCTTGATCTCAGCCAGCGCAAAGAGCTTGAAGAAAATAAAGATTTAGACGCCGCCGCTTCGGTGGACACTTATCGTTTCCGGCTTAATTTTTCCTTCGATCGGGGCCATTTGAAAATCGTGGCGAGAGTTATTGATGAGCATAAGCCTAGTTTAGAGGAAATAGGCATGCCGGCAGCAGTGGCTGATTTGCTCGATTCCCCGCAAGGATTAATTTTAATGACCGGTCCTACTGGTTGCGGCAAGTCTACGACCTTAGCCGCCATGATTAATCATATTAATAGCCGCCGTAATTGCCATATTCTTACCTTAGAAGACCCGATAGAATATATTTTTAGCCCTGATAAAAGTTTGATTTCCCAAAGGCAGTTAGGTGAAGATATGGTATCTTTTGCCTCTGGACTCAAGCATGCCTTACGTCAAGATCCAAACGTTATTATGGTTGGCGAAATGAGGGATTTAGAAACTATTTCCGCCGCCATTACCTTGGCGGAAACAGGGCATTTGGTTTTAGCTACTTTGCATACCTATAGTGCCGCTCAAACGATTGACCGTATTATTGATATTTTTCCGGCTCACCAGCAGTCTCAAATCCGTTCTCAATTATCTATGATTTTATCTGCTGTTGTTTCTCAGCGTTTGTTGCCGCGTTTGTCCGGCGGACGCATTGCCGCCAGGGAAATTATGATTCGTAACAGCGCTATTGCTAATTTAATAAGAGAGAATAAGATTCCTCAGATTAAGACGGTTTTAGAAACTAGCATCCAGCAAGGCATGACTACGATGGACCGTCATCTTAAGCAGCTTTACCAAGCGGGAGAAATTGATCGCGAGACGGCTTTAAATTACATGGAAGAAAGTGGTTTTCTTGATACTTAGAAATTCAGTTGCCGTTTTCTTATTTTTAAGATTGTAAATATTGCTAAAAATGTTTAAAATAAGCCTTTTTCATAGGGCTTGACAATATTTTTAAAAGTTCTATAATTAGTAACAGTTTTCATAAACAGCCTATGCGTATTTATTTTAAAGTCAATAAACTTAAGCGGTTATAAATATTTGCTTTTTTTGCGATTATTTTAAACCGCGGCTACCGCGGTTTTTTGAACCCTGAAGATAAGTTTAGACTTTAAGATAAAAAATTAAATATTTACTCGCCCTTATCAGTTCGCTGGTAATGGCAACGAATATTTAATTGCCCTTTAACAGTTAAATATTTTTTTGTCGCTTTTTAACAAAAAAGCGAACCGTTTACCGCCGGTTTATTTGCAATTTCCGGGCGGTAAATTAAAAAATCGCGTTCGCGAAGGAACGCGTCCACTTTTGAAAACAAAAGTGTGGGAAAATCTCGTAAAGAGTGTATGGCGGATGCCTAGACATAAGAAAACGATGAAGGACGTAGCAGCCTGCGATAAGCTGCGGTGAGGTGGCAAGCAACCTTTGACCCGCAGATCTCCGAATGGGGAAACCCACTCCGTTGTCGACGGAGTAAGCGCTGCCGCTTGGCGGCGCTGGAAGACCCGGTGAACTGAAACATCTTAGTAGCCGGAGGAAAAGAAAACAACAGTCATTCCCTTAGTAGTGGCGAGCGAACGGGGAGGAGCCTAAACCTGCCGAACTGCAGTTTTGATCCAGCTTGCTGGGGAGAAACTAGAAGGTTCTAGAACTATATGTTCCGCAGGGGTTGCAAGACAGCGCGTCTGTTCTCTAGATTGGACAGAGCAGAGTCATAAAAAATAATCTTTAGCAGAAGCGAGTTGGAAAACTCAGCCAGAGCGGGTGATAGCCCCGTACGCGAAAAGGATTGTTTCTCTGCCGTGCTTGTTCTTAAGTAATGCGGGACTCGTGAAATCCCGTATGAATCCGGGTCGACTATGACCCAAGGCTAAATATTTCTTATGATCGATAGTGAACCAGTACCGTGAGGGAAAGGTGAAAAGCATCCCGAGAGGGAGGTGAAATAGTACCTGAAACCATATACTTACAAAGAGTCGGAGCCGCGCTTGCGCGGTGACGGCGTGCCTATTGAAGAATGAGCCAACGAGTTTGTTCTATGTGGCTTACATAATCTCCTCCGGAGAGTATGTGTAGTGAAAGCGAGGGTTAATAGCCCGCATTGTGCTTCACTTTTACGCATTAAGCAATTAGTGCGTTAAAGTGAAGTACACGTCGCATGGACAAGACCCGAAGCCGGGTGATCTAACCATGTCCAGGTTGAACTCTGTCGAAAGACAGAGGAAGGACCGAACCCACGAGCCGTGCAACACTCGGGGATGAGATGTGGTTAGCGCAGAAATTGTAATCGAACTCGGCAATAGCTGGTTCTCCTCGAAATAGTTTTTGGACTAGCCTCGAGCGCTGACTGCGGGGGGTAGAGCACTGGATGAGGGCGGGTCGCAAGATACCGTCTTCAATCAAACTCCGAATACCCGTAGGTGCAGCTCGGGAGTCAGACCATGGGCGCTAAGGTTCATAGGTCAAAAGGGAAACAGCCCAGATCACAATCTAAGGTCCCTAAATATATGCTAAGTGTAAAAGGTGGTGTTGTGACCGCGACAATTAGGAGGTTGGCTTAGAAGCAGCCATCCTTTAAAGATAGCGT
>JAQUWT010000017.1 GCA_028692765.1 Patescibacteria group bacterium
AAGGACTATATTTTTTAAATTCTTGTTCTTGCGCCAATTGTTTTTGCTTGGCCGGGACCAGACGGTATTGCTTAACAATCGGCCAAAGCCACCATAACATACTAATTATCCAGATTGCCAGCCAGAAGCGAGCCGATAGGAAGGCTGCTCGTTCATAGTTGAAGAAAAAGAAAACGGCGCCGATAATGAGATTGCCGATACTGAAGTTATAGGCTTTTTTCCAAAATATCTTATAGAGCCCTTTGCGGCTTTGCTTGATGCCGGTAAAGATTGAGGCTAAGAGCAAGAGGATGAGAAATCCCAAGAAAATGTTGACGAAAATAGGCAAGAGGGGTTCCGGACGTAAATTGAACCAAAAATGCCAGGTAAGCAGATTTTGCATAATGTTTATAGTTTATAAAATATTAATCCGAAGTGATACGGGCCGGCTTCAAATTCAGATTTCAAATTAAGGCCCAATTTAGGCGCGGCTTCTTTCAGAGATTCTTTGTTGACTCTTTGTTCTGATTGCGGGCCAAAGGGACTGTCGCTGTTTTTCCATTCCACCACCAAGAGCTGGCTGCCATTTTTTAGCATGCGGACCGCCTCTCTTAATATTTCCACTCTTTTACTTGATTGATGGAGAACGTTTATTAACAGGGCTTGGTCCAGGCTGGCATTTTCTATCTTGGCGCCTTTAAATATCTCCAAGTTGCTCCAGATGGTTTCTATTTGCTGCAGATTTTCTTGCAAGGCGCGTTTTTTTATGTCTTCAAGGGTATTTTTTAATATATCGACCGCAAAAACGCGTCCGCGCGCGCCCACCATTCTGGCTACCGGGAAGACAAAATAGCCGAAATTGCCGCAACCTAATTCCGCTACCTTCTGGCCCTCGGTAATTGCTATTTTATTCAAAATAAGATTTATGTCAAATAGCAGGGTTTTATTGGGACTGCTCATAAGTGTTTTCTACCAGGATTTGGCGCTGGATAACGCTTTCCCGGCCATATTTTTTTTTAGCGCTGATGCTAAGGTTATTTAATCCTTGTTTTAGTTTTATTTCTTGGCTGAAGGAACCGTCTTGTTCGCTCATAATGCCGGTGCCGTTAACTTTTATTTCTGTTTCCGGTTCGCTTTTTCCCTGAATGGTAATGACCGGATTCTGCAAAACTAGATTTTTATCGGGATATTCCAGTATCAGTTCGGGTGGACTCACTAGGCGGCGGAAATATATACTTAAATAGAGGATGCAGATTAGGAATAAGAAGATGAGCAAAGCGTTCTTGATTATTTTAGGAAATACTAGAAATTTATGACGCCTTAATATTTTTTGGGAAAAAGGATTGTGGCTGACGCCCTCTTCCGCAAAGGGGCTGAGATTCATTATCTCTTGAGGCTTAAGCTTGAGATAGAGGCAGTATTCTTTGAGAAATTGGCGGCCGTATAAACCGGCAGGCAAGCGGTCATATTCTTCATTTTCTAGAGACAGCAAATACTCTTCTCGAATATGGAGTTTTTTGGCGGCACTTTTAATATCGATATTCTGGCGCAAACGGGCCGCCCGCAGCTTTTCTCCGGCTCTTTCTTCGCTTGCTAATTTCTTAAAGTTAAATTCCGCCATTTTTACTTCAGGCTAGTATATTTTCTTGAGAATATAAACTGATATCGGTTTTGGTGCCATCCCAATTAATACCGACTGTTTTGAGGACGAATTGAATAATCAGATAACTGCCGAATACGATTATTAAGCCGACGACCGCGGCCACCAGAATAGTTTTGGCTTTGCTAATTTTATCGCTGCTGCCGGATGATATTAGGAACATAAAGCCGCCATAGACGAACATGAGCAAGGCTAAAGAGCCGACGATGCCTAGAATCCACCGGGAAGCGCGAATAGCAATCATAACAATATCGTCTAAAGTGTAGTCGCCAGTATTATATTTATTCGTTCCCGAAGCGGTTGTGCCGGTTGTATCTACAATCGAGGTTGATTGCGCTAAGACGGGCAAGGTCGCGGATAAGAATAAAGAAATAGCAAAAGCTAAACCGATAAATGCTTTTTTAATCATATTTTAATTGACCGTTTGCTGTACTTTGGCAGCACCGGTATTAATGACATCTAAAATTTTATCAGGGGTTTGGCGGGCATTGTCAATCATTTCTCCTATTGCCGTTTCCGCCGAGTTTGCATCTTTTCCGCGGTACCAGCTTTTGGCGGTAAGGAGTTCGGAAGCAAATACGTTTAAGTCGTTATCTTCGCGCTGAGAGGCGATTAAAGAGCGCAGGGCGGTTGGTTTTTTGGTTTTGGTTAAATAAGATTTAGCCTGTTCTTCTTTGGTGGCGAATTGGATAAAATCCCAGGCTTCATTTGGATATTTACTTTTTTTTGATACCGATTCCACCCAGTAGTTGGCAAAGTTAACCTCCACTGGACTGCCTTCTATCTGCGGCAGGGCGCTAACCGAGAAATTGAGTTTTGGCGCTTGCGCTTTGATGGTGGCGGCATGGTAGGAATAGCCGAACATTATAGCCAATTTTCCGCTGATAAATAAATTGAGGGAATTAGGCAGATCGCTGTTCCAAGAGTATACTTCTTTGCCTGGATTGCTAAAATCTATATAAAAACGCAGCGCTTCCAGGCCGGGATTGTATTTAGTGTCCTGCGCCGCTGCCGGGATGGTGTTGAACAGGACCTGCTTGCCATCCATCATGGTGGCGCCGTTTTGCATCATTAGTACGGAGAGAATATCGCTATAGCGCTCAATATTCGTGCTGCCGCCCAAACCGATTCCCGCTTGGATAATTCCCTGAACCGGGTCTTGTTTGGTGAGTTTTTTGACATTCTGTTGAAATTCTTTATTCCAATATTTTGGAGCTTGGGTGATGCCGGCATTATTCAGTAAATCGCGGTTATAATAAAGAACCAGAGTATCAACCGATAACGGTAGGCCGTAGATTTGATTATCATCGAGAACGACGTCGCTATACACTGCGTCGATAAAAGTATTTTTTAAATCGTTTAGACTAAGGCTTTTGACCGTTTTTAAAACCGGGACGACTTCTTTTTGGATAGTGCCCTGTTCTATTGGATAGGCCATGGTAATGCTGGCCGGCATCGGTACCAGCTTGTTTTGATATTTTCTGAGCCAAGTATTATGCAAAGACAAGATATCGGGCCCGCGATCTTCCGCCAAAGCATTTAACAGTTCTGATTCATATTCTTCATAGCGTAATTTGCGGTAGTTAATGGTGATATTGGGATGAATCACTTTATATTTATCGATTATTTCCTGGAAAGCATCCGAGTCGTCAAAGACGCGCCAATAGGTTAGGGTGATGGGTTGCATCGCAGCTTGGGTCTGCTTGTCCACGGTTTTACAACCGAAGCCAGAAGCAAGAATAAAAATTGCCAATAAAAACAGGCCGATAATCTTTTTAAACATATGGCGTTATTATTTAATCATCCCCTGGCCGACTGGCAGGCGATTACTGTTATTATAACAGAAAATCGGGGATAAAGTAAATTCAAGGTGATGCTTTTTAATTAAAATAAAACTGCCGGTTATAGAGCAGTTTTATCTTTTTTCTAAAATCAAAGTCTAATTTTTAGTTGCGAAAAGCATTAATGTCATCTAAGCGGATGCTTAAGAGCTGGCTGACGCCGTCGGCTTTCATGGTGACGCCATAGATAATGCTGGCTCTTTTCATAGAAGCGCGATTGTGCGTAATGGTGACAAACTGGGTTTTAGAGGATAAATCATCAAGAATTTGGGCCAGTCTTTCCGAATTAGCCTCGTCTAAAGCGGCATCGACTTCGTCAAGAACGACAAAAGGTGAAGGGTTGGCGCTAATAATAGCGCAGATTAAGGCGATAGCGGTTAGAGCGCGTTCTCCGCCCGAAAGCATAGAAATAGTTTGAATTTTTTTGCCGGGAGGGGTGGCTTGAATTTCAATGCCGGCCAAGCCGAGAGCATTATGTTTGCGTAAGTTTTTAAGGCGGCGCGAGCGTTCATCGGTAGCGCTATTGCTTTGTTTTTCCGGCGCTTCCTTGTCTTCTTCCATAGCTTCCAGCTTGAAAATTTTAGCGGTACCGCCATTAAATAATATTTTGAAATATTCGCTAAATTTTTCTGAGATTATTCTAAATTCCTGTTCAAATTTTTCTTTAATATTTATATCTAATTCCGCAATTACTTTTTCCAGAGATTCAATCGCCGTATTTAAATCCTGGGTTTGCTGGTCGAGGAAGCGGTAGCGTTCGTCTGTTTCTTGAAATTCTTTTTCGGTTTCTGGGTCGATGCCGCCAATCATTTCCAACTGGCCCTTTAATTCTTGAATGCGTTGGCGCAGGCGCTCATCTGCTAAATTATCCTCGTCCGCCGCTTTGTATTGTTTAATGGAATTAAGTTCTAGGCCGTCGTCGGCGATATTATTTTCCAAATCTTCCAGCCTGGTTTCTTGGCGCGCTAATTCTATCTGCAGATTATTAAGACGACCGCTCAGCTGGTTTATTTCTGTCTGTAGATTTTGGCTTTGTGATTGATAGGCAAACAATTTGTTGGTTTCTTCCTCTTTAGCGGCATTATATTTTTGCAGTTCGGCTTGGTCGGCGTCAATTTTGGCGTCCAGGTCGGCTAGCTGGCCGTTGAGCGCGCTTTTTTCTTTTTCAATCTGGGCGCTGTCGAATTTTATTTGGCTCTTGGCGATTTTTTCTTCGATGTCTTTGATTTCTTTTTCCGTTTGTCGGCGCTTCTCGAGGTATAAGTCAAGCTTCTGCTGGCGGGAGAAAATGTTTAAACGGCATTCATTCAGTTCGTTGCTCAGTTTATATCTTTCGGTCACGATATCGCCGGTCTGGCTGCGCTTCAGGTTTTCTTGAATAGAAATTTCCAATGATTTTAAGGCTTGATTAATCTGGTCTTTTTCTTTCTCAATCTGGGCGCTGTCGAATTTTATTTGGCTCTTGGCGATTTTTTCTTCGATGTCTCTAATTTCGCGGGTAGAGGCTTCCCAGCTATTTTCCAGCAGTCGCCGCCTTTCTTGTTTGGTTGAGAGTTCAAGCCTCAGTTCGTTGATTTCGGCGATTAAGATTTGTCTGGCTTCGCTGTTTTTTATGATATTTTCTTGCAGAGTCTTAGCTTGTTCAAGTTTGGCGGCATTTTCTCCGTCTATAAGGGAGCGAATCTGTTTTTGGAAGGTCTGCTTTGCTTCTTCAATCAAGGTTTTTATTTTCTCCAAGTTCTGTTCGCCTTTGATGGCGTCCAATTTTTTTAAAAATTCATCAATGCTTTCGTTTATTTCTGCCCTACCGGCGGCCGGCTTGCTGCTGTTTTTTAGAAAATTATTTATTGCCTGCAATTCTTGGTTGTCGCGGTTGATTAAATTATCTAAATTGGTTTTTTTATTTTCCAATTCCGTGACGGCGTCTTTGCTGTCGTTGATATTAATGGATTCAATTTCTTTCTTAAGATTATCAAGCGCCCGTTTAAGTTCTTCTTGTTTATTGTTAAGCCAGGCGACGTCGAATTGTCCTTGCGCCTCTAAATTGGCCTCCAAGACGGCATCCAGACGCGCCAGATTTTTTAACAGCTGGCTTTTTTCTTCTTGCTGGCGCTCGTATTCGCGCTTAAAATTTTCTCGCCGATTAAGTTCTTCGCCTAATTTTTGGATTTGGGCGCGCAATGCCGCTTCTTTGCCGCTTACGTCTTCATTTTCCAAGCTAATTATTTCCTGATTTAAGCGCCGCTGTTCTTCTTTTAATTCTCCTTGCTTGCCGTTGAGCCAGGCAACGTCGAATTGCCCCTGGGATTCAAGCTGAAGCTCCAATTCGGCATTGAGACGGGCAATGCTTTGGGTGATGTCGCTGCGTTCGCGCTGATATTTTTTCAATCTTTCTTGGAGCTGGCTTATAGCCGAGCTGTCGTCTTTGCTTTTAATGGCGTTTAACTCCGTCTTTATTTTTTCTAAACCGGCTTCTTTTTCTTGTTTTTCTTTTTCCATCAGCGCCACTCCGTTCTTGGCTTGATTGAATTTAGAATCGATGTCTTGCCAGAGCTGGAAGTAGTAGCGGTGCTGTCTGGTGTTTAATTCCGTTTCCAGCTGGCCGCGTTTTTTTAAGCGCTCGACTTGGCGGGTGAGCATCTTCAGGCGCGGCTTAATTTCATTAAGCAGCATTTCCACCTGCACCAGATTATCATAGCTGCTTTCCAATTTATTTAAAGCGGCGTCGCGCTTTATTTGAAATTGTTTGACGCCGGTGGCCTCATCAAAAAAATCTTTACGTTCGGCCGCGCCGGTGTTGAGAAAATTTTCCACCATGCCTTGTCCGATGACGCTGTAGGTTTTCTGTCCGACGTTAGCCTTGGCTAGGAGAATTTGGATATCGGCTAGGCGAACGCGGTTGTTATTCAATAGATATTCGCTGTCGCCATTGCGGAAAAGGCGGCGGGTAATGACAATTTCATCATAATCCAGTGGCGATAAGGAATGGCCGCTAGCATCAGTTTCTTTTTCGCCTTCATCGTTTTTTACGGGCACTATTTGATGGTCTTCATTGTTGAGGTATAGGGAAACTTCCGCCATGCTAAGCTGGCTTTTCTGGTCGGAGCCGGAAAAAATTACATCTTCGCTTTTTTTCCCGCGTAGAGTTTTGAGGCTTTGTTCGCCCAGAACCCAACGGATGGCATCGGCAATATTGGATTTGCCGGAACCGTTCGGGCCGACGACGGCGGTTAGGCCGCGATGGCCGTTAGCGTCAATTTTATTGGAAAAAACCAATTTATTTTTATTGGCAAATGATTTAAATCCTTGAATTTCCAGTTTTTCTAAATACATAAAAAAGCGCGCGGACGCGGAATTAATTAAGAAAAAGCCTGTTTTAGGCTTGCTCCTTCTTTCAAATATGTTATTATTATAATATATTTTGCTGGTAAAAGTAAAATGAAAATTTATTAAGGAAGAAGCGTGTAATCAGTCTATCAGTTCCGCGCTTTTTATTTTTATGATTATTTCTCTTAGCGGTGCCGGCGGTTCCGGCAAATCGACTATTGCTATCCGGCTGGCGGATAAATTAGGTTGGCCTCGCTATTATATGGGTGGCTTGCGCCGCGAGGTGGCGGCTCAACGCGGATTGACTTTAGCGGAATATAATAAATTGGGAGAAAGTAATCCGGCCACCGATATGGAAGTCGATGAATATCAGAAAAAATTGGGAGAAACTGAAGATAATTTTGTGATTGAAGGCCGCACTTCTTGGTATTTTATCCCCCATTCTCTCAAGATTTATCTGGATGTGGATGCTGACGAGGGGGCTCGTCGTGTTTTTGGCCATTTACAGGAAAAAAACGATAGGAATGAAGACGAGGGCTTAAATAGCGTTGAAGCGGTAAGGCAAAGCATCGCCCAGCGCTTAGAAAGCGATAATTTGCGCTATCGCAAATATTATGGCATTGAGGGCTATAATCGGGAAAATTATGATTTTTATTTAAATACTACCAATTTTAGTGCAGATGAAGTATTTGAGAGGGTCTATGATTTTGTGCTCTCCCGTCTTGACAAGCGTTAATTTTGATTATAATATTAGACAAGACTTAAGTAATTTAGACTGAGCGAGGTGTCAAGCATCTCGTTTCTGGTTTTTGCCAAAATATATATGTCCGAGAAAAAAACTGACTCCGTCGAGGAGAAAAAGACCGCTGAGCTGGAATTGAAGCCGGGGATGACGGTTAGAATCCATCAAAAAATCAAAGAATTGAATTCTAAAGGCGAAGAAAAAGAGCGCATTCAATATTTTGAAGGCATGATTATCGCCCGCAAGCACAATAAGGAAAAAGGTGGCACTATTACCGTGCGCAAAGTTTCCGAAGGTGTTGGCGTAGAGAAAATCTTTCCTTTGAATTTGCCGACTATCACTAAGATTGAGGTTAAAAAGATTGCGGAAGTCCGCCGGGCTAAACTCTATTTCGTGAAGCGTGGATACAAGAAGCGCCTTAAAGAAAAAGTTGTCCGCTAGATTTTTAAAAAAGATATTATTCAATAAAGGGGCTTTTGCCCCTTTATCTGAGGGGCGGATGGTGAAATTGGTAGACACGCAAGCTTGAGGGGCTTGTGGCCGCAAGGCCGTGGAGGTTCAAATCCTCTTTCGCCCACCCCTTTGTTAGGGCGCATAGCTCAGCTGGTTAGAGCACTTCGTTTACACCGAAGGGGTCCAGGGTTCGAATCCTTGTGCGCCCACCACAATAAAAAACCTGCGATTTTTTCCGCAGGTTTTTTTAGTCTTATTTTATTTATTTTTTTTCTCCCGTCGGTAGAGAATAAAAGAATATAAATTAATGCCGATTACTATCGCAGCTAAACCGGCCACTAAAATAATCATTGCTATTTTAAAATCAAGCCAAGGGGCGACAGCTATGCCTAAACCCCAAATCATGAAGAAGCGTCCGCCCAAGCGGTGGGTTTTGTTCCACACATTCTCTGATGATAATGACCAGGGCGTACGGATGCCCATAAACCAATTGCGTTTAATTTTTCCTAAGTAATTCCCCATCACTATCATTAAGGCTCCGATTAAGCCGGCAACGATAGCGCCGACATTTAAAGAGTAGTTAAGATTATAAAAGGTGGCAGCCGTAAAGATACCAAGCAGAACGAATAAGATAGCGTCGCACATCAACCGGTAGACTTTAGTGAATTCAGCGTAGCGTTCTTTTTTGGGGTCGATATAAGGCATGATTAAAAAGCCCAGATACATAATTACCAAGAGAGCCGGGAAGAAGAGAGAGTGAAAATTTTTACTCATCCAGCCGTTTACTTGTCCTTGAAAGTTCCAATGGGAGGCAACGGTTGCCGGCAGTTGTGGGTAAGCCCAGTAGCTGAGGGCAATAGTGGCGACAATGATTAAGAGGGCGCGCCATTCTGTTTTGATAGTAATTTTTGGCATATTATTTTTAATTCTTTTTTTTCTTATCAATAAATTTGATTAGATATTCACTAATTTCCTCAAAAACGCTCATATTCAGGCTATAGAAAATTTGGCGGCCGGAGCGGCGGGCGCTAATTAATTCCGCTCTTTTTAAGATATCAAGGTGATGTGAAAGAGTGGCTAGGGTAATATTCAAATTTTCCGCGATAGCCGACACCGGCTGTTCTTTGGCCCTTAAAGCATTAATGATAGCTTGGCGGTTAGGGTCGGCCAGGGCGGCGAAAGTTCGATTAAACATCATAGTTTGATATTTAGATATATATCTAATTATATCACCGCTTGATAGAATTGTCAATCAGCCCTTTATTTTCCCCGTTTTATCATTTATCATATTAATATTATGGATAAGGAAATATATATTAGCCATAGTCTTGAAGAAACCCAGGCTCTAGGTAAGAAAATTGCCTCTACTTTTCGAGGCGGAGAGATTTTAGCCTTGTCTGGCGATTTGGGAGCGGGCAAGACCGCTTTTGTTCAGGGTTTGGCTGCCGGTTTAAACATAAAAGGCCGGGTCAATAGCCCTACTTTTACCATTATGAAGCTATATCCGGCCAAAAAAGGAAATATTAAACAGCTTTGCCATATTGATGCCTATCGTATATCTTCCGGGAAAGAATTATTAGATATTGGGGCGGATGATTATATAGGGCAGAAGGATACAGTGAGTGCGATTGAGTGGATAGAGAGAGTAGATACGGTCTGGAGAAAATATA
>JAQUWT010000018.1 GCA_028692765.1 Patescibacteria group bacterium
TTAACAATATATTATACAATATAAAATGATATTTGTCAACATAAAAGACGCCTAATCAGCGTCTTTTATAATATTTTACTAAAATTAAATACATTTACCCTGATACCGCCCCTAGCTCCTGTAACTTCAATAATTTAGCATATAGACCCCCGGCCAGCTGAGACAATTCTAAATGGCTGCCCTGCTCCGCCACTTGGCCGTTTTCCAAAACAATAATCTTGTCCGCTTTCTTAATCGTACTGAGGCGATGAGCGATAATAATCACGGTCCGATTGCGGCCGATACGTCCCAGAGCCTCTTGAATCAAAGACTCGCTCTGGCTATCAAGATTGGAAGTAGCTTCATCAAAAATTAAAATTTTCGGATTGGCCAGAATGGCGCGGGCGATACCTAAACGCTGACGCTGGCCGCCGGATAATTTAATACCGCGTTCGCCCACTAAAGTGTCGTAGCCCTTATCCAGCTTTAAAATAAATTCCTCGGCATTGGCAATGCGCGCCGCCGCTTCAATTTCCGCCGAAGAAGCGGCCGGATTAGCGTAAGCGATATTATCGCGCACGCTCACATCGAATATTTCCACTTCTTGCGGCACAATCGCCAGGAAGCGGCGATAGGCGTTAAAATCAAATGACTTTATATCTTGGCCATCAACCATTACTTTCCCCGAAGCGGGGTCATAATGTCGATACAACAGGCGGGCAACGGTTGTTTTACCGCCGCCGGAAGGGCCCACCAAAGCTACAGTGGTACCGGCGCTGATTTTAAAACTCACTTTATTAAGAGCCATCGCCTTGGCCTCGCGATACTGAAAAGAAACATCCTTAAATTCAATCTTGCCTGCGATATTTTTAGGGATAATCGCGCCTTCTTCATTTTTTACCTCGCTCTCGGCATTAAATAGGGTTAATAGGCGATTAACTCCCTCTCGACCCTCTTCCATGCGGTCATAAAAACGGGAAAGGCGATAAATCGAAGCATAGGCTTTCTCGCTGAGAGTAAAAGCAAAAATCAAGGTACCAACGCTGATTTCGCCGTGATAGACAAAATACACGCCTAGGAACAAAACGGCCGCCCGGCCGATATCGACAATGATATTGCGGCCCAAGCCAATTTTCATCATCCAGCCCCACTGCTTATTTTCATTATCGCGGATACCGGCCTTGATGCCGTCAAATTCATTAAATTCCCTTTCCTCCTGGACAAAAGACTGGACGGCGTTGATATTGATAATAGATTGCGCCATTTTGCCGGAAGCGGTTTCATAGGATTTATATATTTCCTTTCTTACCGGATACATCTTCTGGTTTGACCAATAGGTAACAAAAATAAATAAAGGGGTAAAAATCAAAAACGAGACGCCAATGCGCCAATCCGCCCAAAATAAAGCCGGAACCGTAAAAGCTAGCTGCACCAAAGTCGGCGCCACCTCCCAGCCGATATTGTTGACCAGGGTGGAAATACGGTCGACGCCGCGCTCAATCTTTACAATCTTAGCGCCGGTATTCTCGCGTTCGTGATAGCCCAAACTTAAATTCAAAAGCTTATCCTGCGCTTTTAAGCCCAAATGATACTCGATTTTAACCAATAATTTCAAAATGGCCCGGTCATCAAAATACTGGATGACGGAACGCATTTGATCAGAGCCGAGATACAAAACAATCAACCATAGCAAGAAAGACAGGTCTATAGATTGAAAATTATATAAATTATCGATTAAAACCTTCAAAATATAAGGCTTAGCCAAATCAAAGGCCGCCCCCAAAACAGTGATGGCTAAAATGTAATTGATTAAGCGGCGAAAGGGCGATAATAAGCGCCAAAGCTCGCGCCAGAATAAGCCCCAGCTTAAACTGGGTCTTATTTCCTTAGTTTTATCTGTATTTTCAGGCATAAAAAATTTAAAACGGATTTATCCGCTCTCTATAGAATACGTAGATATACGAAAAACATTACATTTTCCTAAAAATAATAAACAAATTATTGACAAAAAGCAAATTATTTATTAAAACTAAAACAGTTCACTCACATTTAAATAATAAATATGGAAACAAATCAGATTACCGAAAAAATTTCCGCTCTAGGCAAAGAGTGGAGAGGAGCGCAAAATGGCGCCAAAAAAGAAATATCAAAACAAATTTCCGCCTTCCTACTGGAAGCAGATGAAAAAAAATTGACAGCCCTGCTTCCCGGTATCAGGTCTTTGTCCTGGCTTACCGATAAATGTCTTGATTATGTCCTGGCACACATCTATAGTCCGGAGGAAATAAAAAAAATTTTTCCTCTTAGTAAACGTCGTAGCGGCCAACGACAAAAACTCGCACAAAGATACGGCAAACTTTTAGAAGCCAGCTTTCAATCGGCTTTATTTAAAGAAAAAGTGGCTATTTTTAAAGATGCCAACCATGAAGGAGATACCGAAATCGACCAAGAAAATAAAAAATTCTGCCAGCGTCATTGGCAAAACTTCATCTATTCAATCAATAACCCAGAAAAGGGATTGCTGATATACAATGCCTTTGTCGGCAATTCCCCTACCTGCCCGGAAATTTGGGCGACGGTGGCGGCCATAAAAACTGTCAAAGTCTGGGGCCAACAAAATAGCGTCGAACAAATCGACACCGGTCAAGCAGCTATACTGCAGAAGCTGAACCTCAGCCTCCAGCCGGGAAAAATCCTGGTTGCACAAGAAATCCTCAAAAAAATGGGGCAATAAAAAATTATAATATCACACCCTTCCTAAAAACCCGACCACTTGGCCGGGTTTATTTTTTATAATTTACCAAAAACTATCTTTTCTTTTTCAGCAATCTCTCTCCCACCCGGAAAATATCACCGGCACCGATAAGCAATAAAATATCATTGGGTTTTAAAATTTTCTGCAGCCAAGCTAAAGCTTGCTCAAAATTAGTTAAATAAACAGCGGTTTTTTTCCTGCCGCCAGTTTTCAAAGCCTGCACTAAATCCCGGCTGGAAATGCCTCCTTGGATTTCCCGAGCGGAACCGTAGATTTCTAGAATTCCCAAGACATCGGCCGCGGCAAAACTGCCGATAAAATCTTTAAACAAAGCTTTGGTGCGAGTAAAGGTATGAGGATGAAAAACGGCGACCAAGCGCTTGCCCGGATAAGCTTCTTTAAAAGCCTGCAAGGTCGCCTTAACTTCGGTAGGATGATGGCCGTAATCGTCAAACACCGATATACCCCGATATTTTCCCATCAACTCCGCCCGCCTCGCCGTACCCCTAAAAGCCGCCAAAGCGTTTTTTAATCGCCTAATATCCAAACCTAAAGCCAAGGCAGTGGCCAGCACCGCCAAAGCGTTTTCAATATTATGTTCGCCTAAAAGCTTGATTTTAAATTCACCAAAATTATTAATTTGAAAATACTGATAACCGTTACGGCGGCGCACGGAATGGGCCAATAAAGTGATATCTTGATGGTTTTTCTTGAGTTTATCGGCCAGCGCGTAAGTAAGAATCCGCCCGCGGCACAGAGGCAGCAATTTCACGATTTGGGAATCAGCCGCATTGGCCGTTAAAAAACCGGAAGGCGGCAACTTTTTGATAAAGTCGGCAAAGACGCGCGCATAGGCGGCTTTGGTTTTGAAATAATCCGGATGATCATAATCGATATTATTCAAAACAATCCCGTGCGGCCGGAAATACTGAAGCTTATTCTGATACTCGTCGGCTTCGGCGATAAAATAATCGGACCGGCCCAAAATAGCGCTACCCTTAAACTGAGGTACGCGCGCTCCCACCAGGACATTCGGCGCCAAGCCGGCTTTTTGCAGGACGAAACCGAGCCAGGCGGAAGTCGTCGTCTTGCCGTGGCTGCCGCAAATGGCGATTCCCCGGTAAGAACTGAACAAAGCACCGATTGCCTGAGCATAATTTAAAATCGGGAATTTTTTAAATTTTTCCGGATGATTTTTTAAATACTCCATCTCCGTATTGTTGGCGGCGGTATAGGCGCTGGAATAAATAATCACGGCATCTTCCGGAATTTTTGAAATATCAAAACCGAGCCGAACGGGAATTTTTTCCCGGCGCAAAACCTTGTCGGTCATAAAGACATCAGCGATATCGGCGCCGGAGACCTGCTTGCCCTTCTCTTTTAAAAACTGGGATAGCATTGTCATCCCCACCCCCTTGATGCCCAGCAAATAGAATTTTTTATACTTTAATAAATCCATATCAAGCCTTGATTAAATCTTGCATCAGCACCGCTCCCTTGTCGGCGGCATCGGCCGGCAACAAATTCCCGATATTATCTGATAAAAGCCGGCGGCGCTCGCTATCCTGCCATAAAGATTTCAAAGCGGCTGCTAAAGATTGAGCGCTGGTCGTTTCCTGATTTAGCACTAAAGCGGCATTATTATCGGCAAAATATGAAGCGTTATCCTCCTGATGAGAATCGGGTATCGGCAGAAGCACGCACGGTTTTGCCAAAAGAGATAATTCCGTCAAAGCTCCCAAACCGGCGCGTGAAAGCACCATATCAGCCAAAGACATCAGCGCCCGATAATCTTCGTGAGTAATGCTCTCCACCGCTTGATAGCCCGCCCGCGATTGCGTGCCCGCACCCTTGCCCGGACCGGTCTGATGGATAATCTGCCAGTCTGACGGCAATAATTCCAGCGCGGCAACAAACAGGCGGTTAAGAGCTAAAGCGCCGCTACCGCCGCCGGTCACTAAAAGCAGTGGCTTCTCCTTATCTAATTTAAAATTGCTCCGCACTCTTTCCCGATCGGCCTCTGTAATTTCAAAGGCCAAGCTGGGATTGCCGATAAGGAGCGCCTTTTGACCATAATCGGACAAAGATTTGGAAAAAGCGACGCTTAAACAATCAGCCGCCCAGCTCATCAAACGATTAGCCAGACCCGGACGCAAATCTTGCTGATGAATAAAAATTTTAGCACCGTTTAACTTCCCCGCCCACACTACCGGCACGCTAGCAAAAGAACCGGCGGAAACAATCAAATCGGGATGCAGGCGCCTAAACCAGAAATAGGCTTTTAAAAAACCGGAGATAATTTTAAAAATGTCGAAAAAATTAGACCAAGAAAAATACCGCCGCCATTTGCCGGCCGGCAAGGAATAATAGTCCGCCCCCAATTCCTTAAAAATTCCGCCGAACAATTTCTTTTCCAAGTCGGGGCTATTACCAATAAAAATAAAACGGGCGTCTTTATCCAGACGGCGATAAGCCATAGCTAATGCCAGAGGTGCCGTACTGGGTCCGCCGGTACCGCCTCCGGAAATAATAATCAGTTTTGCCTTAGGAGCGTCCATATTTTGTATGCTTGCTGATGTTGGCCAAGAGGCCGATAGCCATAAGGGTCGATAGAATCGAAGAGCCGCCCGCGGAAATAAAAGGTAGAGGCACGCCCGTCATCGGAATCAAATTAATCATCCCGCCGATGTTAAAAAATGTCTGCACCGCCAGCCAAGCCATAATGCCGGTAGCTAAAGCGCTGCCATAGATATCGGGAGCGTAGCGGGCAATCTTAAATCCACGATAAAACAATAAGCCATAAAGAAGAATCAAAAAAGCACTAAAGATAAAGCCGACCTCTTCGGCAATAATCGGAAAAATGGAATCCCCCCAAACTTCGGGCAAATACATAAATTTCTGCCGGCTCTGCCCCAAGCCCCGGCCCAGCCAGCCGCCGGAACCGACGGCAATTAATGATTGGCTGATTTGATAGCACTCTTCTTGAGAGTCGTAAGATGGGTCTTGATAGCATTTAAAGCGATCACTCTGGTAAGAAGAACTGGCGTAGAGTAGAAGCGCCAAAGAAAAAGCGCCCAAAATTACCGTCAAAACAATATGGGAAAATTTTCCACCGGCCACGAAAAAAGCGGCAAAAGCGGCAAATAAAATAATAAAAAGAGTGCCCATATCCGGCTGGGCCATCATTAAAGCGCTAATCACCACCAGACTGCTTAAAAAAGGAATAATGCCGCTGGCCGCTTCATTCAGTTGCCCCTTTTTCGCCTCCAGCCAAGTGGCCAGATAAATCAAAAAACTCAGCTTTACAAATTCCGAGGGCTGCAAAGACTGGCCAAAAAGTATTATCCAGCTGTGCGCCGTGCCGTGCTCCGACCTTAAACCGGGAATAAAAACCAAGACGAGCAGAAAAATAGAGGCAAACAGCGCCCAGACGGCATAGCGCCGCCACAAACGATAGTCGAGTTTGTAAAAAACAAAAAAAGCGCCCAGACCCAAGGCGGCGGCAAATAGTTGTCTAAAAAAATAATGATAGGTGTTGCCGTATTTAGCGTAAGATACGACCGAAGAAGCGCTAGAGAGCATCACTAAACCGATAAGCAGCAAAGCGCCGGCGGCTACCAAAAACCAGCGGTCAGGCTGATGTTCCTGAGCGCTGGGAGCAAAAAAATTCCTGAGGCTTTTCCCTGTCTTCATAGAAAATATTACCACTGCCTATCGGCTAAAAATACTATCAAGCCGAGAACCGCTCCTAAAGCGGCCACCACCCAAAAGCGCATAACCACCTTAGCTTCAGGCCAGCCGATAGCTTGGTAGTGATGATGAATAGGTGAAGAAATAAAAACCTTTTTGTGGCGGCAACGCTTAGAGATGGTCTGGATAATCACCGAGAGGGATTCGATTAGAAAAATAAGACCGATTAAAGGCAGTAATAAAGCGCTATTAGTCAGCATCGCAATCACGCCCAGGGTCACCCCTAGGCTCATAGCGCCCGTATCGCCCATATAAAAACGCGCCGGAGGAATGTTAAACCATAGAAAAGCCAATAAAGCACCGATGATAACGCCGCAGAAGGCCGCCAATTCATAACGCCCGAGAGCAAATGAAATAATGCCGTAAGCGGCAAAGGCAATCATCAAAGTGCCTCCGGCCAAGCCGTCCAAGCCATCGGTTTCATTAACAGAGAAAGAAGTGGCGACAATAACAAAAATAAAGACCGGGATATACCACCACGATATTTCAAAATTGCCGAAAAACGGAACATGAAAAACTGTCCAGTCCAGCTTAAAATAAAACCAAGCGGCTCCGGCGGCGGCAATTAAAGTATATATCAATAAACGATGCTTCAATTTCAAGCCGCCGCCTCCAAAGACGCCGCGGCCGCTCACATCCAGCCAATCATCGAGCAAACCGATAATGGCGCTCGCGACTAAAACTCCCAAGGGCAGCAGAGTTTCCGAGCGGGAAAAAAAATTCAAATACTTAAAAATCTCGCCCGGCATCACATCGGCGAGAAACGAAAACAGAACCATGAAGAGCAAAACCGTGCCCCAAATTAAAACTCCGCCCATGGTGGGGGTGCCGGCTTTATGGGCATGCAACTTGCTGAAAACCGGCGTTTGACCGCCGTTTCTAATCTGCTTACCCAACTTATATTTATATAAAAAATTGGTCAAAGTGGGAGTAATCGCCATCGCAAAAATAAAAGCCAAAGCGGAAAGCAAAAGAATCTTTACAATATAAAAAATGGTCATATTTAAGCGAGAAAATTAATCAAATATAAAGACATCAGCGCCAGAGCGGCCATAATTTGCGCGACTAGCGCGCTTAAACCGGCGGCATGGGCAAAAAAATGAAAATGATTGCCCTTGCCCAAAACCAGCGTCAAAACGGAATTGAAGCCAAGAACGGCGAAAGACAAAATCGGAGGCAAAAAAGCCCGTCGAGACGAACCGATGCCGTCAATGCCGAAATCAACATTATAATGAGACACGAATAAATCCGAACCAACCGCGACAAAAAGGCGATATGCAAAAAACCAAAGAATTATTTGCGACACCAGTCCTATCAATAAATACCAGCGGTTAGGCCGATAACGCCAATAAAGTTTCAGGCTCGAACCCAAATGGCTTTTAAAATCATACCAGCGTCCGTATAAAGACATAGACAAAAAAATAAAGCTAAATAATAAAATATCTTTGCGCTTATTGTATCATATTCCCGGCTATTTTAAAAATCAAGAAGATGATGATATAATAAAAATATGTCTGAAAAAATAGCCAAAACAATCTGCCGCTACGGACAGGCGCACAGCCATTCTCATCTGCGCTTGGAAAATAAGGGGGACAAGCTCCTCTGTTTTTACGGACCCGGAAACGGAGCAAAATACCTGCGCCTCGACCGCAGCGAAGCTGCCAATATCGCCGAAACTTTCCGATATTTAGTCGGCGCCGTTGACAATGAACTCTTTGTCGACAAACGCTTTAAAATCGCTGATAAAGACGGCCTTATCAGCGGTCGCGCCACCTTGCTGCCGGCCAGTAACGGCGAAAAACTATTAATCACCCTCAAAAACTCCAATCCGCAAGCCAGACGGCTGAGCGCTCTGGGATTAAACCGCGACCAGCAAAAAATGCTTAAATCCGCCTTAACCAGAAAAAGCGGCGTAATTATCATCACCGGCGCCGAAGAAAACGGTATCAGCAGCACCTATTATTCCCTGCTTAAGGAGGCCAATAATAATAAAAGCGCTTATTCGCTGGAATCATATCCCGGCAATCACTTAAACGGAACCAATGTCATTGACCCTAAAAAATACGGGGG
>JAQUWT010000010.1 GCA_028692765.1 Patescibacteria group bacterium
TTGTGCGGGTCCCCGTCTATTCCTTTGAGTTTTAAGCTTGCGCTCGTACTCCCCAGGCGGGATACTTAACGGGTTACCTTAAATTAACAACACTGGCAGGGTCGATACTGCCAATGCTTAGTATCCATCGTTTACGGCGTGGACTACTGGGGTATCTAATCCCATTCGCTCCCCACGCTTTCGTCCACTGAGTGTCAGAACCGTCCTAGCAAACTGCCTTCGCATTTGGTGTTCTTGCTGATATTAATGGATTTAACCCCTACACCAGCAATTCCGTTTGCCTCTTCCGGTCTCTAGTTTGTCCATCTCTCCCGCTGGCCCGAGGTTGAGCCTCGGGATTTAACAGGAGATGCGATAAACCACCTACGGACGCTTTACGCCCAATAAATCCGGATAACGCTTGGGGCCCTCGTATTACCGCTGCTGCTGGCACGAGGTTAGCAGCCCCTTATTCATATGCTACCGTCATTGTTTCGTCACATATAAAAGCACTTTACACCCCGAAAGGCTTCTTCATGCACGCGGTGTCGCTCCTTCAGGCTTTCGCCCATTGAGGAAGATTCTTGACTGCAGCCTCCCGTAGGAGTCTGGGCAGTTCTCAGTCCCAGTGAGGCGGGTCACGCTCTCGCGCCCGCTACCCGTCATCGCCTTGGTAAGCCATTACCTTACCAACAAGCTGATAGGACATAGGCCCCTCTCGAAGCGTCGGAGCTTTAATGGCAGAACTTATGTTCTGACATACTATCGGGTATTATCCTCGCTTTCGCAAGGTTATCCCCGTCTTCGAGGTAGGTTACCAATGTGTTACTCTCCCGTTTGCCATGCCAGTATTGCTACTAGCATTCGACTTGCATGCCTTAGACACACCGCCAGCGTTCATCCTGAGCCAGGATCAAACTCTCTGTTTAATATAGAGATATCATCTTCGAAAAGATGATATAAAGATTCTGGTTAATTTATTATCCGAATTGATGCCGATTCGCATCAAAATTTTTGTTTATTTCACCAAGTTAACTTTGTCAAAGTCCGTAAATGAAACATTTTTATATAGGACAGAAAAAAACAGAGATATCTTAAATACCTTGTTTTAACTAAGCTATTCTTTTTTTATGTTTCAAGTATCCCCATCTTATATCATTTGGGCGGGGCTGTCAAGAGCCTAGAGAGTCTCTAATTTTACTGGAAAAAAAACAGGTTTTGTGCTATTATTTGATTAAGAGATTTTTGTTAAAAAAATTTATTTTATATTTTTATGGGAGACTATCAACAGGATGCTGTTGCCGAGATTGAAGATATATTTAATAAGGCTAAAGAATCTTTATTATCCCTGCATCATCAGAAGATGGAACTGATTAAAAAATTTAAAGAGTCCGACGATGCTGTTCAAGCGGCGGATATTTTGGATAAGCTCAAACAATTGTCGTAATATATTTATTTTATCAATATGCCTGCAGAAAAAATACAACTAAAAGCAAAGGAAGAGGAATCTCTAGCGTCATTATTGCCGCGCTTTGCGGAAATTAAGGCTTGGCAAAAAGAAATTAATGCCGCCAAGGACAATAAGGCTAAGACGGCCGAGCTGAGAAAAAAATTTAAGGCTATTTTCGGCGTGCCTTTTGGCCAGAAATTAGTGGCGGAGCTTAATCGTTTAGAAAAAGGAGAAATTACAGAGAAAGCAAAAAATAAAAAAGAAAAAAAAGAGAAGCCGTCTAAACCTTTAGAGGTGGTGGCAGAGAAGGCCGAAGAATTACAAACGGAAATTCATGAGCAGCAATCTTTAGAAGCGGCAGTACAAACCCTTTCAAGTCCGGAATTAAATAACCACACCTTGCATATTGATGAGCAAAAAAAAGAAGTTGTTGTTAATGCTATCGATTGGGCTGAAGCCGTAGCCTTAAAGGCTTCTAGGGATGTAAAAAGAGCAGAAGAAGCTGATAATCAGAATAGTGGAGAACCGACAAATGATGGTGAAGAGGAAAATCTTGATGAAGAGTCTTTGCGGCAAAAGATATTATCTACTAGAGAAGCGGTTTTGGCGGAAATAGAAGCAGGCTATAAGGCGGAATTAGCGGCTCATGCCGCTGAGGAAGAAGACAAGGATAGCGAGATACTTACCCCGGAAGATGAAGCGGCGGCAAATCTAAATGTTAAAGTTGATGGCCCCCTTCCGGATAATCAGGAGGATGGACGCTTTAAAGATAATACAGAAAATGATAGGGGAGAAAAAAATATTGAAGAACAAATCGTTACTGAAGCCTTGGACTATTTTTATGACCTCGGCCTGGATGATGAAGATTTGCTTTCAATCCCCGGTCTGACAGAATTGAATAGCGTCTCTCAATTATTGATTGCTAAGAGCCTAAAAAATTTCGCCCTTGAGAAGGCTAACCGCAAAGTAGCAAAGCAACAAGCAGAGGCCAGCACTGCCGCTAAGGGTTTTTGGGGAAAACTGGGAACGGGGATTACCAATGCTTTTACAGCAGGTAGAAAAAAGAAAGAGGCTATTTTGGAACAAGCGTACGGTGGCTTAGCTGAACATAAAGTCGAATTAACGAGACTGGTAGATTGGGCTAGAAATTTCGATTTAAAAGAAGTCGAGGTTGAAGAAGGAAAATTTCGAGCCGACTTTACCGGTCATATTGATTTAGAAAATATTAATGAAGAGCAGGCGGCGCTTGTTAAAGAAATGAATGAGAATGCTAATTGGCTGGCTTCTTTTGCAAAAGAATATCGTTTGTTTAATTATACGCCGGAACCCAAGGGTTCAAAATCACATCAGGAATATTACCGCGCTAAACAGGCCTATGATGATTCTCGCGAAAAGCTGAGCGCTTTACTGTCTAAAGATTTGAGTTGGTCGGAAGCTTCGGTTTTGCGCGCAATTAATAAAATGGATGCCAATGTTAATATGGTGCAGTTTATGTCCGCTAATCCCGACTTAGAAAAGGATTGGCAGGAGATGCTTAAAAATAAATCGGTTTTAGCTAAAGCCTTTGCCAAGGATAATTGGAAATTTATAGCCAGTGGTTATGCTGGCCGGATGGCTTTAGGTAGTGTTTTGGGAATTACTGCAGTGCCGGCTGTGGCGGTCGCTATCGGCGCTTGGCGTGGCCGGAATAGAGGTCGACAATCACTGCGCCAGGCTGATAAAGGCCTGGATAAAAAAGATTTATTGGGTGATAGTCCTTTGTTGGCAGAAAGAAAAGCAGTTTTAAAATCAATTCAAAAATTAGTTCCTGCTGAATATTCTTTAAATAGAGAGGAATGGTTGAATAATATCGCTAATCCAGAACAGAAATCTTTGTATTTTAATTTAATAACTAAGTTCGATAACCTTGATGCGCTTTGGCGCAAGGAGGAAGAAAAAAAGCAGGGAATACATTATAAGAATAAAGAGGAAGAAAAAAAACAACAAGGTATACATCGCAAAGATAACAAAATAGAATATGAGGCCGGCAAGAATATTGAACGCAAAGTTGTGAGCGCGGAGATTTTAATGTCTAAATTACAGGATTTGATTGGCAAAGTTCAGCAAGCTGAAGGCGAAAAAAGAGTGCAACTGCTATTCCAACTTTCTCGTCGAGTCGATTTTTCCAAGGATTTAGCCGATGGAGGTTTAATTAATTTCGGTTCAATGGAAGAAAGAAGCGCCCGTATGCTCGATTTCTATCAATTATTGTCTCAAGGGCAAATTTTGCAATTAGATAAGAACGCACAAATAGTGCGCGTGGCCGAAGGAGAGTTTGAAGATGTTTATGAAAATAACGACGTCAAAGAATTAAATAAATTAAACGAACGAGCTAAAGACTTGCTAAATTCATTTGAATATTTTGCGGACATGCAGTTAGATAAAAATAGAAAATCTTTTATGATAAAAAAGATTGCACAAGGAGCTATCGCTGGCGGTGTCTTTGCCTTCTCTGGTTATTTGTTGCGCAATCTATATGGCGGGTCATGGATTGAAGATAAAGCCTCAGCCGGTTTCCGCTTTATTTCTGAACATACTAAATTAGAGGAGGCAGTCGCTGGCATTAAGCATTATATCGGTGCCAATTTAAATAGTCTGGCTAATTCTGATAATGTTAAGACAGATATTAATTTTAATATTATCAAAAAAGACGTGGATATTAGTGGTTTGCAAGCATCTGGTTCGGGCAATGTGGAGATTTTTGACAAAAGCTTGGCGTCCGAAGGCGCGGCCGATAAAATTGCAGCCTCTGCACTCAGGGCAACTTCTAGTGAGAAGTTAGTTTCTTCTTGGTCTGATCAAATAAGTAATGAAGGCTTAAAATCCGGACAGTATGATTCCGTTTGGTTGTCGACTAAAAATATTTTTGAGAACCATGCTTCCGAATTGGGCTATCAGGGCGATGTTAATGATGCCGCCTCTTTGCATCATTGGGCGGAAATACAGACTAACCGCACCTTGGCCGATACTGGTGATATTAACGACAGGGTGTTTGCGGGCAATCAGGTTATTCTAGAAAAAAATGGAGATGGATTTATTGTGAGGGTAGAGGCCGGAAGCGGCGCTCAGCCTGGATATTTGTCAGACACGGATTTAGATTCTTTGTCCCCCGATAACAATTTACAAGAAGCGCCGTTGGATTCCGGTAATGGCTCACCAGTGAATACTCCAGATGCTTTTATTGATTCCAATAAAGTGCCCAATATCAGCGAGGCTAGAGAAATTTGGGCGGACAAAGCTGGCGCCCGTTTCGGCCTATCCAACGAACAGGTCTCCTATGCCGATGAGAATGTAATCAAGGCAGAAATTAAAGGGCATGATGTTTTTATTGACACTAAGAATAATACTTTTTTGTTCTTTGATGATAATGCCAACGAAGTGTCCGGTTTCTTGGCGGATGATAACGGTCATATCATAAATAATGCTGAGGAATTTTTAGGCAATAAATTTTTTTCCGGGGAATCGCCAGCGGCGAATGTATTGGATCATTTATCTGATAATAGCGAAACTGGACAGAATCTTTCTTCGTCTTCGACCGAATCAGAACCTTATATCGCGCCACAACAGACAGAGGCGCCTCAAACACTTAACCAGCCGGATGCTCCTATCGGTCAGAACCAGGCCAATGGCGAGACGCCCCCAGATATCAAAAATCAGTTTGATAATATCGTGGACAATCACGTCCAGGAGACCGCTGGCGGCAGCATTAGAGAGGCGTTAGAAACTATTGCGACCCGGGCTAAGACTCCAGCTGATAAAGTTTTATTGGAATATATTGAAGAGAATCATATTTCTTCTGACGCTTCTTTAAAAGATTTGCTTTCCAGTGACGCTGGTCTGTTAATGTCCATGAATTCTCCAGAAAATAGTGTCCTAACGGAATTGTATGATTTACGCCACGCTTCTTCCGGTCAGGCGCAGGCTGAAATGCTGTATAAATATCTACATGCCGCTTTATCTACAGATTTAAATGATGCCGGCAAATTAGCGCGCTTTGACAAGCTTGCTTCCTTGAAGGCTTTCCGTGTCGGCTCAGGTTTGGATGGTAAGGTTGATTCTTTTGTGATGCAGGTTGGTGATAATGTGCGAAAAGTTGATTTTTCGGCCAAAGGATTAAGCGAAGTGCTGAAATTTGTGAAACAAATGCTTTAATCTAAAGGTAATATATATAAAACAGGCTAATATTAGCCTGTTTTTTGTTACATCATAAATATCTTTTAAATAGCAATAATTTATCTTGACATATTTTATAAAATGTGATAACTTTAATAGAATCCCTAAAAATTGGGGAAGTTAATTAAAAAATAATACAAACCAAATACTGATATCATGAAAAAAATTGTAAGTTTTTTTTGTTTCGCGTTCTTAGCTATGGCTCTGAACGGGCAGGTGACCATTATTAACTCATGGTCATCTGACATCCAAGTATCCTCTCGCACCGGCGGACCAATCATTGTCCCGCCAAATGGCTCCAAGTTGGTTTATTTTTTGCAGGTTAAACCTGAGCCTCAGGAAATTTACCTTAGCTATTCTCAGGCCGGAAGGATAAAGAAAGATAGGGTAAATATTGTAGTAACCTCAAATCTTACGGTTTATCCCGGAATGCAAAGTAGCGCCAGCACTGCTAATTCTTACCGGTATCAATCAGGTGCGAATTCGGGTGCGAATTCGGGTGCGAATGAATCAGAAAATTCAAATGCCAGGACAAAAGTGGCCTTAGTAGTTGAAAATTTGTCACAGCATCGATTTTCTACTCTAACAGTTGGCGGTCCATTTTCTGATATATCTTTGGCACCCAAAGATTCCTCTGATGTAATTTACGTCCCCATTGGCCCAAACCAATTTACCATATTAGTGGACATGGACAAAGATTCTATGTCTTCTGGTAAAAATTTTGCTCAGGCTGTAATCAAAGCAATAATTGTTAAAGGTCAGAAAAAACTCGTTATTACAGATAAGCATCTCTTAGCTACAAGCTCGGGGACGCAAAAAAGTAGATTCGTCAACGATTTTGATTTTAAACTCGTATTTGTATCCGGCCCCCCTGCTGGTGATGCTATGCGCAGAAGTAGCAAAAAGTATGAATTTAACATCGGCTTTAATAGCGTGGCTGTCCAATTCAACAAGGATGGCAAGAAGTTCCAAGCAGATTTGGAGTTTATTGTGGTCAAGGGGGAAAGAGTCATTATACTAAAGCAGGAAAATCTTAAAAATATTCAAATGATTTAGTATTTAGTGCGTGCTTTTATCGGCTTTCTTTTAAAAAAAAGAGAGCCGATTTTTTTATTTATTTATGCCCAATTTTGAGGTCTAAATTGACCTGAGGCTTTGGCTCTGATATAATAAAAACAAGCTGAGAGGGCCTATTTTTATTGTATTTATCAATAAATTATTTTTATTTTAGGCTCTAAGATTGATAGCAATTTTCATTTTTTAAACTAATTTATATGATTCTTACTTGGCTCGGACATTCCTGTTTTAAACTGCAAGATAAAATCGGTGCTGATGGCGTTACCGTTGTTACCGATCCTTTCGGCAAGCAGTTCGGTCTAAAATTGCCTAATTGCGAAGCGGACATCGTGACCGTTTCTCATAATCATGAAGACCATAATAATGTAGCCGCTTTGCGCGGCAATCCTTTTGTCATTAATTGTGCCGGCGAATACGACATCAAGAATGTTTTGATTGAAGGTATCGACTCTTTTCATGATGAGGCTCAGGGTTCGGAGCGCGGCAATAATTTGATTTTCCGTTTGGAGATTGATGATGTTTCCGTGGTCCATCTCGGCGATTTGGGGCAACCCTTAGATAGCGGGCAATTAGAGAAGTTGGCCGGTACCGATATTTTATTGATTCCGGTGGGCGGAAAATATACTTTAGACGCAAAGAAAGCGGTTGAAGTGATTGCTCAGATTGAACCGAGAATAATCGTGCCGATGCATTATCAAAGCGATGATTTAAAGATAGACGGTTTGGATGGAGTTGATAAATTTATCAAAGAAATCGGGCTGACTCCCTCTTATGAAGAAAAATTGAAAATCAGCAAGAAAGATTTGCCGGCGGAAGATATGGAACTGGTGATATTAAAATATTAATTTAAAATTTTTATAATTCTTAATTATCAATACCTATGATTACCCATCCCAAGAAAGAAAGAACTTTCGTTATTTTGAAACCGGATGCCGTCCAGCGCGGTTTAATCGGCGAATCTATCAAGCGCTTTGAAGCCGCCGGCTTGAAACTTGTAGCTTTGAAGCTGACTATGGCACAAGAAGAAGTTTTGTGGAAACATTATAATAAAGATGACGCTTGGTTCCAAAAGAAGGGCGATTTGACCGTTAAGAACCGCCAGGATTTGGGCATGCCGATAGAGAAAGAGCCGATTGAATATGGTAAAGACATTATCCGCGCTTTGGTGAAATTTATGAGCTGCGGTCCGATTGTACCGATGATTTGGGAGGGTAATCAGGCAGTGGCGGTCGTCAAAAAAATTGTCGGCGGTACCGAGCCGACCACTTCCGATGTCGGCACGATTCGCGGCGACCTCACTCTTGATTCCTACGAACTTTCCAACCGGGATGAGCGGGCGGTGCGTAATTTAGTCCATTGTTCCGATGAAGTTGCGGAAGCAGAAAGAGAAATTTCTCTTTGGTTCAAACCGGAGGAAATTTTAGAATATCGTTTAATTGCCGAGCAGATTTTATATGATGTTAATTTGGACGGCATCATGGAATAATTAATATGTCCGAGCAGGAAAAAAATAATCAGAGAGTCGAGGAAGAAAAAAAGCGTTTTCTCTTGAAGGTAGGCGTCTGGGTTTTTTCTGTGCTTATCCTTAGTTTTTGGCTCTTTACTTTAGCCCATTCTTTCAATAATACCGAGAGCGTGAGCCAGACTATCGATGCCGATACCGCCGCTTGGCAGTCGGACCTTAATCAGACCATTGATATTATTAGAAATGGCATGAATACTAAAAATCCGGTAGCTTCCAATACACCCGCTGCCAGCCAAGATTTTTTAGAGAAAATGAATGCCAGCCTAGAAGAGCAAGCAGCCGCTTTAGCAACGTCTTCATCTGGAGAAGAAGCCTCGTCGATTGCGACAGAAACTAATATGACGCCGGAAGAACTTCTTAACGGGCTGCAACAGCGTCTTCCGGAATTAGCTTCCTCTTCTTGTCCGGAATTTGTCGATTGCATGCCGACTATCGGCGAAGCTAAGCCGTGCGCGATTCCGCCGGGATGTGAAAATATTACTCAAATTGCCTATTGATATGAAAAAAGAAAACAAAGATGTAAAAATTGAAAAAGAGGAAGATGACAATGGCGGCGTTTTATCTAACGGCCAGCGCCAGACTGACTTCGGCTTGATTCAAGATCAGCCCTTAGTGGAAGAAATGAGCCGCTCTTATTTGGAATATGCGATGAGCGTGATTGTTTCCCGGGCCCTGCCGGATGTGCGCGACGGCTTAAAGCCGGTGCATCGCCGTATCTTGTACGCGATGTGGAGTATCGGCTTGAGGGCAAACGGCAAGTTCAGAAAATCGGCGACAGTGGTCGGTGAGGTTTTGGGTAAATATCATCCTCATGGCGACAGCGCTGTCTATGAATCAATGGTGCGCATGGCTCAGGATTTTGCGATGCGCTATCCGCTGGTGCGCGGCCAGGGAAATTTTGGCTCTATGGACGGCGACAGTGCGGCGGCAATGCGCTATACGGAAGCGAAACTGGCCGGCATCGCCGAAGAAATGTTATTTGATATCGATAAAGATACGGTTGATTTTATCCCTAATTACGACGGCTCCCAGAAAGAGCCGCGGGTGCTTCCTGCCAAACTCCCGGCTTTGCTCTTAAATGGCACTATGGGTATTGCTGTCGGCATGTCGACCAATATTCCGCCGCATAATCTCGGCGAGTTGGTGCAGGCAATTTGTCATTTATTGGATAATCCGGAAGCCAGTATTGAAGATTTAATGCAGTTTGTTAAAGGTCCGGATTTTCCCACCGGCGGTATTATTTATAATCAAAAAGATATTTTGGCGGCTTACGCTACCGGCAAAGGCGGTATTGTTATCCGCGGCAAGGCAGAGATTGAAGAGCAGAAAGGCGGCAGTTTTCAGATAGTGGTAACGGAAATTCCTTATCAAGTCAATAAGGCCGATTTGGTGGAAAAAATTGCCGATTTAGTGAAAGAGAAAAAGCTTGACGGCATTAAAGCTTTGCGCGACGAGTCGGACAAGGATGGCGTGCGCATTGTGGCGGAATTAAAAAAAGACGCCTATCCCAAGAAAATCTTGAATGCTTTATATAAACATACTTCTTTGCAGACCAGTTTCCATGTAAATATGCTGGCTCTTGTTGATGGTATTCAGCCCAAGGTTTTGACTTTGAAGATGATTTTGGAAGAATATATCAAGCATCGGGAAGAAGTGGTCCGCCGCCGTACTCAATTCGAATTGAACAAGGCCAAAGATCGTTCGCATATTTTAGAAGGATTGCTGATTGCTTTAAAAAATATTGATGAGGTGATTAAGACTATTAAGGCCTCTAAAGACAAGGAAGTCGCCAAAGCGAATTTAATCAAGAAATTCAAGCTTTCAGAACGCCAGGCAGTCGCTATTTTGGAAATGAGGCTACAGAGTCTGGCTAATCTTGAACGTTTGAAGATTGAGCAGGAATGGGCGGAAAAACAGAAACTAATCAAGGAATTGGAAGGTATTTTGAAATCTATTGCCAAGATTCGCGGCATTATTAAAGATGAGATTACGGCTGTGGCCGATAAATTCGATAATCCCCGTCGGACGGCGGTGGTGGCTCATGGCGTGAAGGAATTTAGCTTGGAAGACTTGGTACCAAATGAAGAGACAATGGTGATGATGACCCGTGACGGCTATATCAAGCGTCTGGAGCCGGATACTTTCAAGGTGCAGGCGCGCGGCGGCAAAGGTGTAATGGGCTTAACCACTAAAGAGGAAGATACGGTGGAATTTATGTTCACCACTTTTACCCACAGCGATATCTTGTTCTTCACCACTCGCGGCCGGGCTTTCCAATTAAAGGCGCACGAAATTCCTCAAGCTTCCCGTGTTGCTAAGGGCAACTCAATTGTCAATTTTTTGCAGTTGACCAGCGGCGAACAAGTTACTTCCGTTTTGCCGCTGGATAAGATTTTCGGCAGCAAATATCTATTCTTTGCCACCGAAAAGGGCTTAGTCAAGAAAGTCGAATTATCCGCTTTCAATAATGTCCGCCGCAGCGGCCTGATTGCGATTAAAATTAAAGAAGACGACCGTTTGATTTGGGCGAAGCCCACTTCCGGCAGCGACCATATTCAATTAGTGACAGCTAAGGGGCAGGCGATTCGCTTTAAGGAGACCGATGTCCGCGATATGGGCCGCAATGCCGCCGGTGTCTATGGCATTAGGCTGCATAAGGATGACGCGGTTGTCGGCATGGGCGTAGCTAAGACTGATAAAGAAAAAAAGAGAAATTATCAGATTCTGATTATTATGGCTAAAGGTTATGGTAAACGCACCGATTTATCCTTATATAAGGTTCAGGGTCGGGGCGGCAGCGGTATTAAGACGGCCAAAGTGACCGATAAGACCGGCGATATTACCAATGCCTTCTTAGTCAATGCCGATGCGATGGAGAATCGCGATTTGATTATTATTTCCGATAACGGCCAGGTTATCCGTACTCCTTTTAAGACCGTCAGTGCTCTTGGCCGAGATACTCAGGGTGTACGCATTATGCGCTTTAAAGACGATGAAGACCGAGTGTCCGGTGTTACCTGGATTTAGGATTTTATTAAAATTTGAAAAAATAAAATTATTTAAATTAAAAAAGCTGTCTTGAAAAGACAGCTTTTTGTGAAAAAAATAAAACTGGGCTATAATTACAAGTATATGGACAACACTATCTTAATTTCAATTTTTGTTTTAATTTTAGCCGGTTTAAGTGTGGTGATTGCGCTTTTGGTGAAGAAAAAGTCGCCGGCCAATGATTTGCAGTCGGTGGCGATGCTAGAGCGCTTGGCCCAGCAATCGGAAAAGCTGTCGCAACTGGCTGTCCAGAATACAGAATTAAGGCAAGAATTAGATAAAAAATTAAGCGAAACCCATCGCGCCAGCCAAGGGCAGTTTGAACAGACCACCAGAGTTATCCAAGGCATTACCGGACAGTCAGCCAAATTAATTGCTGAGGTTACCGAGAAATTGGCTAAGCTTGATGAAACCAATAAGCAGGTGGTAAATTTTTCTTCGCAACTGCAAAGCTTGCAGGATATTTTAAAGAATCCCAAACAGCGCGGTGTTTTGGGGGAGTATTATTTGGAAGAAACCTTGAAAAATGTCTTGCCGCCCAAGTCTTATGCTTTGCAATATTCTCTCGGCCGGAATGAAAAAACAGATAAGGATTTGATTGTCGATGCGGTCGTGTTTGTGAAGGATAAAATCATTCCGGTCGATGCCAAATTTTCTTTGGAAAATTATGAGCGCTTGTTAAATACCAGCGACCCGGAAGCGCGTAAGAAAATTGAAGCGCAATTTAAGCAAGATTTAAAAAATCGTATCGATGAAACCGCTAAATATGTCTTGCCGGAAAGAGGCACCTTGGAATTTGCATTTATGTTTATTCCCTCGGAAGCTATTTATTATGATTTGTTGGTTAACTCTGTCGGAGCGGTTAAAGTCAATACCCGCGATTTGATTGAATATGCGTTCCGCGACAAAAAAGTTATCATCGTTTCCCCCACTTCTTTCTTGGCTTACTTGCAGACGGTTTTGCAAGGTTTAAAAGCGATGCAGATTGAAGAAAAGGCTAAAGAGATTAAGGCCAATATTGAAAAACTGGGCAAACATATGCTCAGTTATGATGAGTTTTTACGCAAGCTCGGCGGCAGCTTGTCGACGACCGTTAATCATTATAATAATGCTTACAATGAGTTTAAAAAGATTGATAAGGATGTTATTAAAATCAGCGGCGGCAAAAGCGATATCGAACCTTTGAAAATTGAACGACCAAAATAAGGATTATGGCCGGAAGATTGGAAAATTTAAGCGGATTAGAGGAGGCGATTTTGAAAATCATTGTCTTTTTTGACATGTTTTCCTATCCCTTAACCGCCTATGAATTATGGCGTTATTTAAGCGTGCCGGCTGATTTTTCCGATACCGAAGCCGTTGCCAAAACTTTAGCGGTTAAAGGCTATTTAGGGAGTCGGCAGGGTTTTTATTTCTTGCCGGGCCAGGATTCTTTAATCTCTGTGCGCAAGCAGCGTTATCATTATACTAACCGTAAATTGAAGATTGCGCGCCGGGCCGTGCGCTTGTTTCGTTTGTTGCCGACAGTTGAGTTTGCCGCCTTAAGCAATCTTATTGGCCGTCATAATTTGCGCGATGGCAGTGATATCGATATTTTTATCATTTCTAAGGAAAATAGGATTTGGATTACGCGTCTATTTTGCGCCGGTTTGATGAAATTATTGCGCCAGCGTCCGACTCCGGAAAAAAAGCGCGACAAGATTTGCCTGAGCTTCTATGTGGACGGAGATCATTTGGATTTAAGTTCTATGGCTGATGGCGATGACGATTATTATTTTCATTTTTGGCTGGCTGGCCTTTATCCTTTATATGATGCCGGCGCTTACCATCATCAATTAATGCAAGCTAATGTTTGGCTGAAAAAGTATCTGCCCAACGGCGATTTTGTCGTTAATAACCAATCGTACCGCGAATCTCCCCGTTATTGGCTAAAGACTCGTTTGGTTTTAAAATTTTGGCGGAAATCTTGCGACTATTTGGAAAAACTCGCCGCCCGCTTGCAAATGAGGATTATGCCTGCCGCTTTGAAGGATAAGGCCAATCTTGATTCTCGCGTGATTATCAAGCCGGGCATCTTAAAATTATATTTAGTGGACAGGCGCCGGGAATTTGCTCGGCGTTATCAAGAGCGCTTGCGCCGTTTATTCCATGTTGCATAAATTGGCAGAAAAATTGAGTTTTATTTTTTTACTGGCCGGCGCCTTTTTTTTGCCTTGGCAGACAAAGTTAATTTGGCTTCCTAGTTGGAGTAATTATTGGGAGGTATCTTTTTTTGTGGCGGTCATTTTTATTTGTTTGTTTGTTATTTTTTTTATCTTATCAGGCCGTCTGAGCCGCTTTGATTTAAGATATATTTTAGAAAAAGAGCGTCCTTTACTATTAGTTTTTTTAATTCTTTTATTGGCCGCTTTTGTTTCCGCCGGTTTTTCTTCTTTGCCAATTCTTTCTCTATACCGCTGGTTTTTGATATTGCTGGCTGTCATATTTTTTTACAGTTTGCGGAAGCTTCCCGACAGCTGGCGTTGGTATTTTATTGGCGCTATTTTATTATCTCTCCTAGTGCAGGCGCTGATAGGGCTGTTTCAGTTCTACACTCAGATTTCTTTTGTCAGTTCTTGGCTGGGCATGGCCGTCCATCATGCCGGTGATTTAGGGGCCGCGGTTATAGAAACCGCTGATGGCCGTTGGCTCAGGGCCTACGGCGCCAGCGACCATCCCAATGTTTTTGGAGGCTTGATGGCTTTAGGCGCCCTCATTTCTCTTTATTTAATTTTGAACGCTCATTTCACCAAAGTCAGGCCGGTTTTTTTGGTTCTATATTTTTTGTTTTTAAGCGCCCTCTTGGTTTCTTTTTCCCGCGCCGCTCTAGTCGCCTTAGCGGTCGGCTTGTTATTGATGGCTTGGGAATGGAGGCTTCTTCGGCGCCTTAGTCGTCGGACTCTTTTGGCCTTCTTGGCTTTGTCTTTTTTAGTATTGTCTCTTTTTGCCTGGCAATATTCTGACTTATTTAGTGCTCGCGCCAATCTCAATAATCGCTTGGAAACAATGTCTCTTAATGAGCGAGCAGAATTCAATCAGCGGGCGTGGCGGGATTTCAGGGGGCATCCATTTTTTGGGGTGGGCTTGGGCGCTTCCACTTTTTTTGATTATTCGCACTCAATTGATTATGGTCGGCCTGGTTATGCTTGGAAATATCAACCCGCTCATGATTATTGGTTGTTAGTGGCGGCTGAGGGCGGATTGATATTTGTCGGGGCTTGGCTTTTTATTTGGTTGATGGTTTATAAAAAAAGCCGGGAGCACCGGCTCTTCGGCTTATTGGCGGCGGTATTATTTTTAAGTTTGTTTGATCACTGGCTTTTTAGCCTGCCTTTGTCGGTTTTTTGGCTTTTAAGCTTGTTTGCCCTGATATGATAATTATTCTGGAGCAGCATTAAATCGTCTCTTAAATTGCGGAAGGCTTTTTTTATCAGGTGGCGTTCGTTAGCGGGCGCTTTTTTTATTTCTGAATCCAGCCTTTTTTCGATTAAGGAAATTAGAGTAGCCGCTGTTCCGAAGTAGTCGTTATTATCCACGTGAAATTTAACGCTGCCGGCATCTTTGAGTAGGCGTCTTTTTTTGGATAAATTATAATTGTCAGGTGAAGTTGCCATTAGATGATGCTGATATATTTATTATCGCCGATTATTAAATGGTCAAGAATCTCAATATCCAGGATATTGCCGGCCGCCAGGAGATTGCTGGTTATTTCTGCATCTTCCCGGCTTGATTTTAAGACGCCGGAAGGGTGGTTGTGGGCAATAATGATAGCGCTGGCGCCATATTCTAAGGCCGGACGGAAAACTTCGCGCGCCTGTACCAAGGAGGCGTCAATGGTGCCGATAGAAATAACTTCATCATGAATGAGCTGGTAATGGTTATTGAGATAGAGACCGCGGAATTGTTCTTTTTTCAAGGCGCCCATATCTTTAAGATAGGCAAAGGCTTGGGCGGCGTTGCGGATTGTAATCAATCCGCCTGGTTTTTTTTGAAATAAGCGTCGGCCGAGTTCGAAACAGGCGACAATTTGGCAGGCTTTTGCTTCCGGTAATTTCAACTCTTTCACAATTGCCAGCGGGTCCTTTTGGGCGGCAATCGCTTTTTCTCCGTATTCGCGCAATAATCTGGAGGCCATGGAGAATACTTCTTCCCGTTTGGTGCCGACACCCAGAACTACCGCCAAAAGTTCAGCCAAACTGAGAGCGCCGACGCCGTCGCTAATCATTTTTTCTCGCGGCTTTTCACCTTCGGCCATATCGCGGACGCGTTTGATTTCATAAGCGCGGCCGTGTCCGGCGGGGTGATTATTTTTTTGTAGGCGATAGGGCATATCGTTAAAGATTAAAGATTTTTACTTCGCTTTCCATTATATCAGAGATGTGTTAAATTTAAAATATAATTTTTCATATGTTTAAACATCAAAAAATACTTTTGTCAAATAAAATTCCTTTAATATTAGCACTAATGTCGGGAGTAAAGACCGCCACGGCCTTGGTCATGGTCAAGACCGGCTCCAAATACGAGAAAAAAGAGGAGAGTGGTCTCTCTCATTTCTTGGAGCACATGTTTTTTAAGGGAACATTGAAAAGACCGGATACTTTATCGCTGTCGGCTGAGTTGGATGCGCTCGGCGGCGAGTATAATGCTTTTACCTCGAAAGAATATACCGGCTATTATGTAAAAACGGCTGCCGGCAAATTAGATTGCGCTTTAGAAATATTGGGAGACATGCTGAATAATTCTAAATTTGATGCCATTGAAATCGAGCGTGAAAAAGGGGTGATTATTGAGGAGTTAAACATGTATGAGGATAATCCGATGATGCATGTCGAAGATGTCTTGGAATCTTGTCTGTATGGCGACACTCCCGCCGGCTGGGACACTATCGGTACCAAGAAAAACATTCGCGCTTTCAAGCGTGCAGATTTTTTACGTTATTTTCGCCGCCAGTATGGCGCGAACAGTATTGCGGTAATTCTAAGCGGTTCTATCCGTCCGGCTGATAAGGCGGCGGCGCTAAAGATTTTTGGAAATTTTCCGTTGAATGCTTGGCGGAATAAGATAGCCGTGAAGGAGAAGCAAGAGCGGCCCTCTTTAAAAATAGTAAATAAGAAAACCGACCAGATTAATCTGGCTCTAGCGTTGCGGACAGTGCCGGTGGGGCACGTGCAAGAGCTAGCCCTGAAGCTTTTGAGTGTTATTCTGGGAGGGTCGATGAGTTCGCGTTTATTTATTTCTTTGCGTGAACGTTCCGGTCTGGCCTATTATGTAAAAACAACGGCAGAATTTTATACTGACTCCGGATATTTAAGCACTCAGGCCGGTGTGCCCAAGGGGAAAGCGGAAGAAGCGGTAAAAATCATCCTTTCAGAATATCGCAAAATAGCCTCGGAAGACGTGCCGGCGGCAGAGTTGGCTCGGGCTAAAGATATTATTTCCGGACGATTATTGATGCAGCTTGAGGCTAGTGATGAAGTCGCCAGTTGGTATGGACGTCAGGTCGTTTTACGCGAACGCCTAAGCAATCCGGATGAATTAGAGAAAAAATTGCGTTCTCTAAGTGCTAGTGATATTAGAAAAGCGGCAATGATGGTAATGAAAAATAAGGGTTTGAACTTGGCCATCATCGGCCAGATTTCCAGTTTAGAAAAAAAGTCTATTAAGGCCGCTTTGAAATTATAAGATTTTTTATGTCCGCTGGTTTTAAATCAAAACTCAATAGCGAACAGGAACGGGCGGTAAAACATCGCCAGGGTCCTTTATTGGTTGTGGCCGGCGCCGGCACCGGCAAGACGACTGTTTTGGTAAATCGTCTTGCTGATATTTTGTTAAATGATAAATTAGGCAGCGACCAGGCCTTGCTTCTTACCTTTACCGAGAAGGCGGCTCAAGAAATGGAAGAGCGCGCCGACCGCCTCCTTCCTTATGGCTATTTGGATTTATGGATTAGCACTTTCCATGGCTTTTGCGAAAGAATTTTAAGGGAGCATGCTTTAGATATCGGTTTACCTTCGGATTTCCGCGTGTTGAGCGCCACTGAACAATGGATGATGTTGAAACAGAATCTGGATTTGTTTGATTTGGATTATTATCGTCCTTTAGGCAATCCGACCAAATTTATCGCTGAATTGTTAAAGCATTTCTCCCGATTGAAGGATGAAAATATCAATCCGGATGAATACTTGGAATATGCCGCCGCTTTGTTGGCCGACGGTGACCAGGCTCTTTCCGGCGCCCCCGGCAAGAGGGGGGGTGATGATGACGGCGGCGCCATGGAAGCCGGGCGTTATCGGGAGTTAGCCGGAGCTTATCAGACCTATAATAAATTATTACTCGACAATAGCTGTTTGGACTTCGGAGATTTAATACTTTATACGCTTAAATTATTCCGTCAGCGCCCGAATATATTGCAAAGTTACCGCCGGCAATTCACTTATATCATGGTGGATGAATTTCAGGATACGAATTGGGCGCAATATGAATTAGTGAAGCTTCTGGCCGCTCCCGCTAACAATCTGATGGTGGTGGGCGACGATGACCAGGCGATTTATCGTTTCCGCGGCGCTTCCTTGGCCAATATCATGCAGTTTAAAGATGATTTTCCTGAGGCAATAGAAATTATCTTGACCGATAATTATCGTTCGCGCCAGGACATCCTTGATATTTCCCATAATTTTATCCGCCACAACGACCCTAATCGTTTAGAAGACAGATTGTCGATAGACAAGTCTTTGCGCGCTCGGGGCAAAGAGTCATCAAAAGGCTTGCCGCCGGCTTTCTATCTGCTGGAAAGCCAAGAAGACGAATTGTCTTTTGTGTCCGAAAAAATACTGGATATTTATCAGCGCCAGGAGAGCGCGGAGTCCGGAGCGGCTTGGTCCGACTTTGCCGTTTTGGCCCGATCCAATGATACGGCTGATTTATTTGTGAAAGAGTTAAGCCGCCGCGGCATTCCCAATCAATTTGTGTCGTTGCGCGGCTTGTACTATAAGCCGATTATTCTCGATTGCCTGGCCTATTTGCGCTTGCTTGATAATTATCATGAGTCTTCCGCTCTGTTTAGGGTTTTAAATTTAGAACCTTTCAAAATTTCTCATGCCGATATCATCAGTTTAAATCGTTTTGCCCGCCGTAAAGCTTGGTCATTATTTGAAACCTTGCAGAAAGTGGAGGCAGTGAGTGATCTCAGTCCGGAGGCGGTGCCGCCGATTAAATTTTTAATGCGTTTAATCGAACAGCATTCGGCGCTGGTCAGCGGTTCTTTGCCCAGTTTAATCTTTTTTAAATTTATCGAAGAATCCGGGCTGGTAAAAGGCTTGGATATTGACCGCGATCAAGAAATTTTTTCCTACCTTAATCAATTTTACCAAAAGATTAAGCGTTTTGAAGAAAACGCCCCGGAAACTCGCCTGCCCGATTTTATGGCCGCGATGGAGTTAGAATTGGAGGCCGGCGAGAGCGGCGCTTTACGCTTAGATTTTGCCGATGCCGATACGGTAAAAGTGATGACTGTCCATGCCGCCAAGGGCTTGGAGTTTCCTTACGTCTTTGTGGTTAATTTGGCGGACAAAAAATTTCCGACCATCAATCGCGGCGATAAAATATCTTTACCAGAGGCAATTATTAAGGAGCCCTTGACCGACACTAAGGACGCCCATTTAGAGGAAGAAAGACGCCTTTTCTATGTGGCTATGACCAGAGCCAAGCAAGAATTATATTTAACCAGCGCTAAAGATTACGGCGGCGTCCGAGAAAAGAAGGCATCGCGTTTTATCGACGAGGCCGGCCTGGCGTCCGTGCTCGTTCCGGCCGAAAAACTAAAGAATGAACTATGGCGAGATTTATCGATTGGCGGCGGGCAAATTATCCCTTCAGATTTGTCTCCGGAACACCTGCCGAAACGTTTTTCCTTTTCCCAATTGGCCGCTTACAAGACTTGTCCTTTACAGTATAAATTTGCTTTTATCTTGAAGGTTCCCGCTCCGGCGGATAAGCCCAGCCTTATCTTCGGCCGGGTGATGCATAATGTCTTTTATGATTTTTTAAAGCCTTTGAGCAATGGCCCTCAAGCCAGTTTGTTCGGCGATGTTGCCATTGACCCTGAGATTTTGAGTTTTAAGCGCTTGGAAAAGGTCCTGGCCGATTATTGGCTGGAAGACGGTTATGAAAGTGCCGCTCAGCGCGAAGAGTATAAGAAAAAAGCCAAAAAATCAATTCGCGCTTTTCATGAAGCCTTTTGCAATGCGGCCGTGCCTTCTCCTCTTTTTTTGGAAAAAAGCTTTTCTTTTAAAATCGGCGGCGAAACTTTAAAGGGCACGATTGACCGTGTTGATAGGCTTGATGGCGGAGTCGAGGTTATTGATTATAAGACGGGCAGCCCTAAAGATAAATTAGATTGGGACAGCAAGCGCCAGTTGATTCTGTATCATTTGTTTTTGGAAGAAGTTTTACAAATCAAAGTTTTGTCTCTAAAATATTATTATGTCGAAGACGGCAGCTTTTTAGCCTTTCTGCCTAAAGAAACGGAAAAGGAAAAACTAAGAGAAGAAATAAAATCCCAGATTGAAGCGATTAAAGCGCGGAATTTTTCGCCGCATCCTTCAGAAATGTGTAAACATTGCGATTTTAAGAATATCTGCGAATTTCGTCAGAGATAGCTTAAATTAATCTCTATATCTATGATAGGAAAATATTTTCGCTGGCGCTGGCTCTTATATTTATTGATTTTTGGCCTTTGGTCTTTGTGGCTCGTACAACAGCGCGTCAATTCTTTTAGCAGCTACATCGTTGATGATTGCCTGCATGATATTAAAGGGCAAAGGCCGGTCGTTTTGGTTTTGGGGGCGGCTGTTTATGAAAATAATCAGGTCAGTCCGGTGTTTGCCGACCGCTTGGAAACGGCTTTTGAATTATATCAGGCCGGCTTGGTGCGAAAAATTTTAGTCAGCGGTGACCATGGCCGAACCCTTTACGATGAAGTTAATGCTGGTAAAGATTACCTTTTGGCTAAAGGGGTCCCGCCGGCCGATATTTTTTTAGACCACGCCGGATTTGATACTTACGATAGTCTTTATAGGGCTAAAAAGCTTTTTCAAGCCCAATCTTTTTTAATTTCCACTCAAGACTTTCATCTTAATCGTTCTCTTTATATTGCCAAAAGGCTTAATCTTGATGCCTGGGGCTGCCGGGCGGATAAGCACTTCTATCAGAATATCAAGCAAATGAAACAGCGTGAATGGCTAGCTAAGATTAAGGCTTGGCTGGATATAAATTTGGGTTCAAAGCCGCGTTTTAGCGGGGAAATTTTTAATCTTGAGGGCGATGGTCGGCAAACTTGGGATGAACTATAATAATAAATTTATGACGCATGAAGAGCGCCTGCTTGACCCGCAGGAGACAACTGAAGAAGCCGTCTTGGATAAATCTTTACGTCCGCGTTTTCTGCGTGAATATATCGGGCAAGAAAGTATCAAGGCAAATTTAGAAATCGCCCTCTCCGCTGCCAAGCAGCGCCAGGAACCGGTTGAGCATATTTTATTATACGGCGCTCCGGGATTGGGAAAGACGACTTTAGCTCATGTGATTGCTAATGAGATGGGGGCTAATATTCGCATTACTTCCGGTCCGGCGATTGAAAAAAGCGGCGATTTGGCGGCGATTCTAAGCAATTTAGAGGAAGGCGATATTCTGTTTATCGACGAAATTCATCGTTTGCCGAAAGCAGTGGAAGAGATATTATATCCGGCAATGGAAGATTATGCTTTGGATATCGTGATGGGCAAAGGACCGAGCGCAAGGACCTTAAGATTGGACTTGCCTCGCTTTACTATTATCGGCGCCACTACTTTGGCCAGCCTCCTCTCCGCTCCTTTGCGCGACCGTTTCGGCCTTTCTCATCATTTAGATTTTTATTTGCCGGCGGAAATGGAAAAGATTATTGCCAGAAGCGCCAATATTTTAGAGATTGCTTTGCCCGCGCCGGCCGCTACCGCCATTGCCGGTCGTTCTCGGCGTACGCCCAGAATCGCCAATCGCCTGCTTAAAAGAGTGCGCGATTATTGCCAAGTAAAAAATAAAGGAGAAATCAGCCTTGAGGCCTGCGACCAAGCCTTTGCCTTATTGGCGGTGGATTATTTGGGTTTGGACGCGGTTGATCGCAAGATTTTGCAAACTTTGATTGACAAATTTAAGGGCGGTCCGGTTGGCCTCAATACTTTGGCGGCCGCTACCGGCGAGGAAGCCGATACTTTAGAAAATATCTATGAGCCCTATCTTCTACAGCTGGGATTTTTAGATCGCTCGCCGCGGGGGCGCTTGGCTACCGCAGCGGCCTATACTCACCTAGGCAGGAATTTTTCTGATGGCGGTATTTTATGAAGCAAAAAACAATATCCTTGGAGGAATTTAATTATAATCTGCCTAAGCATCTTATCGCCCAATCCCCGGCTAAGCCGCGCGACCATGCTCGGCTTTTGTGTTTGGGCCGTTTAAGCGGCCATATTCGTCATTGCCGTTTTGATGATTTAAAAAACGAATTGCACTCAGGCGATGTTTTGGTAATTAATGATTCGAAGGTTTTTCCGGCGCGTTTAATCGGCCATAAGGACGGCAGCGGCGGTCAAGTAGAAATTTTTTTACATAAATTTATTCAAGACGGTCACTGGGAATGTCTAGTCGGCGGCCGCGTGCACTCCGGCTTAAAAATTATTTGCGGTCATGGTCTCCAGGCAATCTTAGAAACAGACCAAGGAAATGGCACTTGGCTGGTATCTTTTAATAGAGGCGGACAGGCATTTTGGCGCTTGCTCGACCAAATTGGCCGGATGCCTTTGCCTCCCTACATTCAAGGTAGCGGCCGGCAGAGCTTGGACAGACTGCGCTATCAGACGGTTTACGCCCAGGAAAAGCATAAGGGGTCGGTAGCGGCTCCGACTGCCGGTTTGCATTTTACCAAAAGAATGCTGGCAAGATTAAGGCAAAAAGGGGTGGACATTGTGCCGGTAACCTTACATGTCGGTTTGGGTACATTTGCCGCCGTGAAAGAAGTCGATATCACTAAACATCAAATGCATTCCGAGTTTGTGTCTATCAGCGCTAGCGCCGCTAAAGCGCTGGCGGCCGCGAAGAAGCAGAATCGGAGGATTGTGGCGGTCGGAACTACTAGTTGCCGTGTCCTGGAGTCTTACGGGCAAGAAATCAATCAGGGAAGATTATCGTTAGGGGAGGCGTATCAAGGATGGACTGATATTTTTATTTATCCTGGCTATAAATTTGCCTTAACCGATGCCTTAATTACTAATTTTCACCTGCCTAAATCCAGTCTTTTAATGCTTGTTTCTGCTCTGGCCGGACAGAAAGCTATTATGGAGGCCTATCGCCAGGCCATCAAAGAAAATTATCGTTTTTACAGCTATGGCGATGCGATGTTTATTGGCTAATAATTGAAATTTAATTGATTTGCTTTTTTTACTTTTTTGTGATATGCTCTCTAAGCGTTGCTAACTGTCAGCCTTATTTATTAGGAATATGGCGGCGCTTGTTAGCAATTTTTCATTATGTTTAAGAAAACACTCATTTTATTTTTTGAAGCGCTCAAGGTGGTGGCGATTTCTTTGGCCATTATTATTCCGGTGCGTTATTTTCTGATTCAGCCTTTTTATGTAAAAGGCATGTCGATGGAATCCAGTTTTCATGACCATGAATACCTAATCATTGATGAAATCAGTTATCGCTTTCGTCCTATTACCAGAGGTGAAGTTATTGTTTTCCGCTACCCCTTGAATCCTCAGGAATATTTTATAAAGAGAGTAATCGGCTTGCCTGGGGAAAGCGTGCAGATTAAAGACTCGCAGGTAATTATTTATAATGATCAGTACCCCGGGGGCCTGGTTTTATCAGAGTCGTACCTGGATGAGGGAACGCCGACCTATTCCAACAGTGATGATAAGATTAGCTTGGGTGCTGATGAGTATTTTGTTTTGGGCGATAATCGCACCGCTTCTAAAGATTCACGCAGTTTCGGCGCGGTTAACCGCAGCTTTATCACCGGAAGAGTTTTTTTGCGCGGCTGGCCCTTCAATCGTGCGACTATTTTCAACCAGCCGATAGATTACAGCGTTTCTAAATAATTATTATTTTTTCTATGCCCAGACCGAAGGCGAATGCCAAAAACATGCCGGCTTTTAAAAAAGCCCCAGAGAGGAGAAGTGCTAAAGCGGTGCCTCGTCTTTTAGGTATGAAAGATATCGTGCCTTCAGAATACCGCTATTTTAGCGCTGTCTCCAACAAGGCCGCCTCTTTAGCTGAACTCTATAGTTTTAATGCTATTAAGACGCCCGCGATTGAAAGCGCGGATTTGTATAAGAAATCGACCCGGCACAATAACGATAAAGAATTATACTCTTTAGACTGTGAAAAAGGGGAAAACGGCGTCTTACGTCCAGAACTTACCCAAGGGATTTTACGGGCTTATATTGAAAATAATTTTTCCGAACTGCCCCAACCTGTCCGCCTTTATTCTATTGGCTCAGTTTTTAGAAAAGAAAAAATGCAGACCGGACGCTATCGCGAATCAAATCAATTTAATCTTGAAGTTATCGGTGAAGACAAGCCGATGGCCGAGGCTTTACTGATTGCCGCCGCCTATAATTTTTTTCAAGATTTGCAAGCTAATTTTCAGATTCAAATCAACAGCCTGGGTAAAGCGGATTGCCGCAAGGAATATATCGGCAAACTTAACAGCTTTTACAAGGAGAGGGGGCGTCGTTCCAAGCTCTGCAATAATTGCAAGAAATATCTGGGCAAAAATATGATGGCCTTGCTGGATTGCAAGGAAGATGCCTGCCAGCACCTATTGCACGAAGCGCCCCAGATTGCCGATTGTTTATCTGATGAAAGCCGGAATCATTTTGCCAAGGTGCTGGAATATCTAGACGAGCTCGGCATCCCCTATAACTTTAATCCTTATTTGGTGCGCGGTCTCAGTTATTATAATGATACTGTGTTTGAATTTTGGCCCCTTAATGACGAAGGTGTAGCTTCCAGCAAATTAGCTTTGGCCGGAGGCGGACGTTATGATAATTTGGTAGAAAGCTTAGGCGGGCGTCCAACTCCGTCCGTCGGCTTAGCCATCGGCCTGGAAAGAGTTGTGGCAAAGGTAAAAGATCGCTTGACTCTGCCTAATTTTAAAGAAGAGGTAATATTTCTGGCACAGTTGGGAGACCAAGCTAAGATTAAGTCTTTGATTCTTTTTGAAGAACTGCGCCGAGCCGGCTTTAATGTCCGCCAGTCTTTTTCAACCGACAGCCTTAAGAACCAGATGGAAGAGGCTACGCGTTTAAACGCCAAGGTCAGTTTGATTTTAGGCAAGAAAGAAGTTATGGACGAAACTATTATGCTAAGAGACATGGAGTCCGGTGTTCAAGAAACGGTGGCTTTTAAGAAAATAAAAGATAAGTTAGAAAAAAAAGTAAATAGAAAGGAAGGTGTAATTTATGGCTGATTTTAAAAGAAAACCCGGCGAAAGTTTTGAGAGTTTCTTGCGTAAATTCAAGAAAGGCTTAAAAAATAGCAAACGTCTAGAGAAAGCGCGTTCCAAGCAACACTTGGAGCCGAAGAAAACCAAAAGACAACAGAAAAAGTATGCTTTGATTAGTATCGAGACCCAGCGTAAAAAAGAATATTTGCGCAAGACCGGCAAATTGGAAGAAACTCAGAATAGATAATATTTTAAAAAATCACCTCAGTTAAAGGGGTGATTTTTTGATACTGCCGCCAGCGTTTTTTATTCTTTTTTCCTGCCCGGTAGAAAACGTTTGAAATTTTCAATCGGACTTTTTTTGGCAAATTGTTTGATGCGGTCCCGGGCTCTTTTTGTTTTAGCAAATTTCAGCCAGTCACGATTGGGATATTGTCTTCCTTTATCGGTGATGATTTCTACCAAGTCGCCATTTTTTAATTCTTGGTCGAGCTTGGCCAGGCGGTCGTTGACAATAGCGCCGGTAGCTTGATTGCCTATATTCGTATGGACGGCGTAAGCGAAGTCTATAGGGGTGGAATACTCCGGTAATTCGAAAACATCGCCTTTAGGCGAGAACACGAAAATGCGGTCGTTAAAAATATCCAATTTGATGTTTTTAATCAGTTCGCTGGTGTCAGAAATTTCTTTTTGGATGTCGATAATTTCTTTTACCCAATGGGGCTGTAATCCGTTTTGGTTCCTAGCTTTATAATACCAATGAGCGGCTAAACCATATAATGACTCTTCGTGCATTTCTTGGGTTCTGATTTGGAATTCCACCGCTTTGCCTTCCGGCCCGAAGATGGTGGTGTGGAGGGAGCGATAGCCATTCGGCTTAGGAACGGCGATATAGTCTTTAAAGCGGTTCGGCTTCGGCCGCCAAATGGTGTGGATTATACCCAGAGCTTTATAACAGTCATCAATGGTGGGCACAATTATTCTTAAAGCAAATACATCATAGATTTCATCGAATTTTCTGTCTTTGCGCTGCATTTTTTGATAAATGCTGTACAGATGTTTGAAGCGGACTTCTAAATCATAGTTTAAATTAGTTTCAGCTAATCGCGGCAATAATTCTTTCTTAATTTTTTGGAAATATTGGTTTCTTTCCGCTTTTTTTTCTACTTCATATTCCTGTTCCAATTCCTGGAATTTTTCTGGATATAGGTATTTAAAACACAGGTCCTCTAATTGCCATTTTAAGCGCCAGATGCCGAGCATGCCGGCAATAGGGGCATATATTTCCAAGGTTTCTTGAGCAATTCTTTTTTGTTTGGCTGGCGGCAAGCCCTCAAGAGTGCGCAGATTATGCAGACGGTCGCAGAACTTAATAAAAATAACTCGGATATCGGCGGCCATGGCTAAGAACATCTTTTTTAGATTTTCTCGGTAGCGTTCAATCCCTCGGTATTTTATTTTTCCCAGCTTGGTGATACCGGCGACTAAAGTCGCCACCTCTTCGCCGAAGTTTTTTTGAACGTCCTCGATGGTCTTATCCGTGTCTTCAGGAACATCATGAATCAGGCCGGCTATAATGGTTGGTAGGTCGGCTTTAATTTCCGCTAAGAGGAAGGCTGTATGTAGGGGGTGTTGAATATAGGGTTCGCCGGTTTTACGCAGTTGTCCCGAGTGCGCTTCCAGCGCAAAATCATAAGCTAGGCGTAGCATTGTCGTGTCTTCGCCGGGATGATTTTCTTCAAATTTTTTGATGATACGCTCAATAGTCATGTCTTTTCTAATTTTGCATTTTTATGTTATAATAAGCTTAACTGCTAAGCTTTTAAATTATATCACGCTTTGCGGTTCAATTAAAATAAAATGCGCCGTCGATTTTTTTCTTCTTTATTATTTTTCGCGCTTATTAGCGCCGGTCTGTTATCGGTTAATTTTGTTTTTGCCCAGAATTTAGATGTCGGCGTTAACGAAATTAGCAATACCATCGCTTTAAGTGCTACCGATCCTCGTATTATCGTGGCCCGAATCATTAATATCGCCTTGTTATTTTTGGGCGTGATTGCGGTTGGCCTGATAATTTACGCCGGTTTTCTTTGGATGACCAGCGGCGGCAGCGAAGACAAAATTGACCAGGCTAAGAATATTCTCAAAAATGCCATTATCGGCCTCGTGATAATTTTATCGGCTTGGGGAATCGTCTCCTTTATAATGAGCCGTCTTTTGGGCGCTACCGGCAACGGCGGCCTTTTCAATGGTAATTCCGGCAGCAGTTCTCTAGTCGGCACCGGGGCAATGGGAGCTTGTACAGTCGAGCGCGTTTATCCTGAAGATGGACAAACCGGAGTGGCGCGCAATACTTCTCTTATAATTACATTTAAAGAACCTTTACTCCTAACTAGTGTCTGTCAGAATGAATCAGGCGAAGCTTGTGCGTGCGACCAAACATCTTGCAATCTCATCAATCCTGCTCATATTCGGATTTTCCGGCAAGATTTTGGAGATAACTGCGGCGATGCCTCCTGTCCGGCCGATAATACTAATGTCAGCCGGGCGCACGTGAGCGCTTCCAGCGACCGGCAGACTTTAATTATTACTCCTAATGACTTTTTAGGCAGCCCTGATGGCGACACCGATTACCAAGTTAAATTTACCAGCGGTATTTTGAAAGATAATGGTGACTCAATTTTTAAAACTTGCAATACGGATTGGTTTCAGTGGGGTTTTCGGGTTAGCAATAATTTAGATTTAACCCCTCCCCAAGTTCTTAGGGGGGGCGTTTTCCCTTTGCCGGATAACGAGAGAGACTTATACGGCCAGACTGTAGCCGCTGTTCCCGCTCAAGCCGCCGTGACCGTCAATAGTTGTCCTCAAATTTATCAAGCCCCTTCAGTTTTGGGCGTAACTCCTACAGCCGGCAATCAGAACGGCAACGCTACTCTTGCTGTTGATTTTCATCAAAATATTTCCGCTTTGACCGTGGTCACCACTTCTGAAAATAATCAGGCGCAGTTATTCGCCGGTCAGGAATTGCTGGGCGTAGCTAATTGGAACGGCAATCAGATTATTTTTCCTGGATTTTTCCAACTTGATGTTGACGGCCATGAGGCCGGCAATGCTTGGCAGGTAAATATTCAGCCGGAGATTTTAGCCGACCAACTCACCGTGGGCGGAGAAATATATACTTTTTCCGAAGCGAATAGCGGCAACAATATTCCGGTTATGGGTTGCAACAATTTAAGCATTGTTGCTCTCAATATTTATGTAAAATTAAGCGGACATCCTGATATTAATGTTGATTTAGAAGGAAATAAAGTGGCCTTGACTGCCAAAGTAGCTGGTGCGGCCGGTAATAATTTGAATTTGTCTACAACCAATAGCGACGCTCTTTCTTTGCAAGCGTTTAACGGCGGGGTCGATATGGTTAAGACCAGTGAAGTAAAAGACCGCCATGACCGTCCGATGAACTCGGTTATCCAGCTTAATTTTAATGAAGCGGTTAATCCGATGCTTGTTTCCGGTTCGGCGGACGAAACGGCTGATTATATCCGGATTGTTAACGCAGAATCTTCGGCCACTGAAGGAGAAGCTTGTAATACTAACGCCGATTGCGCTTCCTATAAGTGTAGTGATAACGTTTGCGCCGGCAACTATCTTTCCGGTAAATTTTTGATTTCTAATGCTTATAAGACGGTTGAATTTATTTCTGATGTTGAATGCGGGCAAAACGGCTGCGGTGAGAAGATTTATTGTTTGCCGGCCAATAGCCATTTAGCTGTTCAATTGGTAGCCGCTAATTTAAAGACCTGTAGTACTGATACAGATTGCGCCAATTTTCAGCCATTTTCTCAGTGCGCGCCCTTTTCCAATTATCTAACTTGTCAGGATGCCAATGGCAAAAATTATCCGGTAGCCAATCTTAATCAGCTTGACGGCATCGTTGACGCCGCCGCCAATTCTTTAGATGGCAATCGTGATGTTTTTGCGGACGGGCCGATTGCTTTTTATAATGAAAATGAAGCGGCTAATCTTGAGCTCAAAGACAAATACCGCTGGTCCTTTTATATTAATGACCAGATAATGTCCGACCCGCCGCAAATTTCTTTTATTAAACCGGATAATAACAGTTTGAATGCCGACACTAAAGCTCCTGTCCAAATTAATTTTAACACTTTGATGATGAATGCCAGTCTGCGCACCGGCAATATCTGGGTTAATAATGGCCAGAAGGATGTCGAGCATCATCTTATCAACCTGTTTACTTCTTCTCCTGCGCCTGTGGGTTATTGGATAACCGCGGAGAATCGCGATGTTTCCCCTTTGGATGGAGAACCTGATTTAACCTTTGCCTTTTTAAATCATACGGAAATGGGCTCTTCGGTAACTTATAAATCCCAAGTAGGCTCGGGGGTGAAAGATATTTATCAGAATTGTTTTAAACCAAGCGCCGGGCCCAACTGTGCGGCCAATCCCGGTAATCCCTCTTGTTGCTATGGAGTACCGACAGATATTTTAGGGGATGACGGTAATTGCCAATAACAGATAAAATTTAGTAATAAAATAAAGTTATAAAGTCGTTAGCGGTATTTGCCGCTGATTATCTTCACGCCTTTATGCTAAATAAGCCTTCTTTTGTGACTAAAAATAAAAAATTCATTATTCGGATTGCGGTGTTTCTTTTTTTGCTTAGCGCCAGTCTGATATTTGCCGGTTTGGCTAGCGCTCAAATTGATGTCGGAGTTAACGAGATTAATAATGATATTGCTTTAAGTGCGGGTGACCCGCGAACCATTGCCGCCAGGATTATTAATATAGTCATGCTTGTCTTAGGCGTATTGGCTGTCGGTTTGATTATTTACGGCGGTTTCATTTGGATGACTTCCAACGGCGAAGAAGATAAGGTGGAAAAGGCAAAGAAAATTTTAAGAAATGGTGTTATCGGTTTAGTTATTATCTTGTCAGCCTGGGGCATCGCTTCTTTTATCCTGAGCCGGCTCATCGGCGCAACTAATGGCAACGGTTCATCCGGCTCCTGTTCCTCAGGGCAATCTTTGTCTTGCGGTTGTGGCGGGTCTATGAGCTGTATCGATGGTTCGTGGGGTCCATGTCTTGGCTCTGATTGTAATTATGGCGGCGGCCCCATCAGCTGTGACAGCAGTCCGCTTAGCGGTTGCCAAGCGGCTGATCAAATCTGTTCTGTTGATAGTTTTTGCGATGCTGATACCTGTTCCTGTCTGCCTAAAGGAGAGTTGGGCGACCCTTGCGATGCTGATACTAATACGCCAACTTGCGAAGCAGATAATAATAAATGTGCTGAATATTTAAGTTGTGACCCGGATTCTTGTACTTGTTATGGACCGCCGGTGATTACCAATATTAGTCCTTCAGGGGGTTTTTGCAACGAAGACGGCGATTTGTCCTGTACTAGCGATGCCGACTGTTCTTTGGGTTGTAATTTTACTACGCCTAATGGCACGGCTGATAATATCGTTACTATTTCTGGTTCTAATTTTGGTCAATATGACCCTTTAACCAGCAAGGTGGTTTTCAGTACGGATGCCATCGGTCTTAATCCCACCAATCTAAATCCCGACTGTATCGATTCTTGGACAAATACCCAGATTATTGTAGTTGTTCCTGATACGGCCATGACCGGGGCAGTGCGGGTGATTACTGCTGATAATCAAACTGATAGTACTAATGATGATAACGGGCCGATTATTGATGATTTTGTAGTTAACAGCATTGTTCGCCCCGGACTTTGCCTGCTTACCCCAGACTCTGGTCTTTTAAGCGAGCAAGTTAATTATCGCGGTGTAAATTTGTATGGAGGTGAAGCTTATTTTGGCAACTATGATAAAAATGTGCGCGGCTTAGCCTCTGATTTTATTAATCCAGCAGGACTAGCAGGCACAACCACAATCCCCAATGTCAATAAAGGTAAAATGAGCAGTTTCGTGGTGGCGAGCATTGCTGGCAATAATGAGAAAAGCAATTATGTCCGCTTTGTAAAGCAGGCTGAACCCAATCAGGGCCCCTACATCAGTTATTTTGAGCCCAGTAGCGGCCGCGCCGGCCAATATGTTACCATTCACGGCTCCGGCTTCGGCGGTGCTCGCGGCGCCTCTAAGGTATTTTTTGGAGAAACAGAAGCTAGTTATGATTTTCCCGAGGTTTGCGCCAATTCTATCTGGAAAGATAGTCAAGTGATTGTAAAAGTTCCCGCTGACATTAATGACGGCAGTTATGAGTTAAGGATGGAGATTAATGAAGAGGAAATTAATTCTCAAAATGCCAATCCTAACGCCTTTACCGTTGACGCCAATTCTTCTTTAAAGACGAGTATTTGCCGTATTTTCCCGACGCGTGGCCAAATTGGTACGCCCGTAGAAATTTGGGGAGAATATTTTGGTGATAATGGCGGTAACGCTTTAACGGTTTTTTCTTATAATCGTTCGGTTAGCGGTCAAATCAGCCTTGAACAATCAGCTCAGAAATTAAATCCTAATGTGCCCGATAATGCCGTCACTGGCGCCGTGAAGGTGGTAAAAAATAGCGAATGGGGCAATGATGTTAATTTTGAAATCGGCACCTGCGTCGATAATGGTGATTGCGGCGGTGATACTTGTTGCCCTGCCGGCACTTACAAACAAGGACGTTGTGCCGCTTCTTTAGCCGAGTGTTATGTCGATATTCCCAATTCTGTCTTTGAATGGAACTTTTCTACCGGCTTCGGCGGTGTCGAGGGCGATGACGAATTTGATAGCTGTCAAGGAATGGCTCAAGCCTTAGGGGCCTGCCAAGTAGGCGCTTTCTGCCCTAATTCTCCGGGATTGTGCTCTCCTTATGCCGGTGGAACCAAGGTTCTAGGCGCTTGCGATTCCAGTTGCGCGACTGTGCCTGCTTGTGCCGAGTTAGGAGAGGGAGCTTGTGTTTATGATAGTCAATCAGATAAGTGTTTTATCAATAATAATACTTGCTCCTTGAATTCGAATATCAGCTACACTCTTGGCCAGCAAGAATTTAGCGCCGTCCAATCTTGCAAGAGTTTCAGCCAGTTCGGCAACCAATCTCATTGGCAGATAAGCGTTGCTTCTTCGTGCCCCAATGGCTGGACGCGTATTGATGGCGGCCATTGCGTCGATAGTGTCAGCGCGACGGAATCAACTTGTTCTCTCTGCCCGGCTAATTTTAATTGCCAGCAAATAGGCGGCGAAGGGCGTTGTGTGAGCACCGAATTATGTCCCGGCAGCGCTAGTTGCAATGGAACTTCTTGTTTGGCTGATACTTCAGCGCGGTGTGATTGTTGCTGCGAAATCGGTCAGGATGCACGCGATTGCTGTTCGCCCTTAACCTGCAGCGGCACTTGCGGCAGTGATACCAGTGACGATAAGGCCGGCCTAGGCCAATGTTCCGGTTGCATGGTAGACAGTGACGGTAACGGTGCCATTTCCCCGGAAGAACAGTTGCTGTCTGACCAAGCTTGTAATTGCAGTGCTCATTCCGGTAAATATTGCGATATTTCCGTGCCGACTGGCGCCTGTGTTGATTGTAGCCGCTTGTCAGCCGAATCTTGTCTTGATCACAGCCAGTCTTGTTGTCTCGATTCGAAAGGGACGGCTTCTCCTGAAGATGATGTCTGTCGAGGCGGCAATGGCCAGGAGGTGAGTGCGGATCCCACCAGTCCTGATTTCGGTTATTGCGCCTATTATGATTGTCAAAGCGCTTCTTCTACTCCTCCCGGCGATCCGAGCCTATGTGCTTCTTCAACACCTAAGGTGTTTGGATTGTTTAAGAATCTCGAATCATGCGTTGATAACTGTGCCGCCAGTCCCGGTTTATCTTTTTGCGGTCAATTCGACGGTGATTTAGTGTCTTGCTCGGCCGCCAGCGGTTGTTGCTTTAACTTTAATGACCAGAAGTGCAGCAGTGGCGCCCAGATGCTTGGTGGTTATTGCGCCTATTATAACTGTCAGGCGGCTCCTAATGAGTCACAGTGCGACCCTAATCCTTCTCCGATAGGAACTTACAATAGCCAGACGGCTTGTGGTATCGGTTGTGCCCAGCCACCTTTGGGCGGCTTAGGTAAAGATTGCCGTAACTTAACTTCTTCTAGCGGAGATTGTAATCAGTCTTTTTGTTCTTCTCCCTTCGCTTGCCTTAATAATACCGGTAACGTCGGCCTTCCCGGAGATTGCGGCACTTGCTGCTGCCAGGTAGGCAATCCTAATTCTTGTTCAGGCATCGGTAACGGCAGTCTGGTCTGCCAGCCTAATCAGGCCCCTTGTTCCGGAGAAGACCGCGGCTTGTGTTGCGGTTGTAGCCAGGATGCCGATTGTGGCAATGCCGATACTTTAGGCTGCGATGCGGGTGCTTGCTGCCGTACTCGACCTTCGGTGTTAAGCGAACAGCTAATACCTTCCCACGGTGCTACCGGTGTTTGTCGTAACGCCAGTATTCAAGTGCCCTTTGATCAATTGATGGATGTGGGAAGCGTGATGGATAATATTTTGTTATTAGAAGAGCATGATTACGGTACTGGTGTTTGCCCGGCCGGTACCTTTTTGGCCTCTGCCGGCGCTGTTAATACAATTAATCATAATTGGCTGGCCAAAGCTTACTATCAAGTTAAGTCGGCTTTCTCCTCGATTTTGGACCGCTTAGGCTTGTCTTCTCCGACAGTTTTAGCTTTAAATCAGCCGGCGCCGGATAAGCTCTATTGTTCGGTTCCGGGCAGTATTTCAGTTATCAATAATGGCAACGGCAGTGTGGCAGAATTTATTCCTAAAAAATTACTATCCCCAGCCACCAATTATTATGTGATTGTTAAGGGCGATGAATCTTTAGATAGCAATGCCGGCGTTTTGAGTCAATGGCAGCTCGGTCTTAACGGTCCCGGATATTTAAATTTGGGAACGAATAGTTATATTGAGGGTGAAAATATTGATTTTAATAATTTATCTTTTAAAAATTCTTATATTGCGGGATTTACTACTTTGGCTCAGCAAGGCGCCAATGCCGGCATTTGCGCTGTTGACTATGTGACCACCGAGCCGGCCTCCTATCTTTTCCAGAATACCGATAACGATATTAATGAAGATGATTCTAACCCTCAGAGCAATAGTTTTGACACTAAAAATGACCGAGATAAATTGTTTGAAGCCGGCGCTTACAGCGCTGATGGCCAGCTTTTACATCCCAGTTCCGGCTATTATTGGGATTGGTCTTGGAATGTCGCTAAACCCAGTATCGCCAGCATTGCTTATGTCAGCGGCTTGGCGGCTAACCAAGCTTTAGTGGCGGCCGCTTCCGGCGTTTCTGATGACTCAACCATCCTCTCCGCCCAAATCGATATGAATCGGTTTTCGGCGCCTAATTGTAATAGCTCATCTTCATGTGTCTGTGCCGAGCCGGAATGCGTAAATAATTGCTGTAATGTTTATCAAGAAGGCGACGGCCTGCAAGCAGAAACTCCTCTCTTTATCTTCCTATGTAAGAATCCTTGGCCGGCAGTTAACCCGGTAACTTTAGCTTGGTCGCCTTGGTATGATACTTGCGTTGGTGCTATCGGCAGTTGTGCCAATTATAATTATAAGTTCTATTATTGTCGTGATGCCGGTGTCGATGGCATGTCTGATGATTTGCCGGCAATGATTAATCCGGCTGTTATCCGCGGTACCAGTAATTCTTTAATTTGTAGCGAAGGGCAGACCGCTTGCTCCAGCTTAGGCGCCACTTGCGGCCCGGATAATAATTATGACGGTGTCGGCGATGGTTTCTGTATTTGGAATATTCTAAAAGAGTCATATTTTTTCAAAGAGGCCACGCCGCAGATTGGCGCGATTACCGCTGCCATTAATCAAGAAGACGGCGATTCGGTGCGTTTAGAGTGGTATGGAGCCGCCAGTATAATTTATAACGCCAACGCCAATTTGATGGGTAAATATCGCTTATATTACGCGCCAATATCTTCAGGTAATATGTCTTTTGTCGATATTAAGCCCACGGATGCTTATATGACCGGCATTTCCGGTCCGGTTTGCACGCCCTCGGCTCCAGCTAGCGGTGAAAATTATTCTTGCCATTATTTATTGAAAGGACTGCAATCTGGTGAAAATTATCGTTTTCGTATTTCAGCCATTTCTTCGACCCAAGTGGAAAGCCCCTTATCTGAAGAGAAGACGGTGACGGTGACCGATGCTTTAGCGCCGGCTGCCCCCCAGGGTCTAACGGCGACAATTGTTAGCGGGCAGCGTTTGCATTTTGTCTGGCAGGCCAATACTGATGATACTGCTTTTTATCGTCTTTATCACGGCGTTAGCAGTGGCCAATACGGAGAGTCTTATGATTCCGACGAGCAGGCGACGGCGATGGATATTGATTTGCATCAATTCAGCCCCGGTATTCATTATTTTGCCTTATCCGCCTTGGACGCTTCTAATAATGAGAGCAATAAATCGGCGCAGATAACCATTGTTGTTCCCGCGCCCTAAATAAATTTATATGAACAAGCGAGGCTATTTCTATGCTTTAATAATCGCAGTTTTTATTTTTTCTTGGAGCCATTCCAGTCGAGCCGCTGAGTCTATTGGTGGCGATACAATTGCTGGCCAGGCAGCTAATAATGCTTTTATCGATGATAATACCAGCGACGTTATTGCTGTTAGGGTTTTGCCTAATCCTAACCATTATAGTGCCGCCCGCTGGTATAAGAGCCAGGGATTTTCCGGTTCTCCTCAAGCTTTATTGGTCGATGGCTATGATGCCGTCCGCGACGGCCGAACCGTTTATGTAAATGCCGCCAATGTTAATTTGGCCACTAAAGACATTTATACCAATATCTACTTGATTTCTTATAATCAAAATCCCAACTTAAAGACGGTGGATGTTTTGGGCCAAATTGTTAGCCATTGGCGTTTTAATAGTAATTTGAATACGGCCGGCAATTGCTACATTTCTACTTTGCTTTGCGAAAATGACAGCGATTGCGTCCAGGGACAATATTGTTTTGGCAAGACCGAAGCACCCGGACGTTGCCGTCCTCAAGAAAATCCTGCTTGTTATACCGATGCCGATTGTGGTCAAGGATTATATTGCGACAGTTTGCGCGCTAAAGTGGCCAGAGATGTAAGACGCTTAGGCATGCTTGGCGATTTACGCGAGTCTCTTTCCGCCTTTAAAAAAACTAATAGTAAATATCCGATACTCGGAGCTGGGACCTATCTGCCTTTAAGCAGTATGTCCGTTTGGCCGAGTTGGCAGTCTCTATTTTTGCCACAGCTCGGGGCGTCTCAGTCATTAATCGACCCTATTAATAAGCTTGGCCCTTGTGCCGGTTATGATAATGAGACTTGCTGGAACAAGGAAACTAACGCTTTTGCTGATCCCAATCCTCAAGATAATAATTTAGAACTGCCGGGCGGTAGCTACGCCTTTGTCTATTCCGGAGATAGTAACGGCTCAAATTATATTCTTTGTGCGGCCATGGAAACCAAAAGTTTGGGCTACAACACCACCGAAGGACAGCTGGCGGAATCGGGCTGTGTTTCCAGCGGTTCTGCTTATGTTGGTTCCGGCAATAATTTGGCGCCGGTCCTTATCGCGACCAATCTGCAAGGGCAGCAAGACCAGGAATTTAACGGATTTATTAAAGTGATTGACCCCGATGGCAATCCGATGGATTGGTCTATAAATACCGCCGCTACCACCTGGACTAATTGGCGCAATAACGGTCAGAACAATGTTGCTCCCATTATGCTTGATACTTCCAACCCCAATCAGAAGAAAATTTATGCGCAAGCGGCTGGCAATCCCGGCACCTATAACTTGTCTTTGTCGGTAGCCGATGGTCAGGGTGGCGTGTTATCAACGGTCACGCCGATTACCATTATCAATACCGCTCCTTTAATTCAGTCTGATGATATTTATTATTATCCTAGCACGGTTATTCCCCTCACTATTAATTTTAGCATCAGCGATAAAGACCAGCCTCTTTCTTATACCATCGCAAAAGCAACCTGGAATTCCGGCCCCTATGATTTATTAGCTCCGGCTAATGCTACTTTTTTAGCGGAAAGCCATAATCAGGTTGGCGATACTGTTTATTACACCCTCAAGTACAATCTCCATACCAGTAATAAGTTCACGCATGACACGACTTTCGTGTATGTGATTACGGCTAAGGATAAATATAATAATACCGCTACCAGACAATTAAATATTAATATCAAGATTGATCCGCCTACTTTAGATTTTAATTGCGCTTCTGCGGTGCGGGCTGGTTCTTATTATTCTTGCGGCTTGGGATTTAAACAGCAAGGCGACCATACGGTTACTTATAGCGCTGTCGGCTCTCTGCCCGACGGTTTAAGCATCGGCGAGGCGACACAGCCCGGCGGCGGTGTCGGCGGCGGCTCTGTCCAAGCATCGCGCGGCGCTTTATGGCGTTTCGTTGCTAAACTGTCTTCTTGGTTTAAGGCTGCTGAGGCGGCAGTCGTCAATATTCAATATGCCTTGCAGGGAACGCCGACCACGGCCGCATCCGCTGTGTCCATTAAGATTAAGGCGGAGAATGAATTTGGCGCCGTTTCTGAAAGGGAATTTTTACTTAACATATATAATTATTGCGGTGACGGGGTGCGCCAGACTCCAAATTTAGAGGGGCGGGGAGGATTTTATAATGATGGCCATGAAGATTGTGACGGCAATAGCGG
>JAQUWT010000001.1 GCA_028692765.1 Patescibacteria group bacterium
CGGTGGAGGAGGAGGGGGCGGCGCCGTGACTTATTGTTCGCAGGTATATTATGGTCCTTGGGGAACATGCGTTAACGGTTCGCAGACGCGTTCAATAGTGAGCCGGACTCCGCTCAATTGCAGTCTGAGCACCGAACAGCAGCTTGCGTTGACTCAGTTTTGCGAAATTACAACCGAACCGGTAGTCAGCGTCCCGGTGATTGAAGATAATGGTGGCGGCAGCTCTTATCCTTTTGATCCGGAAGCGGTTGATGTGATTGAAAATGCCAGAAAAAACTTTACTAAGCTAGATGAAGCTTTGGTAAAATCTGTCATCGGTCGGATTGTCCTACAGGTTGAAGACCGCGGCCGCGCTTGGTATATTAATCCGGCAGACGGAAAAAAATATTATTTAGGACGGCCAACTAACGCCTTCCAAGTGATGCGCATTTTAGGCACCGGCATCAGCACTAAGAATCTTGATAGGATTCCGGTGGGCCTGCTGGAAGGTAGTCTAAGCATGGATGTCGATACTGATAAGGATGGCTTAAGCGATCGCTTGGAAAAAGGCTTAAGAACCGATTGGCTTAAGGCTGATACGGATAAAGACGGTTTTTCCGATTACGAGGAAGTGAAAAATGGCTATAATCCGCTGGCCCCCGGCAAGGTTTCTTTGGATTTGCAATTTGCTAAAAAATTATCTGGCAAAATTTTTATTCAAGTGGAGCAAAACGGGGAGGCATGGTATGTAGAACCGAAAGTTAATCGTCGCTATTATCTTGGCCGGCCGGTTGAGGCCCTGGGCGTAATGAGGGTTTTCGGTTTAGGCATCAGCAATGAAGATTTAAATAAAATTCCGGTAGGCACTTTCGCCGGTAAGGCTGAATAGGACTGAATATCATCGTTATAATAGAGCCCCGCCTTTAATCTTGGCGGGGTTTTTGATTTGGCTAGAGCCGCTTTTTAATGCTATAATCAAATATATGGCCAAGCCTCATTTTTTAATTTCTGCGCCGCAAGCCGTCTTAAGTTTCTTGGGAAATATTCTCTTTTTCCCTTTATGGTGGTATAGCTTGGGCTTTATCATGTTTGCCGGCAGAATTATCGCTTTTTGGCGGGGAGAGCAAAAATCTCTTGGTTTTTTGGTGTGGCTAAAAAATATCTTTGTGCCGATGTATGGTCAGCATGATTTTGCCGGCCGTATCATCAGTTTTTTTATTCGCCTAATACAGATAATTTTCCGGGGCTTAGTCTTATGTTTTTGGATAGCTATCGGCCTGGCTTTAATGGCTGCTTGGCTCGCCTTGCCTTTAGCATTGATTGCGGCCACGGCTTTCCAGCTTTTATCAGTTTAGATTATTATGGATAATATATCCGGCTTGAAAATAGAAGATGATAAGGAGTATGGCCAGGGCGCTTGGTTCCAGGGTCGTTTCTTATATTGGCGGAAAAATTTTAGTCGTTCCCTAATTGCGGTAGCGGCTTGGCGTCGCCGCGCAGATAAGATATTAGATATAATTGTTTTTATTATCGCCATTATCGGCTGGCTGGCTTTGGTCGTCTGGCTATTTGAGCACAGGACGATTTTAGCCGCTTCGCCGCTTAAAATCTTGTTATTTTGGGAAAATAAGCATCCTTTAATCCTATTATTCCTTTTATCGCTTTGGTCGGATCTTTTTTTGCTCTATCGCCAAAGCCAGAAAGAGAGTGCTAAGAAAAAGATTAATCATCGTTATTGGCTTAGCGAAGTTAAGAATAATAAGCCGTATTATAATATCGCCGCTACTCTAAGCGCAGACATGGAAGCTGTGTTAGAGAAATCTTTTCTCATTGCCGCTAAATTAAAACAGTCGGAAGTTTCGGTAATGCATTTTTTTCGGGCTCTATTGACTGATATTGCCGTTCAAAATGCTTTTATCCGCCTTGGCATTGACGCTGCTTCTTTGGTGACTAAAATTGACAGGCATTTGTCCGGCCCAGAAGGAGATAATCGGCGGCCCTTGATTTCTGATAATTTGGTTGCGGTGATGATTGATGCTTGCGCTGATGCGGTTTCCCGCCATCAGGATAGCTTGGAGCCATTAAACGCCTTGGCCTTCTGTTATCAGCGCAATGAAGTATTGGCGGAAATTTTATATGATTTAGAATTAGACGCTGATAAGATTGATAATGTTTGTGAGTGGTTCCACATCAACCGTCAATTAGCTGCCAGCTATCGCGCCTATCGGCGTTTAGCCGGGCTGAAGCCGGGTAGTGGAATGGATAGAGCCTATACAGCAGTGGCTACGCCGACTCTCGACCATTTTTCCCATGATTTGACTTTGGCGGCAAAATACGGGCGCCTAGAGCTTTGTGTCGGCCGGAAGGCAGAAATTAATTCTATCTTTGAGGCGATGGAAAGCGGCCAGAGCGGCATTCTGCTGGTCGGAGCCAGCGGCACCGGCAAAACGATGGTCGTTAACGGCATTGCCCAGTTGATGGTTGAAGAAAGGGTGCCTAAATTTTTACAGGATAAGCGTTTGGTCGAAATTGATGTTTCCCGTCTGGTTAGCGGCGCCACCGCCGCCGATGCCGAAGAAAGGCTTTTAACCTGCATCAACGAAACAGCACGCGCCGGCAACATTATTTTACATATCGCCAATATTGAAAATTTAGTCGGCATCAGTTCCGGAGGGGAAGGGAGTCTTGATCTTTCCGAGGTTTTAGCCGAGTCTTTGGTGAGGAAGACAATTTTTTGCTTGGCCACGGTTAATAGTGAAAATTATTCTCGCATTTTGGAAAAGACCGCCTTAGGCGAAGCGATGACTACCGTGGGCATTAAAGAGCCGTCGGCTAACCAGGCTATTCAAATGCTGGAGAGCAAGGTGGCTTGGTTTGAAAATAAGTATAAAGTTTTTATTACCTATAATGCGATTGAACAGGCGGTGCTTATGTCTTCTCGTTATTTGCACGATAAGTATCTTCCGGATAAGGCGATTACTCTTCTGCAGAATGCGGTTGTTGCGGCGGCAAAGGCTAAGAAGCGCGATCCCCGCCAAGCTATCTGTTCTAAAGAGCAAGTGGCGGCGGCGATTAGTGAAATGACCGGTATTCCCGCCCAAAAATTAACCGAGAGCGAAAGCCAAAAATTGCTTGCTCTAGAAGACGGTATTCATCGGCGGATGATTGGCCAAGATGAAGCTGTCAGCGCCGTGGCTTCAAGTCTGCGTCGAGCGCGCGCTCAGCTGAAAGATACTAAGCGGCCGATTGCCAGCTTCCTTTTTTTAGGTCCGACTGGTGTCGGTAAAACCGAGTTGGCTAAAACCGTTTCCGAAGTTTATTTCGGTGATGAGAATTATATGATTCGTCTTGATATGAGCGAATATCAAGCGGCTGACAGTATTCGCAAAATGATTGGCGATGTCGACGGCACTCTCGGTTATCTGACGGAAGCGGTGCGCAAAAAACCATTTTCTTTGATTCTATTGGATGAAATTGAAAAAGCCCATCCGGATATTTTAAATCTTTTTTTGCAGTTGCTTGATGACGGCCGTTTGACTGACGGACAGGGGCGGACCATCAGCTTTACGGAGTCGATTATTATTGCTACTTCCAATATCGGTGCTATTTATATCCAAGAGCAAATCAAAGCTAAGGCCGATGTTAATATTATTAAGCAGGAGTTAATAGACAATCAGTTGAATAAATTCATGCGCCCGGAATTAATAAATCGTTTCGACGGCATTATCGTATTTAAGCCTTTGACTGAAGAAAATATTTTCCAAATTGCTACCTTGATGCTTAAAGGCATGAAAAAACGCTTGGCGGATAAAGGCATCGATTTGAAAGCGGACAGGGAAGGAGTGATGAAATTGGCTAAAGCTGGTTATGACCCTAAATTTGGTGCCCGTCCTCTGCGCCGTCTATTGCAGGATAGGGTTGAAGATGGCATTGCCAATAAAATTTTGGCCGGGGAATTGAAGCGTCGCGATACGGTGGTTATCGACGCGCAAGCCAATATAGGCGTGGACAAGGGCCGAGCCCTTTAAAAGGAGAAAAATAAAAAAGCCTCGCACCGTTGTGTTGGTGCGAGGATAATTTTATATTTTTCAATCTGATATTTTAAAGAGCGTTTTTTAAAGCTTGTTGCTTTTTTTGTTTTCGCTCTTCGAAGATATTATTGAAAATTTCCCAGCGATCTCTAACTTTTTGTATGAGTGTTTCGTGAAATGCAAGGTGTTCATTAATTATTTTTTCGGAGCATTCAGCCTGCTCCAAGCGTTTTTTGAGAATTTTTTGGTCCTCCTCTTTCATCTCCTGGATTTTTAAGAAAACCAGTTGTCTAATTTCTCCCAAATTCTGGGGAGAGAGATTCTTGACTGCTTTTTCCAATTCATCATTAGTCAGGTCGTATTCCAGAAAAGGCTCGATTCTGTCTTCTGCTTTTTTTCTCATTTTTAAAAATTTTTATGGAACAATAGCTAGATATTAACCTATATTTATTTTAATGTCAAGATTACCTATTAAACTATGTTGTTAAATTTAGGCTTTTTCATTGCCGCCGCTCTTTTGTCCCTGGTTTTAAGCCTGCTTGTCCGTCGCGGTGCTCTTTTTTTAAAGATTACAGATTGTCCGGACGGGGTACGCAAATTACATCGTCAAGAAACCGCTTTGTTAGGAGGGGTGGCGATTTTTTTAACTTTTTTTATCATTCTCTTTTTTGCCCGTTCTCAGATTTTATCCGGTAATTTGGAAATAGGCCATTGGCTGGGTTTTTTTGGTGGCGCCTTGATTTTGATGATTGGCGGCTTTTTGGATGATAAGTATAATTTGGCTCCGCGCTGGCAGATTATTTTTCCCGTTTTAGCGGCTTTGGCACCGATTATCGGCGGCGTCGGCATTGCGAAGATGTCCAATCCTTTGGGCGGTTTTATAATGATTCCCGCTGTTTTAAGCGCCGTTTTTATCCTTCTGTGGCTTTTAGGCATGATGTATACTACCAAGCTTTTAGACGGCGTGGACGGTCTTGTCAGCGGTCTGGGCCTTATCGGTTCTTTGGTTATTTTCCTCTTCACTTCAACCACGCAATATTCCCAGCCGGACATTGCCGTTGCCGCTTTGATTTTTAGCGGCGCCTGCCTGGGGTTTTTAGTTTTAAATTTCAATCCGGCCAAAATATTTCTGGGCGAGGGCGGTTCGCTTTTCATCGGTTATGTCTTGGGCGTTCTGGCAATTATTTCCGGCGGTAAGATTGCTATCGCTTTGCTGATTATGGGTCTGCCGATTTTGGACGTATTTTGGACTATTGCCCGCCGCTTGCTTAAAGGCAAAAATCCTTTCCGTTTCGCTGACCGCCAGCATCTGCATCATCGCTTACTGGACTTAGGTTTGTCGCCGCGGCAGACAGTCGCCGTCTTCTATGTCTTTGCGGCTGTTTTCGGTCTAAGCGGCTTATTTTTGCAAAGCCGGGGAAAGCTCTTGGCTCTTATTATTCTTTTGGGGCTAATGCTCCTTTTAATCGTCTTCTTTTCTTGGTGGGAAAGGACACGCCGACCCCGCTTACTCTTCCATATCTGCTGCGCTCCTTGCGCTTCCTATTCTACTCAGACAAAATTGATACCGCATTATCGCGTTACTTGGTATTTTTATAACCCCAATCTTTCTTCGGCGCAAGAATATGAAAGGCGCTTGCAGGCGGCTAGGCGGGCGGCGGCGATTTTAAAGATTGATTTAATTGCCGTGCCTTATCGTCATGAAGCTTGGCGGGAAATGGTCAGGGACAGAGAGCGCGATGCGGAAAGAGGCGCCCGTTGCCAGTTATGTTATCGGGAGAGGCTGCAAGCCGCTTATGATTTCGCCAAGCGCCGCGGTTTCCGTTATTTCAGTACCAGCTTGTTGGTCAGTCCGTATAAGGACGGGAAAGCGATTCGAAAAATTTGCCGGGAATTATCAGCCGGAGAGGGGCCGCTTTTTCTTGATCAAGATTTCCAGGCGGATAACGGCTTCCGCGCTTCTTTGGAGTGGGCGCGGGAAAAAGGCTTGTATCTTCAGCGCTATTGCGGCTGCGAATTTAGTTTTCGTAAATAAATTAATTTGACTCATGAAAATCTTAAATTTTACATTTTGTTTTATATTCCTGTTCTTTGCGTCTGCGGGCGTTCGGGCTAACGGTTTGCCTGACGCCGACAGGGACGGCGTGCCCGATAAAGACGAGCTGGAGCTTTATTATACCGACATGAACAATCCCGATACCGACGGCGATGGTTATAGCGATTTTGAGGAAATAAATCGCGGGTTTTCTCCGCATAATCCCGAGCCGGTAAAATTGATTGACAGCGATTTGGATGAAGACGGCTTAAGCGATGCTTGGGAGATAAAATTTAAAACTAATCCCAATAATCCCGATACCGACGGCGATGGTTTTAAAGACGGGGAAGAGGCTGATTACGGTTTTGATCCGGCGCGTGGCGACGGTGCGCGCTTGGATGTTTCTTTGAAGATTAACCTAGACGCGCAGACTCTAGACTACCTTTTAAATTCTTATGTTTGGCGCAGTTTTCCGATTTCCAGCGGCAAGGCCAGCACGCCCACGCCGACCGGAGAATTTAAAGTAGTTAACAAGATTGAGAAAGCTTGGTCTCGGACTTATGGGCTATGGATGCCCTATTGGCTCGGATTGAACGTTAGTGGTATTGGTATCCATGAATTGCCGATTTGGCCCAGCGGTTATCGCGAAGGCGAGAATCATCTCGGCACGCCGGTTTCACACGGCTGTATCCGCTTGGGCCTTGATGCCGCTTCTTATGTTTACAATAGAATTCCGGTGGCTACGTCCGTTTTGATACACTAATTTTTGAGTTTGTGTAAAGGTTTATTATATATTATTATATAAATGTATTAATCAGCCGCTTTTTTGTCGGGCTGAAAGAGATTTTATGAAAAAACGCTATTATTTCTTGATTTTTATCCCCGTTTTAGCCTTATTGGCCGGCGGCTGTTCTTTGCCTTGGTCAAAGAAATCGCCGGTGGATAATTCTGAGAATAATGTCGCTATTGTTGATAGCCAAACCGAAACTTCCGCTTCCGGCCAGATGAAGAAATTTTCTGATTATCAAGAATTAAAATCATTTCTTGATGCTCATGCTGTTCAATCATCCGGATATTACCGGGGCGGCTTGGTTCTTCCTAGCATCGATTTGGCCGTAGCCGCTAATGATGCGGTTTTTAATGAAAGCTCGTCCCAGGGAGCAAAAAGTCTAGTTGCCGGCGATGATTATTCCCAAACTAATGTTCAGGTTGAAGGGGTTGATGAGGCTGATATCATCAAGACTGACGGCCGCTATATTTATGCGGTTGTTTATCAAGATTTGTATATTATTCAAGCTGACCCGGTTGAAGAGACGCGGGCGGTAGCCAAAATATCTTTTACCTCTCGGCCCAGCGACATTTATCTTGACGGTCAGCGCCTGGTGGTTATCGGCGCCGATAATCAGTTGATGGAAAGCAGCGTTTATCAGAATTTCCGCCGCCAGTCTCCCTATACTTTTGTAAAGATTTTTGATTTGTCCAATCCGGCTAGCCCTAAGCAAATCAGGGACTTGGATTTTGAAGGCTCCTATCGCGATTCCCGCGTGGTCGGCGGCCGTTTATATTTGATTATTGATAACTATAATACTTATATTCCCGGGGAGAACGTGGTCCCTCGCTTGGTTGATGGCGGTAAAATTCTCGCCAATGATTGTTCAAGTACCGGTCGCTGTTTTGCTCCCGACGTTTATTATTTTGATTTGCCTTACGATTCCTACAATTTTACCTCAATCAATACCCTGGATTTGCGCGCCGATGATGCATCGGTTGCCGCTCAGACCTATATTCTTAACGGTGCTCAGACCATTTATGTTTCGGCGGAAAATCTTTTCATTACTTATACTCAGTATCTTGATGAAGGAGATTTGCGCTTGGCCGTAATGCAAGCCGTCCTCGGCTCTAAATTGAGCAGCGCGGAGCAGGCCAGAATTGAAAAGATAAATCAGGCCGATAGTGATGTTTTAAGTGCGTCAGAAAAAAAGCAGAAGCTTTTACAGTTATTTCAAAATTTTTTGAATTCGCAATCACCGGCGGAATTAGTCTCTCTGGAGACGGAGATTAGCGCCGCTTTAAAGCAAGAGTATGAAAATCAGTCTCAAAACTGGGAAAGAACTATTATTTATAAGCTGGCTTTAAACGGCGGCCAGCCGGTTTATCGCGCCACCGGTTCAGTGCCGGGAGCGGTTTTAAATCAATTTTCTTTGGATGAGGATGCCGACGGCAATTTACGCTTGGCGACGACCCGAAGCCGTAATTTCAGCGCTTTGGCCGATGGCCAGGACTCTTATGCCAATGTTTATATTCTGTCTGCCGATTTGCAACTATTGGGCAAATTGGAAAATTTAGCGCCGGGCGAAAGAATTTATTCCGTTCGCTTTTTAGGGAAGCGCGCCTATCTTGTCACCTTTAAGCAGACCGACCCTTTGTTCGTGATTGATTTAAGCGACGTGAGGGCGCCGAAACTCTTGGGAGAACTCAAGGTCCCCGGCTTCTCTAATTATCTTCATCCCTATGACGACAATACTTTAATCGGGCTGGGCCAAGATACCACCCTTGATGCCTATGGAAATGTCCGGACGGGCGGCTTGAAATTATCTTTGTTTGATGTAAGCAATCCGGCTAATCCGCGCGAACTTGATTCTTATATAGCCGGCGGTGCCGGCAGCGCCTCCTTAGCCTCGTCTAATCATAAAGCTTTTTTATTCAGCCGCGATAGGAATTTATTGGCTGTTCCGGCCTCGCTGACTTCATCCTTGGATAGGGGGCGCGTTTATTTCAGCGGCGCTTTAGTTTTTGCCGTCGAACAGGGTAAATTTATTTTAAAGGCGCAGATTGACCATTCTGATGGCGGTAAGTATCAGCGTGCTGATTATTGGTGCGGCTCCTATTGCTATGATAATTCCGTACAAAGAATATTATATATCAAAGATGCTCTCTATACTTTTTCCAATAAATATTTGAAGGTTAACCGCTTGAGCGATTTTGAGGCTTTACAGTCGGTCAAGCTGATGGCCGATACGGCGGCTGATTTTGAAGTTGAATCTCTTCCCAGCGAGAATATTAGCGAGGTGAATAATCTTGAAGAATCACCGGCAATCAGCTCGTCGCCTTTAGGGCCGTCACTGCCTTCGGCACCGGCGGAGCCAACAACAGTTTCCGTTGAAGAGCCGAGTGGCGTTAAGCCGCCAGAAACAGCGACGACGAGTCTTCCGGTTGATGGAGCTGAGATTACTCTTGAAGAAACAGCTTCATCTAGCGTGAAGACGCCTGAAAGCCTGCCCGAACCATTGATACCTTAATTTTAATTTATGTTGAAGAAAAATTTTGCCATCCTATCAAGTTTGTTTTTTTGGCTGGCGCCACTTTTGTTTTATTTTGGCTGGCGCATCGCGGTAATTTATCCTCGTTCTTTATGGATAGTGGTAATTGCCGCTTGTATTATCTTAATTCCGGCCGTCTATGAAGCCGTCGGCCGGCGTTTTTCCTGGTTAGCGGCCGCTATTTTTGTTAATTTAGCCGTCCTAATCGCCAGCTTTTATTTGTTTATTTCCTTAATCGCTTCGCCTTGGGTCTTGAGCCTACTCTGGCTGATTATGCTTTGGCATCTTTACCGCTATCTTTTATTTGCCAAAAGGTCTCTTACCGCCAATCAGGATAATCATTTTATTCCGATTGCTTTTGCCAGTTCCTTAGCCGCTTCTTTTTTTGCGGCCGCATCTTTATTCGGATTGCAGTCTTTCTTATCCCTTTCACCCTGGCCATTATTGGCAGCTCTTTTAGTTTTATTGGCCATTAATACTCAAGCACTGGCCATTATCCAGGGCTGGCAGCATCGCCGTTATCGGATTATCTGGCCTTTCATCGCTTTGTTCACCGTGGAAATTACCATGATGCTTTCCTTATTGCCATTGAACTATCTTATTTCCGGTATCTTATCCGCTTTGGCTTATTATTCAGCAGTTAATTTCACTCGTCTTTATTTAGAAAATAATTTAAAAAGGCATAAGATTAGAAATTATGCCTGGTTTACAGCTATCAGCTTGGCTATCATTTTATTAAGCGCCCGCTGGCTTTAACTAAAAATATGAAAAACAATTATTTGCCTCTAATTTTAATCGCGACCGCTTTTGGGCTTTTAGCCGGCGCTGCCGGCGCGCTTTTCGCCAATCTCTATGCTACCGGCGACGGCTCTTTTGCCCTGAATCGCGAGCTTAACTTAAGTAATTACGGTTATTTGAGTCCAAGTTTGGTGATTCGTGACGCTAAAAAAGTTGTAGTTAATCAGGATGTGAAGGCCGATGAAACTATCCGTAGCTTGGCATCAAGTTTGCTGGGAGTATTCGCTCAGGCGGGCGATGACAGTGATTATTATAAGTTAGAGCAGCCTTTTGCTTCCGCTTTGGTGGCCACTAGCGACGGCTGGGTCATGGCGGCGTGGCCGGAGGAATTATCTAAGGGCGAGCTGGAGAAGATTCATCAGGATTTTGTTGTGATTGACGGTAATCGTAAGATTTATACGATTGATTTGGTAGTGGCCGATACGAATACAATCGGTAATTTTGTTTTTATTCATCTGCTGGACGCTTCTGGCCTTAGCGTCCGCCGCCTAGTGCCGGATGAGGAGATTAAAGCCGGCCAATCATTGTTGTTGGCCGGTGCTAATAATACTTTTTTGCTTAATTCTTTAAGCGGCAAGAATTTTGATGACGTTATTTTATCCAGCGATGCTTATGCACGGACTTTCAGTCTGGCTTATCAGATTCCGACGCAAGCATTTTTTGTTTTTAATCTTTCCGGGGAAATTATCGGCGCTATCGACTATCGCGGCCGCTGGCTGACGTCTCCGGAGCTATCTGTCTATTGGCAGTCTCTTCTAAAAGAAAAAGCTCTGTCTTGGCCTTCTTTGGGTGTGCATTATTTGAATTTATCTGCCGTAGCGGGAGCCAAAGATTTGCCGGCTAAAGGTGTCAAGCTGCAGGGAATTAATAATCTTCCGGCGGTAGCCAAAAACAGTCCGGCTGATAAAGCGGGGCTTTTAGCCGGCGACATCATTAACCGGGTTAACGGTATTGAGTTAAATTCCGAAAATGATTTGGCGGTCATCATTTCTTCCTATTTGCCGGGGGATAGTCTGCTTATAGATTATACGCGTCAAGGGAATAATTTGCAGACCGAAGCCGTTTTAGGGAAGACAGAATAATCATATGAAAATAAAGAGCTTGAAGCAGAAGAAAAAATGGCAGGGGCAGACAGTATTATTGCGCGTCGATTTTAACGTCCCTGTCGTTAACGGCCGCATTGGCGAAGATTATCGGATTGCGGCCGCTTTGCCCACTATCAAGTATTTGCGCGAGCGCGGCGCCCGCCTGCTGTTAATAAGCCATTGGGGCGACCCTAAGACTGTCGACCAGTATCTATCTACCAAGCCATTGGCTAGGCGTTTGCAGAAATTATTGGCGACCCCGGTGAAATTTATTCCCGATTTAACCGGACCTAAAGCCAAAAAAGCAGCCGTAAGTTTGCAGGACGGGGAAATTATATTTTTGGAGAATTTGCGTTCTCATCTCGGAGAAAAAAAAGACGATTTTACTTTTGCCAAAGAATTGGCGGCTTTAGCCGATGTCTATGTCAATGAGGCTTTTTCTGTCTGTCATCGCGCTCAGGCTTCAGTCAGTGCCATTACTCGATATTTACCGGCCTTTGCCGGTTTGCAGCTGGAAGAAGAATTGAAGAATTTGCAAAAAATATTAAAGCCGGCTAAACCCCTAGTCGTCGTGATGGGCGGGGCGAAAATAAGCACGAAGGCGCCGCTTATTAAAAAATTATATCCGCATTCCTCGCAGATTATTGTTGGCGGCGGCTTGGCTAATACTTTTTGGAAATATCAGGGCCTGGAAATCGGCAAATCTTTATGCGACGAGGAATCAGCCGGATATTTGCGGCCTTTTTTCAAAGGCAAGAAACAGCTGCCGAAGATTATTCTGCCAATCGATGTGATTGTTGCCTCCTCCAAAGGAAAAATTCGTCATTGTTTGCCCCAAGAAGTGAAAAAGGGGGATTGTATTTTTGACATCGGTCCGTCCAGCATCGCTTTATTCAGTTCTTATTTAAAGAGGGCGCAGACAATCGTTTGGAACGGTCCTTTGGGAAAGTTCGAAGATGCTCCCTATAAACACGGCACTATGGCTGTCGGCGCTATTATCGCTGCCCGTTCTACCGGCCGGGCTTTCGGCCTGGTCGGAGGTGGAGAGACAGTTGAGGCTTTGAAGATGACAAAGATGGAATCATATGTAGATTGGGTGTCAACTGCCGGCGGGGCGATGTTGGCTTATTTGGGGGGCGAAAAAATGCCCGGTTTAAAAAATATTATCTTTTAATAATATGCCGAAAAAAAGCAATAATTTAATTGCCGCCCTAAGCGCTAGAGAAATATTGGATGCGCGCGGTTATCCAACTTTAGAAGCGACATTGACTTTATCTTCCGGCCAGAAGGTAAAGGCCAGCGTTCCGGTTGGTTCAAATCCCAGTATATTCGGCGCCAAAGATTTGCATGATGGCGATCGTCGCCGCCATCAAGGGCGAGGAGTGCTATTGGCGGCCAATCATATCAACGAGTTGATTGCCCCGCGCTTATTAGGCATGCCGGCGGACAGGCAGGAAGAGATTGACCGCATTCTCATTGATTTGGACGCTACGCCTGATCGCCGTCAGTTGGGGGCAAATACTATTTATGCGGTGTCCGTAGCGGTGGCTCGGGCGGGTGCTTTAAGTTCCGATTTGGAATTATTTGCTTATATCTCCAGCCATTTTCAGCTAGCTCAGCCTGCTTGCGTGCCCACGCCTCTTTTCAATATGTTTAACGGCGGTAATCATGCCGATACCAATCTTGATTTTCAGGAATTTTTACTCGTACCCCAGAAAGAATCGCCAACTTTTATGGCTAGCACCTGCGAAGGGAAAGCGGAGAGAATGGTGAGGGCGGGAGCGGAGGTTTTTCATGCTTTAGGCAAGCTTTTGCGTGAGTCCGGCTACGATATCGATACCGGCTTAGAAGGCGGTTATGCTCCGGACATGGATTCCAGCCTCAAGGCTCTGGAATTGATTTTGGCGGCCATTGTAAAAGCCGGCTACCGGCCGCAGGCAGATTTTAATCTCGGTTTGGATATCGGTTCGGCCCGCTTGTATGATGAAAATGCCAAGCAATATATTTTTGCCCTGGATAACTCCTATTTCAGCGCCCAGAGTTTGCTGGGTTTATATAATGATTGGCTGCAAAAATACCCCTTGGTCTATCTTGAAGACGGCTTAGCCGCGGATGATTGGTCTGCTTGGCGGGAGGCAACGGCTTCTTTGGGTGACAGGCTGTTAATCGCCGGAGATGATTTGTTTTCCAGCAGCCTGGAAAGATTGCGCCGCGGCATTGCGGAAAAAGCCGCCAACGCTATCGTTATCAAGCCTAATCAAATTGGAACCTTGACGGAAATCGTTGAATGTGCGAAACTAGCTCAACGTCAGAATTATCATCTGATTATATCCCACCGTGCCGGCGAGACCAATGATGATTTTATCGCGGATTTAGCCGTCGCCCTTTGCGCTCAATATTTGAAAGCCGGTTCTCTGTCGCGCGGGGAAAGGGTTGCTAAATATAACCGCCTGACTGAAATTGCCGCTATCATGGCGGCCGGTAAAAAATAGTTATGGATGGAGATAGCCTTAATCAAGAAGATAAGCCCGCATCGGAACTAAGCGCCCCGCCTTTATTATTATGTCTGTTTTTGGACGGACTGGGCGTGGCTCCGGCCACGGAGTTTAATGCCGTGACCGCTGCCAAGCTGCCGAATCTTTTTAAATATGTGCGTGATTATCCGGTAACCCTGCTTTCCGGAAAAACCAAAGACGCTTCCCGACGCTATTGGTCCCTCGGTTGCGGGCGCGATGATGACGACCCTAATTTTTTAGAAGCTGATACCTGCCTTTCCGAATTGATTGCGGCGGCCGGCAAAAGACAGTTAAAAATAGTAGCCAGCGAGCAATTATTAGGCTTCAGTTTATTTTTTAATAATTATAGGGAACAGCCTTTTGGGGGCGAAGATATTGTTTGTTTTCGAACGCCGGCTCCGGAAGAAATTCTGCGTCCTTTAAGTCGCGAAATTTATAGAGCTTTGGATAAGGCGATTCATAACCAGACAGCTCCGGTTATTTTTGCTAGCCTGCCTTTAGCCCATGAGTCTTCAGCCAGAGGTGATTTTAAAGAGACGGTCAACAGTCTCCAGCAAATTGATAAGTTATTGCCTAAGATAATAAATCCGGTAATTAATGCCGGCGGTTTGGTTATTATTACTTCTGCGTTCGGCAATGCCGAGCGCACCCGTGATTTGGCGGCTGATTGGGAGGATAGAGAACCTACTGCCAACCCCGTGCCTTTTCTGCTGATTGGCTATGAATATCAAGGTAAGACCATCGGACTTGCCGATCCCTTGGATGGAGATTTGAGCGTTCTGGCGCCGGCCGGAACTTTAGCTGATTTTGCGCCAACCGTTTTGCATTTGCTCGGCATAGATAAACCGGACAGCATGACTGGAGAAAGTTTAATTTAAAAATAATAGTTAATTTAAATAAATAAAGAAGGAGGGCTCATGTTTGATATTGAATTACTTGATTTAAGTAGCCGTTTACCTATCAATGTATTTCAAAAAAAATTGGTTCCAACTAACAGGGACGAGTTTAAAGGGCTAATGAGATTCTGGAATCATTGGAATCAAATGGTGCCGAAAATATCAGGAGTGGTAAAAGCTGGGCGTTATCGTCCCAAAAAATCTGCTAAATGAAAAAGGCCGTGTCTTAGGACGCGGCCTTCTTTTATTCTTGATTTATCTACAATCCTAGACTCCAGCCGATGAGGCTGACGACGATACCGATAATTCCGCCGATAATAACCTGAATAGGGGTGTGGCCGATATGTTCCAGCTGTTTTGGATATGAGTTATCCAAAAAATCGTCTTCCTTTAAGTCTTTAACCAAGACATTAAGGGTTTTGCCGTGTTGGCCGAGATAGTTGCGCAAGCCGATAGCATCGGTAATGACAATGGCCATAAAGACGAAAGCAAGGGCAAATTCGGAAGAGAAGAGTCCTTCGCGCAAGCCGACGATGGTTGTTAAAGCGGTAACAGTGGCGGTGTGGCCGCTGGGCATATCGGAATAGGCAAAGACGTCGCGCCAATGGAAACGTTTTTTGCGCGTGCTCTTTAAAAATACTTTTGTGCCTTGAGCAAGAGCAAAAGCGATTATTGGGTAGATTAAATAGGGCAACATATTAGATATCTAAATTTTCTACTTTTTTAGCGTGGGTTTGAATAAAGTTTTTTCGCGGAGCGACGTTGTCGCCCATGAGCATATCGAATATCTGGTCGGCTTTAGCCGCATCTTCAATCGTGACTTGTTTGACGATACGCTTGGCCGGGTCCATGGTCGTGCTCCAAAGCTGTTCCGGATTCATTTCACCTAAACCTTTATAGCGTTGAATCATTATTTTTGCCGGGGCTTTGGTTTTAGCTTCGTCTTTATTGTCTTCTTCGCCTTCTTCGCTTTCTATAATTTCTTGAGCGCCATTTTCATCTTCTTCTGTGACTTCTACTTCTTCGGCAATGCCTCCCCATTCTTTTATTTTTGCCTGTTTTTCTTCGTCGCTATAAGCATAGGCTACGCTGGTGCCTTTCTTAATTTGATAGAGAGGAGGTTGGGCGATATAGATGTGCCCCTGTTCGATTAAGGGAGCGAAATGGCGGAAGAAGAGAGTTAGAAGCAGGGTGCGGATATGAGCGCCGTCGACATCGGCATCTGTCATGATGATAATGCGGTGGTATCTTAACTTTTCTAAATCGAATTGGTCGTCGATGTTAGCGCCTAGAGCGATAATCAAATTTTTGATTTCATTATTGGCCAGCATTTTGTCTAATCGCGCCCTTTCAACATTAAGGATTTTGCCGCGCAGGGGAAGAATCGCTTGGAATTTTCGGTCGCGTCCTTGCTTGGCGCTGCCACCGGCGGAGTCACCCTCGACGATATAGAGTTCGCATTCTTCCGGATGGCGGCTGGAGCAGTCGGCCAGTTTTCCTGGTAAGGTCATCCCTTCTAAGGCGCCTTTGCGCAAAATAGTGGCGCGGGCGGTGCGGGCCGCTAAGCGGGCTTGGGCGGACAGGACGCATTTGCCGATAATCGCTTCCGCTTCCTTCGGGTGTTCTTCTAGAAAGATATTAAAAGCGTCGCCCATTATCTGTTCGACATAGCCTTTCATTTCCGCGTTGCCGAGTTTGCCTTTAGTCTGGCCTTCAAATTGAGGTTCCGGCAGTTTGACGCTAACAATGGCGGTGAGGCCTTCGCGCACATCTTCGCCGCTCAAATTTTCTTGTTTTTCTTTAAGAATATTTTTGGTGCGTCCGTAATTATTGAGGGTGCGGGTTAAAGCGCTGCGGAAGCCGACCAAGTGCGTGCCGCCTTCGGGGTTATGGATATTATTAGCAAAAGCAAGGACGGTTTCATTATATTCATCGTTATATTGCAGGGCGACTTCAACGCGGCAGTCATTAATTTCTTTATCAATATAAAAGACGGTTTCATTTTTGACGGTTTTGCCGCGGTGCAGGGATTTGATATATGATTTGACGCCGCCTTCGAAATGGAAGCGGTAGTGTTTTTCTCGATGGCCTTCGCGCTTATCCAAAACGTTTAGGGTAATACCTTTAGTCAGATATGATTGCTGGCGCAAGCGGTCAAGAATTTTGCCCCAGTTGAATTCTAATTCTGTAAAAATTGAAGCATCCGGCTTGAAGGTGATGATAGTGCCGGTGCCTTCTGTTTTGCCGATATTTTTTACCGCTCCTTGCGGGATGCCGGTTTTATATTCCTGCACCCACGCTTTGCCGTCGCGGTGCACTTCCGCTTTGAGATATTCGCTTAAGGCATTGACCACGGAAACGCCGACGCCGTGCAGGCCGCCGGAGACTTTGTAGCCACCGCCGCCAAATTTGCCGCCGGCGTGGAGTTTGGTCAAAACTGTTTCCAAAGCGGAAAGGCCGGTCACCTTATGTTTCTCTACAGGGATGCCGCGGCCGTTATCGGCGACTTCAACTAAACGTCCGGGTAAAAGAGAGACGGAAATTTCGTTGGCATAACCAGCCATCGCTTCGTCGATACAATTATCCACTACTTCCCAAATCAAATGATGAAGGCCGGCGGCGGAAGTCGAACCAATATACATGCCCGGGCGTTTTCTGACCGGGTCAAGGCCTTCTAAAACGGTGATGGCGTCTGCCCCATAATTACTGTTTTTTTGTTCATCTTTAGCCATAGAAAGAAAAAAAATTCCTGTTTGCGGAATCGTATTTTAATAAGTTTTACTATCAATTTCTTAATCTTATTATAGCAAAATTATTTGAGTAAAGCAAACTGGCTGGAAGCTTTATTTTTAGCTAAAAATAGTTATTATTAATTAATAATTTTAGCGTTTTAAAACTCTAAAAACTAATTATTTTATGTAGATTGTTTGGCAAACAAAAAAAACTTCCGTAATGTCTGGAAGTTTTTTTGAGATATTTTATTTAACGCCGTTGGCCTGGAGGAAGGGAACGTAGGCGCGATCGGTATTATTGATATGCCAGGTCCACCAATTTTGAAGGAATTCAGATATTTCGAAAAAAATTGCCGGGTTCTTGTCTTGATTATAGCGCTGGCGCCATTCCTCTATTTTGGCCTTATACTGTTCATGAATTTTAATATGTTCATCCTTTTTTTCATAACCGAAAAGTTGAAAATATTTTTCTTCTGTGGAGAAATGGTAGATGGCGTAATCAGCCAATTCTTGGATTACATGGTCCATCTGATTGTTTTCCGTGTATTTTTTTTCATCAACCATGGCGTAGAGCTCATTAATGAGAGCAAGGATGCGTTGATGTTGAGCGTCAATTTCGCTGATGCCCAATTTGAATTCGTCTTTCCATTCTATTAAAGGCATATTTTTATTTTAGTTTTTAATACTAAAATAATACCATTTTTGTAAAATAGAGTCAAAAAATAAAAATGTTTTTTTCTAGTAATTGACAATTTTTTCCTTATTGACAATTATAGTTTTTATGTTATATTGGTTTCTGTTGTTCATTCTAAATTGTAATAATTTATGCGAAGAAAAAAGCAGAAAGAGACTACCAGCGTCTTTGAAATAGCTGGCAATTTGATAAAAGGTCTAAGAACAAAAAAGGTGGTCTTGCCATCAGTTGGCAGACCTAGTAACAAAAAACGCTGCCATGAATGCAGTACCTGGTATGATGACAATCGTACTGTGTGCCCAAATGCGCACATGCATCAGCCCGCCTATCGTCCGCCCATTGGCAGACATAGGGGCAATTTTGATTTTTAAAATTTTTACTTCGTTGTTTGCCTTCCCCCAGGGGAAGGTTTTTTATTAAAGGCGTCATAAATATTTGGCAATTTTTTGCTTTTGCGCTATTATTTTCTTATATGTCAAAGATTTTAGTGACTGGCGGCGCCGGCTTCATCGGTTCCACTTTAGTTGATAAATTAATTGATTTAGGTCATGAAGTTACCGTTTTGGATAACTTAATTTCCGGCTCCCGCGATTATCTTAATCCGCGGGCGGAGTTTTGGGAAATGGATATCCTGGATAATAGTCTACGGGAGCGTTTTCAGGCAGCTGCTTTTGAGTTGGTCTATCATCTGGCCGCCCAGATTGACGTGCGGAAATCGGTGGCCGACCCGGAATTTGATAATCAAGTTAATATTTTAGGCGGTTTGAATATCCTCCAAGCTTCTCAGGCGAGCGGGGTAAAGAAAGTCATTTTTGCTTCTACGGGCGGCGCCATTTACGGCGAGGCGGAAGAAATTCCTACCAGCGAATACGCTCCGACTTATCCGCTTTCGCCTTATGGCATCAATAAGCTGGCTTTGGAAAAATACCTTAATTATTATTATCAGGTTTTTGGTTTAAACTATACGATTTTGCGTTTTGCCAATGTTTACGGACCGCGCCAGTACAAGGGCGGAGAAGCGGGGGTGATTGCGATTTTTACGGAGGCGATGGCTCACGATAAGCCTTGCATTCTTTACGGCGACGGCAAACAGACCCGCGATTTCGTTTATGTCGATGATGTGGTAGCGGCTTTAGTTTTAGCCGGTGATATTGATTGCCGCGGCGAGATTAATATCAGCACCGCTCAAGAAGTTGATATGTGGGCGATGGTGGCGGCGATTGAAAGCGCTGCCGGCGCCAAATTGAAATTAGAATTAGCTCCGTCTAGAGCGGGGGAGCAGCGCCGCAGCGTCTTGCTCAATCGGCGGGCGCTGGAAACTTTGAATTGGCGGCCGCAGGTGGAATTTACTGAAGGCGTGCGCCGTACTTATGAGTGGGTAAAAAACAACGGTAAAAATTAGAGCCGGTTTTTATAATCTTCTTATATTCTTATGAAAATATTTATTGCTAATTGGAAAATGCAGCTTAGCCCGGAAGAATCGGTGCGGACCGCCCGAAGTTTCGCGCGTGTTTTTAAAAATTACCAAGGCCAAGCGGTGCTGTGCCCGGATTTTCTTTCTTTGGCGGCCGTTTCAAAAATTTTAGCCAAGAGCCCCCTTGTCCTCGGTTCTCAGGATTTATCCGCCTTTGAACGCGGCGCCTATACCGGGGAAATTTCTCCTGTCGATTTGCAATCTTTAGGCGTAAAATATTCTTTAATCGGCCATAGTGAGCGTCGCGCTTATCTTCAGGAATCAGATAAATTATTGGCGGCTAAGATTAAAGCGGCGGTTAGCAACAAGATTGTTCCGGTCCTCTGCGTCGGTGAAAACGCCTTAGAAAGAAAGCAGGGTAGGGCGATGGCGGTTATTAAAGCCCAGTTGAAAGGAGCCTTGCAGTCTTTGCCGACAGCGACTTTACGCTCTTTAATTATCGCCTATGAACCGGTGTGGGCTATCGGCACTGGACTTAATTGCGACCGTGAGCAAGCTTTGCGCGTCAAGGCGACTATTAATGAATGGTGCCGGCGCGGCGGTTTTAAGAAAATTCCCGTTTTATACGGTGGCAGCGTCAAGCCGGAAAACGCCGTTTCTTTCCTGGGTAATGACGGTTTTGACGGACTCTTAGTCGGCGGTGCCAGCCTTGAGGCCTCTAGTTTTTATCAGATTGCCGCGCTTTAATTTTTTTATCATTATTATTATGCTCACCACCATTGCTTGGATTTTAGCTTCTCTATCTTTAGCCGCCATTATTTTTATTATCGTCCGCAAATTTCCCTCATTGGCGATTTTGAATGTAGACAATATTCCCGGAGAGAAAGAGGCAAAATTTAAAGAGAAAATTATCCGCCAGCGAGTGGAGCGGGATTTTAATCGTCTGGGTACCGGCTTTGACCGCTTTCGCCGTCGCGTGGGTGGCATGATTAGCGGTTTTTTAAAGCGTCATTATCAGCTTTTAAGCAAGAAGCGCGATGATTTGCGCCGACAGAAGAAGCTAAGCTTTACGGAGAAGCGGGAAAAAATTTCGGCGTTATTCAATAAAGCGAAGGCGGCTATGTCTTTGGAAAGTTATGAAGAAGCGGAAAAGCATCTGATTGAAATCATCAGTCTTGATGCCAAGCGCTTGAGCGCATTTTTGGAATTGGCGGAAAGCTACCGTCTGCGCAAGAGTTTCCGAGAAGCGAAAGAAACCTTGGAGCATGCCTTGAAGCTGGCCCAGCAATTAAGCCGCGATCCGGAAATGCTTGAGGGAATAGTCCTGGCAGAAATCAGATTTTCTCTAGCCTGGGCTTGTTTTCAATTGGGCTTGCAAGCTGAAGCTTTGGAATATGGGCGCCAAGCCCTTGACGCCGAGCCTAATAATCCGCGCTACCTTGATTTAATTCTGGATTTAAGTATAATGAAAAAAGATAAAAAATCAGCGCTTGACGCTTGGGAGAGATTGGCGGCAGTTAATCCGGAAAATAATAAGCTGCCGGAATTGCGCGCCAAGGTTGAGGAATTAGCTGATTAAGAAGATAAAGCCGTTTTAGCTCAGTTGGTAGAGCATCTCCATGGTAAGGAGAAGGTCTCGGGTTCAAGTCCCGAAAACGGCTCCAGAAAAGAAAGAAGACTGCCTTTAAAGGCAGTCTTTTTTATGGGTTCGTAACTTATTTTTTAAAGTATTCAATCACAGCCTCGTCGCCGTGAAGGTCAGTGATGAATTCACCATGCTCGGCCATCTCCTCTTCAAAATAATGGACATCGCTTTCAAAGAAAAAAATTTTGATAGTTGGATTTTTTTCTTTGATTTTTTTGATTACATCAAGAAGAGCTTTTTCTGCACCATCCCAATGCATTAGGATATCATCATAGTCCATGTTCGCAGGTAGGCAGAATAGCACATCGGCTTTTTCTGCTTTTTCCCAGAAATCTTCCCGGTCATCATTTATAAAGCCTCCGATAAATTCCCAACAGAGTTTTTTCCCGGCTAATTTTTCTGTCAGGTGGTGAATAGCGCCTCCGCGGCAAAAATAATGGTTGTTGTGGTTTTTTTCTGGATATTGATTATGCCAGAAGAGTACTCTAATTTCTTTTTCCATTTTAATGAACCTTTAAGTTAGTACTGAATTTTGCCTTATTATAGAATAAAGATTTATTTATGTCAAGCTAAGTTTTTATGGTTATTTTGTGTAATTCTAGACAAATTATTGATAACTAAGTTGATTAAGTCTATGCTATTATTGACATAATATTAAAAAAATGATATAATTTAGGGTCTAATAAGATAGGGTTCTATGCCTATCGATTAGATTGGCCTTTGAAAATTAAATAAAAACTAACATAAAAAGGGAGAACTTGGGTGCATGAAAGAAGCCCGGTTATTGAAAATGGATTTAAAGAAAATCACATCAATCGGCGGGGTAATTCTTGGCCATGAATTGGTTGAGAAATTACTCGGCCTAGTATTTGAGGGCGTCCAGAAACATGGCGCCAAATTCATCCACTCTAACATCCTCGGTCTTGGGACCAACGATGAGGCCTTATTTAATTCCGCTATTGCTTATGCCATTTTTGGCTTGGGCGCTAATCCGGAAAAAATGATTATCGTTCTTGACGTCATTAACTCTTACGGCCGCCAGTCTAAGTCTAGAATCATACAGATTATAGGCAAGGATGAGCAGAGCGTGACCATTGAAGTCCCCGCCCTAAATGAAAATAAAGAGGTAATTACCGATAAAAAGGGAAAGCCACTTTTCAAAAAAGAGACCATCGTTGCCAATGTCCGGGGGGCTCAGACGTTACATTATTGGTCGACTTTGACCAAAGAGCAGGTAAAGACTGCCATTGAGGCTGGCAATATGCACAATCCCCTTGGCGATGCTGTTGCCAGGGCTATGTCTTCTGATAACATCAAGAGGTTTTTTGCCACAACTTATGATGCGACAAAAAATGGCTATGATAGTCTCGGTAGCGAATTGTTAAGAAGAGATAATCCAATAAGCCGTTGGGCTGACAAATTTCGTAAGTAAAATTTAAAGGAGGTAAAAAAATGATAGCATTTATAGTTCCTATAGTTATCGTGGCCTTAGCAATCGGATTGATTGTTTCGCCAACTTTTCGCCAGGGAGTGGTCACAGTAGTCACTGATGTAGTAACAATTGTTTTCGGTGTTACCAGGCAGTATGCCTTAATAGCCGGAGTAACAATTGCCGTGATGTTTTTCTGGATGTTTTTAGCCCTTATGATTGGTTCCCCGATATTTTCGGGCTTAGTCTTTATAGCAGCAATTGCATTTTTCTTTGTCGTATGGCTGCCATTAGGGGCTGTTCTGAAAATTTTCGGTGTCAATAACGCCGTAGTTCCCGCATCAGTAAGGTCTTTTTTTGCCTGGATGGCCTTCGTTGGTTTCATGGCAATGATGACGCCCGATGTCTTTACCTTAAAGACAACGTTAATTGCTTCTTTGGTCGCCATATTTATGGCGATGCTAACTTCCAAGTTTAATCTGCTTGAAAAGGTAGTCCTGCCACTCGTTGTCATTATGTGTTTGATTGGCGCTTGGAAATTAATTGCCCCAGACAGTTTCAGGGCGGTTGATCGTCACCGTTTAGCAATCGGCTCTTTATTCACCACTGCTAACGATCGTGGCTCCTTAAGAAAGGAGACCCGCGCCGCTTCTACCTTTGGCAAGCTTATTAAAGACGTGCCAGTTGTCTACATGGCTAATATGAATGGAGAAGAAATCAGTCAATTAACTGAAATTCAGGTTTCTTTGCCAAAAGGAACAATTGTCCTGCTATGCGACCAAAAAAAAGAAGTTAGTATTTTCCAGGGGCAATCATTTATTGAGGTGAGACTCCCTAATAGCAATGGTTCTTTCGTTAATGGCCAGCGTTATTGGATTGAGTCTAATCTATTGGAAATTGGCACAATGGCCAGTTTAACTCCCGCCGAAACATCACGCGAGGAAAGACGGGTTGTCCGCGATACTGTTATATCTGTATCTTTCGGTCCCGGCACTCATCAGCTTCAGTTGAAGCCCGGCCAAATAGTAAGACTGATGACCACCCCATCAAAAGATGGGTGCGGCCTGCTTTCTATGTCTTCGCCAACCTATGCCTATCAGTTTAAATTTGATGGGCACAATTGGGAGGCTGACGGGCCGGCTGTCCAATATCCGTACATGAGGTATCCCACCTGCTTGCTTCGCTCGCAGAGCGGGGATATCTTAACTATAAAAGTGCTGTAAAAACAGCGCTAAATCTATAGAGGTAACCATCACAGGTTGCCTCTTTTTTCTTTTTTGGGAAAATGTTATAATTAAATAAGAATTTATCTATATGAAAAAATTTATAATAGCTATTTCATTTTCTGTTTTTCTGTCGTTTAGTATTTTTTTTCCCGCTCTTGCCGGAACTTCCGCTTGCCCAAGCGGTGGCGTTTGCATAGACAATCCTTTAGCCGCTGGCGGTATCGATTCTCCTCAAACTTTAATCGGTCGGGTTATTAATAGTATTCTGGGCGTGGTCGGTTCTTTAGCTTTAGTGATGTTTGTTTATGGCGGTTTATTATGGATGACTTCCGGCGGCAGCGCCGAACAGGTGAAAAAGGGCCGGGATATCCTTATTTGGGCGGCTATCGGCCTGGTAATCATCTTTTCCGCCTACGGTTTGGTACGTTTCGTGATTCAGGGTGTCGGCGCCTAAGTTATTTCATTTTTTAACAGATATTTCTTAAACCGCGCGGCGCTTCAGCGATTAGCGCGGTTTTGTTTGACAATTACTGAAAATTTTATATAATGGAAACAGCCTGGATTCAGGCGCTTTGTTTTAAAAGGGTCGGTACCGAAGCGGTCAAACGGGACAGACTGTAAATCTGTTGGCTCGCGCCTTCGCTGGTTCGAATCCAGCCCGGCCCACTTGATTAAAAACTCCTTTTTGGAGTTTTTATTTTTCTCTTTTTCTGCTATAATCTTCTTATATGCCTTTAATCGACCCTGATAAAATCGGTTGGAGTTTGACCAAGATTTTTGCCGTGGAACTTTTTTCGCTGGCCATTATTTTATCCTTGGTCTTTATTTTATAATATGCCGGAATTACCCGAAGTGGAAACCGTGCGCCGGGATTTGCAAAAATATATTGTCGGCGCCAGTTTCCAGAGTGTAAAAATTATCGATTTTAAGAATGTCGCTCCCGGGGCGGCTTTTTTGGCTAAGTTTTTGCCCGGCAAGAAAGTGGTGGCGGTCAGGCGCCGGGGCAAGCTGCTTATTTTGGATTTGGCGGGTACGGACGAATATCTGCTCCTGCATCTGAAGATGACCGGCCAGCTTATCTTTATCGGCGGCAATAAAAAGATGGCCGGCGGGCACAGTTTGTCGGATGCTTCCTTTGCGGCGGCGGTCGGCGGGGAATTGCCGAATAAATTTACCCGCGCTTATTTTGAATTTGATAACGGCGGCCGCCTGTTTTTCAATGATTTGCGTAAATTCGGTTACATAAAATTAGTTGACGGAAAGTCTTTAGATAAGATTCTGGCGGATAATTACGGACCGGAGCCCTTAGATAAAGATTTGGATTTTCATTATTTGCAGGCGATGGTTGCCAAGAGACAGGCGCCGATTAAGGCGGTGATTCTCAATCAGAAGCTTATCGCCGGCCTAGGCAATATCTACGCCGATGAATCTCTATTTATCGCCGGCATTAAGCCCAACCGGTCGGCTAGCAGTCTAAAATCAGCGGAAATAGAGAAGCTGCAAGCGGCGATGAGAGATATCATCAAGCGGGCGATTAAAGCTAGAGGCACGACTTTTCGCAATTTTGTTGATGGACAAGGGAAGAAAGGCAATTTTGTGGCGCAATTGCAGGTCTATCAGCGCCAGGGCCAGGCCTGTCCGCAATGCGGCCGTAATTTACAGAAGATGAAAGTAGCCGGCCGTGGTACCCATTATTGCCAATATTGTCAAAAATAAGGATTTTTACTCTATTTATAGCCAATCATTTGACTTTTATCCTGTTTTTATCTATTGTATTAGGGTAATTAATTTCTAAGCGTGAACGGCTGACCCGCGTGTTCAAGATTTTCAAGAATCGCGCTCCGCTCGTTTTTTCCTTACTATGTCCCAGGACAACATGATTAAACTTGAATGCACCGAGTGCAAGACCGTCAATTATTTTTCCCGCAAGAACAAGAAGACCTTGAAGGAAAGATTGGAAATGATGAAGTATTGCGATACCTGCAAAAAGCACACTCTGCACAAGGAAACAAAATAAATTTTTTCCGGCCGCTTTTTGCGGCTCGGTTTTTATAAACTTGGTTTTTATTCCGGCCGCTTCGGCGGCCGCCCCATGCAATTATGACTAAAAGCCTGACTAAGCCTTTCCTGCTAATCCTTTTGGGATTGGTGCTGGTGGGTTGCTATTTCGTTTTTCGCCCCTTTTTAACGGAAATTCTGGTGGCCGCTATTTTGGCTTCCATTTTTTATACCCCATATCTTAAATTGACCAAATTTTTAAAAGGGCGCCAAAATCTGGCCGCCCTTTTAATGTGTCTTTTTTTGGTGATGCTGATTATCATTCCGACGGTGCGCCTGGTTATCTATGCCGGCCAGCAGTCGGTGACCGCTTATGCGCAGGCAGTTAACTTCTTCAATAGCCACAGTATTAACGGCGTGATTCAGCCCAGTGCCTTGCCGGAAAAGCTGTTTGGCACTATTAATCTTGCCCAGTATTATGACAACCAGACTTTCAAGAATCTATTCTTAGATATTTTAAAGCAATCAAGCAATTGGTTGTTATCGGGCGCAACGATGCTGGTAAAAGGCACGACTAATTTTATTGTTTCCTTGTTCGTGATTATCATTACCATGTTCTTCTTTTTTGTCGACGGCAAGAAGATGTTGGAGCGCTTGATGTATCTTTCTCCTCTGCCCAATGTCTATGACCGGGAAATTTTTCAAAAGTTTAGGACTGTTAGCTACACCACCATTTTATCTACCTTCGTGACCGCTTCGGCGCAGGGCCTGGTCGGAGCCATCGGTTTCGCTATTGTCGGCTTTCCCGCTTTCTTGGCCGGCGTTATTGTCGCTCTCTTGTCGCTTCTGCCTTATCTCGGTTCCATGATTTTCTATGTGCCGGTCGGCCTGTACTATCTTTTGGTAGGCAAGATTTGGCAGGGTATCTTTATTCTCCTCTGGGGTGCGATTGTCATCGGCAATATCGACAATATTATCCGCGCCTATATGATAAAAGGCAAGGCGCAGGTGAATCCGATTTTTGTGGTCTTTTCCATTCTGGGCGGCATCGTGCTCTTCGGTTTCTGGGGCGTCGTCCTCGGTCCGCTGATTATTGCTATTGCCGTCACCATTTTCCATATCTATGAGTTGGAATTCTGTGATTCGCTTGACGGCGGCTGCAATGCCGAGACCAGAGAGGTAAAAATTGCTGAAAAGAAGGTTAGGGAAGAGCGGGAGGAAGAAGCAGAAAAAGAGAAAAAAAGACATAAGGAGACTTTGAAAAAATTGGGACGAAGATAATTAAGATTAATAATATGCTGGGAGAAAAAACTAAAAAGAATTTAGAAACTGCTTTTGCCGGTGAATCGATGGCGCGCAATAAGTATGATTATTTCGCCTCCGTTGCCCGCAAGGCCGGTTATGTCCAGATTGCTAATATTTTTACTGAAAGCGCTTTAAACGAAAAAGAGCACGCCAAGCTCTGGGCGAAGCAATTGGAATTAATTAGCGAAGATACCCTGAAGAATCTGGCCGAAGCGGTTAAGGGCGAAACTTATGAATATTCGGAAATGTATCAGCAGATGGCGGCCGATGCCGCCGAAGAGGGGCATCATGAATTAGCGGCTTTATTCCGCAATGTCGCCAAAGCGGAACAGGCGCATGCCGCCCGTTATCAGAAATTGCATGATAATTTGGAGCAGGGAGAAGTGTTTAAGAAAAAGGAAGTGAAGCGGTGGAAATGTAATAATTGCGGCTATATCCATGAAGGCACGGAAGCGCCGGAGAAGTGTCCCTCTTGCCAGCATCCGCAAGCGCATTTTGAAATCTTTGTAGAAACTTATTAATTTTAACTATATGAGTGATAGAGTGGATAAAACTTATTTTTGCCGGACTTGCGGCAATGAGGTCAAGTTCGTTAAAGACGGCGGCGGCCAGTTGATTTGTTGCGGCCACCCGATGGAAATTAGGAAGCCGGGCTTTGACGGGGAAGAATAGGCTTTTGTTTGATAGATGATAATAAAACCGCCAAACCGGCGGTTTTATTGGTTCTTTGGCGAAGGGATATTTGTAAAAATCAATTTTCTGTGTATAATAAACCGCATACTGAAAGAGTGCTTGTCAATTAGATATAAAGATAGTAAGATATTAAAAGAAATTTTTTATTTTTATCAAAAGATTGCGGATTTTAGTTAAAATTGCGGGATTGGTGTAGTGGTAACATGCGACTCTCCAAAAGTTGAGACGGGGGTTCGATTCCCTCATCCCGTGCGTGGACATTTCTGTGTAAAATGACCCGAAAACCGAGCATTTTTGAGTTCTAAACCCACAAAGGTGCTAGTCACCTTGGTGGGAATCGGAACAGCACAGAAAGCAATATTCTAGCAAAAGCACCTCGAAGGGGGTGTTTTTGCTATGGGAACGGAGATTAAAATATGGTATTATAATATTGTAATATTATGCCAAATTTTAATGATTTAAATTTAGAAAACTGGAAAGATTCTGATATCTGGACAGATAGCCTTTGGATTATTCAGGAACGTGATAAATCGGGGAAACACGATGGTTTTTATCATGGAAATTTTGTGCCACAGATTCCTCGTCAACTTATAAAAAGATATACCAAAGAGGGGGATGTCGTTTTTGATCCATTTTTAGGAAGTGGCACAACTGCTTATGAATGCGAAACTCTAAAAAGACATTTTATTGGGATTGAAATACAGCCTAGTTTAGTAAGGCACGTTCAAACAAAGCTGGACAGTAAGAAAAATTTTTTTGAGATCTTGGCGGCTGATAGTACTGAGGAAAAAACATTTATTAAGGTTAGTGAATCGCTAAAAAAGCATCGTCGCACTAAAGTCCAATTGGCAATACTGCACCCGCCATATGCCAACATAATTAAATTTAGCGATAATAAGAAAGATTTATCAAATGCCAAGGATTTAAGGCAGTTTCTTGACGAATTTTCAAGTGTAGTTAAAAATACTTTAACCATCCTAGAAAAGGGAAGGTATATGGCTATTGTTATGGGTGATAAATATGAACAGGGTAAGTGGATTCCTTTAGGATTTTATTGTATGAATGAAGCTTATAAGCTTGGATTAACTTTAAAGAGTGTTATAGTTAAGAATATGGAAGGCAACAGAGCAAAGCAGAATAAAGAGGGTATTTGGCGTTATAGAGCCCTGGCAAGTGATTATTATATTTTTAAACACGAATATATATTAATTTTCAAATATTAGTATGACAAATAATGAATTATTTCTAGAACTTGCGAAACCAAACAAAGACGGAGTAAGTCGTTGGGTTCCAGTTTCAGAATTTATTGGTAAATATAAAAAACTTCAGCTCGGAAATGGTGGAAGTTGGTGTCGAGCTAGCTCGAGTTTGGCGAAGAAATATATCGTTGAATTTGATAAAAGCAAAACGGCCGGAAATTCAATCGATAGAGTTCGCTTAATTGGTTTTAATAAAAAAAAGATATTAAACCAAAATATTAGAAAGGATATAAAAGATTTTTATAAAGTGCAAAATTGTGTAATGCTTGGGGTTAATGGTAGCTCTGAGAATACAAAAATTGAAATTGATCATAAAGACGGTAGAAAAGAAGATCATAGACTTTCAAATTTATCAGAACAACAAATCACTGATTTTCAGCCACTTTCAAAAGCGGCAAATGATATTAAAAGACAGATTTGTAAAAGATGTAAGGAAACCAATAAGCGTTGGAATGCTAAAAACATCAAGGGGAATCCATTTGATTTTTACGCAGGAGACGAAAATTATTCTGAAGAATTAGGATGCAAAGGTTGTTACCAGTATGATCCGGTGGAGTATAGGAAAGTTGTGGTTAGAAAGGTTGGCGAACTATCAGCCAGGGAAGCAGTTGATAAAGTTTTTAAAAAATTATATCCAGAAGGATAATGATAAAGTATGAATAACTCTCCTCAAAAATCTGCAATAAATTCTCAAATTAACGATTTGATTAGTTTGAAATATTTAGGTTTAAATAAAGGATTGCAAAGAGGTGCGGCATTTAACGAATTATCTGCCTCAATAATATGCGAGTCTGATATTCAGTCTGAAGACATTGTGGATGGTGATGATGACAATGGTCTCGATGTTGTTTTTATAAACTCTAATGACCAGGGAATTTTTATAAACATATTAAATTGTAAATCATCAGAAACTGAAAAATTTTCCGAGGTTGAGTTGGGTAAAATTAAAAATGGTTTATTTTATACATTTGAGGCTGATAAAAAAAAATATAAAAAACTAGAAAATCAAAACCTTTTAGCAAAAATAGAAGAAATAAGAGAAGACAAAGAAAATATCGTGGAGGTTAACTGTTTTTATTGTGCTTTTAGCGGTGATAATAATAAAGATAAAAAAATAAAAAGAGAAGTGGAGGAAATTCAAAATTATTTTAGCGAATATTTTAAAACAGTTTATCCAAATGCAAAATTTAATTTAAGTTTAATAAATGCAGAAGATTTATTCTACATAGATGCTCAGAGAAAACAGAGCCTTAGAAATGAAAAAATTTCTATACCGTATTATGGTGATAAAGTTATTTCAAATGAAGTAGAAACAGAAAAAATTGATGGAAGATTAGCAACAGTAAGAGGAGAGGAAATTGCAAAGTTGGTTGAAAAATACGGAGAGTCTTTATTTGAAAAAAATGTTAGAGGTTGGATGAGCTTCAGAAAATATAATAAAGATATTTTATATTCCTGTTCCTCTGATAATGAATCGGAGCTTTTTTGGTTTTTAAATAATGGATTAACTATAGTATGTGATAAATGTGTTCCAGAGCCAGATAAGAAAATTTTAAAGTTAACAGCACCACAAATAATCAACGGACAACAAACCGCCAGAGTTTTAGAAAAAGCTTATAAGGATGGTATTTTAAAAGAAAATGTTAAAGTTTTATTAAAAATTTATGTAACTACTGCTCCTGATATAATAATTAAAGTTGCGAAAGCGACAAATAGCCAGCTTGTAGTCAAATCTCGCGACTTAGTTTCTAATAATACTGAACAACTAGCTATTCAAAATGAATTTATAAGAAATAAATATGGTTATGAGAGACAGCGTGGTGAAAAAAAATCTAAGACTGCTGACATAAAAGAAAATTTTAATAATTTTTTTGTAGCTCAATCAGTTCTATCTACTTTATTTGGGCAACCAAGCTTTGCAAAGAAAAAACAGGAGGATAAGATTTTTGGAGAACCAAATTATTCCAAGATATTTAGAAATAATTCTGTGGATGAAATATTGACGGTTACTTTGTTGTGTAATTTCTGTTTAGGTGAAGGGCTTAAGCTGGAAAGAAAAAATATATCTGATCAAATAAAGTATTTTGCCTTTTTTCATATTGCCAGAATAATATGGTTTAATCTAAAAAATAAGGAAAAAATGAAAAATGATGAAATAATATCAATTATTCAAAATCATAAAAACAAGAAAAAATTAAATAATATATACACTAAAGCTTCTAATATATTATTAGGTGTATATAAAAAATATAATAAGAAAGAAAAAATTATAAGTATTGGGCATTTGTTTTCTAGGTTGGAAGTTGATAAAGATATAAATAAATTATTATTTAAATGAATTACATAGGAAGTAAATTATCATTATTGGAGTTTTTAGAGGAATCAATTAATAAAGTAGTTAAAAAAGACTGCAATGTTTTTTGTGATCTTTTTGCTGGAACGGGGGCGGTCGGGTCATATTTTAAAAGAAAAGGATATAAAGTTATATCTAATGATATCCAATATTATAGCTATGTTTTAAATAGACACTATATTAAAAATCATCAACCACTTGAATTTAAAAAATTATTTGATGTTGTTAATGGCTTAGAAAAATCATCCGTTTCTGATAGAAGTATTTTAGTCGTAGAGTATTTGAATAATTTAAAAGGTCAAAAGGGATTTATTTTTAATAATTATTGTTTGGGTGGAACTAAAAATAAAGCAGAACAAAGAATGTATTTTTCTGATGAAAATGGGGCTAAATGTGATGCAATTAGAAAAAAAATAGAGGAATGGAATAGTGCTAGTTTAATTAATGGAAATGAATATTACTTTTTGTTAGCCAGTTTAGTTGAGTCAATAGATAAATATGCAAATACAGCTTCAGTTTATGGAGCATTTCTTAAGCAACTAAAGAAATCAGCTCAAAAATTAATGGTGCTTCAACCGGCGGAGTTAATTATTAATGAACAAGACCATGAGGTATACAATGAAGATATTAATTCTGTTATCGGAAAAATAAAGGGTGATATTCTTTACTTAGATCCGCCGTATAATCAAAGGCAGTATGCAACCAACTATCATGTATTAGAGACTATAGCCAAATATGACAAGCCCAAAGTGCATGGCAAAACTGGGCTAAGAGATTATTCTAAACAAAAATCCTTATATTGTTCAAGAAATCAAGTTAAAAAATCATTTAAAGATTTGATTGATAACGCGAAAGTTAAATATATATTTTTAAGCTATAATAACGAGGGGCTGATGAGCGCTGATGATATTAAAGAAATTATGGGCGCGCGCGGTAAGTATGGTGTTTTCACGAAAGAATATTCTAGATTTAAAGCTGACAAGAATAGAGAATATAAGGCTGAAAAAACCGTTGAATATTTACATTATGTAGTATGCCGTTAATAAATAAAATTTCAATAAAAAATTTTAAATGTTTTAGAAATAAAATTGATATTCCATTAAATCAAGGGAGTTATTTAATTGGTGCTAATAACGCAGGAAAAACAGCCGTACTTAATGCTATTAATTTCTTTTTTGATTCTTCTCTTTTTTTTGATGAGTCATTTTTAAACAGGACAAACTATTTGGCAAAAAAATCAGGATATAATAAGTCGGAAATTACTCTTAGTTTCGATTTAAGTTATATATCTAATAGTTCACTTAAAAATAAGTTAGTAAAATTTTTTTCTTCCGAAATGGCAACAATTAAGAAGGTTATAATATTTTCTCCAGATTCTGGCAGTATTAACTTGAGTTATGATATAAAGGGTAATAATTATACTTATGATGATTTAAATGAAAATGTTAAAAAAATGATTAGTAGTGTAAAGATTGTATATATACACCCGCAAGAAGGTCGTGAATTGTTATTGAATGCTCAAAATAAACTACGTACGAGATTATTAGCAAATTGGGGGAGAAATGCTAAGCTTTCTCATAGTATCAAGGATCTGCAAGATAAATGGAGTGTTTTAAGAAAACAGGCCAGAGAATATCTTTCTGGATCTTTGTCAAATAGTCTACAAAATATGTGGCCAGGTGGATCTGCTTATATAGATTTACCAAAAGAAATTTCGGATATTGTGGCTATATCCGATATCACTTTTAAAGGTAATATTTCTTTGCCAGATATTAATTTAACAGCGCAAGGAACTGGCGCACAAACTACCATTTTATATTTAACTCATTATTTATTAGATAGCGATCGATCTTTACACAGAGGCGAATATCATCCAATTTGGCTATTAGAGGAGCCGGAGTCATTTCTTCATGCTGATTTAATAGCAAAATTTGCATCTCAGCTAAATTCAGAATCTTGGATGAGCAATATACAGGTTGTGGTTTCTACGCATTCACCTATTTTACTTTCAGTAAGTAGAATGGGTAAGAATTTAGTTTCTTGGAGTTTGCTTGATAATTACGAACCACAGATATCAAAGAATGTTATAGATTGGAGCCATGAAGAAATTTTTAATGTTGGCAAAAAAATGGGCGATCCAAATTTCTCAGTATATTTTTCCGTTTCACAAAATGGTCCTATTGTATTTTTAGAAGACAAAAAAGATATTACAATAGATAGATTTAAAAAGGCCGGAATTTCCATTACTAGTGGGTTGGGCGGTGTTTCTGAGGTTGTTAGACATATAAGTGTATTGATCTCAAGTCCTAGATTGTCGTCTAGCAAAATATACTATATAGTTGATGGCGATCGCGGCTTTAATAATTTTGTTAATTTTATTGATGGCGACCCCGTTAAGTCTATTGGGGGATTAAATAAGTTTCAATTAAAAGATTTAAATGATGTATATTTATTATCACTTCCAAAAAATAGAGCTATAGAAGAAATGTTTGATGAGTATGAACCCTATTTGTTATCTTTAATTAATCAAATATGGGATCCGCATACCTGGAATTTTAGGCAAAAAATTCCTAGTGTTTTGTCAACTATCTGCGCCTCTTCTAAGAAAAAAAATATAAATTCACTTGGCAGTGCTCAAAATGCTATAAAAAATTCTGATGATGTTAAATATATGTTTTGGAAAAAAGTTGAAAAAGAGAATTTAAGTTTTAGTAAAGTATTTATTTCTAATTTGGTAGCTATTCTAAATGATTAATTTTATAGTTTAATATTCAGGTACAAAAATATCAGTCCGCGCCTTCGGGCTGATATTTATTTTAACTTTATTATCTTTTTTTATTCCTCAAACACCAGGCTATCGATAATCGTCGGCATTGATGCCAAGGGAGCGGTAATCACGAATATATTGCTATCTTTGGAAAAAATGATGATTTGCGGGTCGGGAAAGTCTTCGCCATTGTTTGCGACTTCATGCGCAGAGATGCCGCTTTGCCCGGCAATGTCGATGTTTTCGTCTTTAAGATATCGACTGGATTTTAATTTTTTATTTTCTGTTTCCAGCCAAGATTCCGCATCGGGAAATTGTTGTTTGGCAAAAACTTGGATGCTTATACCCGGTCCACCTCCTTGAGAAAAGACAACGCCGTTATTTTCCAAGGAAATGACATCCAGATTGCCGGGGTAGGATAATCTATATTTAAGAGGCCTATTAGTATAGGTTTTTAATTTTATTTCTCCCACGTTCTCCGCTTGGCTTTTTGTTTGATTATAGTAAGCAATTTGCCGGCATTTGCTTTGGATAAGGAGAATTGCGGTCATTAGAGCCAGTACGATGATGGCGCTGCCGGCAACGATTATTTTTTGATTGTAAGTATTTTTAATCATATAAATTAAGATGCTTTTATATTATAGCATAATGGCATAACATTTGTTTAAAAAATAAATAGAATTAATTAACGATATATAATCGTATAAAGCGGCGGGGAAGCTCCAGAGATTTGCCGACAGGCAAATGTCGCGGCGGATGAGCCGATTAGTGTCCTAATTTTAGAGTAATTTTTTATATATTCTCAAACAGGATTAGAATATAAGCGCTTATTTTAGTATAATGATGATATAGAGCTACATTTATGAAAATAAAAGACATCAATCAAGGCGTCAGAAAAGCGGCCGCCGAAACCGGCTTTAAAATCGGTAAGGAAATTTATCGGGGAACTTATTACACGGAAGGCAATTTGAGAAATATTATTTATGACGGTTTTTATAAAAACAAGCCGGCCGTATTGAAATTTTATGATGATCCCCGAATTACGGATGAAGCGGCCTCGCTGAAAGAGTTTTTAAAAAATAATAAAAGCGTAATTTTGACGGCGCCGAAACTATACAGAAGCAAAGTTCTTTCGGCTCATTCGGGGTGGATGATTGTCGAGAAAATACCCGACAGTTATCATAAATATGAAATTCCATTGGATAAGATTGAGCGGGAAGAATTTTTGAAAATATTTTTGGAATACAGAAAGAATTTTTCTCTTAAGCCGGGCAGGAAATTATTTTTAACCGAAAAGCTTTCGTCTGATAATTTTTATATTTTTAGAATAAGCAGGTGGTTGGAATTGGCGCAGAATAAAGAGGCCGACAGGCTGATGAACGGCAAGCGCAATCTTCTCGATGAAGATTTTTTAAAGATGCTTGCGCCGGCTTTATCGAAGATAAGAGAGGAATGCAAAAACATCAAGATGATTTGGTGCCACGGCCACTTCAAGCCGTCTGAAATTTTTACCGACCGGGCAAGGACTAAGTATTATTTGACCGATTTTGCGCACACCGCCATGTTTCCCGAAGGATATGAACTCGCCTTTATGATCTGGTCCGATTATTTAATGGCGGATGATAAGTGGAAGATGCCGTATCGGCACTGGAAGAAGGGCCTTGATGCTTGGATTATGGATGTCGAAAAAATAGCCAAGGAATTGGGATTTAATAATTATAAAAGGTTAATTAGAGTTAGCTTGATAGAGAGAGTCTTGGGGACGATATTGGCTGACATTACCGCCTCGGATAGGCTGGAGCAAGAAAAAGAAAGGGGAATCAGCCTAATGACGAGGCTTTTAAAAGATTTATTGTAGCTGGGCGATTATAATATTATTTTATCATATAAATAATGAGGCGAAACTTCCTCATCCCGTGCGTAATAAAAAACCAGATTTCTCTGGTTTTTTTGTGTTTAGCGATTCTTATCTTTACCTATTGCAAAATGCAAATCGTCTTAAGGTCTTCCTTTTTACAAATGAGCCTCCGTTTCCAGAGGAAAAGATGCGACCCATTATAATTTCATTGAGCGCTAGGATAATATAATTGTATCCCGTCTTTGTTACCCTTTCTTCTAAAGTTTTGGCAGTATCTTCCGGTCTTATAAGTACCGGAATTTGAATAATGCCAGAACCGCGATTTAGTTTATTGACAAAGTGCATTGATATAGCGCTTTGATCAATTTCTCCGCGTTTATAAGCGGCAATAATTTCTTTATAAATTTTTGATCCTTGCAAATTTTTATCATTAATCCATGGGAACGGTCCGTGACATATATTGATAATCCTTCCTTCTTCCGATTCCGCGATTGGCTTTGGCCAATCTGCATAGATAATATAGTCTGGCTGAAATTTTGTAATTATATTTTGATACTCTTCAGTATTATTTGGTTCCATAAAATATATGAAAGGAATTTTTAAAGATTGAGCTCTTTGAAAAATTTCGCCGTTATGGTAGTCAAAGACGACCCCTACAACTTTGGCTTTAATCATTGCCGGGTTCGTTCTTGACCTTTCGATAATTTCTTGAAACCAATATCCGCTCTTGATTTTTTTCCGGATTCAAAAATAAGAATTTTTTTCATTTTGCTTTGGTTTAATTGATTTAAGGTACGAGAATTTTTGGGAAAAATTAATTTTATAGCATAAAGCTTTTTATACTTTTTGTAAAGACTGCTCGTTTTACCTTTTTATCTTTTTGGCCTTTTTTCGGTTTTTAGGGTAGAATTAAGATGTATGCCAAAAACCATTATCGTTAACGATTTAATGCAAAAGGGCTATAGGTACCAGCTGACGGAGCCGATGGGCCGTAATTTTGATTCCGAATTCAAACCGGAGCTTAGCCCCAAGGAAATGCTGGCTCTCGGCGTTTTCGGAGGCAGATACATGACCGATTGCCGGCAGGAATTCCCGGCCGACTGGTATCGGGGGGCGAAGCTGTGCGCTCGCTTCCACGACCCGAAGTTAAATTTCTTCGGCGTTAATGCCAGCCAGCCTTTATCGGTCTGGCGCTTTAAGGGCTGGATTCACCCCGATGATCCCAGGGGCTGGTTCCAATGGTATTGCCGCTATTATCTCGGCCGGCGGCATGAGGATGATAAAAGGCAGATTAGGCGCTGGCGGGCTTTCCGCCGCCATTTACTGGCGGTACAGAAAAATTGCCGGCGGGGTGATTTTAAGTGCCGACCCAAACAGAGGCAAGCGCTTTTGCACTGGGCCTATGACAGCCGGAAAGCCTGAAGAGTATTTATTTCAGATAATAAAAAACTATCCTTTTGGGGATAGTTTTTTGATTTGATGTCTTTTATATTTCCGGCGCGTGTGCCAAGCCATGCGCTTGGCTTTCGTGATAGCCGGCACTGCTGATTTCTATAAAGTCGGCTTTGCCTTTTAAAGATTCGATATCTTTGGCGCCAATATAAGTCATGCCTGAGGCGAGCCCGCCCAGCAGTTTGTTGACTATGGGAACAATCGACCCTTTGTATGGAATTTTAGTCATTTCACCTTCAACGTGAACCACTTCATCTATCTTCGAGCCGTCAAGCGTCATTTTTTTCACGGTTGCCAATAGGCTCGCCATGCCTCGATATTCTTTGTATTGTCTATCATCGATAGTGATGATTTCACCGGGGCTTTCAGCGGTGCCGGAAAAGAAAGAGCCGGACATAATACAGTCAGCGCCGGCGCCGATAGCTTTGACGATATCTCCAGAGTATTTTAAGCCCCCGTCGGCGCACAAAGGCACTCGCCCCTGGCTGGCTTCATAGACATCCATAATAGCAGTTAGTTGTGGGACGCCGGCACCGGCCATAATCCGCGTTGTGCACATGGAACCGGGGCCGATACCGATTTTAATTGCATCCGCTTTTTTACTGATAAAATACTCAGCCGCATCTTTCGTGGCGACATTGCCGACCATGACATCTATTTGCGGGTACTTGGATTTGATGTAATCCAGCGTTTTGCCGGCTCTTTTGGAATGCCCGTGAGCGACATCAAGAACAATTATATCGACGCCGGCAGTAATTAAAGCCGGCAGGCGCTCTTCGTAATCCTTAATGCCTAAAGCGGCGGCGCTTAATAATTTTTGTTTTTTCACTTTAGCCACTTCTTGCGCCTGTTGTTCAATGCTTAAAAAACGATGAAGAATGCCTAAACCTCCTAAGCGGCCGAGGGCAATCGCCATTTCGCTTTCGCACACCGTATCCATGTTAGCGGCCAGAATGGGAATATCGATTTTATGATTTTTGGTGACTTGAGTTTGAAAATTAACATCTCGCCGAGATATAATTTTATTATATTTAGGCACAATGAGCACATCGTCAAAAGAATAGCCGCGGCCAATGATTCTTGCCATATTTTTATATTTTAAAAGTTTAAATCCGTTGTTTATTATGCTCTTTTTATGGGGATAAGTAAAGGAGAGTTAAATTACAATACCACCCTTAAATCCGGTAATTACTATCTATTTTCCTTGATGTGCGCTAAAATATAGCTATATATCTTAATATTTAAACCTATGAACTTAGAAAACAAAGTCGCGATTGTCACCGGTGCCGGACGCGGTATCGGCCGGGGCATCGCCTTGGCCTTAGCTAGCGCCGGCGCTTCGGTGGTGGTCAGCGATGTCAGTTTAGTCGATTGCGTCAGCGCCGCCGCCGAAATCAAGGATAAGGGCGGCAGAGCTCTAGCTTTGCCATGCGATGTCGCCGATAGCGAAGCAGTAAGCAAGCTGATGACCGATACGATGGCGGAATTTGAGCGGATAGATATTTTAGTCAATAATGCCGGTATCTACCCCTTTAAGCCGTTTTTGGAAATGAATGTCGATGACTGGGATAAAGTCATTGATGTTAATTTGAAGAGTATTTTTCTCTGTTCGCAAGCGGCGGCTAAATTAATGCCGGAGGGCGGAAAAATCGTCAGTATCTCTTCAATCGCCGCTTTTGTCGGCTTTGCCGGCTTGACTCATTACTGCGCTTCCAAGGGCGGTATCGTCGGCATGACCAGAGCGCTTGCCTTGGAATTGGCGGCTAAGAAAATTAATGTAAACAGCGTGGCTCCGGGGGCGATTGAAACGCCGGGCGCCAGTACGGGCATGACGCCGGAGGCTAAGAAGCAGACCGAAGCGATGATTCCTTGGGGCAGGATGGGGGTGCCGGATGATATTGCCCAGGCAGTTGCTTTTTTGGTTTCGCCCCAAGCCGATTATATCACCGGCCAGACTTTAATTGTCGATGGCGGCTATACTTTGCGCTAGGGAGACTCAGTTTTAACAGAGATTATTTATGCGTTTTGATTCACCCTTATCTTATCTATTATTATGCTGGCTGGTGGTGAATTTATCGGCTTTCATTTTAATGATGATTGACAAGATGAAAGCGGCTGATGCCGGCAGCCGCCGCATTTCTGAGGGGCAATTATTTTTTATGGCCGCCGCTTTTGGGGCTGTCGGAGTATATGCCGGGATGTTCGCCTGCAGGCACAAAACCAGAAAATGGTATTTTATATTAGGCGTGCCCTTGCTGATTGCGCAGAATTTTGCTTTTATATATCTATTGTCTCAGTTATTTTTTATTCCAGACGGAAATTTTCAATTTATTTTTTTAAGATAGAAGATAATATTATTTAAATTTATGAAAAATTTTAGAGGAGAAACGAGGCGGTCGGGTGGATTCGGAGGAAAAAGAGACTTTGGCGGACGCGCTTCCTTTGGCAAGCCGCAGCGCGGCTCTTTCGGCGGACATGACAAGGAGCGTCCGGCTATGTATCAAGCAGTCTGCAGCGATTGCGGCGCTGCTTGCGAGGTTCCTTTCCGACCCACTTCCGGCAAGCCGGTTTTTTGCGATTCCTGTTTCCGCGGTTTTGACCAAAAGCGGCCGGAAGCCAAGATGCCTCCGCGTGATAATTATCGGGAACAGTTAAGCGCCGTTCATACCAAGCTTGATCGCATTATCGATATTTTGCAGGCGGATGATTTTTTGACTGCGGCGGCTGGGAAGATAAAGCGTTTTGAAAAGGCGGAGATAGCTCCTGCCGTCAAGAAATTGGAAAAAGCGGCGCAGTCGGCGGCGGAAGACATTGAATCCGGTATTAAATCAGCCAAGAAAATTGTTAAAAAAGTGAAGAAAGAAGCAAAGGCGACGATTGTCAAGGCGAAGAAAAAAATTAAATAAGCAGATTGAAATTTCAAAAATTCGTTGCTAAGATAGAAAGACGGGTCTTTATTCCCGTCTTTTTATTCAAACTATAATCAACTTCATGAAAAATATATCTTGGCGTCTGGCTCCGGTGGCGGGCGCTCTGGCCATTATCGCCGCCGCTTTGCTTTGGAGCGTAGACGGCCTTTTCCTCCGTCCCCAGTTTTATGTCCTTCCCGCCGCTTTAGTGGTTTTTTGGGAACACTTTTTCGGTTTTTTAGCTCTGAGTCCTTTTTTATATGTCTATCGCCGGCAAATTAGAGCTTTAAGTCGCCAGAGCTGGCTGGCAATATTTTGGATTAGTCTTTTCGGCGGCCTGGTCGGCACTTTGTTTATCACCAAAGCTTTTTTTGCCGCTTTTGCCGGCAGTGTCAGCTTTGCCACGGTCGTTATTTTGCAGAAGTTGCAGCCGATTTTTGCCTTGCTGTTAGCGCGGCTGGTTCTGAAAGAAAAATTGCCGCGCCAATTTTATTTATGGGCGGGGCTAGCGATTGCCGCTAGTTATGTCTTAGCTTTTGCCGCTTCCGGTTTGGATATAAGGGCCATCGATTGGCGCCATAGCGCCGCCTTGTTTGCCTTTATTGCCGCTTTTGCTTTCGGCTCTTCCACAGTTTTTGGCAAGCGCATCGCCAATCATTTGAATTTTCGGGCGGTAGCAGCTTTACGCTTTGCGCTTACCAGTCTTCTATCTTTAATTTTATTGCTTGCTACCGGTGCTTTTAGGAGCGATTTAATCGCCGCGTATCAATGGTGGCTTCTTCTCCTTATCGTCTTTACCAGCGGCGCCGGCGCGATGTTTATATATTATTTCGGCCTGCGCCGGGTGAGTGCCTCCGCGGCCACGATTCTGGAGTTATTCTGGCCTTTTTCCGCTCTTATTCTTGATTATGTTTTTAATCATAACTATTTGAATTTAGCGCAGAGCCTGGCTTTTTTTGCCCTCTTGTTTGCTTTTCTAAAGGTATCGGTTCTAAGCAGGCACAGTTTGCCCTCCTTTTCTGCGCGAGTTATTCGCGGCCAAGGACGGGGCAGGGGTTTGGGCTTTCCGACGGCTAATCTTGATAGGGCGGATTTGGATATGCCTCACGGCATCTATGCTGTCAGTGTCGGTCTGGGAGATAGGAGATATGGCGGATTGATGCATTTCGGCTTTAAAGACGTGTTTAAAGAAGATGTATCGATGGAAGTGTTTATTAAAGATTTTTCTGGAGATATCTATGGCGAAGTTTTGCAGGTTAAAGTGTTGCAGAAAATCAGGGAAGTGCGCCGTTTTGAGAATCAAGACGAGTTGATTGCCGCTATCAATGGCGACTTGCAGGTTTTGGAGGCTTTAGGGGAGAAATAGGCCTTATCTTGACATTTTTTACATTTTAGATTAGCTTAGATATATAAGATATTATGTACATTATATTGGGTGTGGCAAGCTAAGCTTAGAACCTTATATTTCTAGCCGCTTGCGCGCGCCTCTCTTCCTAGACGGCCCTTAGTTTCATTGGTTTGTAAATGCATGGTTTGGTTAAGTTTGCCTTTTTCGGGCTGTCTTGCCTCGGCTGCCTTTAACTTATGTTATTGGCAGCTTTCTTTTTAAGCGGCTTTAAAGCTTGCTTTTTTTAATGGATTAACTATAATTAATTTACTTATAGTTAATAGATATATATTATCATGTTTCAAATTAACGCTAAAACCGATTATGGCTTATTGATTATGTTGCAATTAGCCAAATTACCCGGAGAAATCATGCCCCTATCGCCCTTAGCCAAACATCTGAGGGTGTCTTCGCCATATTTAAGCCAGATTGCCAATTCTTTACAGAAAGCCGGTTTAATCAAGAGCCGGGAAGGGGCCGGCGGCGGCTATTATCTCGCCCGGCCGGCGCAGCAGATAAAAGTTTCGGAAATTCTGGAGGCCTTGTCCGGGGAAATGAAGGTGCGCTGCACCCACAGCCGGAATAAGACTTGCCCGCATTTTCAGCAATGCGGCCTCAAGAGCGCCTGGCCTTTGCTTTTAAATGATATTAAGTCCAGTTTAGCCAAGAGAAGTTTGGCTTCGCTGTTATAAAATAATATGGATTTGTTATTAGTAAAAAATTTAAGCGTTTCCGCCGGCGATAAGGAAATTTTGCATGAGCTCAGTTTCTCCGTAGCTTTGGGCGAGAGCGTTGTTATTATGGGGCCGAACGGCTCCGGTAAAAGTACTCTGGCCAAGGTCTTGATGGGCCATCCCGATTATCAAATTACCGGCGGTCAGATTATTTTTCGGGATAAGGATATAACTGCGGCTAAGCCGGAAGAAAGAGCGGCGGCGGGTTTATTTTTAGCTTTTCAGGAGCCGCGGGAGATCGCCGGTTTAGAATTGTTTCCGTTTTTATTCGATGCCTACAAGGCTTTGCAGGCTGCCCGCGGCCAAGATGCCGGCAGTGTTTTTGCTTTTAAGGCGAAATTGGATGATGAGTTAGCGGCCTTGGATATTAAGAGCGATTGGTCTAACCGCCATTTGAATCAGGATTTTTCCGGGGGTGAAAAGAAAAAAGCCGAACTTTTGCAATTGGCGCTGGCCAATCCGGTCTTGGCAATTTTTGATGAAATCGATTCCGGTCTAGATGTTGATGCTTTAGAGGTGGCGGGCAAAGCCATTCAACGTTTTAAGAATGGTGATAATAGTCTCTTGGCGGTCACCCATTATCAGCGCGTTCTTAAGTATATCAAGCCGGATAGAGTTTTGGTGATGTCTAAGGGTCGGATTGCGCAGAGCGGCGGGCCGGAACTGGCCGCTCGTTTAGAAAAAGAAGGATTTGCGAGCGTTATTTAATTATTATGGCTGAAGACTTAAAGTCACATGATTCCCTCTGGGATGACTATAATCAAGCCGATTACATGGCTCAAACCAAAAGCGGCCTGGACGAGGCTTTGGTGCGCCGTATTTCTGCGGAGAAAGAAGAGCCGGCTTGGATGCTGGCGAAGCGCTTGGAGTCCTTAAAGATTTTTCAAGAAAAAGCTTTGCCGGCTTGGGGTCCGGATTTATCCCGCTTGAATCTGGATAAGATTACCTATTACGCCAAAGCGATGGAAGGGCAGGCGCAGAGCTGGGAGGATGTGCCGGCTGACATCAAAAATACTTTTGATAAGCTGGGAATTCCCAAGGCGGAGCAGGAAGTTTTAGCGGGTGTGGGCGCGCAGTATGAATCAACCGTCGTCTATCATAATCTTAAAGCCGAGTTTAAACGCCAGGGCGTTATTTTTGAAGACATGGATTTGGCTTTAAAGAAGCACCCGGAATTGGTCGAGCCTTATTTTATGAGGGCGATGCCCAATACTCTGCATAAATTCGCCGCTTTGCACGGAGCGGTTTGGAGCGGCGGCACTTTTTTATATATTCCCGCCGGAGTGAAAATAAAAGAGCCTTTGCAAGCCTATTTCCGGATGAACGCCAAAGGAATGGGTCAATTTGAACATACCTTGATTATCGTTGAAAGCGGCGCTCAAGCGCATTATATTGAAGGTTGCAGCGCTCCCCGCTACGGCGTCGATTCTTTGCATGCCGGCGGAGTGGAAATTTATGTCAAAGAGGGTGCCCGTTTCCGCTACAGCAGCGTGGAGAGCTGGAGTAAGGATGCCTATAATTTAAATACGAAGCGGGCAATCGTGGAGAAAAAAGCGCACATGGAATGGGTGGGCGGTAATTTCGGTAGTAACGTGACGATGCTCTATCCTTGTTCTATTCTTGTCGGCGAGGGGGCGAGCGCCGACCATCTCGGCGTCGCTTTTGCCAACGAGGGCCAAACTCAAGATACCGGCGCCAAAGTCATCCACGCCGCTAAAGATACCAGTTCTAACATCGTGATGAAAAGTATCAGCAAGGGCGGTGGCAAGGCGATTTATCGCGGCTTGGTGGAAGTCGGTCCGCAGGCCGAAGGCGCCGCCGTCTCCGTAAAATGCGATGCCTTGATTTTAGACGAATTGTCGGTTTCCGACACGATTCCGGTAATGAAAATCAATAATCCAAGTGCCACTATCGCTCATGAAGCCAGCGCCGGCAAAATCAACGAAGAAGATTTATTCTATCTGCGCAGTCGCGGTTTGAAAGAAGCGGAAGCGGCCGCTATGCTGGTTAACGGTTTTATCGAGCCGATTACCAAGGAATTGCCTTTGGAGTATTCGGTGGAAATGAACCGGATGGTGGAATTGGAAATGGAAAATAGCGTCGGTTAATATCTATGAATAATTTTTTAGAATTAAAAGCGGAAGAGGAAATCAAGCTGGCCGGCGGCCGGCCGTCTTTGTTGATAGAGCGCTGGTCTCAGAGTCCGGCTTTAGCTAAGCGTAAATTTTTTCTTGAAGCCGGCGCTGAAGCCAGCTATCTATTGATTGTCGATAAGCCTGTCGAGATTGACGCGCTTGAACGCCGGTGGCTTGTCGGCCCCGGCGCCAAAGTTAATTTATATTATCTTTTTTTGGAGCCGCTTAAAACGGAAATTAAATTTATCCATGATATCGGCGCCGGCGCTATTGTTAATAGTAATTCTTTATTTTTGGGCAATGATAATGATGATTGGCATATCCAAGCTTATTATAATTTCCAAGATAAGGACAGCTTCGGCCGGGTTAAGGTAGAGGCGTCTTTGCGCGAACAGGCGCATCTGGATTATGCCGCCAATATGAATGTGTCGCCGGCGGCGCAGAAAAGCGATACCAGAGTCGATATGCGTTTATATCTGGAGGGGAAGGCGCGCGGTCAAGTTATTCCCGGCCTTAATATCGCCGCCAATGACGTTAAAGCCGGGCACAGCGCCAGCACTTTCAAATTGGCTCCGGAAGACTTGTTTTATCTGCAGAGCCGCGGCTTGTCTCCGGCTGATATCAAAAAAATGTTAAGCTTGTCTTTGGCGAAAAATTTTATCCAGGGTTTTCCCGATGAAGCTTTAAGCAAAGAAGTCTTAGATTTAATTTCGGTTAATTTATGAAAGATTATCGCTTAGATTTTCCTTTGTTGAAAAGGAAATATAATAATCAGCCCCTGGTGTATTTTGACAATGCCGCTACCGCGCCCAAGCCGCAGGCGGTGATTGCCGCCGTTAACGATTATTACCATTTGCATAACGCCAATGTCCATCGCGGCCCTAATTTTTTATCCGAGGAAGCGACTTTATTGTATGAAGGCGCCAGGAAGAAGGTGGCCGATTTTATCGGGGCGGATAAAGAGGAAATTATCTTTACTGCCGGTACGACCGCCGGCCTTAATCTTTTGGCCAGGGCTTGGGGCGAGAATAATTTAAAAGCCGGCGATATTGTCGCTTTAAGCCGGGCCGAACATCACGCCAATATTGTTCCTTGGCTGCAGCTGAAGGAAAAGCTCGGTATTGTTTTAGAATATATCGATGTGAAGTCCGACGGCGCTTTTGACGAGCTTAGTTTGGACAAAATTTTTGACCAGCCTCGTCTGCGCGTTTTAAGCATCACTCAAGCTTCCAATGTTCTCGGCCAGTTTTATGATTTAAAATCAATCTTGGCGCGGGCGCAAGCGCGCGGAGTTTTAACGATTGTGGACGCGGCCCAAAGCATTGCCCATCGCCCGCTCGATGTCAGGTCTTTTGATTGCGATTTTCTAGTTTTTTCCGGCCATAAGCTTTTTGCGCCTGCGGGCCTCGGCGTTCTTTATGGACGCCGGGATTTATTGGACAAGCTGCCGCCGTTTTTGGGCGGCGGCGGCATGATTTCCGAGGTGAAGGAGCAGTCTTTTTCTCCTTTGGCAGACAGCCTGAAGCTGGAGGCGGGTACGCCCAATATTGAAGGCGCTATCGCTTTGGGGGCGGCTTGCGATTATTTGCGGGAAATATCCTGGCCGGCAATAATCGAGCGAGAAGAAGTTTTAGTGGATTATTTTTTTAAGAAATTAGAGACTTGCGATTTTGTCCGTCTCTTGGGAGGAAGGTCCGGCCGTTTACCTCTTTTCGCTTTAGATCTTCAGGGTTTTCATCCTCATGATGCCGCTGATTTGCTCGGCGAACAGGGAATTGTTACCCGCGCTGGCCATCATTGCGCCCAGCCTTTGCATGACGCTTTGGAAGTGAGCTCCAGCTTGCGCGCCAGCTTGTCTTTTTATAACACGACTGCGGAAATAGATATTTTTTTCCGGACCCTGCAGTCGATTAAAAAATCTTTTTCTTTCTAATATGGATATTTACGCTAAGAACATTCTTGATCACTATCAGTGTCCGCGGCATCGGGGAGAGATGCCTTCAGCCGACGCTTGTTCGCGCGAGCTTAATCGCAGTTGCGGCGACGAGATAACCGTTTATGTAAAAATAAAAGACGGCGTTGTAAGCGCCATCTCTTTTACGGGTAAGGGCTGCGCTATTTCCACGGCTGCCATTTCTATTTTAAGCGAAGAGCTTGTCGGCCGGAATAAGGATGAAATCTTAAAGATGGATATTGAAGATATCCGCAAGATATTGGGCATTGAAATCAGCTGGCGGCGGGAAAAGTGCGCCATTATCGGTTTGTGCGCTCTGCAGGGAGCTTTGCGCGCTTCTGAGAAAAACGCATCTTGATTATGGTGTTAAATGCCCGGGCTTTGCGCCGTTTGTCTCCCGCGGAAGCGGAAAAAATTCGCGGCAAAAAATCGCGCCAAGATATTTATTTGATTTTAGAAGATGTTCTGGATACATATAATATCGGCGGATTTTTTCGTCTAGCCGATGCGGTCGGCGCCAAAGCCGTCTATCTTTGCGGCGCCTGCGCGACGCCGCCTAATCATCGCATCGTTAAAGCTTCGGTCGGCACTTACCAGCTTGTGCCTTGGCAATATTTTTCCGATTCGCTTGAAGCGATTAGAGAGCTTAAAACCTTAGGCGTCTCTATTTTTGCCGTTGAACAAACAAAAACAGCCCGCGATTATCGGCGAGCTGATTACGTCGGTCCGGTCGCTTTTTTATTCGGCAATGAAAGCTACGGACTTGGGGACGAAGCTTTAGAGGCGGTTGACGGGTGCGTGGAAATTCCGATGTATGGATTCAATAAATCTTTAAATGTAATGGTAGCGGCCGGCATCGTCCTTTACGAGGCTCTCAACCGTTTTCACTCTTTTCCTGTTCGGCGTTCAATCTTAGCCAGGCTTCTTCCTTGTCGGCGATGGCGCGCTTGATGTCCTCCAGTTCCTGAGTTTTTTCCGGACTATATTCCTGATAATGCTCCAAAAAATAAGTAAGCAATTCTTGCTTGTAGGCCTGCATTTTTTCCAATTCCTTTTCCAGGGATTGGATTTTTTTCTGCCTGTCTTTGTTTGCCAGATAGCGGGCGCGTTCCGCCATTTTAACTGTTTCTGCGGGAAGCCCGTTGTCCTCGGTTTGAGACCAGAGCTTTTTTTCCAGATTGATAATATAATCATCGTAATCTTCATGGAGGCGCTTTGCCCGGCCTTGGCTTATTTCCACGATGCCGGTGGCGATTAGGCTAGAAAATGTCCGGTCATGGCTAGCAAAGAGCAGGGTGCCGTTGAATTTTTTTAAAGCCATTGCCAAGGCTTCGGTCGTTTCAAAGTCGAGATGGCAGCTGGGTTCGTCGAGCAGGAGGATGTCCGGTTTCGATAGCAAAAGTCCGGCCAGCAGCAGGCGCGAACGCTCGCCTCCGGAAAGGACGCTTATCGGTTTTTTTAATTCTTCATCGCGGAATAAAAAATCGCCGGCCATTTTTAAAACGGCTTCAGTTTTTAATTCGGCGGAAGCCAGGCGCCGCAAAAAATCTCCGGCTTGCTCCTGGCCGTTCATCATTTCCATTTCTTCCTGTCCGTGATAGGCGATGCGGCTGGCGGCGGCAAAGCGGAAAGAGCCGTTAAGGGCGGGAATGCGCCCGCTAAGAGTTTTAAGCAGAGTGGTTTTGCCTTGTCCGTTTAAACCCAGAATCACTAATTTTTCTCCGGAGCGGCAATCAAAATCAATATCGCTGACGACTGTGCTGTTACCGTAGCCGATGTCCAGATTATTTATTTTAAGGGCGAAGTTATGGCGTTTGGCGACGGGTATCATATTTATCCTGGTGATGCCCGCTTGGTGTTCGATGCTTATTCTTTTTGTTTCCAGCTTATTTATTTTTCGAATCATCGCTTGCGCCTGTTTGGCCTTTGAATCTTTGGAGCGGAAACGGTCGACGAATTCCTGCCAATGCTGTTGCTGCCTTTCCAAGCTTTCATTAGCTTTTATAATCGTTTCCAACTTCTTTTCTTTGAAAGCCAGATAGGCTTCAATATCGCCGGGATAGTGATAGCAGCCGTTTTTGGAAATTTCGATAGTTTCTTTGCAGGTGCGTTTTAAGAACTCGCGGTCGTGGGAGATTATCATAAAGCTGCCGCGATAGGCTTGCAGATATTTTTCCAAAAGCAGGAGGGTGTTGAGGTCGAGATAATTGCTGGGTTCATCCAAGAGAAATATATTCGGGTCCTTCAGGAGCATGCCGCTAAGTTTCAGGCGCATGCGCCAGCCACCGGATAGGCTGGAGGCTTCTTGCGCCAGTTTGTCCCGTCCGAGTTCGAATTTGCTGGCCAGCTGGCGGACGCGCCATTCCGGCCGGGAGCTTTGCCTTTGCAGATAGGCCAAGGCGCTTTCATTTTCGCGCCAATCGTCATTTTGGCGGAGATAGCCGATGTTGGTTTCTTCGTTGATAATCAATTCGCCGCTGTCGCTCGCTTCTTCGCCGCTGAGGATTTTAAAAAGCGTAGATTTGCCGGCGCCGTTACGGCCGATAACACCGATTTTTTGTTTTTCGGATACGGCGAAAGAAAGGCCGCTGAATATTTTCTGGCCGCTATATTCTTTGCTCAAATTGCTGGTTTGGATAAGAATGGGCATATTTATTCCGTTTCGATGCCGATGATTTTATAAATTTTTTCTTGTCCGTTAATTTGTATTTTAATTTCTTCTCCCAATTTTTTTCCGAGCAGGCCGGCGCCGAGCGGGGAATTATGGGAAATAATGCCATCGGCGGGATTGCTTTCGCTGGCGCCGAGAATGGTATATTGCTTTTCTTTGCCCGCGCTGACGATGGTGACTTTGTGGCCGATTTTGACCGAGTCGATATCTCTATCCGGCAGGATTATCTCGGCGCGCTTGAGCAGATTCTCCAAATCTAAAATACGCTGGTTCAGGCCGCGTAATCTGCCTTTGGCTAATTGATAGCCGGCATTTTCGGAAAAGTCGCCCATTTCCGCCAGCCTTTTTACTTCCGCCGCTTCTTGCGGATGGCGCGCTTTCAAGCGGGCAAGCTTGTGCTGCAATTCTTCATATTTTTTTGGACTGAGATGATAGTCGGTGGCGGTAAAAAGACGGGCATCGCCTTTACGTTTAGGTAATTGCATAAGATTGATGATTATAGCTTTATAATAAGACATGCACCTTTGAAAGGCAATATTTATGGCTGGCGTTTCTTATTTTAACAAAAGATGCTAAAATTATATTAAATCAATCTATTTTTATGAAAATTAAATTTTCCCGCCCGGTTCTTTATTTCGGGCTCATATTATTAGCTCTAGCCGCTGTCTTCTTACTTAATCGTTTTTGGCCATCGTCTCCGGGCGCGGAAAATAGCGCTGCTCCAATGATGCTGGATGAACAAACTCCGGGCGCAGGCGTTCCGGAAATGCTGCCGGAGTTTGCTCCGCCTGATGTTCCGTCGGAAAACGAGGTTTTTGTCGACCCGATGGCGCTCGAAGCGGGCGAAGCGGCAGTGGCTAATCCCGCTTCCGCTAATTGTGTAGAACAGGGAGGAGATGTCCATATTCAAAATCGCGGCGACGGCGGACAGTTCGGCCTTTGCTATTTCGAAGATAATAGAGCCTGCGAAGAATGGGCGCTGTTGCGGGGCGATTGCCCGGTAGGCGGCCGGCGGACCACCGGTTATGATACCGAAGCACAAAAATATTGCGCTTGGCTAGGCGGCGAAGTTCTGGCGGAAACAGACGCAGTTTGTACTTTGCCGGACGGACGTCGCTGTTTGGCGGCTGATCTTTATCAGGGCTATGATTGTCCGGTAGCGGCTTCTCGAAATTAGGCGCGGGCATTTATTTGACTTATATTCTATTTTTGTGTTATATTAAAGACAGGATATGCTTCTCCATCTTATTATTTTATAATCGTTGAAGTGGCTCTATAGCCGCTTATTTTTTATGTCAAAGAATGAAATATCGTCTTCGGAAGCCAAGCTGGACTTTTCTGGTTTAGGAATCAAGGACTCAATTTTAAAAGTGATTGCCGATTTGGGGTTGAGTACTCCCACCCCCATTCAGCATCAAGCCATTCCTGCGGCTTTAAGCGGGGAAGATATTGTCGGGATTGCCCAGACGGGTACCGGCAAGACTTTTGCGTTTGGCATCCCCATGCTTCAGCGCCTGGCGACAGTGAAGGGGCGCGGTCTGATTTTATTGCCGACGCGTGAATTAGCCGGACAAGTGGAAAATAGTCTGCGCAGCTTGGGCGGACCTCTGGGCTTGCGGACCGCCGCTTTAATCGGCGGCGAAGCTATCGGCCGCCAGTTAAATGCTTTGCGCCGTCGCCCTCATATTTTAGTGGCGACGCCAGGGCGCTTAATCGATCACCTTAAGCGCGGTTCTGTCCGCTTGGATGATATTTCCGTTTTAGTTTTGGATGAAGCGGATATGATGTTTGATATGGGTTTTGCTCCGCAGATTGAAGAAGTTCTCAAAAAAGTTCCCGCCAATCGCCAGACCCTTTTGTTTTCCGCCACCATGCCGGCGGCGGTGATGAAATTAGCGGAAAAGCACTTGCGGGCGCCGGTCAGGATTGAGGTTTCTCCTGCCGGGACGACGGCCGAATTGGTTGAACAGGAAATGCTGCTTTTGCCTCGCGATAGCCGCCTTGAACAATTGCTGCTGCTATTAAAAGATTACAAGAATTCAGTTTTAATTTTTGTCCGTACTAAGCACGGCGCTTCTAAATTGGCTAAGAAGCTGCAGGCGGAGAAGTATCAGGCAGCGGAAATCCATTCCAATCTTTCTTTCCCGCAAAGACAGGCGGCTTTAGCCGGTTTCCGCAGCGGCCAGCACCGTATTTTAGTGGCTACCGATGTAGCGGCGCGGGGCTTGGATATAAACGGTATTGAATTGGTAGTTAATTTTGATTTGCCCGATAATTCTGAGGATTATGTGCACCGTATCGGCCGGACCGCCAGAGCGGGCAGAAAGGGAAAAGCGGTTTCTTTTGTCGCCCCCGATCAAATCAGGGAAATCCAGAAAATTGAACGTCTTATCCGCCAGACCTTGCCCGTACGCCGGATTGGCGCTGTGTCCGCCAAGAATCGCGGCCCGGTAGATAGGCCCGCCTCTTACAAGGCCAAGGAAAAATTAAGAGAGGGTACAAAATTTGTACAGACGCGCCCCCGCCGGTCTATTAATGGGCGTCCGGCGGCCAGAGAAAAATATGAAAGTCTCGGTTTTAGCAAGCGCTCGGAAAATATTGATGTAACCTCTACTCCCGACTATTTGCAGCCGCGTCTTAGGAAAAATGGCAGAAATGCCGCCAAACGCCAGCCTTCTTTTGGACCTTCATCAGACTTCTCTAAGAAAAATGATAAAAGAAAAGTGCCACGTGCAGGGCGCGAGAATAGAATTTCTACCAAGGATGGGCACTATGAATCAATTCCTCCGATTGTCAACCCGACTTTTGAAGGCGGCAATCGCTATGCCTTCCGTCGCGCCATGTATCTTTTAAAAGAAGAAGCCAAGGGTCGTCCTGTCAAAAGAAAAACATCTTCTTCCAAGCCTGAGCGCGAGAGCTTAAATACGGTTGGCCGCCATCCCCTTCAAGTCGGTGTGCGCGCTTCCGGATTTAAGATTTTCAAGGGAGCCAGCGATTCGGCTCCGCGTGCCGAGTCGGGCCGTTCGGCTTTTAAAGCAAAAACTTTTAAGCCGCGCTTTAAACGAAAATAAATTATGAGCAAGCCGCCGCTTTTAAAGCGGCGGCTTTTATATTAGCTTGATTAAAAATAATGTTTTATAATATGAATATTGAGTTATAATAATTTTTTATGTCAATTTCCTTATTTTCATTTCCTATTGCCAAGAATATGAAGCTAAATGGTGTTTGGCTGGGAACAGCCAAGCCGGAAACGCTCTATATATTTATCCATGGGCTTGGCGGCAGCGTTTTTTCCCGGTCGCCTTTAACGACTCGTTTGGCTTCCGGGCGAGAGGCGGTTTTAGCTTTCAATAATCGCGGTTCCGGTACGATTAATTATTTAAAACAGGGGCGAGGCAAAAGTAAAAAATATTTTCCCGCCGGCGTAGCGCATGAAGTGTTTAGTGAGTGCCTGGATGATATCGACGGCGCCGTCGCTTATGCTCGCGCGCAAGGAGTGAAGCGGATTTTCTTGCTCGGCCATTCTACCGGTTGCCAGAAAAGCATTTATTATTTGGCCAAGCGTCCGAAAACAGCGGTTAGGGGAGCAGTTTTATTGGCGCCAATCAGCGATTACGCCGATGTTTTAAAGCCGGAAATGAAGCAAAAATACGGGCGTGCTTTAGCTATTGCCAAGCGCTTGAAAGCGCGCGGGCGTTTTCATGATTTATTGCCGGCGTCTGTTTGGCCGGCGCCTCTTGATGCCCAGCGTTTTCTCAGTTTATATACCCTTGAGAGTGCGGAAGAAATTTTTACTTATGCTTCCGGCAAGGAGCCGAGAACCTTGTTGGCTGTAAAGAAGCCGATATTAAGCCTCCTGGCCGAAGACGATGAATTTGCCGACCGTCCGGCATTAGAGATAAAAATGTGGTTTGATAAGAAATTAGCGGCCGGCAACAAGCGTAATCAAAGCGCCGTTATTAAAGGCGTAAGCCATGGCTTTGAAGGCGGGGAGAAAGAAGCCGCCGCTTTGATTCGTCTTTGGGCAAAAAGCGTTAAATGATTTAATTTTTCATATTGCCGCCATGGATTCTGGAAATTTTGAAATACAAGTGGTGTTTAAAAGAGTGCGCCGTTCCCGGCATTTGCGCCTTAGTTTCGGGGCCGATGGACGTGTCTTATTAACCCGTCCTTTTTGGGTTTCTGAAAAAGTCGCGCGTGAATTTTTAAAATCTAAAGAAGCGTGGCTGCGGGAGCAATGGCAGAGATTACAGCTTAGTGAGGATAATTATTTCCGTCGTGGTGGAAGAGAAGATTATCTTAAACACAAGGAGAAAGCTCGTATTCTAGCGAGGGAGAGGTTGTCGTATTTTAATCAGTTTTATAATTTTAAGTTTAGCCGTGTAAGCATTCGCAATCAGCGCAGTCGCTGGGGCAGTTGTTCAAAAAGCGGAGGACTCAATTTTAATTATCGGATAATTTTTTTACCCCCTGATTTGGCCGATTATCTAATTGTCCATGAGCTCTGTCATTTGGGCGAACTTAATCATAGTCTAGCTTTCTGGCGCTTAGTCGCCCAGACTATTCCCGATTATGAAAGTCGTCGCCGTTTGTTGCGGAAATTGTAGATTATTTAGCATTATTTTTTTGCTTAATATCACTTGTTTAATAAAAAAGCCCGTCTTTATTTAAGGCGGGCTTTTGCGAAATTTTATTTATCTTCAATCTTCGAGACTGTCGATAAGATCAATTTCGCTTTTTATTTTTTTTTCAATAATTTGCAAGATTCGATTTTCTTCGGCGTGAATCTTTATCTTTATAGATCCGCGCAATCTATCTGCGTAATCTCCCCAGCCGATTGCTTTGATGTGTCCCAATAATTCTCGGACATTATCGCCAATGATAGCGTCAAAGCTAGGTTGGCGCTCAGAGTCAAATATAGCTAAGAATAAAAATGGTTTCAGCACGTAGGAGAAATTTTCTTTCTCCAGAAATTTGTTAAGCTTGTCCATAGTTTTTTGGTCTTTATGATAATACTGGAGCAAGGCGGCAATGCGCTGGCTAATGGCTTCATGTTGATGTTGGAAATTCTTTATTTTTTTCTCGCCTTTTAGCAGTTCATCTTTTCTCCGCTTTAAACAGCGGTTGTAGTATCTGCTCGATATTAAGAAAAAAAATCGAGCGAATAGAATGATGCTTACCAAAAACAATATTGAACAGATTATAAGGTTAGGAATCTGATTGTTTGTTAGAAGCGGCTTCGGGCGCAGAGTTAGCCACCCTATAACCAGCATTAGGATAAAGGCGGTCAAAACCGCGCTAGCTCCGATTCGTGTCGTTGTAGACAGATTGTCTGTCGTCTTTTTAATATAATCAGCTTTTTTCATGGGTATTAAATTTTAAAGAAAGTTTGTGTAATGATTAACATTGTACTTTATAATTTTTTTTATTTTATGTCAACTTTCCTTTTCTTATTCAGTGTTTTTCTGCTATACTAACAGTAGATTAAAAATTATTTCTATTCTGATTATTTTATGAAAAAAGCAAAAAAATGGCTTTGGATAGTGTTAACTTTAGTGGTATTAATTGCTTTGCTCTGGTGGTGGTTGTCTAAACGCAATCAGGCGCCTGCCTATTCGACGGTGACAGTTACTTCCGGATCACTGGTACAAACGGTCAGTGAGACCGGTACGCTTAAGCCGGTGAAAGAAGTAGCTCTCAATTTTCTGTCTTCCGGCCGGATAAAATCTATTGCCGTGAAAGTCGGCGATAAGGTTAGTGCCGGCACTGTCTTGGCTTCTCTTGATGACAGCACGTTGCAGACAAAAAAATTGGAGGCGGAAGCGGGTTTGCAGATAGCGCAAGCTTCTTTATCCAAGACCTTAGCTGGAGCCAGCAGCCAGACGGTAGCGATTAGCCGTTCTACCGTCAATCAAGCTCAGGCCAGCGTCGATGCCGCCAAAATTGATTTAGATAAGACCCGCCAGAATGTGGCGGAAAATATCCGCCAGGCAGAAAAAACTTTAGCTGATTTAGAGTCGGATTCCAGCACTACTTTGACTCCGGCCGAACAGGCGGTGGCGACCGCGCAAACCGCTTTGGATAATGCCCAGAAGACCGGCAAAAAGAATGTCGATAATGCCCGTAATTCCGCGCTGTTATCAATGAGCGATAAGATATTAAGCGCCCAAATCGCTTTAGATAATATTAATACAATTTTGGAAGATGATGATGCCAAGCCGGTTTTAAGCGTCAAGAACAGTTCGCTCTTGGCTAAAACCCGCGATTCCCGTCTTGATGCTTTGGCTTTGATTTCTCCCGCCAGCCAAGCTGTCGATTCGGCCAAATCGCTGATGAGCGAAGCGGCCGTCAGCAGTGCCGGCAATGCTGTTTTGGCACTTTTGTTACAAGCAGACCAAGCTTTGGATTATGCTTATTCAATGCTGGAAGCCACCATTACCAGCGTTGATTTTTCTCAGACTAAATTAGATTCATATAAGAGCTTGATTAGCAGTCAGTCTTCCCAAATTAATGCGGCCAGTACTGGTATTGAAAATTCTATTCAAGCTTTTCATAATGCTTTGCTCAACCAAGAAACTTCGGTGGCAGCCGCCCAAGATAATTTGAATCAAGCACAGTCTTCTTTAAGTAATGCTATTTTGGCCGCTAGAAATAATCTAAGCACTTTGAAATTAAGCGGCGATCAGCAGATTACCTCCGCTCAAGCACGTTTAGATAGCGCTAATCAGAGCTTGGCTTTAGCGCAGGCTCAGCTTAACAATACGGTGGCGCCGGCCAGAACGCAGGATGTCGCTTTAGCGCAGGCTCAAGTCAGCCAGGCTCAAGCCAGTGTGGCGGGCATTGAACAGCAGATTAGCGATATGATTTTATCCGCTCCTTTAGACGGTGTCGTCACTGCCGTTAATTATGAAGTCGGGGAGCAGTTCGGCGCCGGTGGCAAGGCGATGATGACAATCTTGGTCAACAATAGCTTTAACGTCGAAGTAGATATCGCTGAATCGAATATTAGTAAAGTGAAGATTGGCGACGAAGTTGATATCACTTTCGATGCTTTTCCCGATGATTTTATCTTAAAAGGCAAAGTCAGCTTCATCGAGCCGGCCCAGACCCTTATCCAGGATGTAGTTTACTATAAAGTCAAGATTGATTTCTTGAATTTAGGCGAAACTATGAGTCAAGTGGAAGCGCGGTCTTTATCTCTTAAGGCCGGCATGACCGCCAATATTATCATCACCACTGATAAGCGCAACGAAGTCGTGCAAGTGCCGGCTCGAGCCATCATTGAGCAAGATGGGCAGAAAATCGTACGCTTATTAATTAACGGCACGGCACAAGACCAAGCGGTAGAGACCGGCATCCGCGGCGACGAGGGCATGGTAGAGATTATCAGCGGTTTAAAGCCAGGCGATACGGTTATTACTTTTGTGAAAACTACCGCCTCTAATTAATCGGCAATATGGCTAAAGTTTTATTAGACATCAAGAATCTTGCCAAAACTTATGTCAGCGGCGATTTGGTGACCGAGGTTTTAAAAGACATCAATTTTCAGGTGGAAGCCGGAGAATTCGTATCGATTATGGGTCCATCCGGTTCCGGCAAGTCGACCTTGATGCATATTTTGGGTCTCCTTGAGCGCGCCAGCGGCGGCATTTATAATTTTGCCGGCAAGGATATCGGCGCTTTAAACGATGAAGAATTGGCTCATTTGCGCAATCGGGAAATCGGTTTCGTTTTTCAAGCTTTTAATCTTTTGGCCCGCACTAGCGTGCTGGACAATGTCAAATTGCCTTTGATTTATTCCGACAATAAAAAAAAGATGGATGAGCGGGCGCGTAAGGTTTTAAAGAGCGTCGGCCTTGACCATCGTTTGTCTTATTTTACCAATCAGATTTCCGGCGGCGAAAAGCAGCGCGTGGCGATTGCCCGCGCTTTAGTTAATAATCCGGCTCTTATTTTTGCCGATGAGCCAACCGGCAATCTTGATTCCAAATCGGGCGTGCAGGTAATGCAGATTCTGCAGAAATTGAATGCGGAGGGAAGGACTATTATCTTGGTGACGCACGAGACTTTTACGGCCGAGCATGCCCAGCGCATCATCCAAGTCCATGACGGGCGGATTGTCAGCGATAAGGCCGTGAAGAACCGGCGTTTTGCCAAAGACGGCGAATTATTGAAGTAAAAATATGTGGGAAAATTTCCGCCAGATGATGAGCCTAGTTTTCCGAGCCTTGTTGAGCAATAAGACTCGGAGTTTTTTAACGATGCTCGGCATTATTATCGGCGTCGGCGCGGTGGTGCTTATCATGTCTTTGGGAGCGGGAGCACAGTCTTTGATTTTGGGTCAATTGGAAGGATTTGGCAGTGATTTAGTCGGTGTTTTGCCGGGGCAATCGGACGCCAAAGGGCCGCCGGCTTCCGTTTTCGGCGTCAAGGTAACCAGTTTGAAATTAAGCGACGCCGAAGCTTTTCGCGATGAAAAAAATGTGCCTCATTTAACGGCAGTAGTATCGTATTATCAAACCAGTGTTTCTTTGTCTTGGCGCGATCAGAACTATGATACGACTCTGCAGGGAATCGACGGCGATTATTTGGCGGTTGACGGAGGCGAGGTGGCGGCCGGACGTTTTCTCAGTAAAGAAGAGATGTCGGCCGATTTGCGCTTGGCCGTGCTTGGCAGTACGGTTGCGACCGAACTTTTCGGCGGCAATGACCCCATCGGCCAGAAGATAAAAATAAAAAATCAAAGCGCGACTGTTATCGGCGTAATGAAGGAAAGGGGGCAGGTTGGTTTTTCCAACTATGATGATTTGATTTTTGCGCCCTTATCTTTTGCGCAAAAAGAAATTGCCGGCGTCAATTATTTAAGCATGGTTCGGGCCAAGGTGAATAATGTAGAAAACATCGACGAAAGCATGGAAGCAATCCGCCAGACTTTGCGCGAGCGCCATGATATCGATAATCCGGAAGATGACGATTTTTCCGTCCGCAGCTTCCGCGATGCTTTAGATTTGGTTACCAGCATTACCGATGCTTTGCGTTATTTTTTGGCGGCGATGGCCGCTTTGTCTCTGTTGGTCGGCGGTATTGGTATTATGAATATAATGCTTGTGAGCGTCACCGAAAGGACCAGGGAAATCGGTTTGCGCAAAGCCCTGGGAGCGACCAATAGCCAGGTACTGAGCCAATTTTTATTCGAAGCCATCGCCTTGACTTTAATTGGCGGCTTAATCGGTTTGTTGGCCGGGGTTTTGCTTTCTTATTTGGTGGCGCTTGTTGTCCGCTCTCTCGGCTATCGCTGGGATTTTGTCGTTTCTTTGTCTTCAATCTTGTTAGCGGTCGGACTATCCACTTTTATCGGCATGATTTTCGGCTATTATCCCGCTCGCCGCGCCAGCCGTTTGAGTCCGATTGAAGCTTTGCGCTATGAATAAAGTATGAGAATAATTATCGCCTTCCAACTCGCTTTGCGCGCCTTGCGTCTCAATCTGGTCCGTACCAGTTTGACGGTTTTGGGCGTGGTCATCGGCGTCGCCGCCATCATTATCGTTTTTTCGGCCGGCGACGGCATCAGCCGTCTTGTGTCCGGGGAAATAGAATCTTACGGTACTAATGTTGTGCAAACGGAAGTGAAGACGCCGGGAAAAAATAGCGCCAGTTCGGCCGAGGTTACCACTTTGAAATTGGCGGATATGGAAGCGATTAATAAGCTGGATAATGTTGTGAACAGCTACGCCGCCTCTTTGGGCCAGCAGAAAATGTCCTATGGCTCGGAAAGCAAGAAAGGATTTGTCTTCGGAGTGAGCGCTCCTTATGCGCAGATAGATACCAAAACCAAATTGGCAGCCGGTTCTTTCTTTACGGAAGAAGACGACCGTAGCCAGGCGATGGTGGCGGTTTTGGGCGCGACTTTAAAAGAGACTTTATTCGGCGAGCAGGAAGCTGTCGGCAACTTCATTAAAATCGGAACAAAAAAATTCCAGGTTATCGGGGTACTGGCGGAACAGGGAGGGAGCGTGACTTTCTTAAATTTTGACGAGATGGCCTATATTCCCATCAAGACTCTGCATAAGCGTATTCTCGGTATAGATTACGCGATGTATTTTATGCATCAATTGCGCGATGTTAGCCGAGCCGAGGAAACGGCTGATGAAATCCGTTCTTTATTGCGGGAGCGCCATGAAATTAGCGACCCGGATAAAGACGATTTCCGCGTTTCCACAATGGCGGAAATGCTTGATACACTCGGCACCGTCACCGATGCCGTTACTTATCTCTTGCTGGCCATCGTGCTTATCTCTCTTTTGGTCGGCGGCGTCGGCATCATGAATATAATGTATGTGACCGTGACCGAAAGGACGCCGGAAATTGGTTTACGCAAAGCGATGGGAGCGACCGCTAAAGATGTAGCCTGGCAGTTCTTAATTGAATCTTTGCTCATTACTTTCTGGGGCTGGTTGCTGGGTACGGTACTGGGCATCTTGGCCGCTTATGGCCTCAGCCTACTGGCCCAGGCTTTTAATCTTAATTGGCATTTTCTTTTTCCTTGGCAGGGAATAATTTTTTCTTTATTTTTTTCCCTTATTTGCGGCTTGCTTTTTGGCTACCGTCCGGCTAAGCAGGCAGCCAAGCTTGACCCGGTGTCGGCTTTGCGGGTTGAATAATTGGATTTTAATTATTAGATTATTATTTAAAAATTTAGTTATCAATTGAAGCTTATATTTATTTACATTGACAATGATATTGTAATATAGTATTATAGTTAGTTATTTATAGAATTATGTTCTTTTATAATTTGCAAGTAAGATTAATTACCACCTAAAAACCACATTAAGATGTCAAGTAAAAAATACAGAAAAAGTTTAAAGCGTCATTATTACGCTATTAATAATAGCTGGGAAAATGAACAAAAAGTTAAGCGGTTTATCGAGAAAGAACTGCCAGATTTTTCAGTTACTTTTCCCGAAATTAAATCTCTACCGATTAAATTGGGTAAATTATTTTTTGCAACCATAAAAATAGGATATGATCATGCGCAGACTCAAAGATTATGTTATGCAACGATTCCAATACCCATGGGGACGGAAATTTCATTTAATCATGAATTTGCAAAATTAAAAATTAATAAGAAGCAAAGATTGATTACAGCCCCACCGGTAGGTAGTAAATTGTTGGTCACCCCGGTTTTTATGGTTTTTTATCCAATGAATTTTTTGGGGTCTACAATGTGCCCCATGAAACAATTTAATTGGTATGGAAGGGAAAAAATTATTGTGTCCGAAATATCAGCATGCCCACCAAATATTTGCGACCGGATTTATACGCCGGTTTGTTTACCAGAAAATATGATAATTGCGGGGAATCTGATTGGCAGGGAATTGGATGGGATAGACTGTTTGTAATAGCATTTCGGATAGTTCTTTCTATCAACATTATTATTAAGGCCTCTGTTTTTATTCAGGGGCCTTTTTCATTTCTTTAAATTAGTTTTTATGTCTAAAAATAGAATAAATATAATTTTATTTTAAATAATAAAATCAATAAATGTTATTGATTTAGAGATTTGCAAGAAAATCTGACAAGATGCGTATTAAGTGTCAGAGGCGCCCGACTATATTGGTTTATAAATTTAAAAATAATATTTTTTTCAACTTCAGCCGCTTTAAGCGATAGCTGGGGAAGAAAAATCCATAAAAATATGAAAAAGAAAAATATCATTACCGCCAGCGCTTTAAGCCTGGCCACCATCGCTTTAGCCGCCGGCTTTGCTTTCAGTGCTTATGCTCAAACCGGCGATACCGCTACCGCCAATCAGGCCGGTAATAGAACAGGCCGCCAGTTTAGAATGGAAAATAATTTGACCGATGAGCAGAAAGCGGAGATGGAAGCGAAACGGACGGAGATGGAAGCAAAGATGGAGGCTAATCGCGCCGCGATGCAGACCGCCATCAATAGCGGCAATTATGATACTTGGGTAGCCGCCGTGAAAGCGCAAATGGGCGAGCAGGCTCCGATTCTAAGCCAGGTAACGGCGGATAATTTTTCCCAATTCGTTGAGGCGCATCAATTAATGGACCAAGCTCGAGAGAAATTGCAAGCCATTGGCGTCGACGAAGGCATGGGCTTCGGTCACGGTCCGGAAAAAGGCATGGGTCGCGGCTTTGGTTTTGCCCATCAGGCGGATGCCGCTGATGCCCAGTAATTGATAGTAATATAAATAATCAGCTGGGCGGCGGTTAATCCTGCCGCCCAAGCAAAGAGCCTCCGAAGAAGAGGCTCTTTTGTTATTCAATAAAAAAACGGTTTTGCTTTACGTTTTTTTGTCAAATTAGAGTACTTGGAAAATATTCCACGCCAGATAGAGCAGATAAATGCTGATAAGGCCGAAGCCGGCAAATTTATTGATATGCCATTTTTTGGCCAATAAGAAGAGGAGGACGGAAATAACGGTCGCAAAGAGCAGGAAGATTGAACTGGTGAGATTTTCGGTGGCTACCGGTATGATTTTTCCGCCGATAGACACTATGGCCCAGGGAAGGCCCAGGCCGATTAGGATGTCAAAAATATTGGAACCGATGGCATTGGAAATCGCCATGCCGCCGCGTCCTTGTCTGGCGACGATAATGGACGACATTAGGTCGGGGATGCTGGTGCCGGCCGCCAAGACGGTTAGGCCGATAATAACCGCCGGGATATTGAGGATATTGGCAATTTCTACCGCACTCTCTACCAGCACCCAGCTTAAGGCGGCGATAAAGAGAATGGAAATAAAGAAGACGCGGTAATAGTATTTTTCAGCCGGGAAAATGAAGTCTAAGCTTTTATTAACGGCGCCGATTAAGCGGCCGAATAAATTTTTCTTTTTTTCTTCCTCTTTCAAGCCTTCTTCTAGCACCTCTGTCGGCTCAATCGCCTCGTCTTTATATGGTAGGATTTCCCGCCATTTCATAACCGCAAATACATAGACAATATAAAGAGCTAAAAATAGTCCGGCTTCGAAAAAAGTGATGCGTCCGTCCCAAAAGGCGAGAATAAGAAGAACGATGCTTAGAGAATAGAAGGCGGTATCTCTGATTACCGGCTGCCAAGCGATTAGAGCTTTGCGCGCGAGCGCCGAAGCGCCGATTATGACCAGAATGTTAAATAGAGCCGAACCGACAATCGTACCGGCGCCGACCGCTTCGTTTCCGGGATGGAAGAGGGCGATGAAAGAGACAAAAAGTTCGGGGGCACTGGAGCCGATAGCCATCAGCGTCGCTCCGGCCATGTCGGAATTCATTTTTAGTTTTTCCGCGATTTTATCCAACGAGAAGACAAAATAGCGGTCGCAGACCACTGCCAGCAGATAAAAAGAAGCCAGCAAAGCGAGCGTGTAGAGAATTAGAGCCATAGGTTGCAATTAAATATTTATGGTTATAACTTAACATATTTATTTATTTTTGTCAGCCGACTTAATTTGTTGCCGGCCTTGTTTCTGTGTTATAATTAATATTATCCCTTTTAATTATCATGCATGGAATCTAATCTTTTTTTACAGCTCAGCGCCCTTTTAGCCATCACTGTCAGCGTGGCTTTTTTTGTGCGCCTAGCTAAGCAGCCGTTATTAGTTGCTTATATTGTCGCCGGCATTATCGGCGGCCCGCTGCTTTTGAATATTTTGCCGGCCGATGAGCCGATGTATCATGCTTTCGCCAATTTCGGCGTGGTTTTATTATTATTTATTATCGGCTTGGATTTGAATTTTGCTTATCTGAAAAAAATCGGTAAGGAAGCGATTATTATCGGCGCTCTCCAGTTTCTATTAAATTTTGCTCTGTTACTGCCCCTGGCTCATTATTTCGGCCTCAGTTGGCAAGGTTCTTTGTTTTTGGCTCTGGCGGCTTGTTTTTCCAGTACCATTGTCGTTTTAAAGGTATTGAATGACAAGCAGGACGAAGAAGCGGTTTATGGCCGCTATACCATCGGCTTGATGCTGGTCCAGGATTTGATTTCTATCTTAATTCTATTATATCTCAGCTTTTCTGCCCCCGGCAGCTTGATGGCTGATAATTCCGTGTGGTTTATTGTTAAGGCGGTAGCGGTTATTGCCGGTATCATTATCGCCGCTAAATATCTCTTGCCTTTTATACTGGCTAAAATTTCTTCGTCTGGAGAATTCCTATTTATCTTTACGGTGGCTTGGTGCTTCGGAGTCGCTTCTTTGCTGCTCTGGAGCGGATTTTCTTTGGAGGTCGGAGCGGTGATTGCCGGTCTTAGTCTCGGTTCCTCTCGGTTCCAGGCGGAAATCGCCAGCCGCATCAAGCCTCTGCGCGATTTTTTCATCGTTATCTTTTTTCTGTTATTGGGAAGCGGCGCCGATTTTACCCATTTACATTCCGTATTGGCGCCCGCCTTATTGCTGTCCATTTTTATTTTAATTGTTAAGCCGATAATTTTATATATATTATTCCGTAGCCGCCGCTTTACGCGCCGCAATAGTTTTTTAGCGGCATTAACAGCCGGCCAACTGAGTGAATTTGGCTTTATCATCTTATTTGCCGCTTCCGCTTTCGGCTATCTTAGCGGCAGCGAGACCGCCATATTTACGATAGCCGCCATTATCACCATCTTTTTTTCATCTTATGCTATGACTTTCAGTTATAGGCTGTATAATTTTTTCCTGCCTTTATTTTTGCTGTTCGGTCCGGATACGCGCATCCAGGAAGAGGATAAGAAAGAGACGTTTGAAGCTATTATTTTTGGCTATCATCGCACCGGCTGGAAAATAGGGCAGGCATTAAAAAAGAAAAAAATCAGTTTTGCCGCGGTTGATTTCAACCCTGAGAGCGTTGTTAATTTCAAGCGCCAGGGCGTGCGTTCTTTTTTCGGCGACGCTTCCGATATCGAATTTCTGCAGTCTCTGCCTTGGGACTCGGTTAAAATAGTTATTTCTACCATTCCGTCGCCCGAGGACCAGTTGGTGTTGATTAATTTCGTGCGCCGCTCTAATCCTAAGGCGATTATCCTTGCCAGTTTGTATCAAAAGAAATATCTGCCGTCTTTATATGAAGCCGGGGCCGATTATGTTATTTTGCCTCATCTGCTGGGTGGCGCTTGGACGGCGGCAGTGATTGCCGGCGGCGCTTTATCCCGCCGCTCCGATTGGCAGAAATATCGCCGTCAGCAGGCTCGCGATCTTAACGGCAGCTAATTGTTATGGAAGATTTTTCTTTATCAAATTTAGCTTTTTCCAGACGCCGCCATGAGGTGCGGCGTTCTTGCGCGCATCCTTTACTGACTCAAGAGAGAGTATTTCGTTATTTGATTAATAAAGGGCGCCGGACAGCTTGGGGCCGCCAGTATGGCTATAAAGACTTTAAAGATTATAAAGATTTTCAGAGCGCGGTGCCCATCAGTTCCTATGAAGATTTACGCGTTTATATCGAGCGTCTTCTGCAGGGAGAAAATTATATCCTTTGGCCGGAAAAGATAAAATATTTTTCTAAATCTTCCGGCACTACCGGCAGTAAAAGCAAGTATATTCCGGTCAGCGCCAGCGCTCTTAACGATTGCCATTATCGCGGCGGCCGGAGTCTTTTCGCCACTTATTTCGCTCAAAATTTCGACTCCAATCTGTTGTTGGGGCAGAATTTTGCTTTAGGCGGGAGCCGCCAGTCTGATGGCATCGGCGCGAATAAATATATCGCCGACGTTTCCGCCATCTTAATGAAAAATTTGCCTTGGTGGGCGCAATTGCGGCGTAGTCCGCGTTTCAGCGTGGCCGCTATGGGCGAATGGGAAGAAAAATTAGAACGCATCGCCGAGATTATCGCCTATCAGAATATCGTCAGTATTTCCGGCGTTCCTTCTTGGAATTTAGTGCTGGCCAAAAAAATCTTAGAAATTACCGGTAAAAAAAACTTGCGGGAAGTCTGGCCTAATTTAGAATTATTTATCCATGGCGGCATTAGCTTCGCTCCTTATCGTTCCCAATTTGAAGCTTTAATTCCCGGAAAAATGAATTATTTGGAGGTCTATAACGCTTCCGAGGGTTTTTTCGCCTTTCAAGACGATTTGTCTCGCAGCGACATGCTTTTATTTTTAAACGGCGGCGTTTTTTACGAATTTGTGCCCTTATCGGAATTATCGAAATCATCGCCGCGGGCCCTTACTCTGGCCGAAGTGGAATTAGATAAGCATTACGCTTTAGTGATTTCCACCAATGCCGGTCTTTGGCGCTATTTAATCGGAGACACCGTTAAGTTTACCTGCCTTAATCCTTTCCGCATTATCATATCGGGTAGAACCAAGAGCTTTATCAATGCTTGCGGCGAAGAATTGGTAGTGGAAAACGCCGAACAAGCGGTGCAAGCGGCCTGTGTTCGCTGTCAAGCTATTGTGAAGGAGTATACGGCCGCTCCTAAGTTTTCCGATAACGCCGCGGCCGCCTATCACGAATGGCTGTTTGAATTTGAGCAAGAGCCTCTTTCTTTGTCGGAATTCGCTCGGGCCTTAGATGAAGAATTAAAAAAGCGCAATTCCGATTATGAAGCGAAGCGTTATAAGGACTTGAATTTGTCGGAGCCTGTGCTGATGAAGGCGCGTCCAGGGCTATTTTATAACTGGCTTAAAGCCAATAAACGTTTGGGCGGACAGTCAAAAATACCTCGTTTAGCTAATGACAGACAAATATTTGCTTCTTTGCTGGCTTTAAACCGATAGGAAAAGAAGAAAATAGCTGCTTAGGCGTATTATTTATATACAATATCATCATGGATAATGCCCTTAAAACTAAAGATTTGGAGGATGCAGAGCTGGTGAGGCTGAGTTTGGCCGACCCGGACAAGTTTTCGCTTGTCATTGGTCGCTATCAAGAAAAATTGTCCCGTTATGTTCGGCGTTTAGGCGCTTCCAGCCCCGAGGATGCCGAAGATATTTTGCAGGATATTTTTTTGAAGATTTATCTCAACTTAAATGATTTTAACCCCGATTTAAAGTTTTCCTCCTGGGTTTATCGCATTGCCCATAATCAGGTAATTAGCCATTTCCGCAAGCGCCAAGTGCGCCCTGAAGCCCATTCTTTGCCGATTGACAGCCCCGGCTTCCAGCTACTGGCCGATGATATCTCTTTGGATAAGCAATCTGATATCAATTTGCGCCAAGCAGCTATCACTGAAGCTTTAAATAAGCTGGATGCCCGCTATCGAGAAATTTTGATTTTGAAATTTTTTGAAGACAAGAGCTATCAAGAAATTTCTGATATTTTGAAAAAGCCGGCCGGTACGGTCGCATCTTTATTAAATCGCGCCAAGAAATCCTTAAAGAATTCTTTGCCAGCTAAAATGGCAGAATTATAAATATATGTCCGATAATTTAGAACAAAAAATAATAGAGAAAATTAAGCACGAAAGCTTGGCGCCGACGCCGCGCTGGCATTTTTTGCTCAAAGAATGGCTGGTCTGGCTGGTGGGCGTTTTATCTCTGTTGGTGGGCGCGGCTGCTGTTTCTGTCATGATTTATCTGTCAAAGAATAATGACTTATTCATTTACGACCAAGTCGGCCGGAGTTTTAGCGGCTGGCTCCTGCTTTCTCTGCCTTATTTCTGGATTGTTTTTTTAACCCTGTTCGTTTGGATTCTTTTTTATAATATCAAGCACACCAAGCGCGGTTATCGCTATCCTCTATTTTTAATCGCTTTGTTTTCTGTTTTTGCCAGCGTATTGTTGGGCGGCGCCTTTTCTTTGTTTGGTTTGGGGGAAAAAATAGATGATGTGCTGGGCCGGCAGGCGCCGTTTTATGATATTATCTTTAACCCCCATGTCGATATCTGGTCGCGGCCGGAGGAAGGCCGTTTATCCGGTTTGGTAATTTCTAATTCCAGTGAAAACACTTTTGTCCTTGTCGATAGGGAAAGGGAAGAGTGGCAGGTTGCTTATTCCGGAAAAGAAGGTAGCGGCGGCAATAATGCCGTAATTGTCGGGCAGCCCGTAAGAGCAATCGGCAAGGTTACTGGAGAAGGTTTGTTTTCTGCTCAGAAAATTATGGCGATGCAGCCAGGAAGAGAATTTTTCCGACGGCTCAAGCCGGAAGGGGCGCCACCGCTGAATTTCGGTCCAGGCAAGGATGCTCCGGCCTGTTTAGCCGATAGAGGGAAATTGTTAGATTGGCTGCGGCAGTATCCTGAATTAAAGCAAGCCTTAGAGCAAGGATTGCTTGATAATCAAGATTTGATTAGAGAAATTAGCGCCGATAATCCCGATTTTCTGCCGATGCTTCAATCTTTAAATGTTTCTCCCGAAACTATTCAAATAATCTTTAGCCGATAATAGAGAATTATCAAAAAACTCGAATCTGTTGATTCGGGTTTTTTAATGGAAGAAAATTTCCGGTTTTGCGTATTATTAATTAAAGAAAGCTAATTTTTATTTTATGGTCAACAACTCTCCGTCCGCCCCTGGTTTAGCTAAAGCTAAAAAAACTCGTTGGCGGCGAATTTTGCGTTCAAAATGGTTTTACGCCTTACTGCTGGTTTTAGCGGTGGGCTCTTTCTATTATTACCGCCAAGCCCAAGGCCTCGGTTCCGAGACGCGCTATGTGCTAAGCGCTGTAGCTACCAGTACGGTGATTAACACAATCTCCGGCACCGGTGAAGTATCGGCTACCAATCAAATTAGTATTATACCCGGAGCTTCAGGCGATATTTTAGAATTAAACATTAGCGCCGGACAAAAAGTGCAAGCCGGAGAGGTCATCGCTCGTCTGGATGATTCCGATGCCCAATCACAAGTGCGCCAAGCAAAAAATTCCTTATCATCCGCTCAAGCTAACTTAGCGGTGAAGCTGGCCGGTCCCAGTGAGCAGGAATTGGCAGTGTCGCAAAAATCCGTAGATTCCGCCAAAATGTCTTATGATATTTCTTTGAAGAATCTGGAATACGTCAAACAGTCTAATGAAGATAGTCTTTCTAAAGCCCAATTGGCTCTTGATAATGCGCAAAGAGCTTATGACAATGCCGTCGCTTCCTCCGGCCTATCTTCGAGTTCCGATACTAACAGCTTGGATAAGGCCTATAGCGACGCTAAAGGCGCTTTGGCTTCCGCTCAAGTATCTTTACGCTCAGCTTTAGTTTCGGCTGATAATATTTTAGAAAAAAATAATTATAATACTGCCAGCCATAATTACAAGCCGTATTTGGGAGTGCGCAATTCCCAGTCTATCAATAATGCGGATAGCGCTTATGAAGCCGCTCGCCGTAGTTTTATCGATTTATCTGAAGATTATGCCGCGGCTTCTACTGCCTGGACTAATGACAGCATCAAATCTTTATTATCGGAGACAAAAGAGACTGCCGGCTTGATGCAGTCTTTATCAACCGCTGTTTCCAACATGCTGATTAATTCAATTACCGCCGCTGACTTCAGCCAATCTACTCTCGATTCTTATAAACAGTCGGCTTCTTCCCAGGAATCATCCATGATTTCCTTGTCTAATTCTTTGCAGTCTTCTATCCAATCTTTAGCCAATGCCGAACTTAATTCTTCTTCTTCCGATTTATCTTCGAACAATAGCGTAGCCAATGCCAAGTCTTCTTTGACTTCGGCTCAAAATACTTTGAAACAGACCATTTTAGATAATCAAAAAAGCCTTGATTCCGCCAATAACGATGTTGCCGCCAAAAGGAATTCCTACGAGAGCGCCCAAGCGCAGTTAGATTTGAAAACGGCCAAGCCGCGCGAGGTGGAATTAACTTCTTATTATCTGCAAATTTCTACCGCTGAGGTCAACTATCAGGAGGCTCTGGATAATTTGGCGGAGACCGAGGTTAAAGCGCCGATTGACGGCATCATCGCCCGAGTAAATAAGAAGGTCGGTGACAGTATCCGGGACAGCGATGCCGGCGATCCTTTGGCTACGATTATTACAGAGGAGAAGATGGCGGTGATTGCTTTAAATGAGGTCGATGTCGCCCAAGTAGCTAAGGGACAGAAGGCGATTCTGACATTCAGCGCTCTGGAGGATTTGGATATGACCGGGACGGTGGTAGAAATAAATGACATCGGTACCGTCAGCCAGGGAGTAGTGAGTTATGAAGTGAAGATTGTGCTTGATTCCCAAGACGAGAGAATCAAGCCGCAAATGACCGTTTCTGCCGATATCATCGTTGATAAGAGCGTTGATGTTTTGACCGTGCCTAATGCGGCGGTAAAATCTGATGATAACGGCGATTATTATGTGGATGTTCTGGAATTTTCCGGCACGCCCGATTCGTCCGGAGTGTCTTCCTCTAAAGAACCGGCGGCGGTTTATGTAATTACTGGATTATCGGACGATACCAACACGGAAATCAAGAGCGGCTTGGAACCGGGTCAGTATGTTGTGCTTAGGACTGTCATCGCCAGCGTCTCCTCCTCAAGTTCGGCTGATAATAAGACGAGCGCGGCCAGTCTCTTGGGCGGCTCCAGCTCTAATCGCGCTCTGCGTTCTTCTGGGGTTACTAGTATGCCAGCCGGGGGCCCTCCGGGAATGTAATATATGCATAAAAAAAATCAATCGGCCGATGAAGTGATATCGTGCCGTAACATAAATAAAATTTACCAGACAGGTGATGTCGTTACCCAGGTTCTTTTTGATGTTTCTTTTTCCATCAAGAAAGGGGAGTTCGTCGCTATTACCGGTCCGTCCGGTTCCGGTAAATCTACCATCATGCACATTATCGGAGCGCTTGATTCTCCTTCTTCCGGTTCCTATTCTTTAGACGGACAGGATGTTTCCCAATTATCCGATGATGAATTGGCCGATATCAGAAAGAATAAGATTGGCTTTGTTTTTCAGTCTTTTAACCTTTTAAAAAGGACAAGCGTCTTAAGGAATGTAATTTTGCCTCTAGTCTATGCTGAAGTTCCGGCAGGAGAGCGCCATCAGCTGGCCGCTAAGGCTTTGCGTGCCGCCGGCTTGGACGAGGATCGCTGGCAGCATCTTTCCAACCAGCTTTCCGGCGGACAAATGCAGAGAGTGGCGATTGCCCGCGCTCTAGTCAATAATCCCGCTATTATTTTGGCGGATGAGCCGACCGGCAATCTTGATACTAAGACCGGAGAAATAGTTTTAGAAACTTTTCGGCGCTTGAATAAGGAAGAGGGGCACACTATCGTTTTAATCACCCATGAAGCCGATGTTGCCGCCCATGCCGATCGGATAATCTATATTAAAGACGGTCGTCTGGCCGATAATCTCTAGAGTTTATGATGATAAAAGACCTGTATCAAGAAACTATTTCCGCCGTTACCGCCAATAAGGCGCGTTCCGGCTTGACGATTTTAGGCATCGTTATCGGTATCGCCTCGGTTATCGCTTTGATTGCGGTCGGACAAGGTACGCAGGATTCAATTAAAAGCAGCATCCAATCAATCGGTTCTAATTTAATCATGATTATGCCCGGCGCTCAGCGTTCCGGCGGCGTCAGCAGCGGGATGGGCAGCGCCCAATCTTTAACTCTGGATGATGTCACGGCCATCGGTAAGGAAATAAGCGGTATTAAGGCTGTAGCTCCGGAAATATCCAAGCGCTATCAAGTGGTATATGGCAGCAGCAATACTAATACTTCCGTGGTCGGCACCGATGTTTCTTATCAGCAGATTCGCAGTCTGGAAATTGAAGCTGGCGTATTTTTAAGCGCGGAAGATATTAATGCTTCCAGAAAAGTGGCGGTCATTGGTCCGACTGTCCGTGACGATCTTTTCGGTGAAGACGCTGATCCGATAGGGAAGACGATTAAAGTCAATAATATTAATTTCAAGGTTGTAGGCATGACAAAATCAAAGGGTGGCACGGGCACCAGCACCCAGGATGACCAGATTACCGTTCCTTATACGGTAGCGCAGAAATATTTTACCAACAATAAATATGTCAGCACCATCAGTGTTTCTGCGGAAAGCGAAGATGATTTATCTTTAGTGCAAGAGCAAATCACCGCTTTGTTGCTTGATCGCCATGGCAAGACAGAGGATGAGGCAGATTTTAGGATAATGAACCAGGCGGATATTGTTTCCGCCGCTTCGTCTATCGCCGGCACCCTGACGATGCTACTGGCGGCGATTGCCGGTATTTCTTTAATCGTCGGCGGTATCGGCATCATGAATATGATGCTGACTAATGTCACCGAAAGGACTAGAGAGATAGGCTTAAGAAAAGCGATTGGCGCTAAGAAAAACGATATCAGTAATCAATTTTTAGCAGAATCAATCACTTTAACTTTTTTGGGAGGCTTAATCGGTATCGCTTTGGGCTGGGCGATTGCGTGGGGAATATCGCAATTCGCTTCTTTAAGCACCAATGTTTCTTGGTCTTCAATTTTTTTGGCTTTCGGAGTTTCGGCGGCGATAGGCATCATTTTTGGTTACTACCCGGCGCGTCGGGCCGCCAAGCTTAATCCTATCGACGCTTTGCGTTATGAATAATTTAATAAGATAAAAATAATAAATTTATGTTAAACAAAAAACAATTACCTTTTGCCATTGCCGCCGGCGTTATCTTGCTGGCCCTCTCTTTCTATCTCGGACGTTTGTCGGTATCTAAAAACAGCTCGGTGAAGAATTTTAATCCTTCTTCTTTCGCGGCTGGTCAGGGCCGGATGGATGGAACCGGGTCCGGCGCCAGAATGCAGGCCGGCGCGCAACAGCGCAATAATATGGCTAGCGGTGAAATTACCAGTAAAGATGAGCAGAGCCTGACACTTAAATTGGCCGACGGTGGCTCAAAAATAGTTTATTTTTCCGACAAGACCAGTATTGGCCAGACTACTCTCGCCGAGAGCGGCGATTTAGCCATAGGCCAGGATGTTATCATTAACGGCACCGCTAATAATGACGGCAGCCTGATTGCCCAAATGATTCAGATTAGAAATGATGAGCTTAATGGGGCTGGACCGGCCGGATTTATGCCCGGGGAAGATGGCGCTAATCTTAACGGGCAAGCTCCGGTTAAGGCTGAATAATAAAAAAGATAGAGCAATTAAAGCGACCGGCGGCCTCATGGCTCGGCGGTCGCTTTTGTTTTTATTTATGTTATAATATAAAAAATAAGATTAACTCATTTTTATGAAGAAAAGAGACTATTATCTGCTGTTTTTCAGCTTAATTCTCAGCTTAGGCGCGGGTGCGGCCGGCTCTATTTTCACTTCCGCCAATATCTTGAGTTGGTATGATTTTTTAAATAAACCGTTTTTCAGCCCGCCTAATTGGCTGTTCGCTCCGGTTTGGACAATATTATATATTCTTATGGGCTTAGCCTTATTTTTAGTTTGGCGGCAGGGCTGGCATAGGGATGAAGTTAAGAGGGGGTTAAAGCTTTTTCTGATTCAGCTTGGTTTTAACGTGATTTGGTCTTATTTCTTTTTCGGTCTGCATGAGCCGCGCTTGGCTTTCTTGGAAATCATCGCTTTATGGCTGGCTATTGCCGCTACCATTATTTCTTTCTACCGAGTTGATAAAAGAGCGGCCTGGCTTTTACTGCCTTATCTATTGTGGGTATCGTTCGCCGCTTTCTTAAATTATGCCTTTTGGCAGCTTAATCCTTGATTATGGAAGATTTGATGTTCGTCCGGCGCGATAACTTCGAGCGCCAGAAACAGCGCTTGTTTAAAGGAGGGGCGGATAGGCTCAAGGTTCTGGCTGATTTTGACCGGACTTTAACCGCTAATTTTATTAAAGGACGCAAGGCTCCTTCTTTGGTGGCGGCTTTGCGAGACGGCCATTATCTGTCTCCTGACTATGCCGCCAAAGCCCAAGCTTTGTATGATTATTATCAGCCCTTTGAAGATGATGCCAGCCTTTCTCCGGAAAGTAAAAGCAGCTTGATGCTGGAATGGTGGCGTCTTCATTTTGAACTTTTAATCACTTCGGGTTTGCGCCAAGAAGATATTGCGGCGGCGATTGATAATCAGCTGGCTAATCTGCGGGCGGGTGTTTCGGAATTTTTATCTTTATTATCCCTTCGCGGCATCCCCGTAATAATATTTTCCGCCTCCGGTTTGGGGCGTTCCGGATTAAAGTATTTTCTGACTAGGCGCGGCCTGTGGTCCGATAATATTATTTTGGCGGCTAATGATTTTATCTGGGGAGAAAAGGGCACCGCGGTCGGGATTTGCGAGCCCATCATTCACAGTTTTAACAAGAATCAGAGCGTCTTGCCTTCTTTTATCAACAGTCTGGATAATTTAAAAAGTCGCGATAATATTCTCCTTCTGGGAGACAGCTTGGGCGATGCCGCTATGGCTGACGGCATGTCGGCTGCCGCGGTTTTAAAAATCGGTTTTTTAAATGATAAGATTAGTGAAAATATTTCCGCTTATCGCCAGTGTTATGATGCTTTGATTCTTAATGACGGAGATTTTTCCCTACCTTTGGAAATTTTACGCAACTTACTTGCTTATGCCGATTGATAATAAACATATCCGCCCTCTGGCTTTGGCCCTGATTGAACACCAAGGGAAATTTTTGGCATGCGCCGGTACGGATTTAGTCAAGAAAAGAAAACATTATCGACTTATCGGCGGCGGTATCGATTTCGGCGAAAGCGCGTCCGCCGCCTTGCGTCGGGAAATACGCGAGGAACTGGGTCTGGCTATTTTAAAGCCGGACTTACTGGCGGTTATAGAAAATATTTTTACTTTCAACGGCCTGCCCGGGCATGAAATTATTTTTTTATATCGGGTTAAATTTAAATCCAAGAAAGCCTATCGGCGCGAATTTTTTCCCATTCTTGATTCCAAGCGCGGGCATCAGGCGGTCTGGGTTGGCCCTGAATCATTGGGCGGGAAAAAAATATATCCGCCGGAAGTTTTAAATTATATTTAGCGCTTATGTTTGACTTGAAATCTCTCCTTTCTCCTCGCACGATTGCGGTGGTCGGCGCCTCCACTCGTCCGGCAAGCGTCGGCCGAACCGTTTTTGACAATCTGCGCCTCTCCGGCTTTAAGGGGAAAATTTTTCCGGTTAATCCAAAGACAAAAAAACTCGGCTCGCTGCGCTGTTATGCTTCTTTAACGGATGTTAAAGCGAGGGTTGATTTGGCAATTATTGTGATTCCGGCAATTTTAGTGCCAGATGTTTTGGAAGAGGCAGGCAGATTGGGCATCAGGGCGGCAGTAATTATTTCGGCCGGTTTTAAAGAGTCAGGCAATGTTGATTTGGAAAATAAAGTGAAGGCCGTGGCCCGCCGTTATCATATCACTCTGCTTGGTCCGAATTGTTTAGGGTTTATTAATCCGTATCATCGTCTTAATGCCACTTTCGCTCCGATGATGCCGCTTAAGGGCGGTCTGGCTTTTTTGTCGCAGAGCGGCGCTCTTGGCACCGCCATTTTGGATAAGGCCAAAGAACTGTCTTTAGGCTTTTCTTTGTTTGCCAGCTTGGGAAATAAGGCCGCGCTCAATGAGGCGGATTTTTTGGATTATCTGCGGTCGGATTTGCAAACTAAAGTTGTGGGCATTTATGCGGAGCAGTTGGGCGAGGCCCAGCGTTTAAGCGCGGCTATCAATCTGTTTAATAGCGGCCGCCGCGCTCGTCCCATAATTATCCTGAAGTCGGGAGTGAGCGCTTTGGGTGCCGGCGCCAGTTCTTCCCATACCGGCGCTTTGGCCGGCAACGATGCTGTCTATGGCGCTTTTTTTAAGGACAATAATATTGTCAGGGCGCAGGATATGTCAGAGTTTTTTGATTATTTGCAGATATTTTATAATAACCCCTTAAAGTCGGCACGACGCTTGGCAATTATTACCAATGCCGGCGGGCCGGGCGTCTTGGCCGCTGATGCCGTTTCTAAAAATAATTTATCGCTAAGCAAGTTTGGAAAAAAAACCAGATTACATTTAGGGAAAATTTTGCCCCAGTCAGCTTCGATTGCCAACCCGATTGATATTCTTGGCGATGCCGCCCCTTCGCTTTATTTGTCAGCTTTAGAGTTGGCGGCGGCAGATAAATCTGTCCAAGCGCTTCTTGTTTTAGCTACGCCCCAGTCAATGACCGATATCGACGGTTTAGCGGCGGTTATCATAGATTGGCGCCGGAAAAACACCAAACCTTTGGCTGTTTGTTTGATGGGCGGCAATCTGGTCAAAAATGCCGCCACGTCTTTGCGTCAAGCGGGGATTGCCGTGTTTTCCTATCCTGAGCAAGCGGTGCGCGCTTTGTCGGCGTTGACTGATTTTGTCGAGCGTCGGTTGGAAAAAAAAGCAAAGAGGGTCCGTATCGCCGTTAAGACTTCAGCTAAGCTGAAGGCGGCGGAGATATTGGCCCGCTTGCGCCGGCAGGGCATTAAGGAAGTTCCGGAATTTCAAGCTTTACCGGTTTTGCGGGCTTATAATCTGCCAACGTCAAAGTTTTTAATTTTAAAAAATCAAGCCGATGCGCTTAAGGCCGGAAAAAGATTCCATGGTCCCGTAGCCTTAAAAATCGCTTCTTATGATATCTTGCATAAAAGCGAAGCCGGTGGGGTGATGCTTAATGTGTCTCCTGATGATATTGCCCGCAGCTATCAGAATCTTATTTTGAGAGTCAAAAAGAAAGCGCCGCAGGCTAGAATTGAGGGGGTTTTGGCGGCGCCGATGTCGCCTCCGTCTTTGGCGGAAATTATTGTCGGCAGCGTTTCCGATGAATCCCTTGGCCGCGCCTTGATGCTTGGCTGGGGCGGTATTTATACGGAAATACTTAAAGACGTGTCTTTCGGTTCGATGCCTTTGAATCTAGGAAAAATTAAGGGGATGCTCTCGGAACTGAAAGTAGGCTTAATTTTAGGGGGCAGTCGCGGCCATAGGCCGGCTGATTTTCAATCCCTGGCTAAGTTATTGTTTAGCGTCGAGCGATTATTGTCTGATTTTCCGGAAATCAAGGAAATAGACTTGAATCCGGTGGCTGTTTCCTCGACCGGCTTGCGGATTCTTGATGCGCGTTTAATTTTGTCTTAAATATAAAAATATGTACATGAATCTACTTTGGTTTTTGCCAGTTTTTGTCATTCTGTATATGGGGTTTTGGTTTCTGGTTTCATTACTCGTTGAACGACGCGATATTATCGATATTGCCTGGGGGGCCGGTTTTCTGTTTTTGGCCTGGATAACTTTTAGTTTTCGCGATTTAGATTTAGATGCGCGTTCGGTCTTATTGCTATCAGCCGTTAGTCTTTGGGGTTTTCGCTTATCCTTCCACACGGTGAGACGTAATTTAAGTAAGGAAGAAGATTGGCGCTATCATCGCTGGAGCCAGGGGCAAGCCTGCCTGCATCCTGTGTGCGTTTTCTTTCAGGTCTTTCTTTTGCAGGGAGCTTTGATGATGATTATTTCCTTGCCTGTCGTTTATGGCTTGCGTCTGATTCATCTGCCTTTATTCGAGCTTAATTATCCGGGAATTGTTTTAATCGCTTTTGGTCTTATTTTTGAAGCCATCGCTGATCAGCAGCGTTATATTTTTTTAAGGAAGACGGAGAACCAAGATAAATTAATTACTACCGGTCTTTGGCGTTTTAGCCGCCACCCAAATTACTTTGGGGAAATGGTTTTCTGGTGGGGAATATATTTTTTAGTTTTAGGCGCGCCGAAATCCTGGATGTTGATTGTTTCGCCGCTGACGATAACTTATATTCTTTTATTTGTTTCCGACTTGCCGATGGAGGAGCGCTATCGGGGTCGTCAAGATTTTGCTGAGTATAAGCGTCGAACCAGTGCCTTGATTCCTTGGTTTGTAAAAAAGAGCCGTTAATTGGCTCTTTTTTGTTTTTGACGTTTAGTGATAGTTCTATAATTTTTTATTCCTCAGCCGCAGAGAGTTCAGGACGACGGAAACGCTACTAAAAGCCATGGCGGCTCCGGCAAAAGCCGGGTTTAAGGTTAAGCCGAATAGGGGGTAGAAAGCGCCGGCGGCCAAGGGGATGCCGATAAGATTATAAATTGAAGCCCAAAATAGGTTTTGTCGGACAATAATGAAAGTAGCTTTGGAAAGATTAAAGGCGGTGACAGCTTTGTTTAGATTTCCGCCCAGGATGCTGATTCCCGCCGTCGCTAGGGCGGCGTCGGCGCCGGTAGCCATTGCCAAGCCGCTGTCAGCTTGTGCTAGGGCAGGGGCATCATTAATGCCGTCACCCAGCATTGCCACCGTATGGCCTTGATTTTGCAAATCTTTAACTACTGCCGCTTTATCAGCCGGCAGGACGTTGGCTTTAATTTCGTCGATAGCTAAAAGTTTAGAGATTCTGTCAGCGGCGGCTGCATGGTCGCCGGTAAGCATGATAGTTTTTAATCCTTTCTGCTTAAAATCCGCGATGACGGCCGGGGCTTCAGCTTTAATTTCGTCGCTACAGGCGATTTGGCCTAGCAATTCTTTTTCATTAGATATATTTATAACTGTTTCTCCTCGGGAACTTCGCTCTGTCTGCCAGGGACGATTTTCGGATTTACTTTTCTCAATAATAAATAGTTGTCCGTCGATTTTCGCCTTTACGCCGTTTCCGGCTAAGGCCTGAAAATCACTAACCGCGATAGCGTTGTAGTCTAAGAAGCGATTTTTGGCTTCTTTGACAATCGCTTGGGCTATCGGATGTTCGGAAAAACGTTCGATAGCGGCGGCAATAGTTAAAAGTCTATTTTCATCCATGTTTGCAGACAGGGGATTGATTCCGCTCATCTTAATTTGGCCGCTGGTGAGCGTACCCGTTTTATCCAACACTACCGTATCTGCATGTCTGAGATTTTCCAGGGCCTCAGCATTTTTGATAAGAATGCCTTGTTTGGCGCCGCGTCCAATCGCGACCATAAGAGCGGTTGGCGTGGCTAAGCCGAGAGCGCAGGGGCAGGCGATAACCAGTACGCCGATTAAGGCGGACAGAGCGTGGCTGAAGGCGGCGTCGAATCCTAGCCGGGGTGAACCGAAAATCAGCCAACTGGCGGCGGCGGCCACCGCTATGACTAATACCGCCGGTACGAAGACTGAGGCTATTTTATCGCTGAAGTTCTGGATGGGCGCCCGGCTATTTTGCGCTTCTTGGACCAGTCTGATAATTCTGGCCAGCACCGTATCGGCGCCTATTTTTTCCGCCTTTACAATGAGGGAGCCTTGGCGATTGATGGTGCCGCCGATAACCGCGTCGCCTATTTTTTTGTCTACCGGAATCGCTTCGCCGCTTATCATCGCTTCTTCGACGCTGGAGACGCCGTCAATTACCAGGCCGTCTACCGGAATTTTCATGCCTGGCTTAACGATGATAGTATCGCCGATGTTTATCGCTTCGGCGGCGATTTCTTCTTCACCGTCTGCTGTTTGCCGATAGGCGCGTTCGGCTTGCAGCGACATGAGTGCTTTAATTGCGGCGCCGCTTTTTTGCTTGGCTTGTTTCTCCAAGTATTTTCCTAAAATAACGAAGCCGATAACGACGATGGCGGCATCAAAATAATAATGTGGCGCCAAGCCTAAACGCCTGGCTGTTTCTGGCAAGATGAAGAGGAAGAGACTGTAAAAATAAGCGCTGCCTGTGCCAAGGCCAATTAGGGTGTCCATATTAGCGGAGCCGTAACGGAAAAATTTACCTAGAGATTTAAGAAAGCGCCAGCCCGGTCCGAACAGAATCAAGCTGGCGGCGGCCATCATAAAAATATTTATTACCTGCATTTTTAGCGGCAGGGGCGGCAGGAACTTTGATATATCGGCCAAGAGGGAATAAATCATCAGCAAAAAGACCAAGATAGCCAGAGGGGCGGCGATGATGAAATCTTTTTTTTCCTTTTTTTCCAGTGCGGACGACTCGGCACCTGGGCCTGTCTGTGTCATTTCCTCTTGAAGGCTATAGCCGATTTTTTTTAATTCATCGTTTAAGGATGTTAACGCTACAGCTTCGCCTTTAAATTCTATCTGTGCTTGTTCGCTGGCGTAGCTTATATCGGCTTTATTGATTCCGGGAATTTTTTCCAGCCGTGATTTGATAATTTGAGCGCAGCTGGCGCAGTGCATGCCTTGTACTGGATAGTTTTTTTTGACCATATTTTTCGAATGTTTATTGACAGCCGTTAATGTTGCAGACCGGTAAGCCGGAATTTTCCGCTTGATTGCCCTGGTCCGCCGCCTTGTTATCAATATCAGTTGTTCCTGTCGGGACAACATTAATCACGCCGCTGTACATGCCCATGGAACAGGTAAATTTTATTTGCCCTGTTTGCTCGGGTGTAAATTCGATGATATTTTCTCCTTGTTTTAGCTGTTGATTCAGGCGCAGGGACGGGACGACTAGGCTGCTGGCGCAAGAATAAGGGACGGTGCTGTTGATAATCCAGCGTACGGGCCGGCCCGCTTCTACTTTAAAGTTATTTGGCAGATAGCCGTGGCCGTTTTGTTCCATGCGGATAATTTGCGGGCTAGCCTGGCTGTTATTATTTTTTTGTTCAGTTTGAGTTATTGTCTTGCTATCGGCGTGTAAGCGCAAGACTTTGTAGGCATTATAGAAATTGAATATGCCGAAAATAATGACGATTAAGCCGGCTGTTTTTAAAAATACGCTGCGGTATTTGCCTTGAATCAAAGACACCAGCCCTCCTAAACCGATAAAGCCGATAGCAGTTCCTAAAGCGAAGACCGCCATCACTAGGGCGCCGCGTATAAACTCGCCGCTGCTTAAAGCATAAACTTGCATCGATTGGGTAAAGCCGCAGGGAAGAAAGAAGGACAGAGCGCCGGCAATCATCGCTCCCGCCGGATGATAGCGGCGCTTGTTGGTGCTGGTAGGAATAATTTTGGATATTCCTTTGGGGAGCGTAAAGCTGAAGCGCCGCAGAATCGGGAAAACATCTATCACTTGGACGCCTAAGAAAATTATTAAAATGCCGATTACTAGGCTGAGCCAAGAACTGGCTAAAGGAGATATTTTCAGGAAAGAGCCGACAAGGCCCAAGATGCCGCCGAGAATAAAAAAACCAATAATGCGGCCGAGGTTAAAATAAAGATGTGGCTGAAACTTGCGGAAGCGAGAGGCTTCTGGGTGCCTCTTGGCATAATCTGCCGCCAGAGCGATGAGAATACCGCCGACAAGAGCCATGCAAGTGGATACTCCCGCTATTAGTCCTATTAGCCAGACTCCGCCCAGACTGAGATTTTCCGCGCCGATATTAGTCTGGAGTTTATCCCAGCCGCTTAATTTTAGGATTAAGCCGATGCCTAGGGCGATAAGAAGGGCCCAAAACAAATCTCTCCATTGGTGGGCGGTCGGTTTAATCTTTTCTTTATTGATTGCTTCGTCCAGGTCGTAGCCTAGTTTTTGCAGGCTTTGGCGGATGTCTTTCATGCTCGGGCTGTCGCCGTCATAATCTATTTCCGCTTGGCCGCGGCTATGGCTGACCCTTACCGCTTTGACGCCGGGCAGGGCAGAGAGCTTTTCTTCGCTCAGGAGTTCGCAGGCCTTGCAGTGCAGGCCGGAAACCTTTATCCTTAAGGTTTTTATTGGTGGCATATTTATATTCTCCGCCGCCTTCTTTTTTGCTTGTAAAACTATAAAGAAGGGGATGGAGATATTTATTTATTGGCTAATTTATTTACTTTTAGAATTTCTGTCGTCATTTTCTGTTGCAGGCGTTCATTGTCTGAAGACATCGCCTGGCGGAAGCAAGTGTTGAGATGGTTCTCTAAAAGCATTTGGTGGGCAGATTTAAGTAAGCCGACGGCCGCCAAATTTTGCTGCATTATATCGATGCAGTATTCGCCCTCTTCAACCATGGATATCAATTTATCGGTCAGGCTGCGCGCTTTTTTAAAGTTAATAAGGATTTTTTGTTTTTCTTTATTCATATTTTTGTATCGTTTTTACTACCTGGGGGGTAGGTGTAGAAATTATATCAGTAAATGTATAAAGCGGCAAGAAGTTTATTTTCAATGCTGTTTTTATCCTATATATAACCATTAACTTCCTGGTATTGACTTAATATATAGTTTATTGATAAACTATATTTTAGTTTTTAAACTATAATCCTATGAAGCACATCCTTTATAACCAAGTGGAAGAGCATCGTCTCGGGGGCTGGCTGGTCTTTACCGCCATGCGCTTGGAAATGCTAGCTGACCGTTTTATGTTTAAGCCCTTAGGTTTAACTACGGCTAGTTTTCGAATTTTGATGTTGTTGGATAAGCTCGGGCCGAAGACGCCATCAGAAATAATCGAGTTGATTGGCAGCACTAAATCTAATGTTACCCAGCGCCTTAATTTCCTTAGTCGTCAAGGATTAATCAATTTAAAACGTAAGGCCGGCGATGACAAGCGCCGCGTATCGGCAGCCATTACTACACTCGGATTAAAGCAGATTAATGCCGCCCGCCGCCTCTTTAAGAAGCACAATCTTCGTATTGAAAATTATTTTAGCCCTAAAGAAATGCAAGATTTTTTACGCTTAATCCGCAAGCTTAATCAAGGATTAGATAAATGTGAAATTAATATCAATAAGCATTATGAACAAGAGAAAGCTTAGTTTAGTACTATTTTTAATTATTCCTTTACTCTTTGCCGGCTGCAGCCGTGAAGAAGCGCCCCTTGAAGAATCGGTTGCAAAAATTAAAGTTAAAGTTCAAAGCGTAGCCGACAGCCAAGCTGTCAGCCAGAATTTAGAATATCCGGCAATTGTCGCCGCGAGCACGGAGGCAAAGATTATTGCTAAAAGCTCAGGCACCTTATCCGGCGCCAGTTTTCAGGTTGGAGATGAAATTAAGCTGGGTCAGAATTTGGCAAAAGTTGACGACATTAGTGCTTATAGTTTTAATCCCAGCGGCATTAATAGCAGCCAAGTCAAACAGGCGACTATTGCGGTCGAGCAGGCTCAAGCCGCGTATCAACTAGCCCGTTCCAATTATGAGAATCTCTTGATTTCTTCCGCTAAAGATTTGCGTCAAGCGGAAATCGCCCGCGACCAAGCCAAGAACGGACAGGCTAATCTCGGCGTAACTTCTGGAGAAAGCTTAAAAAGCGCCGAATTGGCTTATGAAACCGCTAAAATTGCTACCGAGCAAGCGCGCCTGTCTTTAGCTAACAGAGAAAAGCAGATGAAGCAGAGCGGCCTTGACTCTGCCGATAATGCCGACTTAGCCGCCACTGCGGCCGCCAATACCGCCGGCAGCGTTTTAACTGGCATTAATAATTTAACTTCATTCGATGATAATAATGTTGTCTCTATCGCTTATCGCAGTAATCTCGGCGCTCTTGACTCCAGTGCTTATAATCAAGCCGATACCGATTATCAGACCGCTAAAGACGCTTATGATGCTTATGTGTCTGCCTCATTTGCGGATATTTCCAAGCGTCTGGAAGCAGTGATTGCCATGGCGGAGAAGGTAAAGAAGTTGGCCGATAGCAGTAAATATTTATTTGATAAAAGTATTCCTTCCTCGGTTCTGCCGCAATCAGCGGCCGCTGGGGTTTCTTTGTCGGGTTTGCAGTCATCCGCCGCTTCTTATCAGTCCCAACTCAATGCCGTTATCGGCCAGGCGCGAAGCGCAGCCCAGGCTCTGACTAATGTAGCTTTGAATAATGATAGCACCCTTGATTCTTTGCAGCAGGCTTACGAATTAGCCAAAAAACAAGAAGCTATTGCCGCCCAGAATTTGAATAATCTTAAAGCCGGAAATACAAGTCAGAATGATCAAGCGGCGTTTTCCGTCAATCTCGCCCAAAATCAATATGAGAATTTAAAGGTAAAGCTCGATTCCCAGATAATGGCCGCTAAAACTCAAGCCGATTCCGCGCAGTTGCAATATAATAATGCCGCTGTGGCTTTGCAAAATTTATACGATATTCATTCCCTTGTTTCACCTATTGCCGGCACCGTTACCCAGAAATTAGCTAATGACGGCGACACCATTAGCGCCGGTCAAGTGATTGCGACCGTTAGCCAGACCGAGAGCTTGAAAGTTAAGTTTTTTGTGGAACCGGAATATATTTTAGATATGAAATTAGGGACTCCGGTGGAAGTGGTGGGTGCCGATGACCAAGTTTATTCCGGTTTGATTTCTTCAGTTTCCGCTCAGGCTGACGCGGCCACTAAGCGTTTTCAAGTTGAAGTCCAGCTTGACGGTCAGTCTCAACCTTTACTGGGAACGGTTGTAAGCGTCAAAATTTCGCTGGCTAAACAGATTAGCACCGGTGCGGGTCTATTGGCGGTGCCGCTGTCTTGTTTGGAAATAGGGCAGAACGGCAATTTTATCTTTTTATTCGATAACGGCCAGGCGCATAAGGTCGCGGTTGAGTTGGAAAAAGTATGGGGCGAGCAAGCGCAAATCAAATTAGAAGCGCCCGCCGATGCCCTTATCATTGTCGACGGCAATAAATTATTGCGCGACGGCGACGCCGTAGAAATTAGCCAATAAATTTTATGGAAATTAATCTGCATAAGCCTCAGGAAGCGGGCTTGGACGAAAAACCGTCAATCGCTAAAACTTCCGACCATTTGTATCTCGACCAATTGACCTTCAATCCGTCTCTGCGCAAGAGCTGGTTAAATTTTTTTATTGTTAATTTTCGCGTGGTGATTTTATTGATGATTCTTTTAACTGCCTGGGGCCTTTATTCCTTCTTCTCCTTGCCGCGGGAATCGAGTCCGGAAGTGAAAATTCCCATTGCAGTCGTCATGACCCTTTATCCGGGGGCTTCTCCGGCCGACGTGGAAGAATTGGTTACCAAAAAAATAGAAACGGAAATTTCCGGCATCAAGGATGTTGATAAGATTACCTCGAATTCCTCCAATTCCGTTTCGGCGATTACGGTCGAATTCAATTCCAAGGCTAATTTGGACGATTCTTTGCGCCGTTTGCGCGATGAAGTCAACGGTTTGAAGGGAACTTTGCCCAGTGATGTCAATGACCCAGTCGTTAAAGAAATCTCTTTGGATGATACCCCTATTATCACCTTGTCTTTGGCAGCGCCTTATGACGGTTTTAAGTTGCGCAGTTTCGGCGAAGACGTCCGTGACGAACTGGAAAAAATTGCCGGCGTGCGCGAGGTGATACTGTCCGGCGGCAATGAGACGGAGTTTGAAATTGCCTATGATCCGCAAAAGCTGACATTTTTCAATCTTTCTGCCGATTCTGCCAATCAATTGGTGGCCGCGGCTAATTTAGCTATTCCGGCCGGCACCTTCAAGGGCAAAGAATACTCTTACCCCGTACGCGTGGACGGCCGTTTTTTCGACGCTGACAAGCTTGGCAATACTCCTTTATTCCATACGGATGAAGGCGCCATCGTCTATTTGAAGGATGTGGCCTCGGTGACGGAGACTTCCATTGAAAAAAGCGTATATTCGCGTTTAGCCACCAGAGATAACGGCAGCCAAGAAAATATTAATTTGCAGATTATTAAAAAAACCGGCGGATCGATTTTGGATACCTCCGCTCAAACGCAGGCGGTTCTTGATAGAATGGTTAAATCTCTGCCCGGAGCCACTTATGAAATTACCTATAACGCCGCCGAGCAGATTGATCAAGATTTTAATCAGCTGACTCATGATTTCATCTTAACTCTCATTTTGGTCTTTACCATCCTTTTCTTGATTGTCGGCTTTAAAGAGGCTTTAGTGGCCGGCCTGGCCATTCCCTTGGTATTTTTTGCCACTTTCGGCGTCATGTTGATGACCGGCATCAGCTTGAATTTTTTGTCTTTGTTCTCTTTGATTCTCGCTCTGGGGCTTTTGGTCGATGATGCTATCGTGGTAGTTTCTGCTACCAAGCAATATTTGCGCTCCGGCAAGTTCACTCCCGAGGAGGCGGTCTTATTGGTTCTGAATGATTTTAAGATGGTGCTGACTACCACTACTTTAACGACGGTCTGGGCTTTTTTGCCGCTGCTAATGTCCACCGGTATTATCGGTGAATATATCAAGTCGATTCCTATTACCGTTTCCGTCACCCTTATCACCTCTTTGATTATCGCTTTAGTCATTAATCATCCCTTGGCCGCAATTTTGGAACGCATCCGCTTTACGCGCAAATTATTTTCCTTTCTGTTTTTTGCCTTAGTCTTGGCGGCGGTCGGCGCGTGGTTTTTGCCGTCTTTGGCTTTTAAATTGGCGATTTTTTTGCCGGCCGCGGCCGCAATCATATTTTTAGCCCGTTGGTATCGCCGGCAAGGCAAGCAAACGCTTTTGGCCAATAGTGAATTGGTGGAAATGGAGTGGCGGGATGATGAAGCAATTAAAAAGAAATTACGGGAACAGGGCAGCCACGATAACGATAATTTTTTTAATCGCCTGCTTCACGGCGTCGTCCATTTCGACCGCGTTCTGCCTTATTATGAAAAATATCTGCGCCGCTTGCTGGCGACTAAGCGCAGCCGTTTGGCGACCTTGGCGGTGACGGTGCTTATTTTTCTAGCCGCTGTCGCTTTGCCGATGACCGGCGCGGTACAGAGCGAGTTTTTTCCCAGTTCCGATTCTGATGTGTTATATATCAATTTGGAAGCGCCGGCGGGCATGCGCCTGGAAGAGACTGATAAGATTACCGCGCAAGTCGAACAGCGCTTGTTCGCTTATCCGGAAATTTTGAATTTTACCACTTTAGTCGGTTCTTCCGCTTCTACCAGCGGCTTGGGCAGCGGCAGTAGTTCCTCCCATCTCGCTTCCATTACCATTAAATTAAGCAAGACGGACGCGCGCCAAATTACTTCCTATCAATTGGCGGATAAGATAAGAGCGGATTTGAGCGATATCAAATCGGCTAAGATTACCGTAGAGTCGCCGGCCGGCGGACCGCCTTCTGGCGCCGCCTTTGAAGCCCAGATTAAAGGTGATGATTTGCAAGTTTTAGACAGAATTGCCAATGATTTGGAAATAAAATTGCGCGAAGTGCCGGAAGTGGTAAGCACCGATATTTCTTTGAAAGAATCGCCCGCTGATTATACTTTTACCCTCGATCCGGCCCGCTTGGAGTTATATAGCCTGAATGCCGCCTATGTCGGCTCGACTCTGCGCATGGCGATTTCCGGCACTGAAGTCACCACCGTGCTGCGCGACGGCAAAGAGATAAAAGTTATGGCCCGTTTTGATAAAGAGAAGATGCCGACTTTGGAGGCAGTGCAGAATTTGCAGATAATCAATTTGAAAAAACAGCCGGTATTCCTTAAGGATGTGGCTAAGATAGAATTGAAGCCCTCGGTGGAAACAATTACCCGTATCGACCAAAAACGGACTGTATTGTTGACGGCCGGCATTAAGGGCGGAGCCAATGCCGCGCTGGTGCTGAAAGACTTCCAAGATAAGATTAAAGATTATCAATTTCCGGATGCTTATGAAATCACCTACGGCGGTGAGAACGAACAGAATCAAGAATCGGTTCTTTCGATTATCCGCGCTATGGCGGTCGCATTTATTTTGATTATCTCCACTTTGGTCATCCAATTTAATTCTTTCAAGAAGGCAGCTATCGTCTTGGCTACCATTCCTTTGGCTTTAATCGGCGTCTTTTTCGGCTTGGCGCTTACCGGCATCAATTTGTCTTTTCCCGGACTTATCGGTATCTTGGCTTTGTTCGGCATTGTGGTAAAAAATGCTATTATTTTGGTGGATAAGATTAATCTTAATTTGAAGAGCGGCATTCCCTTTAAAGACGCGATTGTCGATGCCGGCAAATCCCGATTGGAAGCGATTTTTATCACTTCCATTTGTACGATTTTCGGCATTCTCCCGATTACTTTGTCCAATGAAATGTGGCAAGCTTTAGGCGGTTCCGTTATCTTCGGTTTGATGCTGTCATCCTTTCTTACCCTCTTTATCGTACCCACCCTCTTTATGACCTTGATTAAGGATAAAGGGCGGTATTAAAAAATGAGATTATAAAAAATTAAGGCGATGCTTTTGTGGCATCGCCTTTTTGTTTTTTACATATTTTTTGTCTCTTTTTTTCTTATGGAGCGTGCCCATAGAAAAAGTTTAAAAAATTCTATGATTTTCATTGATTGAATTTTTGAGATTATTTCTATTACACTATAATATAAAAACTTTGTCAAGAATGGTCGGAAAAGATTAATCAGTATACAATATATATTATGATTGGCGGATTACCTTTGGCCGCTTATTTGCGGCCGAAAAAATTGGAAGAAGTGGTCGGACAGGCGCATGTGCTTCGCGCCGATTCCTGGCTGGTACAAGCGATTAGAAATGACCGCGTCTCTTCGCTTATCTTCTGGGGGCCTCCCGGTTCCGGTAAAACCACCCTGGCTTCTTTAATCGCTAAAGAAACTAAGGCGGATTTTGTGGAATTGTCGGCCACGGAAAGCGGGGTCAAAGATTTGAAACAGATTGTCGAAAAGGCGCGGAGCGGCAAAAGGCTGGGAGTAAAGACAATCTTATTCATTGATGAAATCCACCGTTGGAACAAATCCCAGCAGGACGCGCTCTTGCCGCAAGTGGAAAACGGCACGATTATCCTAATTGGCGCCACTACCGAAAATCCCAGCTTTGCCGTTAATGGCGCGCTTTTGTCTCGATTAAAAGTGGTGGTCCTTGAGGCGCTCTCGGAGGAAGATCTTTTGGTAATCGTGAAGCGGGCGGTAAAAATCTTGAAAGTCAAGATTAAAACCGATGCCGCCCGTTTAGCGGCTCGTTTGGCTAATGGCGACGCCCGCCGCGCTATCGGCTTGGTTGAGGAAGCAGCCGCCCATCAAACCGTAATTGATATTGCTTTGCTTAAAGAGATAATGAATAAGCCGAACTTGCTTTATGATAAGAGCGGGGAGGAGCATTATAATTTAATTTCTGCTTTGCATAAATCGATGCGGGGCAATAATCCCGATGCGGCTCTTTATTATTTGGCGCGCATGCTGGAGGCGGGAGAGGATCCATTGTATATCGCTCGGCGCTTGGTGCGTTTCGCCAGTGAAGATATCGGCCTGGCCAATAACAGCGCCGCCATGTTGACCGAAGCGGTTTTTGCCGCCTGCAAGAATATCGGCATGCCTGAATGTGGCGTTCATTTGGCGCATGCTGTGGTTTATTTGGCCAAGTCGCCGAAAAGCATTGCCGTCTACGCCGCCTTTAATGAGGTGATGGCGGAGGTCAAAAAAAGCGGCAATTCGCCTGTGCCTTTGCATTTGCGCAACGCCCCGACCAAATTGATGAAGGATTTAGGCTATGGCAAGGATTATAAATACACCCCTTTAGAGGATGATTCCGGCCAAGAGTATTTGCCCGCCGCCCTTAAAGGCAGAAAATTTTTTCGCCCCTGATTTATAAGCGTCTTAAACTGAATTTATAGCCTCTGCCGGGAAAGGTATGGATATAATCAATCTCTCCGGATAGATTTAGCTTCTTGCGCAGGCTCATAATATGGGCTTCAATCGTGTTAGAAAAAGGATCGGCGTTGTTTTCCCAGACATTATCCATGATTTGGCTGCGGGAGAGAACTTCGTCCGGGCGGCGGAAGAACAATTCTAAAAGAGCATATTCTTTGCCGGTAAGATAAATGCGGCGTCCATTTCTGATGGCTAATTGGCTTTTATGGTCTAACTGCAGATTGCCCAGGCGCCAAGATTTTTCCGGCCTGATTTGCGGGCGGCGCAATAAGGCTTCAACGCGCCAGACAAATTCATCGAAGAGAAAGGGCTTGGTTAGATAATCATCCGCCCCTTGGCGGAACATCTCTCCTTTTTTGGCCGGTTCCGCCTCTACAGTCAAGATTAGTACTGGTGCTTTTATGCCCTCTTTCCTAATTTCTTTAAGCACGGCTAAGCCGTCTAAATTAGGCAGATTGCCGTCAAGGACGATGAGGTCATAATGGTTGCTTCGGGCCAGAAAGGCGCCGCGTTCACCGTCATAAGCGGCGTCAACCACGTAATTCTTGCTTTTTAAGCCGCGGATCAAAAAAGAAACAATATCTTTTTCATCGTCGATAATAAGGATTTTCATATATTTATAATTTTAGGCTCTCTAAAGCGGAGCCTTATAATTATAATATTTGTCTGTTAAATTCTTTTTAAATTTTTTATCACCTACTCATAAGCGAGACAATGGACAAGGATGTGTACCTCCTTTATAATGGAAATAGGCTTTAAATATAAATTTTATGAAGAAAGTTAAATTAAGCAATCAGGAAGCGAAAGGAACTAGTGATTGGCTGCCGGCTGAATTTTCCGTGCGCCATTATATTTTTGAAACTTGGCGCCGAGTTTGTTTGAGTTACGGTTTTCAAGAATATCTGACGCCTTTGGTAGAATCCGCGGAAATATACCGCGCCAAGTCGGGCGAAGACGTGGGCGGCAAGGAATTGGTGACTTTTACCGATTTGGGCGGCCGGGAGCTGTGTATCCGCCCGGAGATGACTCCTTCCGTTACGCGCTTGGTTTCTAAGATTTATGCTTCTTCGCCCAAGCCCCTGAAATTATTTTCAATCGCCAATTTCATGCGCAACGAAAAGCCTCAGCGCGGGCGCAATCGGGAATTCTGGCAGCTCAATTGCGATATTTTCGGTAGCGCTTCTTTGGCGGCCGATTTGGAAATTTTACAATTGTCCTTGGATGTCATGCAGGCTTTCGGCGCTCCGGAAAACTCTTTCACCTTGCGCCTAAATAGCCGCCGCCTGCTTGATAATCTTCTGCCTGTCTTTGGTTTTAATGTAAAGAATAAGTCTTTAATTTTTAGGATTTTGGACAAGTATGGCAAACTTAGTCAGGATGAATTTATCCGCCGTTTGATTGAAGTCGGAGCCGAGGAAGAGTCTGCTCAACAATTGTCAGCGTTTATGGCTGGCGGCGAACAGGAATTATTTGCAAAAGCTTTAACAGAAAACCAGGAATTAATGGCCGCTAAGCAGGAAATTGATTTTGTTTTAAAGCAATTACAAAATTTAGGCTACAATCAAGCCCAATTCGATCCCACTTTAATCCGCGGTTTTGATTATTATGACGGCTTGGTCTTTGAAGTTTTTGATAATCATCCCGATAACCGCCGGGCTTTATTCGGTGGCGGTCGCTACAATGGTTTGGCCGAACTTTTCGGTACGGAAAGCTTTCCGGCGCTTGGCGTCGCTCCGGGCGACGAGACCACCCGCTTGTTTTTGGAAAGCTGGAATTTGCTTCCGGAGGTTCAAGATGAGCGCTATTATCTGCCTTTATTGAGTGTGGAATTATTATCGGACACGCAGCGCTTGGCTCAAGTTTTAAGGGCGGAAGGCAAGAACGTTTTATTCGCTTTTGAGCCGCAACGCCCGGGCAAGGCTTTGGAGTTTGCCAATAAGCAGGGGATTGATAAGGTGGTTATTTTCGGCGGCGACGAAAAGGCATTAGGCCAGTATAAAATTAAGGAAATGAAGAGCGGGGAAGAGAGCATATTTCCTTTTAAAGCTTAGTTTGACAAATCTTTGGATTTATATTTAAATAGAAAAGATTAGGATGGTCCTAGTCTTTTTTGTTCATTTAAAAGCAGAATCATGGTAAAAAACATTATTTTTGACGCTGACGGCGTCTTGTTGCTCTCAACCGAGGTCGGTATTAATACCCTGTTGGAAGCTATTGTCTCTTGCGGCTTGAAGAAACCGAGTTATAACGAAGTACGGAAAATTTGGGGACGTCGCCTGGAGAAAGAATTAATTCCCTTGATTGCGAAACAATGTTCATGGCCAGATGATAATATTAAAAAAGTAACAGACTCTTTTTTATCATTATCAGATTTTACGGTCTATCCTCAGCAGCCAAGATTGGTCGAGACCCTTGAGTTTTTAGCTAAGCGTTACCAGCTTGGCATTGCCTCAAATCGTGATGCCAAGAGTTTGGGTCATCGCCTGCATCAGCAAGGCATTAATCAAAGTCTATTTTCCCATATTCAGACAGCCGATGCCGGTATCAGTAAACCTGATCCCAAAATTTTCGATAAATTTTGGAATGGGGTGGGGTTTGACCCTAATCAAACTTTGTATATCGGTGATAGCATCGAACATGACTTAGCAGCTGCTCGCAATCATAATCCACCCTTAGCTTTTGCCGCCATTACTAGCGGGCTTCATTCTACCGGTGAGTTTGTAAGGGCTGGTGTAAAAGTTACGCATATCTTCAAAAGTGTAATTGAATTGCCGGATATGCTGCATATTCTTTGATTTAAGAGATTGTTCTTATGAAAAACGCCCCCTATTTAGGAGGCGTTTTTTTTGTTTTTTTAATGGCAAAAGGGGCGAAGCTGAGACGGTGGAGGGGGCAGGGTCCAAATTCTTTAATTTTTTCCAAATGCCTTTTAGTGCCATAACCTTTATGGCGGGCGAATTCGTATTCAGGATATTTTTTGTCGGCTTCCAGCATCAGCCAGTCGCGGCTGACTTTAGCGATAATGGAGGCGGCAGCGATGGCGAAGACTTTGGCGTCGCCATCGATAATCGCGCTTTGTTCTTGCTTGAGCTGAGGTATCTTGAGATTGCCGTCCACCAAGACATAGTCCGGTTGAAGGGATAAGCGCTCAAGTGCTTGGCGCATCGCCAGAAAAGCGCTTTGGAGAATATTGACTCTATCTATAACTTTATTGTTAACTACCCCAATTTCTACTGCCAATGCCTTATTCTTAATAACTCCGAATAATTTTTCCCGTCTTTTAGCGCTGAGTTTCTTGGAGTCGGCGACTAACTTTAAATCTTCATCATCAATTTTAAAATCGGGCCCAATCACTACGCAAGCGGCCACTACCGGTCCGGCCAAAGGTCCGCGTCCGGCTTCGTCGATGCCGCCGATTAAGCGATAGCCGGAGGCAAATATTTGTTTTTCTGTTTCTAAATCAAGCATATTTTAATTATAGCATTTTCTGGCATTTTTTGCTTTTTTTATATAATTATTGACATAAATCTTAAATTATGATAAATTAAACTGTCAATTCACGTACATTCAAACCTAAAACTGAAAGAAGATGAAAAAAGTAATCTTGTTGTTCTTGTTAACTATTTCCGTAGGCTTTTTAAGCGCTCAGGAGTTTTATTTAAATCCCCTGGTATCAATCGGTCGTATCGATACTGCGGGCGCTCGTCTGGTTCGCCAGTTGGCGTTTCAAATTGCAGCCAGCAGTAACCAGAATAAGTTTTTAATTTCTGGCGAGGTCGCCACTGGCAGCCATGAGTTAAAACAGCGCTATGCTGTTTTTACCCATCATGGTAAGCGATACTCCGTTTATTACCAGTGGGATGTAAGCGATGTTATATCGCTGGCGAATTATGAATTCTTACGGATTTCCGTTCGTCCCGAAGGCACGGATGATCCTGAGCATCTTACATCTTTCAAGGATTATCATCTCAATGGCAGCTGGGATGAGTATTTTAATAACCAGTATATTTATCCAGCTGAATATGAAGATGAATTTTCTGATAGCAATTATCAGAAAAAGTTTATCGAAAGCGTAAAGGATGCCCTCACCTTTTTTAAATAAGGTGCAATCTGAATTTTATCCGCCGTTTCTCATTTATGGGGAATGGCGGTTTTTTTATTTAGTCTTTACAAAGCGTTCTGCCTGTGGCAAGCTATAGGCATGATTTCATCGCCCGGATGGCGGAATTGGTAGACGCGCTAGCTTCAGGTGCTAGTCTTCGCAAGGGGGTGGGGGTTCGAGTCCCCCTTCGGGCACAGCGGTCGTTTAGCTCAGCTGGTTAGAGCGCTGCGTTCACATCGCAGAGGTCAGTGGTTCGAGTCCACTAACGACCACCAGTATGCATAATAGATTAGAAAGTTTTTCAGCCCTTCCTTATAGCGAGGACCTGAAAAACCGTGAAAAAAGCATTGAGGAGATTGCCAAGTTTATTCTTGATCATTTAAGTTCCGGTCCAGATTTTTTATCTTTTTTGCGCAATCAAGAATTATCTTCTTCGGAAAGAGGGGAGCGCTGGCGCGAGCGTCTTGAAAAACTTTTATCAAAAGCGCAGAGGCGGGTCGGCTATCGCATCAATAATCGCGACTTTATTTTAGCGGCCCGTAATCTTATTTTACAGCGCCAAGCGGCCGGAGAGTTGCCGCCCCAGCCCGCCTATTTGAATTTTTGTGAATTATCGGATGAAGATTTTAAACTCGACGCCTAGTTGTATTAAGTTAAAAACCCTAAAAGGGTTTTTTTATATAAAAAAAGGGGATACCGACAGTATCCCCGGTGAACCGTCAAGAAGGTAAAGCAGAAAAAACCCTTGCAACGGCTCTATATTTTTATTTATTAAAGCAAAGAACTATTTTATAATAGTATTTATTTTATAACTTGTCAAGTTTGTATAGTTTTCGATGGATTTTTTACGAATATATGTTAAAATGAAAAAATCAGATTATATTATGGAAATTAAGAAAACTTGGCTGATTATTGGCCTTATTATCATAATTGCCGCTGTTATTTTGCGCTTGGGCACTCCCCGCAATCGCTGGGTATGCGTGCGCGGCCAGTGGCTAGCTCAAGGCAAGCCGCATAACGCTCAGCCTCAGAAGGCTTGTAGGGATGAATTTTCAGTGGAAGCAGAATTAGCCGAATTATCTTCTTTAGTTAATGAGTCTTTTTTTAAGAAAGAAGATTCGCCCGCGGCCGCTACTTCTGTTCTGTCGGAAGATAATGTTAAATCAGATGCAACATCGCTGCTTTCAGAAACGAAATCGGAAAAGACCTTGGAATTGATTGCTCCACAGCCGGATGAAGTAATGCGCAGTCCTTATTTGATTAGCGGCCGGGCTCAGGATGATTGGTTCTTTGAGGGTGTATTTTCCGTTTCTCTGATTGATGAGCAGGGAGAGACTTTAGCTTCCGGCTTGGCTCTGGCTCAGGGTGATTGGATAGGAGCGGACTGGGCTAATTTTCTTTCTGAATTAAATTTTTCAATTTCAAAACCGATTACGGGAGAGTTGTTATTTAGCAAAGTTAATTCTTCCGCTTCGCTGGAACAGGAGATTCATGTCTCTTATCCGGTAAGGCTGGAACCATAATTATATGCCAATTGAATATTTACCCAACATTCAAGTGGGCGGCAAAATTGATTTAGAGCCCGATCGCGGCCCTCGTCTTCGTCCGGAAAAATTATTAGCATTCTTAAAAGAAAAATTATCAATCCGGGCTGCTGCCTATAATAAAGCTTATGGCCAGGAGTGGCTGGATGAAAATGCGTGTTTGCGTATACCAGAAAACCATCCCGATAAGGAATCAGACCAAAAATTAATAGATATTCAAGAACAGACCTATGCCCGAGAAAGCGGCAAAAGCGTGGAAAAGTGGCGCGAAGATAAAGAAAAAAATCCGGCGACATTAACCGAAGCGGCTTTAACTTTGATGTTGCAAAGGGTCTTGCCCGATAATTTTATGGTGGTGCGTTCTTCCGCTTACGATGATTATAATAATGGCGTCGATCAATTGATAATCGACCGCGAGAGCGGGGCAGTGGTCTGTGGTATCGACGAAGTTATCGATCGCCAGGGTAACACCGGTCCGAGCAAGAAGGAGGCTAAAATGCAGGAGAACAGATTTTCTCGGTATTCTAATGTAAAATATGGTGCCCAGGTAAAATATGGCGCTAAAATAGAACAAGGAAATTTAATTTTGGGTAGTTTGCGCGATTTACCCTCTTTTTATTTATCAATTAACAAGGAAGAGTTAGCTCTTCTTGGAGAAACTTTGCTTAAAAATGAAGAGGTGTCTGATTATGAACGTGATTTATTAAAAAGGCTTTGTCATTCTTTGTCGATGCAATTAAAGGATTATTTTGATTTTACCCTTGATAAAAAATTAAAAATAAAACTTCAAGATTTTCTTCAATCTTTAGAAACATGGCTTTAATCTTTATGGATTTATATTTTTACAATACCCTGCATAAGGCTAAGGAGAAATTTGAGCCGATAGTTCCCGGACAAGCCGGGGTTTATACTTGCGGACCGACGGTTTATAATTTTGCCCATATCGGCAATTTGCGTACCTATCTATTTGAAGATTTTTTGGTTAGGACTTTGGCGTATAACGGTTACCAAGTGAAACGGGTGATGAATATTACCGATGTCGGGCATTTAAGCGGCGATATGGATATGGGTGAGGATAAGATGGAGCAAGGGGCGACTCGGGAGGGAAGGACTGCTTGGGAGATTGCCGCCTATTACACCGATGCTTTTCGCGAAGATTTGCAGGCTTTAAATATCGTAGCGCCTGATATCTGGTGCAAAGCGACGGACAACATCGCCGAACAGATTGCCTTGGTAAAAAGTTTAGAAGAAAAAGGTTTTGTTTATCGTACGGCTGACGGCCTTTATTTCGATACTTCCAAATTTCCCGAATATAATCGTTTGAGCCATCTTCCTTTGGAAGAATTGAAAGAAGGGGCGAGAATTGAGAAAAATCTGGATAAGAAAAATCCGACCGATTTCGCCGTTTGGAAATTTTCTCCGGCCGCTTCGAAGCGGCAGATGGAGTGGGATTCGCCTTGGGGCATCGGTTTTCCCGGCTGGCATTTGGAGTGCTCGGCCATGAGCTTGAAATATTTGGGTAAGCAGCTGGATATTCATTGCGGCGGCATTGATCACATCAACGTCCATCATACCAATGAAATCGCCCAGAGCGAGGCGGCGACCGGCGAGAAGTTTTTTAATTACTGGCTCCACGGCGCTTTTCTTAATATCGCCGGCGGCAAGAAAATGGCCAAGAGCGAAGATAATTTTTTGACTTTAGACAGAGCCTTATTAAGCAAAGGCATCGACCCTTTAGCCTATCGCTTTGCCGCCCTGCAAGTCCATTATCGCAAGCCGATGGAATATAGCGAGGATAGCCTGCGCCAGGCGGAACAAGGCTGGCAGTCGTTGCGGCGCCAGCTGGCTTTATTGGGAGATGGTTTTGGTAGAGTTGACGATGCTGTTCGTTTGGAATTTCAGCAAGCCATCAATGACGATTTAAATATGCCGCAAGCTTTGGCACTTCTATTTAAGGTGCTAAAATCCGATTTGTCGGCCGAGGACAAGAGGGCGACGGCTCAAGATTTTGATAAGGTTTTCGGTCTAGATTTATTCCGCCCCTTAACGGAGCAAAACGTAGACATTCCGGAAAATGTTGCCGCCCTATTATCCGAGCGCCAGCAAGCACGAACCGCAAAAGACTGGTTAAAATCTGATATTTTGCGCCAAGCTATTTATGAGGCCGGTTATCTTGTTGAAGACGGTCCGGAGGGGCAGTCTGTAAAATCAAGATGAAAGAGCAGGAGCAAAATTTTTGGCAGGAATTAAAAAAGCGGAATCAGTCGATTTTGGCTTTGGCGCCGATGGCCGGATTTACGGACATTGCCTTCCGTCAGATATGTTCCGCTTACGGAGCGGACGTGGTCTATAGCGAAATGGCTTCAGCCACCGCTTTATTTTATAATCAGGAAAATGACGATAATGAGACCTTGCGCTTATTGCGCTGGGATAGGACAAAAGAAAGCCGTTACCTTGTTCAGCTTTTCGGTTCTAATCCGGAGCATTTTGCTTTGGCGGCGCGCTTAATTTGTGAAAAAATAAAGCCTAACGGCCTTGACATTAATTTCGGTTGTCCCGTAGGCAAAGTTTTAAAGCAGGGAGCGGGAGCGGATTTAATGAAGAATTTAAAGCAGACAAGGCTGGTTATTGAATCTGTTTTAGAAAATTCTCAAGTACCGGTATCGGTGAAAATAAGGGCAAAAGCCGGCGATGTTTCCGCTTTGGAATTTGTAAAAAATATCAGCGATTTGCCGGTGTCGGCTCTGATGATACATGGCAGAAGTCTTAATCAGGGCTTCGTTGGCGAGGTTGATTTCGGCCTGGTAAAAACTATCCGTCCTTATTTTAAAGGCCCTGTCTTGATAAACGGCGGCATTGTCGATTTAAAGAGCGCTCAGTCTGCTTTAAATCTTAGCGGCGCCGATGGTCTGGGATTGGCTCGGGGTGCTCTCGCCCGTCCTTGGTTATTTCAAGAAATAAAAGAAGGCAGAGAAATTATCTACAACCGCGGGGCTATCAGTCGCCTGCTTTATCGCCACGCTCTCAGTTTAGTCGAACTGAAGGGAGAATCAGCTTTGCTGGAATGGCGCAAGCAGGCTTGCTGGTATGTCCAGGGCCTTGAAGGGGCGAGCCAGTGGCGTGGCCGCCTAGTTCAGGTGTCTACTCTTACGCAGTTAGAAAATATTTTAAAAGATTATGGTCTTAACGATTAATACTAGTTTAGGCGATGAAATCGCCGTTTCCTTATTAGCGGGGAAAAAAAATATCAATGCTAAAATTAAAGCGCCGAGACAGCAGGCGGAAAAACTTTTACCCTTGATTGAAAAGCTTTTATATAAAAATAAGTTTTCTTGGCGGTCAATTAAGGAAATACGCGTTCAAAACGAAGGCGGCAGTTTTACTTCTTTGCGCATTGGAGTTTTAACCGCTAACGCCTTAGCTTACGCTTTGGGCATCCCCGCCAAAGACTTAAACGGCGGCCAATCTTTTCGGTTTTCCGGCGGACAAGCAGTCAAGCCCAAATATCAGAGTGAGCCTAATATCGGGAAGAAAGCGATGCCGGCCTGTTGATAACTTTTTTATTTTTTTGTCAGCTTTTAAAGCGGCTTGTGGAAAAGCCGTCTTTTTTTTATTTTTCCCTTTATTTTTATGGTTTTTAAGGGTTGACCCTAGGGGCTTAGTGGTGTATAATTAAATCATTAAGGTGAAAAGTGGGGAAGAGAGGTGAACTTCTTTTTAGACACTTTATCCACCGCCACGCCCTATGTTTATCGGCGAATACAATCACAATCTGGATGACAAAGGACGCTTGGCCATTCCGGCTAAGTTCCGTGCCATCTTAAAAAAAGGAGCAGTCGTTACCAAGGGTTTGGACAACTGCTTATTTTTGTATTCAAAAGAACAGTTTGAAAAAATTGCTCAGAAGTTTGCTTCTTTGCCTATTAGCCAAGCAAAGGCCAGGGCTTTTTCCCGCCACATGTTAGCCGGCGCCATGGATGTTGATTTTGACAATCAGGGCCGAATTACTTTGCCGGAGTACCTGCGTAAATTTTCCGCTTTAAAGAAGGGCGTCATTATTGCCGGCCTCTATAATCATTTAGAAATTTGGGATGAGGCTGCTTGGCGCCGCTATAAGCAGACAGCTGAACAAAACAGTAATAGTATTGCGGAAGAATTGGGGGATTTAGGCATTTAGTATGATGTATCGGCACCTGCCCGTAATGTTGCCCGAGGTTTTGTCCGTTTTATCGCCTCGTCCCGGTCAGATTTATATTGATTGCACTCTGGGCGGCGCTGGTTACACTTTAGCTTTGGCCGCCGCCGTGGGGGAAAGGGGAAAGGTAGTGTCTATTGATGCTGATTCTTTAGCAATTGCTAATGCTCAGAATATCATTAAAGAAAAAAAGATAGAAAATATAGTTTTAGTTCATGATAATTTTAAGAATTTAGCCGCTATCAGCGATACTTATCTCGATTCTCCAGCGGATGGCATTGTTTTTGATTTAGGTTTATCTTCGGCGCAATTAGATGATGAGAGCCGCGGTTTCTCTTTTCAAGGGGATAGGCCTCTCGATATGGCTTTCGGCTCAGGGGCCGATATTGAAACCGCCGCTTTGCTCAATCGCGCGCCTTTATCGGAATTAGCTCGTATTTTTAGAGAATTAGGCGAAGAACCGCAAGCCTATCGTTTAGCAAAAGAAATAGTGGCCGCCCGTAAAGCGAAAGCTTTTACCAGCACCAAGCCTCTTGTTGATATTATTTTAAAAGTGAGCCCACCGAGATTGCGTGCCGGTAAGATTCATCCGGCTACCCGCGCTTTTCAAGCTTTACGCTTGGCTACTAATGACGAATTCGGCAGTTTGCGTTCAGCTTTAAAGGCGGTGCCGGCAGTATTAAAGGTTGGAGGACGTCTGGCGCTTGTTTCTTTCCATAGCGGCGAAGATAGAATAGTGAAGCAATGGCTGAAGGAAGAGGGCGCTGATTGTCTCTGCCCGCCGCGCGCTCCTGTCTGTGTTTGCGGTCATAAAGCTTCTTTCCGTTCTCTATTAAAAAAACCCTTATTGCCCGGTGCCGAGGAAGTTGAACAAAATCCCAGAGCTCGCAGCGCCAAATTGAGGGCTGCCGAAAAAATAAGATAATTTTCAAATTTATATATTTATAGCCCCTGGCTTTAATTTCAATCACACACTAATATGATTATTCGCTCAGTTAATACCCCAACACGCCGCCAATCAATCAAGAAAAATTTTTCTTGGCGGACGCTTAATATTTTTTTAAGCCTTGCCTGCGTCGCCTTGGGTCTAACTTATTTGGTGGGTATTAATGATTTAACGGTAAAAGGCTTTGCTTTGAAGGATTTAAAAAGCCAGCAGCAGATGTTAATGGAAGCCAATCAGGATTTACAAGCGAAAGTTTTAGGCTTGCAATCATATGCTTCTATTTCGCCGCGTTTGCAAGGATTGAATATGGTGGCCGTGGAAGATGTCGCTTATCTTTCCTCAAAAACACCGGTGGTGGCTAAAAAGTAATTTTTGTCCGTCTTATGTGGAGGGATTATCGCCAGAAAAGTCCGTCTATTAGCAGTCTTAATCCGCGCTTGCGCCTCTTTGCGGCGCTTGTTTTTTTATTGTTAGCGGCGATTATCTATCGTTTATATTTTTTACAGATTGCCCAGGGCGACTGGTATTCCGCGCTGGCATCGGGACAGCATCAGATTTCCAGCTTGCTCCAGCCGGCGAGGGGAAAGATTATGCTGCATGAAAAATTGAACGGGCAGGATCAGCTCTACCCTCTGGCAACCAATAAAGATTTTTCTTTTCTTTACGCTGTGCCGAAAGATATTAAAAATCCTCGGGATTTAGCGGATAAGCTTTTCGATTTTTTTGATAAGCCGGAATTGGAGGCTAAGGCCAAGCTGGAATTGGAAACAGAGTCAAAAAATAATTTGCAAAAAGAGATAGATTTTATCAATGCCTCTGAGTATAGCGCTGAAGATAAGGCGGCGAGAATCAAGGCCGCCCAGGATTTAGCGGCGGCCAAAAAAGGTAACACTGATTGGCGGGAGATGCAGGAGATATTGTTGGATAGATTACTTAAAGAGAAGCGGGACGAGGCCATTGCCGCTTATTTAAAAAAACTGGACAAGCCGGGTGATCCTTATGAGCCTTTGCGCGACAAGTTAGACGATGACACTCTTTTGTCTTTATATGCTTTTTTGGGCAGTTCGGCAGAACGTCCCGTAGCTTCATCCGATTTGGAAAGACGCTTGGAGAAAGTCGTATTTAAAGATAGTGACGAAGAGCTGAAGATAGAGGGTATTGCCTTTAATTTGCAGAGCTATCGTTTTTATCCGGAAAATAATATGGCGGCCAATATTGTCGGTTTTGTCGGCATGGCCAATGACAAGGTTTCCGGCCGTTACGGCTTGGAGGAATTTTTTAATGATGAATTGGCGGGTCAAGCCGGCTATCTTAAAGGCGAGCGCGGTGTCAGCAATACTATTATTGTCAATGACCGCGAATATACTCGCCCGGAAGATGGCAGTGATTTAATCCTCACCATGGATAGAAGCGCTCAGTTTCAGGCTTGTTCTTATTTGGAGGAAACAGTGGCAAAATTTAAGGCTGAAGGCGGCAGCGTGATTGCCGTTAACGCCAAAACCGGAGCCATTTTGGCAATGTGTTCCGTGCCTAATTTTAACCCAAATAATTATAAGGATGTTGGCGATATCAAAGTTTATAATAATCCGGCTATTATCTACCAGTATGAACCCGGTTCGGTTTTTAAGGTTATCACTATGGCCGCCGCTGTCGATCAAGGCAAGGTTAGTCCTAGCACCACCTACAAGGATGAAGGCCAGATTATGATTAAGGGCTGGCCGAAGCCGATTAGTAATTCTGATTTCAGCACCAAAGGCGCTCATGGAATTGTTGATATGAATGCGGTGCTAGAAAATTCTTTAAACACGGGGGCAATTTTTGCGATGCGTCAAATCGGAGCTGAGACTTTTTCCGATTACGTGAAAAATTTCGGCTTTGGCGAGAAAAGCGGGGTTGAACTTGGTTCCGAAAGTGCTGGTAATATCGACAATTTGCTGAAAAACAATATTCGGGAAATAGATGCGGCAACCGCTTCTTTCGGCCAAGGTATTGCCGTCACTCCTCTGCAGATGCTAATGTCCTATCAAGCTTTAGCTAATCAAGGAGAATTGATGAAACCTTATATTGTCCAGGAAATAAGGCATAGCAACGGACAGGTCGACGAATTTAAGCCGCACTCTCTCCGCCAAGTAGTTTCAGGGCAGACCGCTAATACCATTTTGGCGATGTTGGTGAATGTAGTCGAAAGCGGCCATGCTAAGGGAGCACAGATTCCCGGTTATTATATCGGCGGAAAAACCGGAACCGCTCAGGTTGCCACCTCTGGCGGTTATAGTACGGATAAATTTATCCATACCTTCATCGGCATTGTGCCGATAGATAATCCCCAGATTGTCATGCTGACCAAAATTGATGCGCCCAAGGGAGCGGCTTATGCAGAAAGTACGGCCGTGCCTCTCTGGCATGATATCGCCGATTTTCTTTTGAAATATTATCAAATACCGAAGACCAGGAAATAAAAAAATCATCTTAAAATATATGAAAAAGCTGCTGCAGTTAAAATTAAGATTTTTAAGCCGTTTAATCTTGAAAAAATATCATCCGGAAATAGTGGCTATTTCCGGGTCTATCGGCAAGACCAGCACTAAAGAAGCAATTTTTCAGGTTTTATCGGGCCGGCTGGCGGTGCGGACAAGTATTAAGAATTATAATAATGAGATTGGCGTGCCTTTAACTATCATCGGAGTAGAATCTCCGGGCTCATCTTTGTCTGGATGGTTGCGGGTATTTTGGCGCGCTTGGCGCTTGTATATTCGGCGCGACCAGTCTTATCCGAAAGTTTTAATTTTAGAAATGGGCATTGATCGTCCCGGCGACATGGACTATCTAACGCGCTTGGCTCCGCCCACAGTCGGAGTCATTACCGCTGTCAGTTATTCTCATTTGGAATACTTCGGCAGCTTGCAGAATATCAAGAAGGAAAAGCAAGTTTTAATAGAAAGAGTTACTCGCAAAGGTTTGAGCATCCTTAATTACGATAATGAAGCCGCCCGTTCAATGGCTGAAGTCAGTCCGGCACGCGTTCTTAGCTTTGGTCTTTTGCCTGGCGCCGATATTGTCGCCCAAGATTTGCATTACCGCTATCAAGGAGCGTCTTATGATATTGCCGGTTTAAATTTTAAACTTAATTATGAAGGCAATATCGTGCCTGTAGAAATGCCTAATATCATTGGGGAGGGAGGTGTTTATGCCGCCTTGGCCGCCGTTGCGGTGGCCCTTCATTTCGGCCTGAATCTGATGGAAATAGCTTCGGCTTTGCGCGGTTTGCGCTTGCCGGCCGGCAGGATGCAGCTTTTGCCAGGAATTAAGCATACTTTTTTAATTGATGACAGCTATAATTCTTCCCCGGAAGCGTGCCTTTCCGCTTTAAAGGTTTTGGGCCAGGTGAAGATAGACGGCGATGCCAGTAAATATGCGGTTTTAGGGGACATGCTGGAAATTGGCGCTTATAGCGAAGAGGGGCACGCTTTAGTCGGACGCGCTTTATTCGAACAGGGAATTGATTATTTGGTGAGCGTCGGCGAACGTTCTCGCGATATTGACCGCGGCGCTAAAGAAGCGGGCATGAGCGGTGATTTTATTTTTCATTTTGATGATTCAGCGGCGGCGGGATTATTTGTTCAAGAACGCCTGCATGAAGGCGATGTTGTTTTGATTAAAGGCTCGCAAGGGGCGAGAATGGAAAAAGTGACAAAAGAATTGATGGCCGAGCCTGATAGGGCGGAAGACTTACTTGTCCGGCAGGGGCCAGGCTGGCAGGATTAGTTATTTTTATGCGAAAAAAGCGCCTTCAAGGCGCTTTTTGCTTGATTTTTCAGTTTATTAGGCTATACTCAAATTATGTCTATTCTTATTCTCGGCGCGGCCGGCAATCTCGGCGGCCAGCTAAAAAAAATTTTTTCCAAGCAAGACTGTCAGGCCTGGGACAGGCTTGATTTTGATTTTTTAAACTTTGAGGAATTAGCCAAGCGCTTGCGCGCTTTATCGCCCAGCATTATTATCAATGCCGCCGCCTACAATGCCGTTGATAGATGTGAAGAAAATGAGGAAGAAGCAATGTTGGCTCAGCGTTTGAATGCTGAGCTTCCTGGCGCCCTGGCGGATTATTGCTTGGAGTTCGGGTCCAGACTGATTCATTATTCGACTGATTATGTTTTTGGCGGCGACGGACGCTTATCGGGGGCTTACTCGGAAACCGATAAGCCGATGCCCGTAAATATTTACGGTCGCACTAAATTTTCTGGTGAGCAGGAAATTGCCAGGAGGGCTTTAGCCGGCCTAGATTATTATCTGATTCGCACCTCTAAGCTCTTCGGCCCGAAAGGAGAGAATCCGCAGGCGAAACCTAGTTTTTTTGACATTATGATTGCCCTGTCTTCAAAAAATGAAACAGTCAAAGCGATTGACGGGGAAAAGAGCTGTTTTACCTATACCCCTGATTTAGCTGCCGCCACCCTGAGTTTATTAACGGATAGGCCGGCGCGGGGAATATATCATTTATGTAATTCAGGCGAAGCGACCTGGCATGAGGGCGCTAAATATCTTTTTGAGGCGATTGGCGCCGACGTTAATTTGCAAGCTTTGGCGCCGGCAGACTGGCCTCGTCCGGCTGCCCGCCCTCAATACTCAGCCTTAGCCAATCATCGACGCCCTCGTTTGCGTCCTTGGACCGAGGCCTTGGATGAATACTTGGTTTCTTTAGGTTTGAAAAAATAATTAAGTTAAAATAAATTTATGCGCGGAATTATTTTATCAGGAGGCAGCGGCACTCGTTTGCGTCCATTGACGAAAATTACCAGCAAGCAGTTATTGCCGATTTATAATCGGCCGATGATTTATTATCCCTTAGATACTTTAATTAAAGCCGGTATTAAAGAAATTCTCATTATTGTTTCTCCGGAAAGAGCCGGCGATTATCTCAATTTATTGGGCAGCGGCCGTGAGTTTGGCGTAAAATTTACCTATGAAATTCAGGATAAACCCGAAGGATTGGCTCAAGCTTTCATTATCGGCGAAAAATTTATCCAAGGAGAGAGCGTGGCTATGATTTTGGGCGATAATATTTTCGAGGATAATTTTGCCGATGATATTTCCAGTTTTAAGGGGGGCGCCAAAGTGTTTGCCAAGCATGTGCCCGATCCCGAGCGTTTCGGCGTCGTCAAATTCGATGACAAGATGAGGGCGGAAAAAATTGTTGAAAAGCCGGTTGATTATCTGAGCAACTATGCCGTTACCGGCCTGTATGTTTATGACCATCGCGTCGTTGAAGTGGCTAAAAATTTGCAGCCGAGCGCTCGCGGCGAATTGGAAATTACCGACTTGAATAATTGGTATCTTGAAAAAGGAGAATTGGAAGTGGCGATGGTAGAAGGAGAATGGCTGGATGCCGGTACTTTTGACAGTCTGTTAAAGGCTCAGCTTTTTGCCAAAGAAAAGCTGGATGCTAAGATGTCTATTTGATTTCTATTGGCAGTCTTTTTGGAATGTTTTTATATATATGAAATTAGCCGTCGCTTTTTTATGCTACAACGAGAGCTCCGCGCCTTATTTGCCGGAGTTTTTAAAGAGTTTGGATGCGGCTTTAAGGCGTCTTGAAGCGGAAATTTTTGTTTTTGCCGGCGATAATAGCGACCGCGCCCCCTTTATCAATCAAGAATTATTGTCTCGCCACAATCTCAGCACTTCCTTTCCGGTCAAATTGCTGGCCTTTGATAGAAATCTAGGTTTTGCCGCCGCCTATAACCGTTTGATTGCCGCCGCCAAAGAAGCGGGAGCGGATTATTTTTTGATGATTAATCCCGACATGCTGTTGGCGGAGGATATGATTGCGAAGCTATTGTCCGTCTTGTCCGAGCGTATAGATTTAGCGGCGGCCTGTCCCAAGATATATCGCTGGGATTTTGCGGGTAAGCGCTTGACCAATATTATTGATTCTTGCGGCATCGGCCTAGCATCTGGTTTGCGTTTTTATGACCTCGGGCAAGGCCAAGAAGATTATGGCCAATATGAAGGCATGGAGATTATCGGCCCATCGGGAGCAGCCGCTCTTTTCCGTATCAGCGCTTTAGAAAAGATTAAAGAGCATGGCCAATATTTCGACGAACGTTTTTTTATGTATAAGGAGGATTGTGACCTCTCCTATCGCCTATATCGAGCCGGCCAGGAAACGGCGCTGGTGCCGGGCGCCATTGCTTATCATGATAGGAGTAGCGCTAGTCAGAAAAATTTATGGCAGACTTGGCGGCATTGGCGAAAAAGGAGCCGGTTGACGCGTTCTTGGTCTTTTACTAACCAGAATTTAATTTTTGCTAAATATTTTCACTCCGAGGGCTATTTTTCCCGCTTTTTAATCATTATCAGGTTAATATTTATGTTTCTATTTTCTTTAATATTAGCCCCTTTTCTTTTGAAAACCTTTTTTAAGCCCTGGAAGATGCATCGGAGTATTGACTAATATAAAATATTATGATAGATTGACTTTATAGTAAAATTATTAAGATTAAAATAGTATAGCGAGTCTATATTTTTGTTTATATGGACAATTTTTTAGAAAGTATTGTGCGCGATAAGCGCAGCGAGGAATTATCTAAATTGAATGCGATTCAAATCGTCAATGGCTTGTTCTCCGACCTTATGGACAGGGAGCGCGATATTTTGACCAGACGTTTCGGTTTGAATGGCGATAAGAATGAAACCTTGGAAAAAATCGGCCAACTGCATAAGCTGACTCGGGAAAGGGTGCGCCAGATTGAGAACGCGAGTATTAAAAAAATTAAGCGTTTGGATAATTTAAGCGATTACCTCGTCACTCTGAAAGGAGTGGTTGGGGAATTGTTAAAAGAACATGGTGGCTTGTTGAGGCGTGATTTTTTGCTTGATATTTTGACCGTAATGAGCTTGGAAATGAGCAGCGATGCCGATATTAATAGCGCTGAATATGAAAAGGATAGGCAGGTCTGTAAAAATCGTTTCGATTTTATCTTGTCCAAACTTCTTGGCGATGATTTTGATTTAATGCCAGACTCCGGCAATTTTAACGCCTCCATTAAGCTTAAAGAAGAATCTTTAGAGCATTTTGAAAATTTATCTAAAGATTTGTTGTCAAAATTTGAATCTTTAAATAAAACGCTCGATACCGAAGGCGTCTTGTCTTTGCTTAAGAGCCTCGATTCCTATTCTCAATATCAAGATAAGATGGAGGCTAATAACAGCGCTGATATCACCCCTATTTTCAAGAGCCAGGTTTTTCCGGATAAGGCTGAAATTATCAACAGCAATAAGACTTTATATTCCCTGATGCAAGCGTTGAAAGATTTGGAACGCAATAAATTCGGTTATTGGGGTAAGGCCGATTGGCAGGAAATCAAACCGAAGACAATTAATGATAAGATTTATTTGGTTTTGAAAAATGCTGGCCAGCCGTTACATTTTACAGATATTGCTTCTAAGATTAATGAAATAAAGTTTGACCATAAGAATGCTAATCCGGCGACCGTACATAATGAATTGATTTTAGACGAGCGCTATGTCTTGACCGGTCGGGGAATGTATGGTCTAAGGGAGTGGCAGAGTGCCTAAAAAACTCTATTATTTTTAATTAATTGCAGAATATTTTATAACCGTTGCGCTGAGCGCAACGGTTTTTGTTTTCTTAAATTTATGCTAAAATATTAATATAATTACCGGCGCCTTGGACGACGCCGTTGTCTATCATTTTGTTATGGAAATTACGATTAATACTTCCAGATTGGACGCCTTTTTCGCTTTACCGGCCGATCAGATGCTGTGGGTATTTTTTATCAATATCGGCTGGATGATTATCGCCGCTGTTTTGTTGTATGGCATTTCTTTGATTTATCTGCAAAAAATCAGAGCTCAGTGGGCGGCCAAGAATTTAAAGTTTATTATTTTGGCAATTGATATTCCTAAAGGCAATGAACAATCGCCCAAAGCCGTGGAGAATATGTTTACTTATCTCGGCGGCGCGCATGGTTCTGTTAATTTTTTTGAAAAATGGTTCGAGGGCAAATTTCAGGTTTCCTTCAGTTATGAAATTGTCAGCATTGAGGGCTATACTCAGTTTTTAATTAGGATGCCGATTGAATTTCGCAATTTAATTGAAACTTCTGTCTATTCTCAATATCCCGATGCTGAAATTTCCGAGGTTGACGACTATGTCGATACGGTTCCTCATCGCTTTCCGGATGAAGATTATGATGTTTGGGGGGCGGAATTCATGCAGGCCAATAATTGGGCTTTTCCCATTAAACTTTATCAGGAGTTTGAGCATAGTTTTGGCGAATCGGAGACGCAGTTTAAAGATCCAATGGCGTCTTTAATGGATTTGTGCAGTTCCTTGCGCGAAGGCGAACAGTTGTGGATGCAGCTAGTGATTATTCCCATCGGTTTCGATTGGGTGGCGGAAACGGATAAGGCGGTTGATAAAATTTTAGGCAAGAAGAAGAAACAATCAGGCGCCGCTTCTAAATTTGTAGAATGGATGGGCGATGCTAGCGAAGCTGTCTATAGCATCTGGGGTGATATCGAGAGCAAATCGTCAGAAGAGAAGGGCTTGTCCATGCAGGAGCTTACCCCTAAGCAGAAGAAGCAGATTGAAGCTATCCATATGAAGGCTTCAAAATTATCTTTTGAGGCAAAAATTCGCGTCGTCTATGTGGCTCGTAAAGATTTAATGAATAAAAGTAAAGTGGTGAACGGAATAGTCGGCTACATGAAGCAATTTGCTTCTCTTGATTTAAATAATTTAAAGCCGGATGTTAAATTGACGATGACAAAAACCGCTTATTTTAATAAAGATAAGCGCCTGCTCCGCAAAAAGAATGCAATTATGTCCAATTATGTCGCCAGGGAAGATACGGCTGGACGCAATCCCGGTTTATATAATATCGAAGAGTTAGCGACTCTCTGGCATTTCCCGATAGAAGCTAATGTCAAGGCGCCGTTGATTCAGAAAGCCCCAGGCAGAAAAGCCGATGCTCCTTCCGCTTTGCCGATAATCAATGATATCGCCGGGCCCTTGCCGGAACTATTCAGCTCAGAAATTTTGCGGAGCCAGGCTGCAAGTAGCCCAGCTCAGGATGAGAACAAAAGCAATGTAAAAGCGGAAGAGGATAAGAGCGTGCCTGATAATTTACCCTTTGTTTAATGTCTAATAATAATCAAACAAAAAAAAGAATCGGTATTGATGCCCGTTTTTACGGTCCTTTAGGTAAGGGTCTGGGGCGATATGTTCAGGAAGTAGTTGATAATATCATATTGAACGATATTGCCAACAACGAATTTGAATATGTTGTTTTTTTGAGTCCGGAAAATTTTAAAGATTTTAATTCTAATAATCCTAATATCCGCAAAGTAGAAGTTCCGTTACGCTGGTATTCGTGGCGGGAGCAATTATTTTTTCCTGCTATTTTAAAAAAAGAAAAATTAGACTTAGTCCATTTTCCTCACTTCAATGTTCCTTTGTTTACTCCGGTCCCCTTTGTCGTTACTATTCATGACTTAATTCTCACCCGTTTTCCCAGCCGTCGCGCTTCAATGCTTCCCGCCGCTTTTTATTGGCTCAAACAAGCCGCCTATCGCTTGGTTATTAGAACTGCCATCCGGCGCGCTCGCGCCATCATTACCGTTTCGGAATTTACGCGTCGGGATATTATTAATAAATTTAAGGCTAAACCCGAAAAAATATTTGTCACTTACGAAGGCGTGGCGGATTTAGAGAAGAAGGAGATTGCCGGTAAGATAGAGGAGGAAAAGGTTTTACAATGTTATCAGATTAGCGAACCCTTTTTGTTATATGTGGGAAACGCTTATCCCCATAAGAATTTAGAAGTTTTGCTGACGGTATTTAAAAGCTTACTTGCTCTCTACGGCCGTCTTAGCTTAGTGATGGTGGGGAAGGATGATTATTTTTATCAGCGCGTTAAGGCCAAAGCTTCAGATTTATCTCTTTGGCAGAGCGACGGCGGCGATAATAAAGTTTTTTTTCCCGGATATGTCCCTGATGCCGATTTAGCCGTGTTGTATCGCCGAGCTTTGTTTTATGTTTTTCCCTCCTTATATGAAGGTTTCGGTTTGCCGCCTTTGGAAGCGATGGCTCATTCTTGCCCGGTTGTTTCTTCCAATCAAGCCAGCCTGCCCGAAATAATCGGCGGAGCCGCTCTTTATTTTAACCCCTACAGCCAAGAGGATATGTTGTCTAAATTGGAATTTTTATTAAAAAATGAAGAATATCGCCGACAGTTGATAGAGCGCGGCTTAGAAAGAATTAAAGATTTCAGCTGGCAGGAATGTGCGCGTCAAACTTTAGAGATATATCGCAGAATCTTAGGAAAATAATTTTAACCTCAATGGGCTTAGAAGATAGCAAAAAGTCGAATAGCGGACATCGTCTGTTGTCAGTCGATTCTTTTGTCGTGGATTTGCGCCGTCATGAGCAGGAAAAAATTGCGCAGAAAAAAACATCTTCCTCTTGGATGCCTATAGATTGGCAAAAAATTAAAAAGGTATTTTCTTGGCGCCGGCCTTCGCGTTCCGCCCCCTTATCTTTTTTTAAATCCAAGCCGCGTTTATTGTTTTCCAGGCAAAAATATCATTCCCACTCATATCATTTTTCTCTGGTTTGGCCGAAAAAGCGGAATCGTTTCCGCCTCTCTCGCTGGCATTACTTGCGCGGTTCGCGTTTTAATAGGATGGAGGGACGTTTATTCGCCGCCGCCGCTGCTGTAAACTGGCAACGCCTTAAAAAAGCGAAGCGGGAGAGTTTAAATCCGCGCTTATCCAAGGCGGAATATCTGGTTTCTTGGTATCGGTCTCTATTTGTTTTTATATCAGTCCTCATAATAATTATTTTGCCTTTTAAAATTTTGTCTTATTTGAAGATTTTAGACATAAAAGATTTGCAGGCTGGAGTTGTCGGACGTTCTTTGTCTGCTTTGAATAATTTAGCTTCCGCTTCTGATGGAGCGGCCCAATTAAATTTCAGTGCCGCCGCTTCTGATTTTGCCAAGGCGGAGAATGATTTTATTTCAGCACAGGCAGAATTAAGCCGGATTGACGACTGGTTGTTGGCTTTTGCTTCCTTTTCCAGCGATTCAAAAATTAAGTTAGCCGCTTCCGGCAAGAAATTCCTGGCCGCCGGCCGCGCCGCCGCCTCTATGGGTGAGCATTTGAGCGAGGCGGGGAACATTCTCTTGCAAGCGGCTGATGATAAGAATTGGGGAAGCTTAATTGATTCCTTCGTTGAGCACGGACAGCAGGCTTTAATTGATGCCGAGGAATTACAGGAACAGCTTGACAGTATTAACGTCGACGCCTTGCCGGAGTCATATCAGAGCCAGTTTATCAGCTTCCGCAATCAAGCTGAAATTGCAGTCGCTTCGCTGCGTTCTTTGTTGGGTTCCGCTCAGGAAATTAAAGATTTTTTAGGAGTAAGCCGGGATAAGCGCTATTTGCTAGTATTTCAAAACAATGCAGAAATGAGAGGCTCCGGCGGTTTTTTCGGCAGTTACGCGCTGGTTGATATTCGCGACGGCCGTATTCGTCGCCTGGAAGTTCCGGCCGGAGGTTCTTATGACACCGAGGCGGGCATGAAAAATTTTATTCAATCGCCTAAACCTCTATGGCTAGTGAGTCCGCGCTGGTATTTCTGGGATGCAAATTGGTGGCCTGATTGGCCCACTAGCGCCCGTTCTTTGATGTGGTTTTACGAAAAAAGCGGCGGCCCGACCGTCGACGGGGTTATCAGCTTTACTCCCGATGTCTTATCCGATTTATTGAAGATTACCGGACCGATTGATATGCAAGCTGAATACGGTCTCACTATAGATACTGATAATTTCTGGGATTTAATTCAGGCGACGGTGGAAAAAGAAAATTTGATAAAGACTCATCCGGAAGAGGTGGCCGCTTTGCCAGACAGCCCGGAGAATCAGCCTAAAAAAATTATCGGCGATTTAATGGCGGAAATTATGGACCGCTTGCCCAGAATATTGACGTTTGAAAAGTTACCTTTTCTGATAAGCGCCTTGGAAAAGAATCTTAGTTCTAAAAATATCATGTTGTATTTTTCCGATCCTTCATTACAGGATAAAGCTGCTCGTTATGGCTTTGACGGAGCGATGTTGCCAAGTCGGCAGGATTATCTTCTTATCGCCCATACCAATATCGCTGGCCAGAAAAGCGATAGAAAGATGCGCGATGAGCTTAAGCACTCTGTTCAGATTCTCAGTGATCGCAGCGTGATTGACACACTGACTATAACCCGGACTCATACCGGATTAAAAAATGAAATTTTGAGCGGCGTTCGGAATGTCGACTGGCTAAGAGTTTATGTCCCTGCCGGCAGCCAACTGCTCGAAGCCAGCGGCTTCCGTACTCCCGATGCTTCATACTTTGAAGAGCCGGAGGACAATTGGGAGACACTTCCTTTAATTGAGGAAACTGAAGGGCGGGCTTTAACGGATTTAGTAAGCGGCACTAAGATTTATGAGGAAAATGGGAAAACTGTCTTTGCTAATTGGGTGATGGTTGATCCGGGAGAGACGGTAGTGATAAAATTACGCTATCGTTTGCCTTTTCGTTTGGAAGCTGAATCCAAGGATAGCAGCGGCGATTGGCTCGCTCGTCTTGGCTCTTTACTGGATAAGGCCCCGGGAGAACGTTTTGCCTTTTCTTTGCTGTTACAGAAACAGCCGGGTGCTAAAGCCGCCGGAGTTGATTTTGAAATCACGACGCCATCTGCTTGGCGACAGATTTGGAATTATCCCAATCAAACTCCCTGGAACGGTAGTTCATCTCTTGACAGGGATATTATGCGCGCCGTTTTATTGGAAAAATAATAATTGGTTTATTTTTGGAGATTTTTAAGAATTATAATTTTTAACGGGCGTCGGCAGTCGCGGCTATCGGCGGACCGTTCTCAATGACATGACAGTCTTGAAGAAAAAGAAAAAATCATCTTCCGCTGAGAAGGATTCAGGTTTAAAGACTTTTTTGGAAAGGCCTTTGCCGGGCGCCGAAGAAGTTTCCCGCTTTGAAGAGGCGGTAAAAAAAGAGGCGGCCGCTGAAGAGGCCGAAAAAAATCTTTCTGCGATTTATCACGATAAGCAGGGGAATCTAGTTGATGTGAGCCGGGTGAAGAAAAGGCGCCGCTTGCGTTTATTGATTTTGTTTAAACAAATTTTTATTCTTACTCTTTTGGCCTGCGGTTTCTACGCCGGATATTATTACTATTTTCAACGTCCCGCCGGTACCAGCGCCATTGTTTTAATAGTTCAGGCTCCGGAAAAAGCTTTAGCCGGCGAACCAATCTCTTATGATATTGCTTATAGCAACGATAGCGGTTTAGCTTTGAGCAAGGTGAAGCTGGAGGCAATTTTGCCGCCGAATTTTGTCATTACCGAAAGCGTGCCCGCTCCTTCCGGTATTAATGCCTGGAATCTTGGAGATATCGCCGTGGGCGGGAGCGGACAGGTAGTAATTAGTGGTTATTTAGCTTCGCCGGTCGATTCGGCTAATGTGGTCAGCGCCCGCTTGTCTTACATTCCGGCAAATTTTTCCAGTGAGTTTAAGAAGGAGGCCAGTGCAAATACGGTGGTTTCCGGTTTGGGCTTCATTGTCAGCGCTGATTATCTTAATACGGCCATTATCGGCCAAGATAATGAAATGAAATTATCTTTGAGTGCCTTTAAGAGTAATCATCTGTCGGACTTATATCTAAAAGTTTCTGGTTCCGATAATTTTTCTATCGCTAAAGTGTCGCTAGAGGATAGGGAGTCTGTGCCGGAAAATCAGCAAGAGGGCAGCGCGTCTAATGATAATATCGTTAATCTGCAGAATGCCGGCGAGAACTCTTGGCTTTTATCCAATTTGCCGATTGATTCTGAGGAGAGGATGACCGTCGCTCTCGATTTCACTTTAAAAGCCAAGAATCAGGATAAAGAAGATTTAAATTTGCGCTTAATTAAAAGAGAAGCTGACGGCAGGGAAATGACATTATGGGAAAAGACCGTATCTTTCGATGCCACCAAGAGCGATTTAAATTTAAGTCTTGCTTTAAACGAATCTAAAACTGACCAAACTTTAGGTTTCGGCGACACTCTCTCATATCAATTGGAATATGCCAATAACGGCGATTCTACTCTTTATGATGTCGCTTTGATGGCGGTTATTAAGGGCGATTTTGTCGATTGGTCGTCTTTGCGCGACCCTTTGGGCGGCAGCGTTGCTGGCGGCGCAATTGTCTGGACAAAAGAGCAGATACCATCATTGTCAGAACTGGCTCCCGGGGCCAGCGGGAAAATAGATTTTTCTCTGAAGTCGCGTAATTTTTCCGTTGCTGATTTAGGCGCTGATACCAGTATTAATAGTTATGCTCAATATGGCCTCAATAATAACCAGGAAGGATCTTCCGAGGATAATCGGAGCAATGCCATTAAGGCTCAATTAAATAGCGATTTGTCGTTAAGCGAAAAGATTTTATATTTTAATGAAGATAATATTCCCGTCGGTTCCGGCCCCTTGCCGCCTCGCGTCGGCGAAAAGACCAGCGTACGGGTTTTTTGGACGCTGAAAAATAATTTACATGATTTAAGCGATGTCCAAGTCGTTTTGAATTTGCCCCAAGGAGTAGAGTGGTCTGGCGGAGAAAATACCAATGTCGGCAGCCTTGCTTATGATGCCGATAATCGTCAAATAACTTGGCGTTTAGGTTTTTTGCCAATTTCCGTATACCGAGCCGATGCCGAGTTTAATATCAGCCTTATCCCTAAAGACGGCGATCGTGATAAGATTCTAGTGATTTCTCCTGGAAGTACGGTCACGGCACTTGATTCTTTGACCGGTGGCCGGATAAGCTACAAGACTAAGGCAAAAACTAGCAAACTTGAAGATGATGAAATCGCCGGCCTTTCCAATAACGGGCGCGTGGAATAATTATGACTGGGTTCAAATTAAAATCATCGGCAGACAATTTGCGCCGGGGACGCTTGCTCAGCGCCCACGGCTCTTTGTCGATTCCTTTTTTCATGCCTGATGCTACCAGGGCATTCGTAAAAGCCAATACGAGTGCGGATGCTGCCAAAGCAGGGACGGAAGCAATGGTGGTCAATACTTTTCACCTCTATCTCCAGCCTGGACAAAAAATAATCAAGCGGGCCGGCGGCGTCCATAATTTTATGGATTGGCAGGGTCCGCTTTTGTCCGATTCCGGCGGTTTTCAGGTTTTTTCTTTGATTCATCGAGGACAGGGAATGGGCAAGATAGATGACGACAAGGTACTTTTCAAATCACCCATAGACGGTTCAAAGCATGAATTGACTCCAGAGAAATCCATTCAAATCCAATTTGATTTGGGCGTTGATATGATGGTGTGCCTGGATGATTGCCCGCCCAATGACTGGCCTAAAAAAGAATTGGAAAAAGCCGTTAGGCGCAGTTTGGATTGGGCGGCGCGTTGCCAGCGGGAATATCTTAAACAGATAAAGAAGAGGAAAATAAACGAAGATAAGAGGCCCTTGCTTTTTGCGGTGGTTCAGGGCGGCGATTATGAGGATTTACGGCTGAAAAGCGCGCAGGAATTAAGCGCTATCGGTTTCGACGGCTATGGCTTCGGCGCCAGGCCGGTTGATAAGGATGGTAATTTTTTAGCGGAAACGATTTTTAAGACCGCTTCATTTTTACCGGAAGACTCTTTGCGTTTCGCTCTCGGCGTCGGCATGCCTGAGGACATCTATCGTTGCTATCTGATGGGCTGGGATATGTTCGATTGCGTTATTCCTACTCGCGAGGGCAGGCACGGCAAATTATTTTTTTTCAAACCCGGTTTCAAGGGTTTTGCAAGAAGCAAGGCAAAGCCTGGGCCGGTGGCGGCTTATCCAGATTTTTATCGGACGAAAAATATCAGCAATGCCGCCTTTGCTCAAGATTTTTCTCCAATTAATGCCGACAGCGATTTGCCGGAATTGCGCCGCTACAGCAAGGCTTTTTTACACCATCTGTTCCGCCTGAACGAACCTTTGGGGCAAAAGTTAGCCAGCCTTAATAATTTGGAATTCTATAACCGTTTGATGAGAGAATTACGCAATTTATAGGAATAAGGCCAGTCTTTTATTTTTTCATTTTTTGTTTTATAATGCTGTTGCTAAATAAATTATATTTATAGAAATAAAGAGGGTGGGTCTGCTCGCTATTTTTATTTTTTGCTCGATTTATGCCTACGAAAATTATTGCTACGATTGGACCGAACAGTGAATCCAAAGAAAAACTTTCGGCTTTGCTTAAAGCCGGTGTCGATATGGTGAGGGTTAATTTCTCACACGCCAGCTACAGCCAGTATTTGCGCATTCAAAAGATAATCAAAGATTTTAATGCAGAATCGGAACGCCAGATAAAGATAATGCTTGATTTGCAGGGTCCCCGTATTCGGGTAGGGCGCATGCCGGAGGGCGGTATTTTTATGGCTGACGGCGAATCATATCGTTTTGCTTTTTCAAATAAGCCTTACGTCAATCCCGGCGATGTTATTCCTATCGACAGTCATGACTTATATCAAGATATCAAGAAGGGCGAGGCTTTGTTTTTATGTAATGGCGCTATTGAGCTGCAGGTGAAGGCGATTAAGAATAAGACTATTACCGCCGAGGTTATCAACGGCGGCGTTCTTAGTTCTCGTAAGGCTATCAATGTTCCCGATACCAACATTCGTAAAGGCGGAATGACGGCTAAAGACTTGAAAGACGCCGCTTTCGGCGTTAAGGCGGGTGCGGATTATATCGCTCTATCGTTCGTACAGACCGCTAATGATGTTTTGCGCCTGCGCAGACTGCTGGGTAAAAAAAGCGGCATCAAGATTATTTCCAAAATTGAACGTGGCATCGCTTTGAAGCATATTGATAAGATTATCGCTACTTCCGATGCGATTATGGTCGCCCGGGGCGACTTGGGCATTGAAGTGCCGATTGAAGATTTGCCGATTATCCAAAAGAATCTGGTGCGCCACGCCCATTGGCATGACCGTCCGGCCATTATTGCCACTCAAGTCATGACTTCCATGATTAAGAATGCCCATCCGACTCGGGCGGAAATTTCCGACATTGCCAATGCCGTTTTTGACGGCGCTGACATGGTTATGCTGTCTGATGAAACTACCGTCGGCGATTATCCGGTCGAAGCGGTTAAAATCCTGAAGAAGGTGATTGAGCGGACGGAGAAATATATTTATAAAGGCAATGTCGATAACTAAGATTTAAATAGTTAATTATTATTTATATGAAAATAAAATCAATTTCCGCTTTAGAAATTTTGGACTCTCGCGGCAATCCTACAATTTCGGCTCGGGTGACGCTTGAAGACGGTTCGGTAGGCGAAGCGGCCGTTCCTTCGGGCGCCTCCACTGGATCTTATGAAGCCGTAGAATTGCGCGACGGCGACCCTAACCGTTATCAGGGGGCGGGAGTTTTGACGGCCGTAAAAAATGTCGAAGAAATCATTGCTCCGGCTTTAATCGGTTTGAAAGCCGATAATCAGGCCGGTTTGGATGAAAAAATGATGGCTTTAGACGGCACCGCCAATAAAGCCAAGCTTGGGGCCAACGCTATCCTTTCGGTTTCTTTGGCTTGCGCCCGTGCGGCCGCGGTTTCTTCTGGACAGCCTTTGTATCAATATCTATCCCGCTTCAATCCTGAATTCGATGGCCGCTATGTTTTACCGGTACCGATGATGAATGTTTTAAACGGCGGCAAGCATGCCAATTGGGCAACGGATATCCAGGAATATATGATTTTGCCGGTCGGAGCCAAAAATGTTGCTAGCGCGATTAGGATGGGAGCGGAGATATATCAATCTTTAAAGAAAATCTTAAAGAATAAGGGCTATGCCGTCAGCGTCGGCGACGAAGGCGGTTTCGCTCCGGCTTTTAAGGATAATGAAGAGCCTTTCCAGGTTTTGGCGGAAGCAGTAGTGGCCGCCGGCTATTCTTTGGGCGAAGACATTGTCTTCGGCATTGATGCCGCCGCCACTGAGTTTTATGCTGACGGCGTTTATAATCTCAATAAGGAGGGGAAGAAGCTGTCCGCTCAAGAATTGATTTCTTTTTATCAAGAATTGTCCAATCGCCATCCTTTAGTTTCTTTTGAAGATGTTTTGGCGGAAGACGATTGGGAGGGCTTTCGCGCTTTTACGGAAATTTTTGCGCCTTTATGCCAAATCGTCGGCGATGATCTCTATGTCACCAATGTCAAGCGCCTGGAAAGAGGCATAGCGGAAAAGAGCAGCAATTCCATTTTGATTAAATTAAATCAAATCGGCACTTTGACGGAAACGATAGCGGCTATCAATTTGGCTCGCAAGCATGGTTTGACGGCCGTTGTTTCTCATCGCAGCGGCGAAACCGAAGACGCTTTTATCGCCGATTTCGTCGTGGCTATGGGTACGGGCCAGATTAAGACCGGCGCTCCTTGCCGCAGCGAACGAACCGCCAAGTATAATCGCCTGTTGGCGATTGCCGCGGAACTGGGCGATAAGGCCGTTTTTGCTCCTTTTCCTTTTGCCGGCAAATAGCCGCTTATCCTGCCGGGACGGCTTTTATGAAATATATTTTTTTTACCCTCAATGTCATTATTGATTTAGCCGGTCATTTTCTGATGTTTTTGATTTGGCGTTATTTTTTTGCCTTTGAGAGTACGTATTTGCAAATAGCGGTAGGGATAATATTATTATTCGCCGTTTTCTTGACGGTGCTGGCGCCTCTGCTGGTTTATTGGCGCGATAATATGCTGAGCCGCTCTTTATATCTAGTGGTCGGCTTGTGGGCCGGACTAATGTTGAATTCGGTCTTATTGGCTCTAATTTTTATTGCGTTTAATTCCGCCGGTGTTTACGAAATTGGCTCCTGGTCTCTTTCGGAGAGGTGGTGGTGGATGGGAGTTTTGCCTTTGTTGCTATTGCTGCCGGAGGCGTGGCTGGCGCAAGCAACCAGGATAAGGAGAGTGTCGGCGAAGATAATTGACCTGCCTGAAGCCTGGCAGGGAAAGGAAATAGCACATGTTTCCGATGTCCATCTCGGACCGGTTTGGCGGCAGAGATTTTTTGACAAGCTAGTGAAGAAGGTTAATGCTTTGGGCGCGACCGCCATTTTTATCACCGGCGATTTGTTTGACGGGATGGATAC
>JAQUWT010000019.1 GCA_028692765.1 Patescibacteria group bacterium
CGCGCTTGATGCTTAATCCGGACAGAGAACTGATAAACAGCTTGCTCAATGTCACTCATTTTTTAGGCTTTGGCTATTGCGGCGCCTATCGCCAAAAATTTTTGGATAGAGGCGAGGACATAAAAAAAATCGCTTATCCGTCCGGGGCGGCGGTTTTGCTCAGAATAGACGCTTTGCGCGCCGTCGGCTTGTTGGATGAAGAATTTTGGATGTATAATGAAGACCAAGATTTGGGCTGGCGTTTCTGGTTGTCCGGCCGGCAGTGCTTATTAGCCTTTAAGGCGGTCGCCTATCATCAGTATGAATTTAGCCGCTCGGTTGGCAAATATTATTGGATGGAAAGGAATCGTTTAATCGCGGCTTGGAAAAATTATTCTGTTTTGTCTTTAGTGTTATTTTTTGCGCCTTTATTGATGATGGAATTGGGCATGAGCTTTTTTGCTCTCCGTTCCGGCTGGTTCAAAGAAAAGAAAAAAGCTTGGGCGTATTTTTTTGATTCTAAACATTGCCCCTATCTGCTTCGTGCCAGAAAAGAGGCGCAAGCTTTGCGCCGCGTGCCCGATTACAAGATACTGCCTTTATTTTCCGGACGTATCTGGTATCAGGAAATCGGCAATCCGGTGTTAAAATATCTGGTCAATCCTTTGTTTTCTTTTTATTTTTTTATCGCCCGCAAGATAATAGCGGTCTGCCGGCAATAATATGGACTTATCAATCATCATCGTCAATTACAAGAGCCGATTGAAACTGGAAGCCTGCCTGCGGTCTTTGGCCGTCTCTGATTTTAGCGGTCTGGAATATGAGATTATTTTGGTGGAGAACGCTTCCGGCGATAAGCTGGCCGATTTAGCGGCCGCCGATAAGCACATCAACTTGATTGAAAGCGCGCGTAATTTGGGCATGGGTGGCGGCAATAATCTCGGTATTGCGGCCAGTTCGGGCAAGCTTGTATTGATTGCCAATCCCGACCTTGTTTTTAGCCGCGAAGCCGTCAAGAAGCTGGTTTCGTATTTGACAAATAATCGCGAGGCCGCTATCGTTGGGCCTAAGCTCCTAAATCCGGACGGCAGCCTGCAATATTCCTGCGCTCGTTTTCCCAGTATTTTTTTGCCGGTGCTAAGGCGTACGGCCGTTGGCCGCTATTTACCGGGATTAATCGATCGATATTTGATGAAACGGGAAAATCACCAGGAAACTAAGAATGTCGATTGGCTGCTGGGAGCCTGTTTACTGGTAAGGAGAGGGGAGTTATTGACGGACGGAAAATTATTTGATGAGAGATTTTTTATGTATTTTGAGGACGTCGATCTTTGCCGGCGCGCCCATCGTCAAGGTAAAACAGTTGTTTATTATCCGGAGGCGGAAGTCACGCACAATCATCAGCGCGATAGCGCCCGCTTGCCTTGGTACCTGGCTATTTTTAAAGACCGTCTGGCTCAGGAACATTTAAAATCTTGGTGGAAATATTTTAAGAAGTGGGGGTGGCGCTAAACGGCTGCCCCGCTGATAATTATATGCAAAAAATCAAAAAAGCAATCCTGCCGGTGGCCGGTTTCGGCACGCGTTTCTTGCCGGCTACTAAAGCCCAGCCTAAGGAAATGTTGCCGGTAGTCGATAAGCCGGTTATCCAATATTTAGTGGAAGAAGCAGTGGCTGCCGGCATTGAAGAAATTATCTTTGTTACCGGCCGCGGCAAGCGGGCGATTGAAGACCATTTTGATTATTCTTTCGAATTGTCTAAGACCTTAGTGGAGAAGAATAAGTTAGATTTGGTGAAGAAGGTTCAGGCGATTGAGAATCTGGCAAAATTTTCTTATGTCCGCCAGCCGATTCCCTTGGGCGACGGGCATGCGGTCATGTGCGCCTCCCATCTCGTCCGCGATGACGAGCCGGTATTGGTGATGTTCGGCGATACTTTATACGATGCGCCGACTTCTCCAGTTAAACAGGTAATGGATGTTTATGAGCGCTACGGCGATGCGGTTATCGGCTTATCCGAAGTGGAACATAAGGATGTTAGCCAGTTCGGCGTGATTGACGGTTTGGATTTAGGCGACGGTATTTACGAAATCAAGAAATTCATTGAAAAGCCGCCGCTTGAGGAAGCTCCTTCAAATCTGGTCCAAGTCGGCATTAATATCATTACGCCGGAAATCATCAATATCCTTAAGTCTATGCAATCTGGAAAATCGGGAGAAATACGCTTGGCGGATGCCTATGATGCCATGCTCGAGCAGGGGCGCGTACTTTACGGCAAACAGCTTGAAGGCGAGTGGCTCGACACCGGCAATAAATTTAACTTAATCAAGGCTAATATTAAGATGGGAATAAAAGACCCGGAAATAGGAGCAGATTTGAAAGATTTTTTGCGCGGCCTCGCTAAGTCTCTTTAGAGGAATTAATTTTTTGGTATTAAAAAACCGGAGTTATTATAACTTCGGTTTTTTTAGTTTTTACTGCAATTGTAATTTATAGATTCCTGCTTGCTGTCCGATTTTGGCGTAGAAGTATAAGAGCTGGTTTTTTTCATCCAGAGCCAGGCTGGAAATTTCTTCCGCTTTCAACAGAGTAATGGGCGAGCGTTTGTCTAAATTCAAGTCGATAATTTTGATTTCGGCACTATCCGCGTAAATCATATAATTTTTACTCTGGTTCCAGGCGGCTCCCGTTAATTTTTCACTTACTCTTATCAATAGTTCTTGGCGGTTGCCGTTAAGGTCGAAAGAATAAATTTCAAATTCATTGTACCACATCAGGGTGGAGGAGTTGAGCCACTGCCAGGCAGCTACCGGCCGGAGCTGTTTGTTTATTGGCTGTCTTGCATAATCGTTTAGCAAGTAGAGAGCTTTTTGCTTGCGGTCGTATAGATTAAGATGATATTTATCCTGCCTAAACACATAGTCTCCGGCGGGCAGACTGATGCTGTTTTGCAGAAGGTGATTATCGGCGCTGTATAGCCTTAAATACATTTGGCCGTTTTGCCGTTCAATAGTATAGATTAAATTTCCGTAGACAGTGTAGGCGGCATAATCGCTGCCGCTAAGAACGGTGCTGATTGTATTATTGTCGGTTAAAATGCAATTGATATTGCCGTCGGCGGCGTAATATATTTTTTTGCCGTTTTCGTCCCAATAGAAATTATTGGCTTCTTGGCCGACAACGGCGAGAGCGTCATTGCTTTGACCATTATCGAGATTCAGAATTTTTCCTCCGAAAAGCACGCGTGCGCCGTCTTTTGACCACTGAATTTCTTCACTTGATGATTGTAGGCCTAAATCGCTTTTTACTTCAGTTTTTAAATTAATAGCTGTTCCTTCTTCCGGGAGTAACAGCCTTTTATTATCCGGACTTAACTCTAATGATTGGGGCGCGCAGAGGCTGAGATTAAGGGGGAGGGAGCGTTTAAATAAAATAAAATCTTCGGCAAAAGTCGTCTGACCAGGGTAAATACTCACCTTTTTTTCCAGGGGCCAATAACCGTCTTTTTCAAGCGTTAAAGTATATTCTCCCGGCGGCAGATTTTTAATGCGGTTGGGGGTGAGGGTGTCGCTGCGGCCGATATCAAGCAATATAGATTTGCGCAGGCGTTCGCCGTTTAAAGAAATATAGGCGCCGGCGGGCTCGCTATCGATAATAAGCATGCCGGTTTTTTGAAAAATTTGGTCAAAACGCGGCGGCCAGCGCTTGCTGATACTGTAGCCGGCGGCATAGACGGAAACAAAAAAAGTAATAATCACAAATAGGATTATAAAGATGATAAATAGCCAATCTCGAATTTTTTTGGGCATAAATTTTATTCTACTCGGCTGATATCGGCACCTATTTTGCGAAGCCTTTCTTCCAATTTTTCATAACCGCGATCAATTTGATAGATGTTGTCTATTTCTGTGCGTCCTTCAGCGATTAGGCCGGCGATAACTAAGGCGATACCTGCCCTTAAATCGGGACTAATTAGCCTCTTGCCGAATAAGGGCGTCGGCCCTTGGATAACGATGCGATGGGGGTCGCACATGGTGATGCTCGCGCCCATTTGTGAAAGCATGTCCGTCCAGAGTAGACGTCGGTCATAAATGGTTTCATGGACAAGGGATGTCCCTTGGGCTTGAGTCATAAGAACGACATAGGGCGATTGTAAATCGGTGGCAAAACCCGGGTATTCGTGTGTTTTAATATCATGAGCCTTTAAAGGTCTTTTGCCTTTTTTGATTTTCAGCCAGTCGCGGCCATATTCAAAATCCACCCCGATTCTTTCCATTATCTTTAAAAGCGTCATGATGTGTTCTGGCTGGCAATTGACAATTTCCAAATCGGCGTTAGCGGCGGCCGCTAAGATAGCGAAAGAGCCGGTTTCAATTCTATCCGGTATTACCGTAAATCCTCCGGCACCAATTTTGCTTTGCCCTTCAATCACCATTATGGGGGTGCCGGCGCCACTGATTTTAGCGCCTTGAGCATTAAGATAATCGGCGAGCGCACTTATTTCCGGTTCCATGGCGCAATTTTTTAAGACTGTCGTTCCGGGAATGATACTGGCGGTCATCATCATGCTTTCGGTGGCGGTGACGCTGACCAGCGGGAAGAAATATTCCGCCGCTTGCAAGCGCTTGGCTTTAATGTGATAAAATTTACCCGACTCTTCTTCTATTTCGGCGCCAAAGGCACGGTAGCCCTCCAGGAATAAATCTATCGGCCGTCCGCCGGCGCCGATAACGCAGCCGCCGGGATGAGGAAATTTAGCTTCGCCAAAACGGGCGAGCAGGGGGCCCACAAACATAATGGAGCCGCGAAACTTATCCGCCATCTTGGCATTTAGTTCGCTGCTGGTAATGCCGGCAGTGTCTATGCTAGCCTCCGAACCATTGTATACTATTTTGGCGCCTAAATCTGTTAAAACTTCAAACGAGCGAGCGACGTCCTCAATTTCCGGTAAATTTTTAATAGTTATTTTTTCAGAAGACAGAATCGATGCCGGAATGATTTTTAGAGCCGAATTTTTAGCGCCACTGACCGCAATCTGTCCGCTTAAAGGTTTCTGGCCGTTAATGATAAATTTAGGCATAAAGGTAGCTTAAAAATTATAATAGTTTTATCTTATCTCATTTATTGACATTTTTCAAATATTTGATACTATTTAAAGGTGAATCGGCGCAAGCCTGATTTTTTCTAATAATTTTGCTAATATTAAATGATATGGCGAAGATTGCAGTGATTGCCACCGGCGGCAAACAATATAAAGTCAAGGAAGGCGAAACCATTAAAGTGGAAAAACTAGAATTGGCGGCCGGAGAAAAAGTTAAATTTGACACTTTATTAGTGGCGGAAACAGATGGTAGCCAATTTGAAGTCGGCAGCCCGTCTTTAGGCGAAAAAGTCAGCGCTGAAGTCGTCGATACCGCTAAACAGGATAAAGTGCAGGTAGTTAAGTACAAGAGTAAGACTCGGTATAAGAAAAATGTCGGTCATCGCCAGTTAAAGACGGCTGTCAAGATTTTGAGCATCGCTTAATTTTTTATACATTTACAGATATTAAAAATCCGCTTTTTAGTGAAAGGCGGATTTTTTTATGTCTCTGACTTAAGTTTGATTTTTAACTTTTTCCAGAGCTTTTTGCTTATTATTCTAATACGGCGATTAAAAATGCCGATAATCGCCAAAATAATTGTTAGCGTGAGCACTGTTCCTCCTTTTTAAATTACTATATGTAAAATCTATAAAATATTTCTATATTTTAAAGCATTGGCCAAAGTCAGTTCGTCGGCATATTCTAAATCAGAGCCGGCCGGCAATCCTCGGGCGAGACGGCTTATTTTAATTCCTGGGAATAATTTTTTTAAATATAAGGCGGTGCTCTCTCCCTCCAAGGTAAAATTAAGGCCGATAATCAACTCCTTCACTTTCTCAGTTTCTATTATTTTTTTTAACTCCCTAAGCGGTAGCTGATCGGGCCCGATGTTTTCCAGAGTATTTAAAAGTCGGCTAATGACAAAATAACGGCCATTAAATTGTTTGGTATTTTCAATGACAGCCAAATCTTGGCTGTTTTCTACGATACAGAGTATTTCCGAGGAGCGTTTTTCGTCGCTACAAATCGGACAAGGGTCGCTGGCGCTGAAAGTGCGGCAGATTGAACAGCGCTTGATAGCATCCGGTAAGGATGACAGGGAAGAGGCTAATTCTTTTACCTGGCCGGCTTCTTGATTAAGAAGATAAAAAACATAGCGTTCGGCCGTTTTCGGCCCGACGCTGGGAAATTTAGAAAAGCTTTCAATCAGTTTTTGGATGTATTCAGGGTATTTCATTTAGCTTAAGCCGGGGAAGCCTCCCATGTCCTGCAATTTTTTGGCCATGAGCCGCTGGGCTCTTTTTATCGCATCGTTGAAACATGATTTAAGCGTGCTGGCCTGGCTTTCAATATTTAACTCCGGGTTCAGGCTTAACTCTATAATTTCCATATTGCCGTTTAATGTCAATTTAACGCCGTTTTTTTCTTCAGTAACGCTTTCTTGAGCAAGGGCGCTTTGCATTGTTTTTGCCTGGCTGCGCAAATCTTTAAATTGTTTGAGTTTGTTGAACATAGGTTTATATTATTGATTTTTAATTTTCTTCAGGGTTGTTGTTCTGGCGGCTGAGACTGCGGAAACTGGCAGTATTTTCATCAAAGAATAAATCGATTTTACCGGTAGGTCCATTTCTGTGCTTAGCGATGTGCACTTCAGCTTTATATCTTTCATCCATGGGCAAGTCATTGGGGTTATAGTTGCGGTCGGCCG
>JAQUWT010000011.1 GCA_028692765.1 Patescibacteria group bacterium
TAATTTCTGCTTCTTTAATAATTTTTTCCCGTCTTTCGTTTTTGTTTTTAGGCAATTCAAAATTGGCCTCGGCTTGATGCCCGGTGAGTAGGGCAATTTTTACATTAAAGTCCGACAATAGTTTCTGCAGACTTTGATAATGCTGGCCGGCCAAGATTTCGGTCGGCGCCATCAAGGCTCCTTGGTATTTGTTGATGGCTGTATTAAATAAAGCCATGGCCGCCACTACGGTTTTGCCAGAACCAACATCGCCCTCCAATAGGCGCGACATCGGCGCGTCTTTATCAATGTCTTGGAGAATTTCCCAAGCGGCTTGTTTCTGGCCGGCGGTGAGAGAAAAGGGAAGCGATTGAACGAATTTTTTGGTCATTATTTCTTGGAAAACAATTTTTGGGGCCACTTTATTCTTTAATTGATATTTTAGAGCCTGAGAGCGCAATTGGCGGATAAAGAGCTCTCCGAAGCCCAATCTTTGTCGGGCGGCCAGCGCCTGCTTTATATTTTCAGGAAAATGCGTTTGTTTTACCGCTTTATCTAAGGGCAATAACCCGAGCTCTTTCCTAATATTTTCCGGGAGCCACTCTTCCAGCTTATCGGTGGCGCCAACAGCTTGTTTTATGAGGAAACGCAGCTGTTTTTGGGTGATATCGGCGCTAAGGCGATATATTGGTACCAATCCTTGGGTATGGATTAAATTGCCGTTTGCCCCTATTTTTTCATACTGCGGTGAAACAAGAGTTAGCTGACCGTAGCTTTCGGCGGTTTTTCCCGCCAGAGACACCCTATCGCCCGGTTTTAGGTTTTGAGCGATGAAGGGCTGGTTGAACCAAATTACTTTAATTAAGCCGCTGTCATCGCTGATTAGGGCTTCGGTCAGCTGCCGCCTTTGTTTGGCGCTGCGCTTATTTTGAATCAATTCAATCGTGCCGGCGATGCTGACATTATGCCCGGCCTCTATTTGGTCTATCGGCGTTGTTTGGCTAAAATCGTCATAGCGGAAAGGGAAATAGAAAAGCAGGTCTTGGACCGTTTCCAGCCCGAGTTTCTTTAAAGATTGAGCCGTATTTTTGCCGACGCGGTTAAGCGCCGATAAGGGGACGCTAAGCAGCATTTTATGAAAATAGGCGCCTTCTTGGCGCCTATAAGATAATATATTGGTGTGCCCTCACCAGGAATCGAACCTGGATTACAAGATCCGCAATCTTGCGTTCTATCCATTAAACTATGGGGGCCGGAAATTTAAATTTCACGATAGGCGAATTATACTATAGCTTGAATAATTTCGTCAACTCTTCCGACAGGGGAGGGGCAATTCTTTCCAAATCCTCGTTAAGATAACGGACCAGGTAGTTACGGACTGTTAAAGGGTCTTGGCGACGCAAGGGGATGGCTAAGCGCGGCAACATTTTATTACTGAATTCCAGATAAAGATTCTTAATGCTTTGTTTTGGCTTATAGAGGACGCAAAATTGCTTAATTTCATCGTAATCATAGAAACGGCGACCAATTTGGATGCCTTCCGGCTCGAGTTTGACCGTGACCATTCTCGGCTCCTGGCTGTCATGAACGGTCATTATTGCCATTGAAATCAGGATAATTAAGGCAAAGAGGAAATTTGATTTTGCGCCCAGAAAGACGATATGCCAGCCGGAAATCGTGAAAAATGAGAAAAAAAGACAGATAATAACGAAAATAGCGGCCAGCAGATACCAGTGCTTGCCCCTTTCCGGTTTTTTATATTCCGGCACTTGCCATTGAATGAAATTTTTGCCTTTATCTTGGCTGTCCATATTGTTTGACAATAAATAAGAGATTTTATATAGTGATTATACCATAAAATCGAAAAGAAAAAAATATTATTAGGAGAGGTGGCTGAGCGGCTGAAAGCGGCAGGTTGCTAACCTGTTATAGGAGTTTTTGCTTCTATCCGGGGTTCGAATCCCCGCCTCTCCGCAAAAATCGTGCTAACACGATTATGTTATATAAAGCACCCAAATTGGGTGTTTTTGTGTTTGACTACACAGATAAAATGGAATAATATATATTTATATATTAAATTATAATAAATCTATGATTAGCGAAGCATATATGAATTCCGTTGGAAGGCTCCCTGCAATGTTGGAGGCAATACAAAGCGCAGGCGTTCCACCACGTTTTACTATAGAATTTCTAAAATCTTTGGGCTTTAAAAGTACAAATGACCGAGCTTTTATCCCAGTCTTGAAAGGAATTAAATTTCTTGATGAAAGCGGTGTGCCTACTGAAAAATATAAAGCATACAAAAATAAAAGTGAAGGCGGAAAAGTTTTGGCTAGAGCTCTGAAATTGGCATATGAAGATTTATTTTTAGCTGATGAAAATGTTCAAGATGCTTCGCAAACTAAAATAGCAGGTATTTTTGCAACTAAGACTGGCAAAGGAGAAACTGTAACTAAAAAGATGGCGACTACTTTTAAAGCTTTAGCTGATAAAGCTGATTTTTCAGATAAAAATGATTCACCAGAAGAACATGTAGAAGAGAGCATGTCACCCGTTAAAGATATTACACTTAGTAAAAAAGATACTCAATTTCATTATAACATTCAAATACATTTACCAGCCACAAAGGATATTTCAGTCTATAACGCAATCTTCAAGAGTCTTAAGGAGTATCTTCTATGATAAATAAAGCTCAAAATTTCATTTTTAAGGCTATGCTGTTAAATACCGAATTGGAAGCATTTAAAGATATTGGGATTATTTCTGAGGAAAGCCCTTCGTTAGATAAAAAAGCAACCGATGAAAAACGTATTTCAATTGAATCTTTTCCCACAGTTATTCGTCTTAATGCAATAAAGATGTCTAGTGTTTATATGGCTTTTTTTGCTTTTGAAAACTCAGTTAGAGATTTAATTAAAGAAAGATTAAGCGGGAAAGAGCACCTTGGTATTAATTGGTGGGATAAGGGAGTTGCCGAAAATATCAGAAAAAAAGTTATTGATAGAAAAGGTAAAGATAGTAAAAACAAATGGCACGCACCAAGGGCTATTGATAATATAGCCTATGCTGATTTTGGTGATATGGCAAATATTATAATAAACAACTGGGAACATTTTGAGGATATTTTACCATCTCAAGATTGGATAAAAACAAGGCTTAGTGATTTAGAGCAGTCAAGAAATGCCCTAGCCCACAATAATGTGTTAGAGGAGAGAGATATTTTAAGAATTAAAATGTATCTTGAGGATTGGCTTAATCAAACTGGTTAATTAATATGCACACGGGGATTTATCGATTTATAAAGTTATAATATAGCAAATAACCTTGCTAGGCTTACTAAGAATATGGTTTTAGTCCGATGTAGCCTGTGCTTAAAATAAAAACATCCATTTTGGATGTTTTTATTTTTATCAAAAATGTAGTTGTTTAGATAATTTCTATGATTTCTGCCAGTATATATAAAAAAGACAAGAAGATAAAAATGCATAGACCGCCGAATAATTTTTCGGAAGCGTATCTAGTTTCCGCTAAAAAGCCGTTGATTACAGGATACTGGCCGCTTAATTTTTTAAACCAATCATAATTTTTTAAATGCATTACAAAGCTTAGACTCGTTGACCTAAAATAAGCGACAATGGATTTTCCACTATGTTTTATTGCTAAATAAGATAAATAGATTCCAAGGAGGATAATTAAGATGAAGCCAAGGTGGATGGTTCGAAAATTATTTGCCCATTTATTAAAAACTGCAACGATAAAAGTTCCGGAAAAATACCCGAACGATACATTGAGCACCGCCCAGCCGATACTGCTAAGAATATTCCAAAGGACAAAACGTCCCATTCTCATTTTGGAGATACCGGCGATAAAGGGGATAATTGCTCTTACCGGACCGAAAAAACGACCAAAGAAGACGCTTTTATCTCCATGGCGCTTAAAGAAATTTTCTCCGTATTTAAGGATTGTCGGATTAATTATTTTTTTCCTTTTTATCCAGTTTTCACTCCAGCGTCCAAGAAAATAGCTAAAAAAGTCGCCTAAAATTGCCCCGATGGCGGCAAAAATAATGACATCAAAAACATTTAAATATCCTTGAGAAGCTAAAAGTCCGCCGATAGTAATAAAGGTGGCGCCGGGAATCACTAAGCCGATAAAGGGCGCCGACTCGATAAAGGCCAAAATTAGAAAAAGCCAGTTTCCCAGCCAGGCAAATTTGGTTAAAAAATTAAGTAATGAGTTAATATCCGGCATAAATAATTTTAATCTATTATATCTTAATAGATTATAACATCAGATTATCTTTTTTCATATTTAATATCTTGTTTTTTAAGAGTTTTATGTAAATTAATAAGTAAATAATAATTTTAAGAAGATTTTAACGAAACTTCATCTCCTATTTGCTATGCTGATAGCATATGAAAAATAATCAACAAAAACAAAACATTTTAATTTATCAGACTAAAACTGGGGCCATAGAAATAAGAAGTGATTTTAAAAAATCTACTATCTGGGCTAGCCAGCTTCAAATAGCAGAGGTGTTTGGAGTCGAGCGTTCGGTCGTGACAAAGCATATTAGAAATATATTTTTTGATGAAGAATTAAATAAAACTTCAGTATGTTCAAAATTTGCACATACTGGGAAGGATGCTAAAGTATATCAAGTGCAATACTATAATTTAGATATTATTTTAGCGGTTGGCTACCGTATAAATTCTGTAAGAGCAATTGAATTTCGTAAATGGGCGACGAAAACATTGGGCTCTTACATTAAAGATGGCTATGCGATTAATAAGGGGCGCATCGCAAAAAATTATAAGCAATTTTTGCAAGCGGTTGATGATGTAAAAAAACTGTTGCCGTCAGGGGCGCCAATGGATACGGCAAGCGTATTGGAACTTATTAATATGTTTGCCGGTACTTGGTTATCGCTTGATGCTTATGATAAAGATTCTTTGGCCACTAAGGGGGCGACGAAAAAGGAAGTGTTTTTAAGCGTTGGAAAACTTTTAAATAGTTTGCGCAAATTAAAGCAGATATTAATAGAAAGAGGCGAGGCTGGCAATATTTTTGGTTCAGAGCAGAGAAGCGGCGCTCTTGCCGGAATCGTCGGCAATGTAATGCAGAGATTTGCCGGCCAAGAATTGTACGGTAGCGTTGAGGAGAAAGCGGCTCATCTTTTATATTTTATAGTTAAAGATCATCCTTTTGTCGACGGAAATAAACGTTCTGGCGCTTTTTCTTTTGCTTGGTTTTTACGGCAAGCGAAGATATTGGATAAAACTAAAATAACCCCGCCGGCTTTAACTGCTTTGACTATTCTGGTTGCCGCCAGCAAGCCCGAAGAAAAAGATAAAATGATTAGATTGATTCTTACTATACTTAAATAGCCCTTAAAATGTATTCGGTCTCAAAATTAGCCATTTGGCTAATTTTTGTTTTATAATATAGGCTGTGCTTAAATATCAAATCTATGCTTCAAATAAAACAAAGGACTTTTACCCCGCTTTTGGGGCAGATTCTCCAGAAAATTGCTCCGCGTATCGGTGCTAAAGTAATCATGGAACCCCAGTGGAATATTGTCGGCCAGATTGTTTTTAAAAGCGGGCGTAAGCGTTATTTCCGTTATTCCAGCCTCGATTTAAACCCATTGGGCGCTTCGGAAATCGCCAGGGATAAGGATTACGCCAATTTTTTCATGAAAAAGATGAATTATCCGACAGTCCCCCAGAGCCGAGTTTTTTATCGGCAAGATTGGGCGGAGGCAATCGGACAAGCTCAGAATAACATTGATGCGGCTTATTTGTATGCGAAAAAAATCGGCTTGCCTGTGTTTGTAAAGCCCAATAGTGGCACTCAGGGTATTGGTGTCGCTCTGGTTTATAATAAAAATGATTTTTATCGCGCCGTTCGCACCATTTTTAAAAATGACCGTCTTGCCTTGGTACAGCCAAGGCTGGAGGGTCGAGATTACCGCTTGGTAGTCCTTGATAATAAGCTTATTTCCGCCTATGAGCGCCTGCCTTTAAGTATTGTCGGCAACGGCGTCTCCAATATTGCTGAATTATTGGCGGCTAAACAAGCCGACTTTGTAAATACCGGCCGCGACACTAAGATAAAATTTGATGATTATCGCATTAAAGCGAAATTGCGCCGCTTGAAATTAGATTTCAAGGATGTTTTGCCTCTGGGTCGGCGCTGTTATCTCTTGGATAATGCTAATTTGTCAACGGGAGGGGAATCAGTTGATGTAACCGCCAAGGTTCACTCTGATTTTAAGAAATTAGCTCTTAGTTTGGTAAAAGATATGGGCTTGCGTTTTTGCGGGGTGGATTTAATGGTCCAAGGAGATATCGGTGCCAAACCGCAAAAGTTTTGGATTTTGGAAATTAATGCCGCTCCCGGACTGGACCATTATGTTAAGACCGGCAAGGCGCAGGAGAAAATAGTTGAGGATATGTATCTTGAGGTTTTAAAGAGTTTAGATAAAAAATAAGGTCAGGAATAAAGGTGTTATTTTATATTGTTTTGGGCGGTGTTATAATATAATTAATCGCGTTACTTATCAGAGTATCTAATAAATAATATAATTTATGAAAATTATCGAACAAATTGGCTTTTCCTCCGTTTTATTCGATACGCTTTTCGGATTGATTCTTTTTTTCTGCCTAGATTCTTTTTTGGACATCAGGGGTTTTACGCCTTTTGTGTTCTATATTTTTAGCGTCATTATCTTGGTCCATTGGTGGCTGATTTTTAAATCGGCTGATGACGCTTTTGGCGAAGAAGTTTCAGATTCGGCCCTTGATTTATTGTTTGGCGTTGTCTATGTAATTTTTATCGAATATATTATTTTAGATGCCAAGGCTTTCGATATGGCAGGTGCAACTTTATTTTTATTAGCCCTTTTGTTTTTAGATTTAGCTTGGGCCTTGGCTTGGCGTTATATAGGCCAATGGGAAAGCAAGGATAAGAAAAAAATTGCTTCAATGGAAAAAGAATTATCTAATAATATTTGGGTAGACTTGATGATAATTCCTCTTTTTGTCTTTTTATTTCTTTTAGCGCCATACTTGCCAGATATTGCCTATTTAATCATTTTTATTGTTTTATATCTGCTATTTGTCATTTCTACTTTTCGCCATCGGATTATTGATTTAAAAATATTTTAATTGCCGGCTTATTAGCGTAATAATCTTTATGATTTTAATAATGGGCACCAAAAATCAAGCTAAGGTCGAACAAATCAGAGGAATATTGGAGGCTTTGGATATTGATTTGCAGGTTTTGCCGGCCGGTGAATATGATGAAGCGGCGGAAAATGCTGATAATGCCGTTGAAAATGCCGCCGCTAAGGCTCGCCATTACTCATCCATTTTAGGTTTGCCTGTTTTGTCAATGGACAATGCTTTATATTTTAAAGATTTACCTAATGAAGCCCAGCCCGGAATCAATGTGCGGCGCTTGCCGGGGGCGGGCTCGCGGCCGAGCGATAGCCAGTTGCTACACTATTATAAGGAATTAGTTGCTTCCTTAGGCGGTCAGGCGGAAGCCTATTGGGAATATGGTTTGGCTTTAGCTTATCCAGATGGGGCTGTCGAAACTGCTCTGGTTCGTTCTCCTCGCATTTTTGTCAGCCAACCCAGCCTTGCGCTTATTCCGGGCTATCCGTTGGAGTCAATCCAGATAGACCCAAGTTCCGGCATCTATATTGCGGCAATGAATGCAGTCGAACGGACAAATTATTGGCAAAAAAGTATCGGCCGGGGCATCCGCAGTTTTATTGAAAATAGTCGATTTTATCAAACTAGATAAATATATAATTTTATGAAATTACTTTTAAGCTCCGGCGGTCTGACTAATAATTCTATAGCCGCCGCTTTGGTATCGCTGGCAGGCAAGCCGGCCAAAGAAATCTCAGTCGCTTTTATTATCACGGCCGCTATGACGGAGACAGGGGATAAAGGCTGGTTAATTGAAGATTTGTCCAATCTCAAAAAACGAGGTTTTAAATCAATAGAAATTATTGACATCGCTTCAATTGACAAACATCTTTGGTTGCCGAAGATAGAGGCTGCCGATGTTTTATTTTTCGGCGGCGGTGATAATTATTATTTGATGTCCTGGCTGGGAACTTCCGGCTTGGCTGGTTTATTGCCCGAATTATTAAAAACAAAAGTTTATGCCGGTATTAGCGCCGGCAGCATGGTGGCGAGCCGGAGCCTTGATTTGAGTTCTTCCCAGCTGATTTATGATGAAGACTTAGATAGGACGGAAGATGCTGTCGGACTAGGTTTGGTTGATTTTTATTTTTTTCCGCATCTTAACTCTCCTCATTTCCCGCATGTACGCCAGCCGCAGATTGCCGCTTTTGCTAAAGAACATGGGGAAGCGGTTTACGCCCTTGATGATGATTCCGCTTTAAAGATAGAAGATGACAGGATTGAATTGATAAGCGAGGGGAAAAGCTTGATTTTTAATAATTAGTATTTATAAATTTAATTATTATCTTATGTCTCACGAGATTGAAGCCGATTTCGTTTATAGCTGGGAAAATGAAAATTCTCAATGTCAGCGTTGCAGCAGTTTTCAAATTATGGAAGATGGCAAGGGTTTTTGCACGGAAGCGCAAGCAGAAGTGCCGGCCGACGCCCATTGCGATTTTTTCCAATCCGTAGATTAATTCTTTATTATTTTCACCAGTGATTATAAAAAAACTATTCTTTGCCGGAATAGTTTTTTGCTATATATTTTGCGCTTGCTAAATCTAGCAATCGCTGGGGATGGTCGTTTCCGCTTCTATCTCTCTGCCGATTTGATTATTCAGCTGTTCGGCTGCCGAGATTAAAGTCTTTTGGTGCCAGTGGCTCCGTTTAAAGACTATCAGATACATTACTACGGAGATGGCGCCGCTAGCCGGAAAAGCCAGCCACAAACCGTCTAGGCCGAGATTGGTGAAGCGGGAGAATATATAAATCAAAGGAATTTGGATTAGCCAAGTGGAAATCAGGGTCAGGCTCATCGCCGTTTTAGTGCTGCCAGCTGCTTGCAGAGTGCTGCCAATAATAATTTGGAAGCCAATCAGGCCGAAGATGGGGGCAATAAAATGGAGATAATGCGCTCCGGCGGCAATCACGGCCGGATCATTGGGCACAAAAAATTTAATCAGATATGGCGCTAAGATAAAACTGATTAGACCTAAGATGCTAAAAGCGATGATAGCTATTTTCAGGCTGAGATGGGCGGTTTTTTTGGCAATTTCTTTCTGGTTGGCACCCAGATAACGGCCGACTAAAGCGGCATTCGCCCCTGCCAAGCCGAAGGAAGTCATCAGCATCAATTGCAAGATATTGGTGCCGACACCGTAGGCGGCGACGGCCAAGGTGCCGAAACCGGCAATTAAGGAAGTGATGACAGTGAGGCTCAAACTTCGCGCCGATTGCTCGACGGAAGCTGGTAATCCCAGCAGGAAAGCTTTTTTAATAAAAGCAAAATCAGGTTTAAAATCGTGCCAATGTAAATGAATGCCGTGTTTGCCGGAGAATAACAGAATCAGCCCAATAATGGCAGCGATGCTTTGGGTCCCCAATGTCGCCATAGCGACGCCGGCTACACCCAGGGCGGGGATTGGTCCGAAGCCGAACATAAACAGGGGATCGAGCGCAAAATTTAAGATGACCGTAAAGATAACTACGTAAAAAGGCAGTTGAGGGCGGCCGATGCTGCGCATGATTGATTGGAAGATGAAGAAAGAGAAGTTGAAGATAAGGCCAAGGAAGGCGATGCGCAGATAGGCCTGAGAGTCGACAACAATAGAGGCATCCGTGCCCAGCAGCTTTAAAATTCCGGGAGTGCCGAGATAGCCGATAAAGCTGAAAAGCAGGGAAACGGCGACGACCATCAACATCGTCTGGGCGGCCGCTTGACCGAGCATTTTTTCATTTTTAGCGCCAAAATACTGGGCGGTCAGGGTCGAACCGGCGATGGCCAGCCCCACACCGACGCTGACCATAAAAAATAGCACCGGCATACTCATCGCGACCGCGGCCACTGCTTTCTCGCCTAAGCGCCCGACCCAGAAAGCGTCGGTAAATTGATAGGCGATTTGAAAAAACTGGGCCAAGATGATGGGGCGGCCAATTTAAGCAGAGTTGTTAAAAGTGAATTATTGTTTTTATTTGTATCCATAGCCGATGGTTTATGATGCGTTATCTTCCTGTTTTACTTCCGCCAATACTTTTTTTTCAGCATTATGGAATTTAAGGACGGTGAAGATAATGAGGCTGCCGGCGATAATGCCGGCGACATTGAATAAGTATGTTTTGATGGCGCCGATAAAGATATTATAATCCAAGGCCGCCAAACCGAAGCCGGCAATAACTAGCGGCGGCACTAAAGTGACAGTAATGGCAACTCCGGCTAGATTATTTACTAAATTCTTTTTAGCCCAGGTAAGACTGGCGGCGGCGCCGGCCATGGCGGCAATGAGAATATCAAAGCCGTTAGCTCCTATTTTCTGCATCAATTCTATTTCATTGGTGCGGAATGGAAAAACTAGACCGAAAATCATTGAAACCAGGAGGGATAAGATTGTGGTGATGAGAAATACCTTAAGGGAGCGCCAAGCCACTTTGCCGTTAAGGATAATAATCGACAGAGAAATGGCTAAAACTGGCGAGAGCAAGGGGGCGACCAGCATGCCGCCGATTAACAGGACGATATTATTTTTTAACAATCCGGCCATGACAATAAAAAGGGAAATGATTAGGAGAAAATAAAATTCCCCCTTTAGACTGGAACTGTTTATTAATTCATGAAAAAAATCGTTGCGTTCGCTGCGGCTGAGATTAAATGCACTGGCCGGTCGGCGTCCTTTGAAAAAATTAAGCATATTTTTATATTTTTATCTTATGTCTATTGTAAAGTTTTTCACCGCAATATACAAGTATGATTCATTTTTATGTTTTTTAATTTTAATAATGATATTTTGTTTTTTTGTAAATAGATGATATAATTTTAAATAGCTAAATTAATAAAAATTAATTTAATTAAAATCATATGAAAAAAATGCTCACTTTAGCCGTTTTAGCGGCTATCGGTTTGGCTATTTTTGGTTTTGCTCCGGTTAAGGCCGATGATACTGATACCAACATTAGTACCAGCGCCGGTGCTTTAGAAAAAATTCTTTCTCCTGATCAAATTAAGTACTTTAAGGTGATTAAGAAAGAGAATGGTTCTTTATACGGCATCCGCTTGTCTGCTGCCGTTAAGAATCAAACTACCGAGCAGGCCGGTTCCGACGCTAAGGAAAATTTAAGCACCGCTAAGGCCCAATTAGAGAAAATTTTAGCGCCCCAGTTCATCAGTCTTTACGAGAAAATTCAAAAAATAGGCAATTCTTTGTGGGGGGTAAAGAAATCAACCGATGATACGAGCGATGAAGTAAAGCTGGTATTATCACCGCGCCTGGTTACTTCAGCGATGATTGAGTGTGTTTCTGCGGCTATCGATAAAAAAGACGAGGCTTTAAAGAATAGAATTACTGTAAGCGCAGAAGCGGTCAATGCCGCTATTGGCGTGCGCGGCGAATGCCAAAAATCAGCTATCAAGACGACCGATAATCAGGCGGCCGCACTCCAAGTTTGTGTGAAGGATTTTCGCGCCAAGAGCGAGGAAATCATGAAACAATCTAAGGCCGAGCAGCAGATAATTTGGAAGGCTTATCAAGCAGATTTAAAAGAATGTTCTGCTCTGGATGCAACTGTTAGTAGCGAGGAAGAAGGCGACGAATTTTTAGAGTTAATGATTGAAGATGGCGGCAGCGCTTCCATGGAAGCAGTATTGAATCAATAAAAAAATCAAAAAAGAGGTTCAAATTATTGAGCCTCTTTTTTGATTGTTTAGCTATTGCAAACCGTTTAAGATAGTGCCGTTTTTGCCCCGGCCCCGGTCATAAAGAGATTGAATCTCTTCATCGGAGAGAACGCGGTTATATACCTTTAAGTCCGATACCGTCCCTTTGGCTGAAACCGTGCTGGAGTTTCTAGCGCCGATAATAAATTTATTGGGAAAGTTGAAGGTACCGTTGTTTCTTGCCTGGCTGGCTGTTTGCAAGACTCCGTTTACATAGGGGCGGATAAAATTTCTCGAGGAATAGGTTATAACCAGATTTATCCATTCATTAGCATTCCAAATAGGTTGTTCCCATTCGAACCTTAAATAGGAAGGTCCCGGTTGCTGCATATATAAGACATTGTCATAGGGATTACCGCAGCAGCTTCGCAGGGCTAATTCAAAGCTATTATCGACCCAAGATGCCCCGGTTGAATATAATATACTATTTCTATTGGCATCTGTGGAACTGTAGATTGGTTTATACCAAATAGAAATCGTGCCTTCCTCATTGGGCACTTGCAAGTCTGTTTCAATTCTTTGCCCGGTGGCGCTGAGCAGGGTTCCATCCGTACTGACGCTACCGCCGTAATTTTGGCCGTCATGAGAATAAGGAGTGTTGTCGGTCATTATCTGAGAGCCGATGGCGCTGCTCTTTGTATATTTTGAAGTTAAAGGCATGTCTAAAATCAAGCCTTTATTTAGAGAGCCTGAAGAAATTTTTGTTTTATTCTGTTCGTACAATGACTTAATTTCTTCCGTTGAGAGGGTGCGGTTATATGCCCGCACTTCCGCTAGCGAACCGTTGAAAAAATCAGATAGGCTAGTGCGCCCCATATAAATATGACTGCCATCAACCGTGACCGGAAAGACGCTCGGCGTTCCTGGTTCGCCGTTAACATAGTAGTTGCCGCCGGATTTAACGACATGAGTCCATGCGGTTCCCGGGAAGGGGGCATACCAGAAAGACAGGCTGGTGGGAGCTTCCGGCAAAACGGCTTCAACAGCATCACCATAGGAATCATAGCCGTTTAATAAGTCTTGGATTGATGGTTCGCTACCGTCCACTACGTCCATGCGCGGATAAACGGTGTAATGGATGACACCTTCGGCGTTGGCTTGATAAATGGCTAAGGTCCGCCCTCTGGCGGTGGTTGTTTCCGGCGCCCATTTATAATCAGCGCTGGTATTGGCAAATTTTCCGTCGGTAGTATATAAACCAGAATCGGAATGGCGGTCTGTTCCGCTATAATTGTAGGGAAATACATGTCCGACTACTAATACCCATTGCCCCTCAGGCAGATAGCTTGATGTCGGAATATTGGTAGTGCTCCAAAAATAAGGGTTAGTATTATAGGTACCGGCACTTAAGTTGATGACTCCATTAGTCGAACCATAGCCGTTTAAACCGGCGTAGTAACGGCCATAAGTAGCTTCGCCGCTGCTGACCGATTTTTCCCACCAGGAAAAACGATATAGTTTAGTATTATCGATAGGCTGTGCACTTGCGTATATGCCGGCATTAAGCGATGAGCTTTGCCAGACAGGCACTTTTCTTCCCCATGGATCTTCGGCAATAATGCGCGTATTATTGGCGGCAAGATTATATATGCCAAAAGGCCCGATGGCGCCTGTTTGCCCCTCTTTCCAGAGGCGGTAGTTGAGAAGGAGAGGCGGTTCGTCATCATTAATTTTTACCGCTTTGCCTTCTTGGCCATTGCGGTCAAATACTGGGTCGGCTCCGTAATTAATACCGCTGTTGCCATAAGCGGAGCGGTCGCTAGCCGTATTATTGCCGGCATCAAGGCTGCTTGCATCTAGGGGCCAATAACCGATTAGGCCTTTTTCTAGAGAGGAGCTTTGAATTTTAGTTTTTGAAGAATTATATAAGTCTTTAATTTCTGTTTCCGAGAGGGCGCGGTTATATATTTTAGCATTAGCAAAATCGCCGCCTATCCAGTCCCATGAGCCGGATAAGTAGAGGGCGCTTGTGCCGTAGCTAATGCTGCCGGTGACGGTTTGGCATTCTTGTTTTGCCCCGTTAAAATAAATACATTGTTGTTTGCTGCTATTATCAAAGGTGCCGGTAAGATATATCCATTCATCCCAATTTACTTTTTTAGTGCCGAAATATTGTCCCGACAACCCATTAAGTCCCCATTTAAAAGTGCGGTCGGCGTTTATTTCCGTGGTGAATCCGTACCAGCTGGTAAAAATTACGTGCCTTTTGTTAATATTTTGCGGTTTATACCAGAAACTGACGGTAATTGAAGCACTTTTATAGCTGGAATTATGAGGGATAACTATTTCGTCGTTAGTACTGGTAAAACTCATTGCCTTATTGCTTTGTCCGTTTTTGTCGGCTGTAAAAACGGCCGGATTGGTGGAGATGGCATTATTGCCGCTGCCACTTTTATCGGCGAAAGTTCTGGTGCCTGAATTATAATTGTCTTGGCTGAAATCTATATCAAGAACCAAGCCGTTTTTATTATCATTGATTCCATAAGCAAAAACTAGGCTGGCGGCGGTAACAATGCCAACCATTAAAAAAGGCAGAGCGATTACTTTTAAACGCTGATTGGCTTTTTTCCACTTTTTGACGATAAATTTTCTCATTTTAACATTATAGCAAATATTCAAAGATTAGTAATAATTTACAGATTCTCAGTTTTAGCAGCCTTTGAATTTTTTTGATATTATTGTTATGATTAATTGACTTAATAATTTATCTCCGGTTTCTTAAGAAAGAGCCGGTTTTCTTCATATGTCTGATTTAAACGCCGAATCTTTGGAATTGCATCGCCTCCATGGAGGTAAAATCGCCACCGCCCTTTCCGTGTCTTTGGATAATAAGCACGATTTGTCTTTAGCCTATACGCCGGGAGTGGCGGCGGTCTGCCAGGCGATTGCCTCCGACCAAGAATTGGCGCGTACGCATACGATTAAGGGGCGGACGATTGCCGTCGTAACGGACGGCAGCGCCGTTTTAGGCTTGGGCAATATCGGCGCGGTGGCGGCTTTGCCGGTGATGGAGGGGAAATGCGCCTTGTTTAAGAAGTTTGCTGACGTCGATGCCTTTCCGATTTGTCTGGATACTCAAGACACGGAAGAAATAATCAGAAGCGTAAAATATCTGGCACCGGTATTTGGCGGTATTAATTTAGAGGACATTGCTGCTCCCCGCTGTTTTGAAATTGAAAGGCGTTTGCAGGCGGAACTTGATATTCCGGTGATGCATGACGATCAGCACGGTACGGCTGCGGTCGTTTTAGCGGCTTTGATTAACGCTTTGAAATTAAGGGGCGGCGATAAGGCGGAACTTAAGGTGGTCTTAAGCGGCGCCGGTGCCGCCGGCAATGCGATTGCCCGTCTTCTGCTCGGTTACGGCGTCAAAAATATTATCGTTTGTGATCGCCAGGGCGCGATTTATGCCGGCCGGCCGGACTTGGACCAAGAAAAAGCGGAACTGGCCACCATTACTAATTTTCACGTTCAAAAAGGCTCTTTAGCCGAGGTTTTAGCCGGAGCCGATGTTTTTATCGGCGTATCTTCGGCCGGCTTGGTCACTCGGGAAATGGTAGCGGCGATGGCGCCCAGACCTGTAGTTTTTGCTTTAGCCAATCCGGTGCCGGAAATAATGCCGGATGAAGCCAAAGCGGCCGGCGCTTTTATAGTCGCCAGCGGCCGCAGCGATTTTCCCAATCAAATCAATAATGTTTTGATTTTTCCCGGTGTTTTCCGGGGCGCTTTGGATAATAAGGTAAAGCGCATCAGCGACGAGATGCTGGTGAAGGCGGCGGAGAATCTGGCCGCTTTAGTGCCATCCCCCAGTGTTGAGATGATTCTGCCGGCGCCTTTTGCGCCCGGTATCGCCGCGGCGGTAGCGGAGGCGATTAAATAAAGATAATGAAAAAGATTTTTTTCTTCTTAATAATCATCGCGGCGGCCATTTTTTTCTTAATGGACAAAGGCCGGCCGGTAGACCAAGTTTTATCACCGAGTCCGGCCACGGAGGAAATTTTGCCTACAGCCAGCATAGGTCTGCCGGAGTCGGAAGAGGCTTTTTTAGATTTGCCGCCGGCAGCGGCTGTTTTATCGACATCCGCTGATGAAAAGGATGATATAGAGAACCACTCAGAAGCGGAGATTAAAGAACTTGCGCCGCCGGCTTCTTCAAGCGCGCCTATCGAAGAAAAAAGTATTATTTTATCAGTTCCCTTTATTGCTCAAGCCCCTTTAGCTCATTGGGAGGATGCACGCCAGCAGGATGGCTGCGAAGAAGCTGGTGCCTTAATGGCGATGGCTTGGGCGCGGGGAACAGTAGACGCCAGTCAGGCGGCGGCCGAAAAAGAAATCATTGCTTTAGCTGATTGGGAGCAGGAGACTTACGGCGAACATCGCGATGTTTATATCGATGATGTTGCCACCCGTATTTTTCAAGATTATTTCAATTATAATAAGGTTACAACCGAAATAGTTGATAGCGCCGAAGATTTGTTGACTGCTTTAAAGGCAGGAAAATTAATTTTAGCGCCGACCAACGGTCAGGCTTTACATAATCCTAATTTTAAAGCGCCGGGCCCGGCCAGGCATTTGCTGGTGATTATCGGTTACGATGCCAAGACGGACGAATTTATCACCAATGATCCGGGCACACGCCGGGGAGCCGGCTACCGCTATCCCTCCGATATTTTATTTAAGGCCATCCGTGCCTATCCCAGCGGTTATCATCTGCCGATTGTTGGTATTGAAAAAAAGGTATTATTAGTAGAAAAATAGTAATATTTTAAGTTTTTGTTTACTATTTTTTTGTTTTTCCCCTGTACAAAATTTATTGTTTATATTAATATTTTTTTATCAATTGTTCCTTAACCAGTCTCCTGGTGACAGGAGGCACAAATACAAAAAGCAGATGGATAAAAATTTTTGGCGTACAACAATTAAGCTCAGCCATATTTTGGCTGAGCCCGAATTTAGGGAAATTTTTCAGCCTCATCAAGAGGTTGTAATAAATCCCGAAACAATTACAATAGAAAGCTGTAATCCGCTCTTGGTAATTGTCACTATTGAGGTGAGCGGAGGGCAGCTTCCGATTGATTTAGCCGCTTTGCAATTAAGTCAAGAGCAGAAAGAAAGGTTAAAAGAATTTCTGCCAAAAAACTATTTTAAAAAGGTAAAGCGGTTATCGTTACAAACGATTCCAGTTTTTGAACTGTCGGGTGGTGTTTTTTTGGAGACTAGGTCTTTAGAGACGGATCCCGCCCAAGGTGTCGATATCAATCTCCGTCAAAGGAGGTTGAAATCTATTGGTGTGCGTGTGCTTTGTTTTTAATTTATTTTTGGGTATTAAACCATTTATTGTAAAATAAAAGAGGTCGTTTGCGACCTCTTTTCTAATTGTGTAAATTTAGATTTATTCGATACAGCAATTAATCACTTTTTTAACCAATTCTCCCAGTTTGCCGGCAAAGCCTTTTTTTTCTTCATCGTGTTTATCAATTGCGTCTTCGTCAATTTTTTTGATATCGCCTGTGCCGATAAGCTTCAAGTTTAATCCCCAGAATAGGGAATAGAGCTTATAGGCTTTATCAAACAAGGCATGGGCCTCTTCTTTCTTCCCGCGGCTAAGCTGTTTGGTGCCGACTTCCATCAGGCGGTAGCTGGCAGCGAGCAGATGTTTGGAGATGCACCAAATTTCACCCTCGGGTTCTTTGACGATTTGTTTTAACAACTCTTTGCGCATTTCCCGGACTTCATCAATTAAATCATAATATTCATTCTTGCCGGTCTTGGCGCCGGTGAAAAAGAAGTGCTCTTCAATGCCGACCAGGTTCATGATAGCGATACTTAGGTCTTGATCGGAAGATAAATCCATCTTTTCCTGCTTTTTCATATTGTCCGCCCTATCAATAAACTCTTGCAGGCTTTTAATCGGATTTTTGCTTGTATCCATATGTTTATTTGCTTAAAAAATAAAAGATTAGGCTTAAAATTGCCAGCGTGCTTACCGGTATCACCACCTTTTCAAAAGGAAAGTGGGCGTGGCCATTATTTTTCTTTTTTATAATTTCATAAGACCAGGCGGCCAGAGCAAAAAAGATGCTGCCGACGGCGATGCCCAGGGCCAATTTATCCAGCCCGTATAAGCGGTTGAAGGGGTCGCCGATGAATCCTTGGGCATAAAGCGGCCAGATGACCATTAGGTAATAGGCGATGACTATCAGGGGGTCGCGCCAGGCGCTGTAATTTTTGAGCCAATTTTTTTTGTTGCAATAAGTAATGGTCCAGGCGCTTAAGCCGATGAGCAAGCCGCCGATCCAAAGGCCGGCGATGCTGTCGTCAATGCCGAGATATTCGGACAAGCCCAAACCGGCGCCGACGGCGACAATACAGACCGGACAGACCGCTTGTGCGGGCAGGGCCTTAAGAAGAAGCAGGGAACCGAGAGTAAATAGATATTTTTTCTTCATAAATTTATTTGCTGAAAAAATCAATAATATCGGTATCGCCCAGTAAGCATTTTTCTCCGGTCCAGAGGAAGGGAACGCCCAAGCTGCCGGTATCCAAGCCGCAGATTTCGGCTTTAGCAACTAACATTTCGCTGTTTTTTCTGTCAGCGGAAATTTCCAATTGAGAAAAGCTGTATTTATCTTTAACATTATTTTCCTGAATATATTTTTCCACATTCTGGCAGTGCGGGCAGGATAGGCTGTAGAAGAGAATCATGCCGTTATTATCCGCCGGCACTTGATTATTCTCGGATTGGCGTTTGAAGATAAAAATCGAGGCGACTGCGATCAAGACAAGCAAGACGATAACGGCGCTTAAAGCGCTTTTATTTTTATTCATATGTTATGAGATTATTTTTTATAGTATTTGAATTTTATCATAAAAACGGGCGGAGAGGAAATCTCCGCCTGTTTTTTGCTTGATGTTGTTTAAGCGTAATTTTTAATCTTATCCGCCAGTTCTTGGATAAAATTTTCCCGGCTGATTTCTCTGGTTTCCTGGGCGCCGCGGTCGCGGACCGCCAAATTAGCCGCTTCCGCTTCTTTATCACCGATTACCAGCATATAAGGCACTTTTTCGTTAACGGCTTTGCGGATCTTATTACCGACGGTTTCGTTGTTTTCGTCAATTTCCACTCGGATACCGGCCGCTTTCAGTTCGTCGGCTAATTTGCGGCAGACGGGAATATGGGTTTCGGCGACCGAAATTAATTTAACTTGGACCGGCGACAGCCACAGCGGAAAAGCGCCGGCATAGTGTTCGATGATAACGCCCAAGAATCTTTCCATTGAACCCAAGAGGGCGCGATGGATGACGACCGGCGTTTTGGCGGAGCCGTCGGCAGCGGTATATTTTAATTCGAAGCGCAAAGGCAGTTGGAAGTCTAGTTGGATGGTGGCCAATTGCCACTGGCGGCCGATAGCATCCTTAACTTTAACGTCAATTTTTGGTCCGTAGAAAGCACCGTCGCCTTCGTTGATGTGGTATTCGAGCTTGGCTTCTTCCAAGGCCTGTTTCAGATTGGCTTCGGCTTCATCCCAGACCGCTTTTTCGCCCAAAAAATGTTCGGGGCGAGTAGAAAGGTGAATCTCATCTATTTGTAAGCCGAAGACTTGATAAATCATTTTGATTTTGTCCAAGAGGTTGGAGATTTCGTCAAGAATTTGGTCAGGACGGGCAAAAATATGAGAATCATCTTGGGAAAGACTGCGAACACGCGTCAATCCATGCAAAGTGCCTGATTTTTCATTACGATATAGAGTAGTTGTTTCAGCTAAACGCAGAGGCAGTTCTTTATAGGAATGGAGGTCGCGTTTAAAAATAAGCATGTGAGCCGGGCAGTTCATTGGTTTAACTCCTAAATCAACGTCGTCTTCAACATGATGCATGCAAAACATGTCTTCCTGATAATGTTCCCAGTGTCCGGAAATTTTCCAAAGTTCGGCGTTTAATATTTGTGGTGTTCTTACCTCGCGATAACCTGCGCCATAAGAATGGGCTCGGATAAATTTAAGTAATTCTTGAAGCAGAATCATACCCTTGGGCAGGAAGAAGGGCATGCCCGGGGCCAGTTCGTGATTCATAAATAAGTCTAATTCTTTGCCCAGTTTACGGTGGTCGCGCTTTTCCGCTTCCGCCATCATTTTCAGATATTCGTCCAATTCTTCTTTGGTATCAAAAGCTAAGCCGTAGATGCGGGTTAACATTTTATTTTTTTCATCGCCGCGCCAATAAGCGCCGGCCAGCTTATCCAGCTTGAAGCTATTAGGCTTGATTTCTTTGGTATTTTCGACGTGAGGGCCGCGGCAGAGGTCGGTAAACTTACCGACCGTATAGAAACTAACCGTAGTTTCGCCCTTTTCTTTCAAATCGCTGATGATTTCTTCTTTGTAGGGGTCGTTTTCGGCTTTCGCCCAAGCCAGGGCTTCGTCGATGTTTTTTTCGGTGCGAGTGAATTCTAAATTTTGTTTGGCCAGATGCGCCATTTTTTTCTCAATTTCTTTTAATTGAGACTCGTTAATGCTGACATCGTTAAAATCGATGTCATAGTAAAAGCCGTTGTCTATGGCCGGGCCGATAGCCAGTTTGGCTTGCGGCCACATTTCTTTGACGGCGGCGGCCATCAAATGCGCCAAGGAATGGCGCTTCGTTTCAATATTGGACATATTTTTGTGATTAATAATTTTATTTTAATTTAATAAAAAAATCCCATCCTCGCAAAAACAGCATCATCTGTTTTTGCCGGGACGGGACTCAAAAGGTCTCGCGGTTCCACCCAGCTTCTCCTTTATTCCAGGAGCGCTTTCTTTTTGGGCCTGCTCTTAGGCCGCCAGTGGGCGGCGATTTCTCTCGAGCTTGGTAGACTCGACAATCGAGCGGTCATTTTTTATTCTATTCCTATTTTTCCAGTTTGTAAAGCTTTTTAGAGGCTTTGACTTAGTACCGCTACTAGGATGGTATCGGCGCCGGCCGTTTTTAAAGCCTGCGCCGCCGCTTGAGCGGTAGTGCCGGTGGCAAAGGTGTCATCCACTAAAATGATATTTTTGCCAGTTAATAATTCACCGCTATAGGCAAAAATTTCGTGCCGAAAAGAGGAGGAAGCTTTTGGCTGGCGCCAAGATTTTCGTTTAAGGCCTTCATTTATTAACCAGCCAGTAGTTTTTGAAACGCCGGTGGCAATCAGTTGGGATTGATTGAAGCCGCGGGCGCGCTGGCGGCGGGGATGGAGCGGTATCGGTATAATTATTACCTCTCGTTGTTTTATTGCTTCCGGCGCTTGCGTCCAGGCAATGGCCAGACGCCGTCCGAGCATTTTACCCAGACTTCTTCCTAAAGATTTGGCGCCTTGGTATTTTAGAACTCTAATCGCCTTAGACATGATGCTGTCGCTTGGGTATGCATAAGCGAAGATGCCATCGAAGCTGACGGTTTGATGGGTCTGCCGGCAGTTTAGACAAAAAAGACCTAGGCTTTGCGCACGGCCGCAGGCAGGGCAGAGGGCCGGAATCTTTTGGATTTGCGCACGGCAGGCAGGGCAGAGGGCCGGTCCCGGTCGCCGGCAATTGAGACAGCTTTCCGGCAGAATAAAATTTTCCGCTTTTGATAATAAATTGATGATTTTTTTAAACATAGATAATAAAAAATCGGCTTGAGCGCCGATTCTTTTTTATTTTTCGATTACTACAATTTTATTTCATAAATTTTTCCGGTGCTTTTATCGGTGAAATATAAGGTTTGCTGGTCGGAACCGACCATGATGCTGGAAACATTGCTGGCGGTTGAAGGAATAGCAATTAATTTTTTAGCGCCGGTTGTTAGGTCAATCTTATAGAGATTATCCGTGGTTTTGTCGGCCAGTTCCGGAAAGAGCCCTGCACCTTGGGGCAGGTTTTCCGGGACCGCGCAATAGACTTCGTCGTTGGTGGCAAAGGTGCATTTGCTGGCCCAGGTGCTTAATCCGAGATTGGTGCGATTTTGGCCGATGCTGTCTCCCTGCGCATCGACAATCCAAAGGCTCGGGTTCATGTTGTTGTCGCTGCTATAGACGCTATAGAGGAGTTTGTCGCCTTCATCCGACCATTCCGGTTCGAAGCCGCGGCCGTTAATTATGGTTGATTTAAAATTTTCACCGTTTAGGCCGACAAAGAATACTTCCTGGCGATTAAAATCAACTCCGCGGGTATACATGGCGGCCGCTTGGTTGTTGGGTGACCAAACGGGATAGACATCGTCGGCATTTTCTCCGATGGCGCTTAAAGAAGCCGCTTTGGAGCCGTCGGCGTTGGCGGTGATTAGATATCTGTTTTCCACGTCATTGCCGATGCTTTTGGCGCTGATTTGATTGCCGCTGGGCGAAAAAGAAAAGTCTTCCCAATGTTTGGGCAAAGTAACTTGCTTTTGTGTTTGGAAATCATAGGTAATCTTGGAGCCGTCCGGGTATTCTAAAATAGCTTTATTGCCGTCAGTTGACCAGGTAACATTGCTAACCTGATGAAAGACTTTATCGCTGATGGCAAGCAAATCGCCGTTGCTGTCGAGCTTATAAAATTTGCCGTCGTTTTGGTTATAGTATCTTAATTCGCCGTTGCTGGTCATGGTGGGGTCAAGTACCGGGTCGGAGGTGAGGGCGGTGACTTTAGTGACTCCGCCTAGGGCCCGGTCGGAAATTTCATTGCCGGTGGGAGCATCGGCGCTGATTTGGCCGTTGTTTTGTCCACTGCCGGTATTAGCGTCATCGCTACCGTTTAAACGCCCGTCGCCGGTAGAGGAGGAATAGTTGCCGCTGCCGTCATCTGCAGTATTGAGGCCGCCGATGTTGCCGCTAATGTCAGTGATTGCCGGGGAAGTGACGGGGTTGCGGAAAAAGGCAATCCAGATAAGATAAATCATCAGGCCCACAAAGGCGATAAAAGCGAGCAATAGCCAGATTTTTTTATATTTACTAAATAATCCCATATTCTTATTTTTTAATTTTATCTTTCTATGATACAATTGAAGATAATGGCACTTGCTGGAAGCTTTCAGATTTTTGCGATTTCCTTGTCGCCATCCTCTAAATATTATATACTAGAAGCGGAGAGAACACAATTTTTTCACTTGCTTTCCCGACTTTAATTTTTATTTACTATGGGTTTATTTTCCTCAGCGGATGACAATTTATTTTTAGGCATAGACATCGGCGATTCTTCTTTGAAAATGGTGGAATTAAGGAAGAAGAATAAAAAGATTTTTCTTTCTAATTATGCCTTCAGCGAAAATGTCAGCGGCGTTAATTTTACCAAAATAGAGGATATCAATTATCTGGCCCAGGCCATTTTAAAGGTGAAAGCGGAAGCCGGCATCAAGGCTAAGAGGGTAACGGCCTCTTTGCCGACTTTTTCGGTTTTTTCTTCAATCATTAATTTGCCTCCTACCGACAAGAAAAATATGGATGCGGCGGTGGCGGAAGAAGCAAAGAAGGTAATACCTTTGCCGGTCGAAGAAATGATTTTGGATTGGAAATTGGTGCCGACGGGCAAGGATGAGGACAAGGAAGGAGTGCGCGTTTTTCTTACCGGCTCCCCAAAAAAATTGGTGCGTCGCTATATCGAAATTTTTCGTTTGGCCAAATTAGAATTAGCCAGCTTGGAAACAGAGACTTTTTCTTTGGTCAGAGCTTTGATGGGCAATGATCCTTCCACGGTGATGATTGTCGAGATTGGCGCTAACAGCACCGATTTGTCGGTAGTGCATGAGAGCATCCCTGTGCTTAATCGCAGTTTGGAAATTTGCGGCGGCACCGTCACTTCCGCTCTGGCGGAAAAATTGGGGCTTAGCTTCGGCCAGGCAGAGCAATTCAAGTTCGATTTGGGCGCTTCGCTTTCCGACACTTCTAAAGAGGAATTGCCGCAGTTGATAATCAAGACCTTGGCGCCGGTTATCCATGAGATTGAATATATGCAGGAGTTTTATCAGAATAATACCGGCGGTCAAAAAATCGAGAAAATAATCTTGTCCGGCGGCGGCGCCTTGCTGATGAACTTGGCTGATTATCTTTCCCATCATCTTAATCTTCAAGTCATTATCGGCAATCCTTTCGGCCGTATCGTTTATCCCTTGGAAATGGAGCCGATAATCGCTGAAGTGGGCCCGAAATTGGCCGTTGCTGCCGGTTTGGCCTTAAGGGAAATTTCTTAACTTTTACGATGTGTTTAATTTTTCCATAAAATCAAAAAAGAAAAGCGGGGGAGTGGGCAGTCCCTCCCAGAACCCCAAAGTCTTGGAGGTAAACCTGATTAAAAGCGAGATGCAGGTTGATTTTGATTTTAGCAAGAATCTCGGCACCCTATTATTTGCTTTAATTATTACCGCTTTGTTTATTACGGAAATTTATCTCGGCCTCAATTGGTGGTCCGACTATGAAAATGCCCGCATGCTGGCCGCTGAAACTAAGTTTAATCAGGTGTCAAAGGAAATCAAAGCGCTAAAAACTGAGTCTGACCAGATTTTGGCCTTTAAGCAGAGAGCGGATTTAGCTAATACTTTGGTGGAGAACCATATTTATTGGACCAATTTTTTTAACTGGCTGGAGAAGAATACCTTAAGCAGCGTCAATTATCTCGGTTTTCAGGGGGATAAAAGCGGCGTGTATTCTTTGTCTGCCTCCGCTAAAACTTTCCGCGATATCAGCTGGCAGACGCGGGCGATGCTGGAGAGTCCGGCGGTTGTTTCTGTCCATGTTAATAATGGCGAAAGCGAGCGCCCGACCGATAGCGGCGGTGCGGAAGCGGAAGTCGAAGATATCAAGTTCAGCCTCGATTTGGTGGTTGACCCGAATATATTTAAAAATTTGAACGCTAATTAATTTTATGGCCGTGGCCGCCAAACATAAGAATAAGAACGACATCAATTCTTTTCTTAATGCCAATTTTAATATCTTGGTAGTCTTAGTGGTGGTAATTGTCTTAGCGGCCGCTTATTTTCTAATTATCAAGCCTAAATTTGAATTAACTTTGGTCGCCATCAAGGATAATATCGGCCAGCAAGAGCAGTTCTACCAGAGCCAGCGCCAGAAACTCGTTGATTTGCAAGCTGCCGCCGCCATGTATCACAAGATTAGCGATAGCGATATTCGCAAGATTAAAGAAGTCCTGCCCGATGAGTATGCCAAGGAAAAATTATTTGGAGAGTTGGAAGACATCATTACCCAGCAAGGACTCTTGATTACCGGTATTAATTTGGAAAAAATAGGCGAAGCCGATAATGAAGCGGAGCCGATGGCCGCCAAAGATGAGCGCCTGTTGGATATACCAAATTCCGAGCATGTCGGCGTAATTGCGGCTAATATCAAGCTGTCGAGCACCGATTACGCCGGTTTAAAGAATCTTTTGCCGCTATTTGAGAGCAATTTGCAGTTAGTAGATATCGATTCCATTGATTTCGACCAAGAAGATAAAACGGCTGAAATTACCCTTTATACATATTATTTCAAATAAAGAGCTTATGTCTAAAAGCCGCAGTTCCAGCATCTATATTCTTACCGGCGTTTTGATTATTGTCGGTATTTTGATTTTTGCTTTCCGGGAAAGGCTTTTGTCTTATTTAAGCGCTCAAGTTTTCGGCACGGATTTTGGTGCGACGGAAATGGTTTTAGACGTTTCGGCGGCCGGTAATTTGGATATTAAAATATTAGATAATCAAGCGTTCCAAACTCTTAGTAACCGCGTGCTCTATTTTGATTTTGACAAGGTGGGGAAGCCGGTGCTGAGTCAGGCCGCCAGCCCTAATTTGCAGGCGCCTCTTTGGCAGGCGGTCTATCTCGGCAATTCCCATCCTTTCCCGGTGAAAGAGAAGAAAGAGAACTAGCAGTTTTAGATAATTTTATGCTTATTGACCAACAAGAACAGCTGCTTAAAATATTGCAGGAAAAAAAATTGATTGCCGCTGACCAGGCGGCTGATATCAAGCTTAAGGCAGCGGCCGCTAAAACAGAGCTGCCCGATTTTTTATTGAGCAACAAGCTGGTTAACGAAGAGCAGCTGACCGAGGCTAAGGCGGTTTTATATAATTTGCCCTATTTCGCTTATACCGATGAGGTTATTCCCGAAGAAGTGTTGAATTTTTTACCGGAAGAAATTGCTCGTACTTATAATATCGTTTGTTTGGCCAAGGAAAATAAAGTATTAAAGATAGGTTTGGTCGAGCCGAATTTGAAAGCGATGGAAGCGGTTAATTTTTTGGCCTTGGATGAAAAACTAAGCGTCCAGTACTATCTTTTATCTGCTAGCAGCTGGCACAAGATTTTTAAGCAGTATCAGAAAATAGAAGAAGAAATTTCCAGTGCTTTGGAAGTGAAGGCGAAGGAGGACAGCGATGACGTTGTCGCCGTCAAATCTGAAGACGCCGCCATGGTCGATGAGGAGGATATTAACAGCGCGCCGGTATCCCGCATCGTTTCCGTTATTATTCGCCATGCCGTCGAAGCCAGGGCTAGCGACATCCACATCGAGCCGTATGACAAGGAAAGCCGGGTGCGCTACCGCATTGATGGTATTTTGCACACCTCTTTAACTTTGCCTAAAAGCATCCACAACGCCATTATTGCCCGTATCAAGGTTATGTCAAAATTGAAGTTGGATGAAACGCGCGTGCCTCAAGACGGACGCATCCGTTTGCTGGTTAATGGGAGGGCGGTCGATTTCCGTATTTCCACCCTGCCTTTGGCCAATCAGGAGAAAGTGGTTATGCGTATTCTTGATACCGCCAAAGGCGCGCCGGCTTTAAGCGATTTGGGTTTTAATTCCAACTCTTTACGCGCCATCAACGAAGCCGCCAAAAAGACCAGCGGCATTATCCTGGTTACCGGTCCGACCGGTTCCGGTAAGACCACGACTTTATATTCGTTGTTGAATATTCTCAATCAGGAGGGGGTCAATATTTCCACTTTAGAAGACCCGATTGAATATGAGATGAAGGGCGTTAATCAGTCTCAGGTGCGGCCGAAGGTCGGCTTTACTTTTGCCAGCGGCCTGCGTTCGCTTTTGCGCCAAGACCCCAATATCATTATGGTCGGCGAAATCCGCGACGAAGAAACGGCGGAATTATCTATCCACGCTTCTTTGACCGGCCATTTGGTTATTTCTACTTTGCATACCAATGATGCTTTAGGCGCCGTTTTCCGTCTTTTGGATATGAAGATTGAGCGCTTCCTTTTGGCTTCCACCTTAAAAACCGTCGTTGCTCAGCGCTTGGCTAGGCGCTTGTGCGATAAATGCAAGCAAGCCGTGACCTTGCCGGAAGCGGAGTTGGCCGAGATGTCGGCGGCCTTAAAAGATGTACCGGCCAGTATTTTAAAGGCAGAGCTGCCTGATTTGCAGGACATCAACAATTTAAGCAATTATACTTTTTATCATCCGGTCGGCTGCAGCCATTGTGAAAATACCGGCTTTACCGGTCGGGTGGCGATTTCCGAAGTAATCGATATTAACGAGCAATTAAAGGAAATGATTAACCGTGGAGATAAGAATTTTAATATCGATGCGGTCAAGGCCAGCCAAGATTTTATTTCCATTAATCAGGACGGAATTATCAAAGTGCTGAAGGGAATTACGACCATGGAAGAAATTTTGCGCGTCATTGAAAGCTAATCGCATTTTTGCATTAATTTATGCCGATTTTTAAATACAAAGCCAAAAATAATGTCAGCGGCAAGACTAAATCAGAATTGACCGTTGGCATCAATGAAGCGGATGTAGTCAACCGTTTGAGCCGGCAAAATTTTAGCGTTTTGGCTATCGCCGACCAGACGGACAGCTTGGAGGCAAAAATTAACTTGTTTTTGAATCCGATTAAAGTGAAAGATTTGGTAATTTTTTCCCGCCAGTTTTCCGTCATGATTGCCGCTAACGTGCCCGTCGTCGAATCACTGTTGATTTTAATCGACCAGACTAATAATTTTTCTTTGAAAAAAATGATTGCCGATATCGCTTTTGAAGTAGATAGCGGCTCTTTGCTGTCCGACGCTTTTGCCCGGCGTCCGAAAATTTTTTCCGAATTCTTCGTTAACATCATCAAGAGCGGCGAAACCTCGGGTAAGCTGGATGAGGTTTTAACTTATTTGGCTGATGAAACCGAAAAGAGTTATGATATGGCCGCTAAAATTAAGGGGGCAATGATATACCCAGCTTTTATTTTAGTTGGTTTGTCCGGCGTCGGCGTCATTTTAATGGTCTATGTGATTCCGAACCTAACTAGCATGCTAACTGAATCCGGCATGAAATTACCGCTGGCTACCCGAATTATTATTGCCGTTTCCAGTTTTATGCAGAATTATCTGATTCTGTTAATCTTAATATTAGCCGGTTTAATTGTCGCGGTGCGCTATTATCTGCAAACAGAAGCCGGCCGTTACCAATTGGATACTTTTAAATTAAAGATGCCGATTTTCGGGCGTTTATTCAAATATATTTATCTGATGCGCTTTACCCGCTCTTTGTCCACCCTGCTTAAAGGCGGCGTGACTATTACCAGGGCGCTGGAAATCACCGCTAACGTTGTCGGTAATGTCATTTATCGCGATTTGATTTTAGAGACCTTGGAATCAATCAATGACGGCAATCCTTTGTCGACTGTAATGGAAGCGAGCAATGATGTGCCGAAGATGGTGCCGCAGATGCTTAGCGTCGGCGAGAGGACGGGGCGCATTGATTCGGTGCTAGACAAGATTACTGATTTTTACGGCCGCGAGTCGGGTACGATGCTGGCCAACCTCAGCACTTTAATGGAGCCAATTATTATGGTTATTATGGGCGTTGGCGTCGGCATTATGGTAGCCGCTATTTTAATGCCGATGTATAATATGGCCAATCAGTTTTAAGGGTTAGCTATTAGCCTTTGATTTTAACTGACGACTCTTGTGCCGATTGCCTGATTTTGCTATAATTTTAATATCTTATAATTTATTTGCATTTATGCCTTTTACTACCGGTATTAAGGGTGTAAATGGAAATTTTTGGAAGGGGGTGAATCTATGAACAACAAAAAAGGCTTTACTTTAATCGAATTATTGGTGGTTATCGCCATCATCGGCTTGCTCTCGACTTTGTCGGTTTTAGCTCTTAATGGCGCCCGCGCCAGAGCGCGCGACGCAAAGCGTATTGCCGATATCAAACAAATCCAAACTGCTTTGGAAATGTATTATAACGATAATAACGTTTATCCCAGTCTTTTATCTCAATTAACTACCACCACTCCGCCTCTGATTAAAGTTCTGCCCACCGCTCCGACTCCGACCGACGGTAACTGTACAGGTGCGCAAAATACCTATACTTACACTTTCTATGCCGGTGGAACTAATGATACTGGCTCAGCTACTTATGCTCTGACTTATTGTCTCGGCTCTGCCACCGGCAATGTCGCCTCTGGTCCGAAGACCGCTTCACCGTCAGGCATTCAGTAGTATTTATTATTGATAATAGATGCAAAAATCCGCCTTTTGGCGGATTTTTTTAAAGAAAAAGATTGTATAATTTTCTGTCTCATGTTAGTATATTTATATAATCTTTTAAAGGTTTATTAATCAAAAAATATGAACAAAAAAGGCTTTACTTTAATCGAATTATTGGTGGTTATCGCCATCATCGGCTTGCTCTCGACTTTGTCGGTTTTAGCTCTTAATGGCGCCCGCGCCAGAGCGCGCGACGCAAAGCGTATTGCCGATATCAAACAAATCCAAACTGCTTTGGAAATGTATTATAACGATAATAACGTTTATCCCAGTCTTTTATCTCAATTAACTACCACCACTCCGCCTCTGATTAAAGTTCTGCCCACCGCTCCGACTCCGACCGACGGTAACTGTACAGGTGCGCAAAATACCTATACTTACACTTTCTATGCCGGCAGCGGCGGCAGTGGTACTGCCACCTACGCTTTGACTTATTGTCTCGGTTCTGCCACCGGCAATGTCGCCTCTGGAGCTAAAACAGCTTCACCGTCCGGCATTCAGTAGTCTTATCTTCAATTTTCTTGTTTTAGCGCTCCTTGATAGGGGGCGCTTTTGTTTTTAGGTCGGCCTTTGCTATAATTAGGTTATGATTTTGAATAAGGAAAACAATTTGGACGATATTGTTTGGGAAGCTGGTTTACAGTCTTTACCGGACGGCGGGGAAATTTTACAGTCGGGGATTTGGCGACAAATTGCCTTAGCGGAGAAGCATAAAATAAAACGTTTTTCTTGGCGCCGAGAAGATGGCGTCGTGGCGGTTTTAGCTCAGATTTTAAGCTCCCGTCGCTTTGGTTTTAAGTCGTGGTATTTGCCGCGCGGACCGGTTTGGCTCTCATCTTCTGAGGCTGATATCGCTTGGCCTGCAGTTTTATCCGATTTAATGCAAGTGGCAAAACGCCAAGGAGTGATGTCTATTCGTTTCGAACCGGAAAATTGGCCGCTTTCCAATACCGCATTCGGTCAAAAAATTACTTCGATTCAGCCTGAAAAGAGCTTATTTTTGAATTTAAGCTATAGCGAAGAAGAGTTGTTGGCGCAGATGCATCCTAAAACTAGGTATAATATTCGTTTAGCTGAGAAGAAAGGAGTAGAGATTACGCCGGGGAAACTTGAAGATTTAGTTGATTTTTGGCAATTGCTCCAAGCGACCACGACGCGCGATGGTTTTCGCGGCCACTCCTTAGCTCATTATCGCCATCTTCTTGATAATGGCGGCGCTGCGATAGAGCTTTATTTCGCACGGCGCGAAGGTAGAGTTTTAGCCGCTGGCTTATTTTCATTTTACGGCGGCCGGGCTGTTTATTTGCATGGCGCTTCCGCTGACGTTGGTCGGCAGTATATGGCCCCCTATCTTTTGCAATGGCGCATGATTCAAAGGGCTAAGGCCAAACATTGCCGTTACTATGATTTTTATGGAATCGATGAAAAGAAGTGGCCGGGGGTAACCCGTTTCAAGCGCGGTTTCGGCGGGGAAGAGAGAGAGTACCCCGGCTCCTTTCTGTTAATTGTTTCTCAGTATAAATATTTTATTTATTCTCTGTTATCAAAAATAGTTAAAATATTACGCCCTTAATCAATATATGTTTTCGATTGAAGTTAAAAATTTAAGCAAGCGGCCGGTAGGCTTAAAAGCTTTACGGCGGGCAGCCGAATTTACAGCCAAGCGTTTGCGTCTTGATGGAGAATTGTCTTTAGTTTTAGCCGGTGACCGCCGTTTACAAAGATTAAATCAGGCTTTTTTAGGGAAAGACAAGCCAACCGATGTCCTATCTTTTAGCGCGCCGGTGATTTCTCCCGGCGCTTTGGGCGAAATATTTATCAATTTGTCCGATTGTCGCCGTCCGCAAAAATATCTGGAAGTTTTCGGAGAGAAAAAATCATTTGCTTATATTTTATTATTTTTAATGATTCACGGTTTGCTTCATTTGGCCGGAGATGATGATGCGACTGAAAAGGAACGCCTGGCAATGGTGGCTCGTGGAGAGAAAATAATGGAAGAATTGATGAAAAATGGTATAATTAAAGAAAGTTTGTAAATATGCGCCTCCGCTATTTTCTGTTTTTATTATTACCGCTTGCGGCCTTATTGCTGCCGTCGTCTTTTGAAGTGGCGCGGGCTTCGGTTAATGAAAATATTCGCGGTTTGGCCAGTTCTTCGCAAGGCTATATCAGTTTCAATTGCCTTGACGATGATTTTGCCGGCCGTTTTCCCTTTACTTTTACTTTTCAATTTAATGTTCCTCCTTGTTCATTTTCGCAGCATGGCGTCAACTTGAATTTTGATAATACTTTTTCCGGACTAGCTTGGAATTCATCATTAGGTTTTATCGATTTCGGTTCTTCCACTACTCCGCCCGCCCCTAATTATGATTTTAATGTCAACTGCCAGAATCCTTGCAATGCCGGCAATAATTGTATCGCTTGCTATAATGATGAGAATGAAAGGGTTTTTGGCTGGGCCTACGTTATCGGCACTGACGACTGGATAGAACTCAATAGCGCTATTATGCCGGAAACGACCATTACCAATTATCTCGCCCCCCAGCCGGGCATTTTCTCCGGCTACGCTTCCAGTTCTTTTGGCGCCATTATGTTTAATTGCGCCAATAACGGCAGCTGTGGCACCTTTGACCACAAGGTTTATATTTGGAAATTGGATTTGAAAGAGATGTCGGCGCCTAATTGGAGCTTTAGCGACGCTTGTAGCCAGGGGGCGCGGCGGGCAACCTTTAAATGGCTGCGTCGCGGCGGCATCCAAACTGCTTATCGCGTGGTGCTTAGCACCACCAACAGCACTTCCAGTCCGGCCTATGACTCCGGCCAGATTGCCGGTTCTGCCTCTCAGCTGGTTTGTCCCGGACCCAGCTGCAGCTTCCAGCCCGCTTACGGCACTTCCTATTATTGGTGGCTGCAACTCTGGGATGAGAACGGCCAGCCCAGCGAATTATTCCAGTTCGATACCAATACTTTCGGGGTCCTGACGGATAATATTGCCGCTAACAGCATTAATAATCCTACTAATCCTAATCTCACCTTTACCAATTACAAGCACGAATTTCCAACCCCGTATTTTAGCTGGAGTCCGACTGATATCATCGTCGGCAGCAGTACTGATTTTGTCAGCAATTCCCATTACTACACTGCCGCTTCACCCGGTTCCAACCCGCAATTATGCGTTGACGGCATCTGTCAATTCCTGTGGCAGATAAGCGACGGCGCTGGCGATATTTCCAACGCGACACAGTCAACCACTACCATCGTTTTTTGGAATAATAATCCTAAATCAGTTTCCTTGCAGATAATCGACCCCGATCTTTATACCTGCTCGACTTCTTCTCCGGTCCTAACTATTAATTTCCAATTGCCGATTTGGAAAGAAGTGAAAGCGGAATAATCTTGGCTTCTTATGTTTAAGCGATTACGCACAATCAGCCGCTGCCGTCCCGCCTTTAGCATTATTGAAATAATGGCGGTTTTGCTTATCGTTTCGCTGGCTATGATTGGCGTTGCTAATTTGGCGGTGCAGAGTATCCAGGCGCAGACCATTAATCGTGGCAGCATCATCGACCATCAA
>JAQUWT010000012.1 GCA_028692765.1 Patescibacteria group bacterium
AAATGATTAAAAAATATTTTATATCCTAAAAATATGAACACCAAAAAAGCCATATCTATAATTGTTGGTCTTGAGGAAACCAACAATTTTAAAACAATTATCCAACACTTAAAAAGCTTAAATAGTGCAGTTGCTAACCCGCTAAAAATGAAAGAGTTAAGAAGATTAGTTCGCAAAGAAATCAGCGAGAGAAAAAGACTGTCTAAACTAAATACAAAAAATAACCCCCTTAAAATCCAATCTGGCAAAGAATTACTTAAATCTAATCTACACCAAGAATGGATTATTCAAGATATTTTACCAGAAGGATCAATAAGCATAATTTCAGCGAAGCCTGGCAGCTTTAAAACCTGGCTAACCTTATATTTTGCGATATGTATTGCTAAGGGGGAATCGGTCTTTGGGGTATTTAAGGTGAAGCAATCAAGAGTTTTAATAATTGACGAGGAAGACTCTCGGGCGCTAATAAAAAACAGGTTAATTAAACTTGGTGATAATGGCAATACAGACATTAATTTTAGTATTATGAATGGTTTTATGGCTGATAATGAAGAAAAAATGCAAATATTAATGGACGAGCTAAAAAGAAGAAAAATCAAAGTACTGATTATGGATAGCTTGGTGAGAATTCATTCAGGCGATGAAAATAGCGCTAGAGATATGTCCAGTTTATTTCGTAAAATTTCGATTTTAAAAGAGAATGGCATAACAGTCCTAATAACACATCATCACAGGAAAGGTCAAAATAACCAAAATTATGATAACCAAGAGATGCGTGGTTCAGTAGATATTCTTGCCGCTCTTGACTGTCATATGATGGTAAAAAAAGACGGCGAAGACTTAAAAATTAAACAAACAAAAAATCGTTATATGCCAGAGATTTCTCCCTTTAAAATCTCTTTTGTAGAAGAGGACAAGAGAATGGTTTTTGCATTCAAAGAATACTCTAACGGATTAAATACGCCCACGGACAAGCAAGATAAAAATAGAGAGGCTGTTTTGTCTTTTATTAATAAACGAGATGGAGCAATAACTCAGGATGAAATATATCGAGAATTTCAAGGCTCTATTGGTAAAAACAACATCCTAACAATTTTAAAAAATCTTGAACAGGAACAAAAAATAAAAATTATAACTGGGAATAAAAATAGGAAATTATATATCAAGGGTTCTGTTTTTTAGTTTTTTAATATCTAAGGGATTTAAAAAACTAAAAAACAGACTTGCTAATTTTCTTTTTTCTGCATGATTACAAGATTTACCGCTAAAACATTTAGATTTTTTGATTTGCGTCTTATATTATAAGCATTTCTAATCATCCCCAATCAAAAATCTATGACAAAAAAAGCACTTGCTTATTATCGTGTATCAACCGATCTTCAAAAAGAAGAAGGAACAATTGAAGTTCAAAAAATGAAGGTCAGAGAATTTGCTATCAAAAATGAATATCTGATTATTGAAGAATTTTCAGACGATGGGTTTAGTGGTGGCTTAAGTGATAGGCCGGGCCTAAAAAATCTTCTTGATTTATTAAGCAACACCGAAGCGGAATATATAGTTATTTATAAACTAGATAGACTGGCGAGAGATTTATACATTCAAGAAGGACTAATAAAAGAGTTTAATAAAAATAATAAGCAATTAATTTCAGCCCTTGAACCAGATTTAGATAGTAGCGATCCTTTCAGAAAAGCTTTCAGACAAATGCTTGGTGTATTCTCCGAATTTGAAAGAGCAATGATCGCTTTAAGACTTGAAGGTGGTAGAGAAAGAAAAGCTAAAAATGGTGGTTGGCATGGCGGTAAAATTTATGGCTATGACAACAACGAGGGTAATTTAGTTATTAACCAACAAGAAGCTAAGACGATTATACTGATATTCAGCCTAAGGAGAAAAAAGAAGTCTCTAAAAAACATTGCTAAGACTCTTGCAGAGTTAAATATTCCCACAAAAAGAGGAAACGAGAAATGGAGTCCATCAACTATAAAAAAGATTCTAAGTAATCCAATCTATAAAAAGGGCTTAATCTCTTATAACGGTGAAAGATATCAATCATCTTTTGAGATAATTTTAAATTAATCATTTTAATGATTAAACTATGAAGAAATTTTTTAGCTACATAAGAGTCAGCTCCAAAGAACAGGCTGATACAGGCGCATCATTAGAAGCTCAAAGAGAGTCAAATTTAAAATATGCTCAAGAGATAGGTGTTGAAATTGTAAAAGAATTTACAGAGGTGCAAAGTGCCGCCAAAAAAGGACGCGTTCAATTTAATTTAATGATTAAAGAGTTAAAAAGAAAAAGGGATATTAATGGCATTATTTTTCACGACGTTGATAGATCCACTAGACAATATTTTGATTTAGCAGAGCTAATGGAATTGAGTGAGAATGGCTACGAAATCTGTTACAGCAGAACCAGACTTACTCTTAATTCAACCGGGAGTAAAACGCTTGCCGGAGTTCAGGCAGTAATGGCTAAACAATTTATTGATAATCTATCTCAAGAAACTAAAAAAGGAATGTATAAAAAAGCCGAACTAGGTTATTCAGTATTTGGCAAAGTCCTTTTGGGATATAAAAAATCTGGAGTGGGCACAAGAGAACTTGATCCCATGACCGCACCGTTAATCAAAAAATGTTTTGATTTATACGCCACCAATAAATACACGCTCAAAGAATTAGCTGACGAACTATATAAAAAGGGGCTAAGAACTCATAATAATAAACGACTTGAATACACAAAGATCAGCAGAATTTTAAATGATAAATACTATATGGGCATTATCGAGATAAAAGGCAGAGTTTATATCGGACGTCATCCTGCTATTGTTTCTGAAAAACTGTTTAATAAGGTCCAGAGCCTACTACAAAGAAGGTTTACGCCTCATACCAAGAGAAATGAATATAAATTTCAACATCTCTTAAAATGTGGTTTATGTGGACAGACCTTAAAAGCAATGACAGCTAAACATAAATACCCGTATTACTACTGTCGCAATAAAGATTGCCAAGCAAAAAGCTATTCGGAAAAAATGGTTGAGACCGTCTTGTCGGAGGAACTGGATAAAATAAAGTTTAATAAGCAAGAAACGGCCCAGCTCTTAAAAGTTGCCAAAGACCTAAAAAGGACTTATTTATTTGAGCTTGAAAAAATGGAACAAGCTCTAAGACTTAAAATAATCAACTGTAACGATAAATTAAGCAGTTTAACAGACCATCTTTTAGACGGCACAATTGATAAAGATGTTTATGAGCAAAAAAGAGCCCAATTTACCCTTGAGAAAAAAGCTCTTGAATCTGAGATTAATGACTTTAAAAAGACAAACGAAAGCTCATTCAGTAAAATTGGAGAGCTTACAAAACTACTCTCTAATCCTGCTCACTCTTTTAAAGTGGCAAACCACGAAAATAAGGCTAACCTTATTAAGAAAATGATAAAAACTATCAAAATATTCCCGACAGGGGTCAATTTAGACTGGCAAACCACATTTTTACACTTATATAACAGAAAAAACGAGCTTTTAGACTCGTCTTTTCCAACTGGGGTGCCCATCGGGAATCGAACCCGAAATAACAGGACCACAACCTGCTGTGTTACCACTACACCATGGGCACCATGCTTATTAAATCGACTTACTTATGAGAATCACAATGATGGGAACAGCAACTGCAATCGCAACCGAAGCTAAAAGCAAACATCTCTTCAATTTCTTCTCTGGTTTTCTTTTTGGCCACCGGCTCTTTTTTCACTGTCTTTGCTTTAGTTGTCTTTTTAACTAACGTCGCTTTTTTCTTATTTTCCATATAACAATAAATAAATTTAATTCAAAATTAACCTCGTACGCCCAGTAGGAATCGAACCTACGTATCCAGCTTAGAAGGCTGGTGTTCTATCCGTTGAACTATGGGCGCAAATTCTTGATAATATCCAGATAATACAAGATAAAAATGAGACTGTCAAATAGATAATACTAACTAAAGTTAGCATTATTTACCTAAATCACGCTGACGTCTGGCCTCAAAAATTAAAATACCGGCGCTAACAGAGACATTTAAAGAATCAATGCCGGCCTGCATAGGAATAATTATATTTTCATCGGCATTATTAATCCAAAAATTACTTAAACCGGTGGCCTCGGTGCCCATAACCAAAGCCGCCGCTTGTTTCCAGTTTATATCGGTATAATTTTTTGCCGCTTTGATATTGGTGGCAAAAATTTTAATATTTTTAGATTTTAACCAATCCAGGGTGTCTTTCTGGTCGGCTAAAACCACCTGATCGCTAAAAACATGCCCGGAGCTGGCTTTAATTACATTAGGGTTATATAAATCTGTCTGTAAATTATTTAAAATAACGGCATCCACCTTGGCGGCATAAGCCGTTCGCAGCATCGCTCCTAAATTTCCCGGTTTTTCCACCGCTTCGAGCACTAAGACTAGAGGATTAGGCTTAACCTTTAAATCGGACAAAGAACGATAGCGCGGCCGCACTAAAGCCAGCCAGCCATTAGGATTATCGGCGTAAGCAATTTTATAAAACACCTCTTTAGATACTGTAGTGGGATTTAAAGGCGCCTCTAGCCAGGTTTCTTGGCTTAATTCTGGGCAATGTAAAATCTCTATAAATTCAAAACCATAATCAAAAGCCACCTTAATTTCTCTAAGGCCGTCGACGGCAACTATTTCTTGTTTTTGCCTTGACCTTACTTTTCTCAATTTTACAATATTCTTAATCAAAGGATTTTGAAGGCTAGTAATGATTGTATCCATATCTAGACATTATATCTTATTTGACAAAATTTCAACATCTGATAAAATAGTTGTCATGTTAAGAAGAAATTTAAAAGCTGTTATCATTATCATTAGCCTGATTATTATCGGTCCGGCCGGCTTTTATTTGTCTTAACCAAAATATTTCCCAAAGTTAAGAAAATAGAAATCGGCCCTCGTTTGGACCGATTTTTTTGTTCATTATAAAACCTCAAAAAATAGTAAAAATGTACAAAATTGAAGAAAAAACCGGAAAAATCCAGCAATCTCGAATTGCTAGTATTAATGATTTACTCTCTGAATGCCAAGTCCAAGGCGCAAAAATAGCGTCCCTACCAAAAGAACAGCAGCTGGCAGGGATGGAGTTGCTAGAAAAAAACTCGCCGAGTTAATGCAAATGATAAAAACGGCAAAATTTGTAGCCAAACACGGCGAAGACCACGAACGCATGACTTCATGCTAGAGAAGTTAAAAAGCGGACAAACTAAGTCCGCTTTTTTATTTGAAGTTAAATCTGATATAATGTTTATAAATAAAGAATAATATGAAAAATCAAGCTCAAATCAGATATAATCCTCTCAACGGCCGCAGTGTTATTTTTGCCCCCAAAAGAGCAAAGAGGCCGAATGATATAAAAAATAAGACGAAAGAGGCTGTTTGTCCTTTTTGTGCGTCTAGCGTAAAAAAAGCTACCATCCTGCAACAATGGCCCTCCTCCGGCCAATGGCAAAGCGCGGCAATAAAAAATATCTATCCCGCCCTATCAAATAAAAACAAGAATGCCTACGGCTATCAAGAAATAATTATCGATTCCGAACATCACTGTGAAAATTTTTCCGAGCTTAACTTAAAACAAATAGAATCACTGCTTAAACTCTTCCAACTTCGCAATTTGGAATTAGCCAAAGACAAAAAAATTAAATATATTTTAACCTTTAAAAATCAAGGCCGGGCAGCCGGCGCTTCCTTGCGCCATATCCATTCCCAAATATTCGCCTCTTCAATCCTGCCGCCGGAAATTATTGAAGAAAGAAACAGAGTGGCTTTATACCAAGCGGAGAATGGAGTTTGCCCCTACTGCCTATTAACAAGCAATGAAAAGAAAAGCCAGAGATCAATTTGGCAAGACAGCAAAATGATAGCTATCTGCCCCTTCGCTAGCGAATTTCCGTACGAGGCCTGGATTATTAGCAAGCGGCACGTGGATAATATTACCCTTTTAAACGAAGGCGAGTTAAAATCACTGGCCAAAATTCTCAAACTAATCGCCGAAAAATTAAAATCATTGGATTACGATTTTAACTTTTTTTCCCATAACGACATTGATAACCAGCATCAGCATTTTTATATAAAAATACAGCCACGCCCCAATATCTGGGCGGGCGTAGAACTCGGTTCCGGCCTAATAATCAATCCCATGATGCCGGAAGACGCCGCTAAATATTACAAGAAATAATATGCCCATCCCTAAACTAAAAACAGTCAGCGCGCCTAAGGCAGAATTTTGGCGCAAAGGACAATCGCCCAAGAAAAAAAAGATAAAGATAAAACATAAAATTATTGTAGCCTTGGTTCTGCTGGCCTCCCTGGGCCTGTTATCGGCCTTTATAGTGGTGGCCTGGGTTTCAAGAGACCTACCCAACCCCAATCAGCTCATAGACAGAGAAATTGCCCAAAGCACAAAAATCTATGACCGGAGCGGAGAACATATACTCTACGAAATCCATGGAGAAGAAAAAAGGACTTTAATCAGCCTCGATGATATTCCGGAAAACGTAAAACACGCCACCATCGCAATTGAGGATAAAAATTTCTACAAACACGGCGGATTTAGCGTTTGGGCAATGTTTAGAACCGCCATTACCAATATAATTTATAATCGGAAAGCCGGCGGCTCCACCCTTACCCAGCAATTTGTCAAAAATGCCATCCTCAGTTCAGAAAAAAGCTATATCCGTAAAATCAAAGAATTGGTTTTAGCCCAAAGAATTGAAAAAAAATTTAGCAAAGACGAAATTCTGCAAATGTACCTAAACGAAATCCCCTATGGCTCTAACGCTTACGGCATAGAAGCGGCCAGCCAGAAGTTTTTCGGAAAAAGCGTAAAAGATATCAACTTGGCCGAGTCAGCCTTGCTGGCGGCCCTTCCTCAGGCTCCTAGCCGCTATTCACCCTATGGACAGAATGTTGATATTTTAATGGGAAGAAAAGACTACATCCTCGACTTAATGGCTGAACAGGGATATATATCCAATGCAGAAAAAGATGCCGCCAAAAGCTACCAAATCGTCTTTCAAAGAGCGGAAACCAGTATTACCGCCCCTCATTTTGTCATGATGGTAAAAGATATTTTAGCGGAAAAATATGGGGAAAACGAAGTGGAGCGCGGCGGCTTAAAAATATACACTACCATCGACTGGGATAAGCAGAAGATTGCCGAAGAGGTGGTAAAAGAAAAAACAGAAAACTACAAAGACAAATATAACGCCAATAACGCTGCCTTAGTGGCCATAGACCCAAAAACGGGGCAAGTGCTCAGCTTAGTCGGCTCCAGGGACTATTTTAATGATGAGATTGACGGGCAAGTAAACGTGGCCGACAGACCGAGACAGCCGGGTTCTTCAATGAAACCGATAGTATACGCCGCCTTATTTGAACGAGGTTATAGCCCCAACACCAAGCTATATGATGTGGTCACTAATTTTTCAACCGACACGGGTGCTCCTTACACGCCCCACAACTACAACGGCAAAGAATATGGTCCAGTATCCATCCGCCAGGCCTTATCGGGTTCCCTTAATATTCCCGCGGTTAAAGCGATCTATCTAGCAGGAATAGACAAAGTACTTAATCTGACTGATAATCTTGGCTATAGCACTTTAAGCGACCGCAGCCGCTACGGATTATCCTTAGTATTGGGCGGAGGAGAGGTAAAAATGATGGAACACGTTAACGCTTATAGTGCCTTTGCTAGAGAAGGAAAAATAAACAAACTGTCGCTTATTTTAAAAATAGAAGATAAAAACGGCAAAGTGTTAGAAGAGTATAAAAATCAAGAAAGCCGTGCCCTTACCACCAAAACCGCCCAAATGATAAACAGCATCTTAACGGATAACGACGCCAGAACCTTCATCTTCGGAGCAAAAAATTGGCTCATTCTCAGTGATAGGACGGTAGCGGCCAAAACGGGAACAACGAACGATTATAAAGATGCGTGGACAATCGGTTATACACCATCTTTAGTTGCCGGCGTCTGGGTGGGAAACACCGATAACTCTAAAATGAATAGCGGTGCCGACGGCAGCGTGGTAGCCGCCCCAATCTGGAATGAGTTTATGAAGCGTTCTCTTACGGGCACGCCGGTAGAATCATTTAACCCCTGGCAAGAAGAAGAAAGCGGAAAAGCGGCTATTGACGGCAGCACTCAATACGCCAAAAAAATCATTATTAACAAAGAAACCAGACTACCAGCTGATAGCAGCACCCCGGAAGAATTGAAAGAAGAGATTGAAATCTTTAATCACCACAGCATCCTATACTATGTTAATAAAGAAGACCCCTTGGGCCCGGAACCGGAAAATCCGGCAGATGATCCTCAATTTAATTCCTGGGAAGAAGCGATAAAAAGATGGGCAAAAGAAAATAATCAGCTATCCAGCGAAGACTTAATCAACAATGCCAATCTGATAAAACCGGAAAATAAACCGACAATAATTATTGAATCTCCTTCTGAAGGCGAGTTAATAAATAAAAAAATACTAAGGGTAAAAGTTAATGCTTCCGCTCCAAGGGGTATTAAATTAATTAAATATCAACTCAATAATTCCGCCCTGCCCGGACTGGGCGCAGAAACAGAAATAGATGTGCTTCTAGAAGACCTAGAAAAAGGATACCAAAAAATAACCGCTACCGCCTGCGATGATGTTGGTAATTGCAATAATGCCGAAGTAAATTTCAATTTAGTCTATTAATATAAAATAGATTTACAAAAAACCGCCATTTAATCGGCGGTTTTTTATATATCGGAATAAATTAATCTTAATTGCGTATCGGCATCACTATATAAAGATAATCATCATCATCTTTTGAAACAATAGCACAGGGAGTATTATTATTAATCACCCTTATCACCACCTGCTCGCTATCCACTATATTTAAACCATCCAGTAAATAGCGATAATTAATAGTAATATCATTATCATCCCCAGAAACATCACCATCTAAATCAATAGAGCTTTCACCACTCTGGCTTGAAGAAGAATAAACATTAACGACCCCTTTTTTAAGAATAAGGGATATATCATAAACCCCTGATTTAGAAAAAATAGCGGAAGCTTTAATGGCTCTTATTAAATCCTGTCTTTTTATTTCCACCTCGGTTTTATATTTATCAGGAATAATTTGCCGATAATCAGGATATTGACCGTTTATTAATCGAGAAATCAGCTCCACCGAGTCTAAAGAAAAGAGGATTTGATTATCAGATAAATAAATCTTAATAACATCAGATTCCAAAGACTGAGCATCGACGCTGAAGTTGGAGATAATTCTTAAAATCTCCTGGATGGTGCGAGCGGGAACAATAATATTAGCCTCATTAATGGAATTGTTTTTTATCTTTATTTTTCTTTCGGCCAGACGATAACTATCGGTGGACGCAATAGTTAGAATATCGTTTTGAAATTGAAAAAATACACCGGACAACTCTATGCGATTATCATTATTAGCAACAGCAAAGGCTACGCTATTTAAAGCTTTACGAAAATCAAAAATATTTATTTCACAAAAATTATCTCTATCAATAACCGGTATTAAAGGATACTCCTTAGAAGACTCTCCTTTAACCTTGGTTTTATAATTGCCGCATTTTATATTAATTTCATTACCATCCTCTTTGAATTCTATTTTTTCCTCCGGCAAAAGATTAACATAATCACTAATAATTTTTGCATCAATCGTTGTTTCCCCTATTTCTTCCAGTTTACCTCTTAATTGATGTGTTATTCCGATTTCCAAATTAGTACTTATTAACTCAATGCCGCTATCATTAGCTCTAATTAAAATATTATTCAATATAGGCAAATTAATATTCTTATTATTAATATGGTTAACAATCGCTAAGCCTCTTTTTAAATTTTCTTGTAAGCAGATAAATTTCATATCTGTATATTATATATTTATTTTATATATATTTAATAATAGTAATAATAAGGGTTGGGGATAGATTATTTTTGTGCTTTATTTTATCTATTATTAAATTATTTTTTCTGTGTTTTAGCTTCTTGATATCTAGTGGTTTAGTGGTGATAATTTTGGGGATTAATTTTTTGCTGATATTAACTTTAGATTTTTCACTTTTTATTCAATCTCTAAATAACAGGAAGTTAACAGTTTTTATGGTTTTTTCCACAAGTGTTCCACTCTAATAGGCTGAGGTATTAAATAATTGTTTAATTGATTCCAACTCTTGTTTTAGTTTTTCGTTGTCGTTTTCTTTTATTTCATTAAGAATCTTGTTGTAGGCGTGCATAGCGGTGGTATGGTCGCGTCCGCCCATTTCTTGGCCGATACTTGGATAGGAGGTGTTTAGTTCCTCTCTAATAAGAAATATAGCCGCTTGCCGGGGGCCGACTAATTCCTTGCGGCGGCTGTTGCCGGTAATATCTTTGACGCTAATTTCGTAGAAACGGGAAACAGCCTCTATTATTTCTTTCGGGGTTAATGACTTTGTTTGCAGGCTGGACACATAGTCGCTAAGAGCGTTTTTTACGCTTTTAAGGGTTGGTATGGAATTATTCAGCTGATGGATGACTACAATCTTATTAAGGGCCCCTTCTAGTTCACGAATATTATTTTGAACATTATTAGCTATATACATTAATACATCTTTATCTAAAGGAAAATTTTTTTCTAGTGATTTTTGTTCTAGAATAGCTATTTTGGTTTCAACATCAGGTTTACCCACGTCGGCAACCATTCCTGATTCGAAGCGGGAGATAAGACGCTTTTCAATGGCGGGGATAGATTTTGGCGGCCTGTCGGAGGTCATGACAATTTGCTTGTCGCTTTGCTGTAATTCATTGAAAGTATGAAAAAATTCTTCCTGGGTACCATCTTTTCCACCCATGAATTGGACGTCGTCCACCAGGAGAACATCGACGTTGCGGTACATGTTTTTAAAATCTTTAGCTTTTCCTGTTTGTACCGCTTGGATATAATTATTGGTAAATTTTTCACTGGTTGTATAAAGTATCTTATCAGTTTTTTTAGCGGCTTCGTTGCCGATGGCTTGTAATAGATGGGTTTTTCCTAGACCAACTCCGCCGTAGATAAATAAAGGGTTGTAAGCCTTTCCTAAATTATTAACTACAGCTCGGCAGGCGGCGTGGGCCAGTTCATTTCCCCGCCCAACCACAAAATTGTCAAAAATATATTTTGGGTTTAATCCGAATCGATTTACATTTTGTCCGACGTGGTTTTCTTTAATTTGATTCTGTTCTTTTGGTGTTATTTTTACGCTCTCGGGAACGATAGTGTTTTCTTGTTGGCCGTGGCGCAATTCTATTTTATAAATAATCTCGTTTAATTTTTGTTTGGTGACATTTTCAAGAGAGCCGACAATATTGCGATGGTATTTTTCTTCTAACCATTTTTTTACAAAAGCGTTAGGTACGCAGATAATAGCCCGTCCGTTTTCAAAAGAAGACAGAAAAGTGTCTTTAAACCAGGTAACAAAATTAACCCGGGAAAGATTTATTTCTAATTCACCCAAGGTTGCTTGCCAAATTTGATCATTATTCATAAAAACGGATAATATAACTATATTATAGGGGATAAAATCCATAGCCACAAGGACAAACTATGTTTATAAGGTGTTTATAAATAGTGAATAAATAACTTATATTTATATTGACCTTTTAAAAAATTAGTGTTATGTTAGTTATAATTGTTTAATAAATATTAAAGTATGCCAAAAAGAACTTACCAACCGAACAAGAAAAGAGCTCAGAAAAAACATGGATTTTTAGAAAGAATGAGCACAAAAGACGGGCGCGATGTTTTAAAACGTCGCCGTGATCGCGGTCGCGCCGTTTTGTCTAAATAAATTGGCTTTCCGCCATGTTAGCTGCTAATAAAAAATTACACCTAGATAATGATTTTGATAAAATTTTTAAAACCGGCCGTAGCGCATACGGGCGGTTTTTAGGCGTTAAAAGTCTTAACAGTAATAAGGAGTTTTCCCGTTTTGGTGTAATATTAGGTATAAAAATAGATAAAAGCGCCGTCCGTCGGCACCTTTTAAAAAGAAAAATTTTTAACATTATTACTAAAATTGAAGATAAATTACTTTTTACGCGAGATTATGTTATAATTGCTCTGCCTCCGATTAAAGGCGCTTCTGGTCCAGAATTGGAAAACGAACTGATTGCTCTTTTAGGCATCAAAAAATAGGGGTATAAATGAGTATGCTTCAATATTTTAATAAATTATTAGGTAAATTCTTTATAAAAATAATTAGATTATATCAAAAGACCTTATCTTTTGATCATGGTCCGCTTAAAGTTTTTTATCCTCATGGTTTTTGCCGCTTTAGCCCCAGCTGTTCTGATTATGGCATCCAGGCGATTGCAAAGTATGGCCCGATTAAAGGGGGGCTTAAGTCAGCTTGGCGTATTATTAGGTGTAATCCGTTTAATAAGGGCGGATATGACCCCTTAAAATAAATATTATGTATCATTTATTTCAAGTCATTTTTTATCAGCCGATTCTTAATTTATTAGTATTTCTTTATAATTCGGTATCGATGCAAGATTTAGGCTTGTCTATTATTCTGTTGACGGTGATTATTAAGTTGATTTTGTGGCCGCTTTCTAAAAAATCAATTAAATCTCAGAAGTCTTTACAAGAACTACAGCCCAAAATTGATGAATTAAAGACAAAGTATAAAGATAATCAGGCTGAAATGGGCAAAGCTTTAATGTCTCTTTATAAGGAGCATCAAGTTAATCCTTTTTCTTCTTGTTTGCCCTTGCTATTGCAATTACCTTTTTTTATTGCGGTTTATCGAGTTTTTCGAGATGGCTTAAGCCAGCACTTAGATTTGGTTTATCCCTTTATTCATCGCCCCGAGTTTATTAATAGTGTCTTTTTAGGATTTTTGGACCTTTCTAAACCCAATATTTACTTAGCTATTTTAGCTGGCTTGGCCCAATTTTGGCAGGCAAAAATGATGATGGCTAAAAGAAATAAAAATATAAGCAGCCCCAGTATTAATACCAAGGATGAAAGTATGGCTGCAATTATGAATAAGCAGATGCTTTATTTTATGCCGGCCCTTACTATTTTTATCGGCATTACTTTGCCCGGAGGTCTCACCCTTTATTGGCTAGTTTTAACTCTGCTTACTGTTTTACAGCAATTTTTAATGAATAAAAATACGCTTAATGAGCCTAAAATAATTGAGGGCGAAATTGTTAAATAATAATTAGTGCAGTTGATTAATAAAAAAACCGGGTAAACCCCGGTTTTTTAAATAAAGATTCTATCTTTGCCGACAATTATATTTATTTTTTCCTTTATTAACCCCACCTCTACCGGCAGAGGAACTTCAATTGATTCGTCTAAAATTAGGTTGCCCTGGCCTGATATTTTAAAATCATCGCCGGTAATAAAAGTGGTGTCGCCAGGCTTTTTTTCAATAATCAAATTTAATTTATTATCATAAGGATCAATGCGTTGTCCTAAACTAAGCTTGGCGTCATCATTTAAATTAATAATTTTAACCGGCGTTTTTTTGTTTATTTCCAAAATATAATCTTCATTTATTTTAACTTCAGCTTGTTCGCTTACCATTTCCGCTTTGTTTAAAAAAATATTATTACCGGCTATCCCTATATCTATCTGTTTAATTCTTCTGGCCAAGAGGATGTTGCACGCCTCTTCTTCTTTTTTAATCCCGAAAGAAGCCGCAATTGAGTTATTGTCGCCTATTGGAATAATTGAAAAAAGCACGTCTTTTTGGAAAAAGCCGTAAGCTTTATTGGTTATCATGGCGCTTATTACTTTGTTGGCGGTGGCGTTGTTACCGACAGCCACTATTGTCTTTACTCCGTTTTTAATTTCTGCCTGGATTACTTCTTTAACATTTTTAATCGACCCCAAACGTATTATTTTCCCATTTAATCCTAGGTCGGTTAAGCGAATTTCTACTTTGTTCAAAGCGCGGCGATAGCGTCCCTTATTTAGAAAATCATCGTAGATATAAGTGTTCATAAATAAAGTTTCGGAGATTAAATCTCTTCCTCTTCTTTACTTTTTTTGATTTCTATTTTTTTCGCATTTTCTGCAGAAACAATAATCTGGCCGGTAATTGAAGCGCCTCTCTCGATAGAAATTTCACCGCACTGGACATCGCCGGTGATTTTTGCGGTTTTACCGATGGCTAAATATTTTTTTACCTTAATGTTTCCGTTTATTTCGCCATTGATTAAAGCCTCGTCAGCTTCGACTGAGGCGCCGACCTTGGCTTTTTCTCCGATAAAGACATTAGCCTCGGTTTTTAGCGAACCTTCAAGCATCCCTTCGATAACAATATCACCCTTGCCGTGAAAGTTGCCTTTAACTTTAATGGATGAGCCGATAATAGTCTCGGCGTCTTTAAATTTTTCAAATTTCCCGTCTTTATTAAACATAGATTTAAATAATCGCACCCCTCCTAAAAGATGGATTTTTAGTATGCTTATTTGATAAAAAAGCAAAAATTATATTTTCATTTTAATATATATATTTTCTTTTGTCAAAAATTTATTTAATGTTATTATAATACATAGGTATTTAGATAATGGTTGTCAAATGTTTTATTTTCGGGTATTATTATTTTGTCTTCGCCCTTGTAGTTTAATGGATAAAACGAGAATCTCCTAAGTTCTAAATCCAGGTTCGATTCCTGGCGAGGGCACCAGCATATTGACAAATATTATGTTTTATTGTTATTGACTTTTTATTGTTATTAGTTATTATGTTATTAAGCAATTGATTTGTTCTACAAAGAACAATTATATTGGGCCATTAGCTCAGTTGGCTAGAGCGCTTCCATGGCATGGAAGAGGTCAAGGGTTCAAGTCCCTTATGGTCCACCAAAAAATAAAGCCGGGTTAATCCGGTTTTTTGTTTATATAAAATATATAATTAAATTGTTCTACAAAGAACAATTAATGGCTTACTTATTTTTACTTTAACCATCTACATATTATATTTTTATATTAAATAATATAAAATGATGTTCTTTGTGGAACATTGTAGGATGATTGCAAAAAAGTAAGAAAATTAATGCCTTTAGCCTTTGAGTTGTGATAGAATTTTTAGAAATTATTTTTAATGATTTTTTTAGTTAGATTAAGATTGAGTTATAAAATATGGAGGCAATTAAAATTTATAAATTATTATTAATTTTTAGATATTATTTTTATTTTATAAAAAATATGTTCTTCGTAGAACATTTATATATTTTTATTTTAACAAGAAGTTGAAAATTAAATAATTTTTTATAGTATGTTAATTGTTCTACAAAGAACAATTAAAATTAGCTAATATTAAACATAAAAATAGTTATTTAAATTATTTGTTAAATATTAGTTAAAATATTTATCTTTGCCTTTTACCAATAGTCATTGTATAATATAGTATTATTAGTATTATTAATTAAATAATTTATGTACGACACCATTATTATTGGCCAGGGTCCGGCTGGCATTACTGCAGGTATTTATGCCGCCCGCAGAGAAATGAAGACTTTAATTTTAGGAAAAGAGCCTGGAGGGCAAATTATTTGGGCGGGTGAGATTGAAAATTATCCCGGTTTTACCAGTATTAGTAATTTTGATTTGATTTCTAGATTTAATGAGCACGCTTTAGCTTCTGGAGCGGAAATAAAGAGCGCTGAAGTTAAGCGAGTGGAAAAACAGGCTGATGGTAATTTTTTAATTTCTACCGATCGTGATAAGTATGAGGCTAAAACCGTAATTATCGCTATGGGTCTATCCCCCCGCCGCCTTGCCGTTCCCGGAGAGATTGAATTTAGCGGCAAGGGGGTTTCTTACTGTGCTAATTGTGACGGTCCATTGTATAAAGGCAAGACCGTGGCGGTTATTGGTAGTGGTAATTCCGCTTTTGATGCGGCCGAGGTGCTTTCCAAAATTGCTGCTAAAGTGTATCTCATTATCCGTAGCGCTACTTTTAAAGCTTTTGATTCTTTAGTTGAGGAGGTAAAAAGCCGCAATAATATTGAAATAATTACCGGCGCTCAAACTCGTGAGATTAAGGGCGGCGATAAAGTTGAATCTCTGGTCTATCAAAATGACTCCGGTCAGGAAATATCTTTGCCTTTGGACGGTGTTTTTGTAGAAATAGGCCGTATTGCCAGTACTGACTTAGTGGCTGACTTGGTTAATCGCGATGAAAGGTCGCAAATATTAGTTGATGATAAATATGCTACCCGCACTCCCGGATTATTTGCCGCCGGCGACGTTGTGGCTAGCGAATTTAAGCAGATTACCATTGCCATGGGTCAGGCCACTTCAGCGGCCCTTTACGCTTATCAGTATATACAAGGAGCGGGAGCACCTAAAATTACCACTTCGAAATAATTAAAATCGCCCTTTCAGGGGCGATTTTTTTATAGTATAATATAGTCATAATTTTAATCATCTGCATTTATGGATAATAAGAAAATTCATTTAGTAGCGGCGGATATGGGTTATGGCCATCAACGGGCGGCCTATCCCTTGTTGCCTCTAAGTCGAGCCGGCATTATTAATCTTAATGATTATCCAGAAATCGATAATTGGGAAAAATCTTATTGGCTTAATAGCCAAAAATCATACGAAAAAATATCTTATTTCAAGAGAATTCCAGTTTTAGGGGAATTAGTTTTCCGGGCGATGGATTATTTTCAAAGAATTGACGCTTTTTATCCTCGTCGGGACTTATCGCGGCAAACTTTGCAACAAAAGATATTTTTTAAGGCGGTAAAAAAGGGCGTCGGTAAAAAGTTAATCGAATCTCTTAATAAAGAGGTTTTACCTTTGGTTACCACTTTTTTTGTCGCAGCTTATTGCGCCGAATATTATCATTATCAAGGCCCGATATATTGCATTGTTTGCGATGCGGATATTTCTCGAGCTTGGGCTCCTATCAATCCCCGTTCTAGCCGTATAATTTATTTATGTCCGAATAAGCGAGTGGGGGAAAGATTAAAAGAATATGGTGTGATTTCAGATAATATAAAAATAACCGGTTTTCCTCTGCCGGCTGACAACCTCGGATTAGATGATTCGCTTTTGAATGGTGATATGGCTGTCAGATTGGGCGGACTTGATCCGCGCGGTAATTTTTATAATAAATATAGAAGTTTGCTCGTTGATTTATTTCCAGAAATCAAACCTGCTTCTCGGCCTTTAGAACTGACTTTTGCTGTCGGCGGCGCCGGCGCGCAGAGAGAAATAGGGGCTTTGATTTTGAGGCGCTTAGAGGCATCTATAAAATCTGGAAAAGTTAAAATAAACTTAGTGGCCGGTAGTCGTGCTGATGTAAACGAATATTTTAAAAAAGCTGTTTTAAATTTAGGTTTAGAAAACAATAATAGTGTGAGAATTATTTATCATCCGCAAAAGATGGAATATTTTCGCTTGTTTAATTTATGTTTGCGCCGCACCGATATTTTATGGACCAAGCCCTCGGAACTAAGTTTTTATACCGGCTTAGGTTTGCCGATAATAATGTCAGAACCGGTTGGCGCTCAAGAAAAATTTAATCGTGAGTGGCTTTTATCTATCGGCGCTGCTTTTGATGAAGTTAATCCTGAGTTTGTAAACGAATGGTTGTTTGATTGGCTAGATGACGGACGTTTGGCTAGGGCCTCTTTGAATGCTTATCTTTATGTTGGGCATAAGGGTGTAGAAAATATGGAAAAAGAAATATTTTCTAATTTTTAATTTATGGCTTGGTTTTTTGTAGCTCTATCAGCTTATTTTTTGCTGGCGATAGCAAATTTGGTTGATAAATTTTTAGTAGAGAAAGTTGTCGGCAGCGCTAGAGCTTATACTTTCATTGCTTGTGCGATGGGGGCGCTTGTTTTTCTGACTGCTCCTTGGTTTCTGTCTTGGCCGGGGATATTCCTTTTTTGGTTTAATTTGTTTTTAGGTTTATTATTCGCCTTGGCTTTGTTATTTTTATATGCGGCCCTAAGAAGAGGGGAAGCTTCCCGTTCCTTGGTAATTGTTGGCGGTTCTACGCCTATTTTTTCTCTGCCTTTATCTTTTTTATTCTTGGGTGATAAGTTTAGCGGCAATCAGCTAATAGCTATTTTTTTGCTTTTATCCGGATTATTGGTGGTCGTCTTCTTGCCCGGAAAACGCCAGAATTTTTGGGAAAAGATTTTTACTTCTTTAAATCTAAAACATAATGCCACTCTCTCCAGTGTTTTTTTGGCTTTGGCCTCTGGTCTTTTTTATGCGCTATTTTTTGTTGGCAGTAAATTTGCCTATTCTTCTCAGGAATTTTTGAGCGCTTTTTTATGGACTAGGCTCGGTGCTCTGTTGGCAGCCAGCTTGATTTTGTTTTCTCCTCGAGCTCGCCGAGAAATAAAAGCCATCTTTACGCGCCAGCCTAAGCGTCAGCGCAACCAGGGCCTAATTTTTGGCAATCAGGTTTTAGGGGCTATCGGTTTTATTTTACAAAATTATGCGGTTTATCTTGGCCCAGTGGCGGTGGTTAATGCCTTACAAGGAGTGCAATATGCCTGGATTATATTTTTAGGAGCAATTATTTCTTTCTTTTATCCTAAAGCTTTAAAAGAGGATATTTCTAAAAAAGTCTTATTTCAAAAAGGTCTCGCTATTTTTATCATCAGCATCGGCCTTTACTTTTTGTCTTTATGAAAATCAAGAAAAAAATGGTTTATCTAATAATTATCGTTTTTTTAGTGACCACGGTCTTATTTATGAAGATTTTTCAAAAAAAACAGGATGTCGAAATCGTGTCTAATCCTGATTTTTTTGGCGTTACTTTTTCTAAAAAATATGCCGCAGAAATAGGTTTAAATTGGCGCGAGCTCTATTTTGCTATTTTAGACGATTTACAAGTAAAAAATGTCCGTTTGCCGATATATTGGGATGAGATTGAAAAGGAAAAAGGGGTTTTTGATTACAGTGATTATGATTTTATGATTAGCGAGGGGGCTAAGCGCAACGTTAAGTTTGTTATTAATATCGGCTGGCGTTTGCCGCGGTGGCCGGAATGCCATGCTCCTGAGTGGACAAATCAAGAAGATATAAATCAGGTTCAGGAAAGGACTTTGTTAATGTTGGAGAAGACGGTAAAACGCTATCAAGATAACTCTTCAATTTTATATTGGCAGGTTGAGAATGAGCCCTTTTTAAATACTTTCGGCATTTGCCCGCCCAGTGATGAGGCTTTTTTTGCAAAAGAGATTGCTTTGGTAAAATCTCTTGATAAACGTCCCGTGATGGTTTCCGGACCAGGTGAATTAAATATGTGGAGGAAGGAGGCTAAATATGGAGATGTTTTTGGTACCACGATGTACCGGGTTATTTGGAATAAGGTTATCGGTTATATGCGCTATCCTATTCCCGCTTGGTTTTATGGATTTAAGGCTTGGCTGGTTGGGATACCTGTTGATAAACGTTTTATTGCTGAACTTCAGGCCGAACCCTGGGTGCCTCAAGGAAAAATTATATATTTGTCTAAAACTGAAGCCGACTACTCTTTTAATCTCGATCAATTTAAAGCTAACTTACAATATGCACTTAACACTAAATTTAAAAAGGCTTATCTATGGGGGGTAGAATGGTGGTATTGGCAATATAAACATGGAGACAAGAGTTTTTGGGATTTAGCGCGCACTTTATTTTAATATGCTCTCAATCGTCGTTCCTACTTTGAATGAAGAAAAATATTTGCCGCTCCTTATCGCTTCTTTAAAGAAGCAAAGTTTTTCTGATTATGAAATTATTGTCTCTGACGGTATGTCGGAGGATGACACCAAAGAGGTGGCTTTAGCCGCTGCTTGTATTTTTATCCAAGACGAAAAACGTTCGCCGGCTAGACAGCGCAATCGCGGAGCCTCTATTGCCCAGGGAGACACTATTCTTTTTTTGGATGCCGACACAGTCGTTCCCGACAATTTTTTACCGGCAGTGTATGAAGAATTTAAGCGCCGCCGTTTAAGCGCCGCCGGTTTTTATTTAATTTTTAATTCTTCTCGCTATATTTATCGCTGGTTTGAGTTTTTTTATCGCTCCGCTTGTTTTACTGGCCAATTTTTTTTCCCCGCTTCGGTCGGAGTTGGTATTATGGTTGACAAGAAAATACATGATAGTCAAAATGGCTTTGATGAAGGTATTTTTATCGGTGAAGATTATGATTATATCAAGCGTTTATCTAAGCAGGGGCGTTATCGTATGTTAAATTCATCTTATTTGTATTTTTCTGTAAGAAGACTAGAAAAGGAAGGAGTAGCTTCGGTTTTATGGAAATGGTTCAAAGGGGGGCTATATTTTTTAATTCGAGGCCCTATTAGAAAAAAGATAGTTGATTATGATTTTGGTAAATATTAAAAAATCCCCCTTAAGGGGGATTTTTTATTTGAGCGGGTAAGCGGAATCGAACCGCCATCTTCAGCTTGGAAGGCTGACATAATAACCATTATACGATACCCGCGGGAAAGCTGAGATTATGATAGAAGATTTACCAGTATCCGTCAACTTTTTATTTACTATCTTTGATAATATGTAAAAACAGGAAGCTAGAGGTCATAATTAGGGCAATAAATAGGAATAAATATTGTAAGGGATAAAAATATATAATCAGTATGGCAAATACCGTGCCTAATAAGTACCCTAAGGGAGCGGTAGTACGGAAAAAGTTGATATATTGGACGTCTTTAGCATCAACAATTTTAAAAAAGTAAGACTCGCGCATCGCTTCCACTAAAGCGGCACCGACACGGCTAAAAAACAAAATGCCGCCCCACAGCCAGGGGTTGGCCTCTTTAACGGCAAAAAATAAAAATAAAGCGATAATAATTATAGCCAGCCCAGTCCCCATTATTTCTTTTTCTCCCCAGTATTTATCCGCCAGCCAGCCAGCCGGGATTTCAAAAATTATAAATGGTAAAAGCATGACAGAAAACATTATACCTAAGACTGACCAATTGAAACCAAGGTTTTGATGTAGATAAACGGGAATGTAGACAACGGCGCTGCTGAAAAAAAGATTAAGCAGTAAAGCGATAAAGAAGATGCCGCGGAGATTGCGGTTTTTCCATAATTTTTTTATCGTTGGCACAATGGGATGTGTGCGATAAGTGTCGCGATCACGCAAGCGGTGGCGGTTTTTTATTAGAATCGCCATAAATGGCACCAGACAAATAGCCGCCGCAATAAATACCCAATAGTAATCTCCTATTTCTATTAAATAGCTTGATAGAGACGGAGCGATAATCCAGCCAAGGTTAATGGCCGTAAAATAGATAGTTCTGGTCAGCCCGGTTGAGGCATCATCGGAAAAGCTTTCCACTAAAATATCCATGTTAATCCAAATCAAGTTGCTGGTTACGCTCAGAAGGATGAAGGCGATAAAAATCACAATCGCATGGTTGGCAAGGCTCATTCCCAAAAGAGAAAATATAAACAGAAACAGGACTATTTCCGTAGAAGCAATATTGCCTATATTTTTAATAATTTTAGGGAAAAAGATGATAGCAAACACCGTAATTAAATTGGCGCTGGCAAAAAATATACTCACCCATGACAGCGAAAAAATTTGTCCCAAAAAATTTGACTGGATATAGGCGGGCAGAGCATTGGCGATGGCAAGGATGGTTCCCAAAATATATAAGAGAATTAGACTTCGTTTTTTATTTGTTTTATTGAAGATTTTTAAAAACATATTAATCTTTAATTTTTTGCTTAAACGGACGATAGTTAATAAGAAGATAGACTAAACTGGCGATAATTATTATTAGGCTCATTATCTGCGGCCAGCGCCAGCCAAATAGCATCGGCGTAGCGTCTACTTTGATAAATTCTAAACTGAATCTCAATAAAGAGTAGAGGGTGAGGTAGGATATAATTATCAGACCGGATTTTTTATTATCCAATTCTTTTTTCCAGCTATAATTTAAAAATATAAGAAAGATAAAAATAAGCAGGCACCCCAAGCTTTCATATAAGAATGTCGGCTGAAAAAAAGTTTCGTTAATATATTGCCAGGGGCGGTTTATTTCCGCAATCGGTATTCCCCAGGGGAGCTTGGTCGGCAGGCCAAATAATTCTTGATTAAACCAATTTCCCCAGCGGCCGATAGCCTGCCCTAAAGCCACGCCGGCAACGCTTAAGGCGCCAAGGCGGATTATCGGTAAGCGGTAGTGTCTGGCAAATAGGAAAAGGGAGATAGCACCGCCGATAATTGCACCATGAATAGCTAAGCCGCCTTCCCAAAATTTAAAAGTAGCGGCCGGGTGTTGATAATAATATGGAAATTCCAGAAATAATTCGTAAATTCTCGCCCCCAATAAACCTCCTACTATCAGCCAAATAGCCAAATCCAAAACCCTGTCTTTCGATATTCCGTAAAAAGAGCTTAGCCGCCAAGCGGTGATAATGCCCCCGGCCATTCCTAAAACTAAAAATAAACCGTACCAATGAACGGTAAGTGGTCCCAAACTGAAGAGAATCGGATTCGGTAAAAATGAGTGGAGAAAGTAAAACATTTGAATAAGTGCGGGCGGAGAGACTCGAACTCTCAAGGGTTGCCCCGCTTGGTCCTAAGCCAAGTGCGTCTGCCAATTCCGCCACGCCCGCGCGCTTTCATTACTATCTTACGGCATTATTATGAGAAAGTAAAGAATGTGCTATAATGGAAATATAATTTTATAAGAAATAAAATTTTAAAATAATATTTATGACTAAGCCCGTGTTTGTTCGTTTTTTTGAAGAATTGTCTATTAAGGACGTGCCTTCAGTCGGAGGAAAAAACGCCTCTTTGGGCGAGATGTACCGCAAGCTTAAGGATAAAGGCATCAAAGTGCCTAATGGTTTTGCCACCACTGCCGATGCTTATCGTTATTTTTTAGAAAGCACTGGATTAAAAAAGAAAATTAAGGAGATTCTAAAAGATTTAGACACCAAGGATACTCGTAATTTAATGGCGCACGGAAAAGCAGTACGTGAAGCGATTTTATCCGTTCAATTGCCGGCCGATTTTAAGAAGGAAATTGCCGATGCTTATAAGCGCTTATCGGCCGAAAATAAAAGCAAAGCTTTAGATGTGGCCGTCCGTTCCAGCGCGACCGCCGAAGACTTGCCGGATGCTTCCTTTGCCGGCCAGCAGGAGACTTTTTTAAATATTGTCGGAGAGAAAGAATTATTGTTAGCCGTTAAAAAATGTATTGCTTCATTATTTACCGATCGGGCCATCTCTTATCGGGCCGATAAGGGCTTCGATCATTTCTCCATCGCTCTTTCGGTAGGCGTGCAGAAGATGATTCGTTCCGATTTAGGCGCTTCCGGTGTCATGTTTACCATCGATACCGAATCCGGTTTCCGCAATACCGTTTTAATCAATTCTATTTACGGTTTAGGCGAAAATATCGTCCAGGGACGGGTCAATCCGGATGAATTTTATGTTTTTAAACCGACTTTGGCCATTATTTCCCGCTCAATCGGCAAGAAAGCGGTCAAGATGATTTATAATAAAGGTGGTAAATCGCCGGTTAAAAATATTTCTGTCAGCTCCGCTGATCGTTTAAAGCAATCTATCAGTGATGCCCAGGTTAAAAAATTAGCCAAATGGGGCATGGAGATAGAAGAGCATTATGGCCGGGCAATGGATATTGAATGGGCGATGGACGGCCGCGATCAGAGTCTCTATATTATTCAGGCGCGTCCCGAAACAGTACAAAGTGTCCGTAATCTCAGTGTAATCGAAGAGTATCGCCTGCAGAAGAAAGGCACGGTTTTGGTAAAAGGCCAGAGCGTCCGCAATAACATCGGTGCCGGCAAAATCAGACGGATGATGGATGTTAAGCAGATTCACAGCTTTAAGCCGGGAGAAGTCTTGGTAACGGATATGACCGATCCGGACTGGGAGCCGATTATGAAGATTGCTTCAGCGATTGTGACGGATAAGGGCGGGCGTACTTGCCATGCGGCGATTGTTTCCCGCGAGTTGGGAATTCCTTGCGTAGTCGGCACCAATAACGGCTCTAAAGTCTTAAATAGCGGCGCTAGCGTTACTGTCAGCTGCGCCGAGGGCGAGGAGGGTTTTGTTTATGCCGGGAAATTACCCTTTAAAGTTTTAAGTACCGATATTAAGAATTTAAAGCGCCCCAAGACGAAGATTATGATGAATATCGGCGAACCGGAATTGGCTTTTGCCCAATCTTTCGTCCCTAATGACGGCGTGGGCCTGGCTCGTCTCGAGTTTATAATCAATAATTACATTAAGATTCATCCTTTAGCTTTAATTAATTATCCCCACCTTCAAGATAAGGAAGCCAAGAAAAAAATTGAGGAACTGACTGCCGGCTACGAGGATAAAGCGCAATACTTTGTCGATCGTTTAGCGCAAGGAGTGGCGATTATTGCCGCCGCTTTCCATCCAAAAGATGTGATTGTGCGCTTATCCGATTTTAAAACCAATGAATATGCCAACTTAATCGGCGGCCGCGAGTTTGAGCCGGTGGAGTCTAATCCGATGATTGGCTGGCGCGGCGCTAGCCGCTATTATGCTAAGCAGTTTGTGCCGGCTTTCAATTTGGAATGCAAGGCGATGAAGCGCGTTCGTGATGAATACGGGCTGACTAATTTGAAATTAATGGTTCCTTTTTGCCGAACCGTGGAAGAAGGTAAAAAAGTACAGGAAATCATGGCTAAAAACGGCTTGAAGCGCGGCGTTAACGGCTTGCAAATATATGTGATGGCGGAAATTCCGAGTAATATTATTTTAGCTGATAAGTTCTGTGATATTTTTGACGGATTTTCCATCGGTTCTAACGACTTAACTCAATTGTTATTAGGCATAGACCGAGATTCCGGCGGCAGCTTGAAGATCGAAGGTGTTTCTAACGAGAAGAATGAAGCGGTTAAGACGATGATTAAGAATTTGATTGCTGTGGCTAAGAAGCGCAAGCGCAAGGTCGGCATTTGCGGCCAGGGACCAAGCGATTTTCCGGATTTTGCCGAGTTTTTAATGGCTGCTGGCATTGACAGTATTTCTTTGATTCCGGATACGGTCATTCCGACCACGATGAATTTAGCCAGCAAGGAAAAATCTCTCCGTCGACGTGGCTTTCTTTCCTTTCTCTTTTAATTGAATTATCCAAAAACAAAACACCCGCTACGGAATTACCGCGGCGGGTGTTTTTATAGTCTTTGAAAATTATTAATCAATGAATTCCACTACTTCTATTTTAGCGACTTTGACGCCGAATTGGCGGGCGTCGGTCTTTTCTTTCATCCAGATATCGACGCGGTCGCTGTAGCGCTTGTTCATACGGTCGCGAACCACGAAGATGTGGTCGCCATATAATTCCGGGATTCTCACTTTAGTACCGAATTTAAGGAAATTAGCGGCAATCGTGTCCTCCTCGCCGTGTTTGCAAACATTAAAGCCATTGGCGGTGATGCAAGGAGTATCATCGGTTTGAGCCGGGTCGGAGTTATAGGCGGTAATAGTATGAGTGCTGGTCCGTATAACTTGAATCGTTGGTTTAGTGTTATCTTCTTCTAATATTTCTTCTTCTGCAGCCTCGGGTAAGCTAGTAGACAGATTATTCTCGATAAGGCTGGCGACTATAGGGTCGATTTCGCTTTTACTGGTAGAGTCCATTTTAATATCTCCTTGAGCAAGAGTTACGGCTTCAGCCGCTAAGACGGGCGTAAAGAAAAGGACGAATTGAAAGACGCAGGCAATAATCAGAGTAAGAACGGTTCTTTGGCGTCTACTAAGAGGCACTAAGTCCTCGCTGATCTTGAATTTTTTCATATTAGCGTAAGGTTATTTACTCAAACAAAAAATCCCTACAGTATTAAACATGACAAGCAGGGATTTTTGCGACCTATATTTATACCACAGCTTAATTATTAAGTCAAGGTATAACTTGGGGATAAGTTATTGACATATATTAAAAAAAGTGCTATAATAATAAGTTCTAAGCTGAGATTATAAAAATTTTAGCGAAGAATAAAAAAAAAGAACATTAACAAAAAAATCTATATCATCATGAAAGCAAAAACTTTTGTTGTAATTTTCGCCATTTTTATGGCATTTTGTTTGTCTGTCTCCGCTCAGACCCAGAGTCGTCGCGGGGGTGAATTTTATATCGGACAATTACGTCAGACAGATGTTGAAAAAAAAATCAAACTCTTGAATAAAGAGATTGATAAAAAAAACAACACTCTTGAAAAATTAAATAAGGAGTTGTTGTTGTTATCTCATCGCCCCCCCTCCATTGAGGGAAGCAATAGGGTAAACGAAATTGCGGAGCAAAAAGAGCAGCTTTTATTGTCCATAAAGAAACTAGAGGCAAACAAAGACTCATTATTAATTCGTTCTACCATGGATGATGAACAACTTTATTTTTCTGGTAATTCCCGCAATTTGGATGAGGCAGCTACAGCGTATGCTATTGTACGCACGACAAATGCTTCAAGTCAGCAGTCTACCCAGCCAGAACGCTTTACTGGCTTGTTGGTTAATTATTGGAATCAATTGGTGACGGCCAAAATTAAAGGACCTGGTAATTTTTATCGGGAAATTATTTTGCCACCCGGTTCAAAAAAATTACCTGTTCAAAAAGAATTTAAGTTTTCCATACCGGGAAATTACACCGTAACATTTGAGAGTCAATATGGCTCAAAAAGTGTGACAAAAGAAGGCGGTATGCCAAACGTAATTTATTACGATGATGCCGGCATCACCGCTTACGATTTTCGCGCAGCACAGTATGGAAGATAATAAATACTTCTGCGCAAAAAGGCCTGACTAAGTCAGGCCTTTTTTTGTTTCTAACCTACTGGTGGTTGTGATCCACCCCCACCCCCGCCAGTAAAGGGTAGTTGGTTGAAGACAAAATAAGTAATGGCGTAGGCCATAAGGACGATGACTAAGCCGATAATTGCTCGTTTAATCATGTCTTGAGCCTTTTTAATTGATTCTTCATTGCCGGAGGCAGTCATCCAGCGGTAGCCGGCAAAGACGATAATGATTAAAAAAATGATACCGAGTAAACTCAGGGCCCCTTGGATAACCACAGCAATAATTTGACCTAAAGTAAAATGATTTAATCCAGTTTGCCCCAACATTACCTGAGTCGGTCCGTCTACGGTTTCAGCTATGCTCTTGGTCGCGGTGCTTGTTTGGGCTAATACCGCCGAAATTGGCAGAATAATGGCTAAGGCGGCGGTTAATAAGCTTATTTTAATTTTTTTCATATTATAGAATTTCAATGACATTTACTAAAATAAAATTCCAAATAGCCCAGGAGCCGAGCACTATCACTAAGCCGATAATTGCCCGTTTGATAGTATCTTTCGCTTCTTCAATCCTCTGTTCATTGCCGGAGGCGGTCATCCAATTATAGCCGGCTAAGACCATCAGGATGATAAAAATAACGCCGAGCAAGCTGAGAGCTCCGTTTATTACTAGGCCGAGTATAGTGGGTAGGGAATTTTCATTGGCTTTATTATATGGACCGCTTTCTCCGGTAGCAATGTTTTCCAAAATTTTAATCGGATTGGCGGATGAGCCGGTATTAACCGAACCGTTATTGGCATCTTGGGCAAATACGAAATAAGGCAAGGTCATAATAGCGGTGAGAAGCAGTAAGGTAAAAATTGGTTTTAAAGATTTTAATTTCATACGGGGTTTAGATAAAGAATTTGATTATGAAATAAGTTAGGGCGTAGGCGCCTAAAATAATAACTAAACCAATAATGTTTTGCGTGATGATTGATTTAGCTTTTTTAGTCTGCTCTTCGTTACCGCGGGCAGTCAAATAGAGATAGCCGCCGTAAATAGTAAAAAGAATAAAGATAATGCCGAGCAAGGAAAATAATCCGGTTATTATTCTGCCCGCCACCGTTTCTAAAACGATGCTATTATTATAACCAGCTCCGCCAGCACCAGATACAATCCCTAAAGCGCTGCTGCTCCCCGTATCAAAAGCTGTTTTTATATTAGCATTAGTCTGCCCCTGGGCTGAGGCCGCCAATATTCCAGTGGATAGGAATAAGGCTAGGGCAACTATAGTAGTGTTGATTGTCTGCTTAGTCGTCATGTCTTTATTGAATTAAAGAGCCGGTAGTCGCCTTTAAAACAAAATAACTGATAGCATAAGCGGCTAGGACAATAATAATGCCGATGATTGATTCTGTCAGTATTTCTTTAGCTTTGCTGACTTTTTCTTCGTTACCTTGGGCGGTCATCCAAACAATGCCGGCATAAATGGCAAAACCTAAAAATACGACGCCTACTAAGGACAGAATCACGGTGATTATTTGAGCAATATAACCATTGACCGAGGTGTCAGTGGTTGTATAGCCGGCATTACTACCAGTGTTGCTTAAGCCGCTATTTTGAGAAAAATCATAACTTCCGTTTTGAGCCAAAGCTAAATTAAAAATGCCTAAAGATAAAATTAAGATGAAAATCAAAGAGATTAAGCGTTTTATTTTCATATTAAGTTAATCTATCGCCCACAAAGGCGGTAATGGCATAAGCGGCCATCACAATTACTAAGCCGATAACTGCATTAATCATTAAATCTTTAGCTTTATTGACTTTTTCTTGATTACCAGAAGCGGTCATCCAGGTCAGGCCAGCAAAAATCATTAAAATTAAGAAAATTACGCCGACAAAAGATAGGACCAGTCCTATAATAGAACCTAGGCGCGTGCTAAGAAAATTACTGTCAGGACTAGCTGCCTGGGCTTTATAAGCATCGACTACATTGGCGCTTTGGCTAAGGCCGTAATCATCGGCTGAGACTGGCAAGATACTAAAAAAACCGGCGATTATAAAGCTGGTTATTAAGAATGAAAATACGCTTTTAGTGATTTGAGCGCGTGACATATATTTATTTATTTTTTATTTCACTGCTCTGGACGCCAATAATTTGCCGTTCAGAGCGGTGGCCCCCTTGTTAAAGAGGGCCTTTTCCAAAATCGATTCTAGAAATTACTAGTTAGTAGCGGTGATTAAGCGTCCTAAGATGAAGTTGGCAATACCCCAAGCTGATAAGACGATGACTAAACCGACAACACCGGCGCCCATTAATTTCTTGGCTTCGCCGACTTTATCTTCGTTGCCACCGGCGGTCATCCACTTGAAGCCTCCCAGTAAGATGATGACGACAGCGATGATGCCCAAGAAAAGCATAGCGACGTTAATCAATCTAGCAACAGTGGTTCTCGGGTCGGTGTTACCCAAACCGTTATCACCGAAACCTTCTTCGATTTCGTTCATACCGACATCAAGGTTGCTTTGCGCCATTGTGACTATCGGCAGGGCCAATAATGACAACATTGCAAACACTACTAAATTCTTTAAGATTTTTTTACTCATAATTCACCACCCTTCTAGTTGTTGATATTTTTAGATGTTTTTATTTTATCATAATTTATGCCGAAAGACAAACAATTTTTCTTGTGTTAAAATATAAAGATGAATAATAAAATTAATAGATTGTCAATAGCTATTCTGGGGTTTTTGGCTTTTGTCGCCGTCTCTCTTTTTTTTCTGTCAAACTCCTATTCTTATTCCGATGTAGATTTAGGCTGGCATTTGCGCATTGGCCAAGATATCCTAAACAGCGGGCGGGCTCCTGTTTTTAATGACTATAATTATACCTTGCTAGGGCAGAAGTGGGTTGATCATGAATGGCTTTTAAATGCCGGTATGGCCCTGCTATTTAATTATGGTAATTTTATCAGTCTACATCTAGTTTTTCTTTTAGTATTGATGCTGGCGGCGTTTTTTGCTTGGCAACGGAATCTTAATCTTTTGGGAAGCAAATTGGTATTTAAACTTGGCGGCGCTATCTGGTTATTTTTTGGTCTAATGGCCAGTAGGCCGCATCTAGGAATTAGAGTTCAAGAGTTTGGTCTACTGGGAGTAGCCATTTTGTTTTGGCTATTTTCCAGGCCATCCCATTTCAGGCATTATTCTTGGTATTTACCATTTCTGTTCATGTTTTGGGCCAATGTCCACGGCAGTTTTCTTTTGGGTTTGGTCTTGTTAGGTGCTTATTGCGTCTATGCTTTTGTATCCCCGCTTTTTAAATATGTAAGCCATTGGCAGTTTTTTATAATTGAAAATTTTGATATTAAATTTAAAAGACAATTATTAGCTGTTTTAATTTTATCTGTTTTAGCCACTTTTATTAATCCCTACGGCATTGGCTTGTATGCTTTTTTGGGCACTTATGCGCACACTGCTTATATGGTTTATATCCGCGAGTGGCAGAGCCAGTTTATTTTTCCGCTTTTTTATGCCCAGATATTTTATCTGGCCCTAGCCGCCTCCGCTTTAGCCCTGCTCATAAAGAATAGGCGTAAAACTTTGTTTAGATTTTCTTGGTGGGAGTCATTTTTATTTATTTTGTTCTTTATTTTAGCTATTAAGTCACGGCGCCACTTTCCTTTATTTGTCTTAGCCTCTCTACCCTTTTTAAGCGCAGCTTTTCAGGAGCTCGGTGTTCAGATTATTGGCCTAGCTAGGCGTTGCCGTTCTTTAATTTGGAGGGTGTTTGCTATTTTTTTTGTATTTATTTTAATTGTTTATCAGGCTCTTAATATTCCCTGGCTTCAAAATAATATCCAAGATTTTTGCGGTCGCAAATATCCTTGTGCAGCCGTAGAATATCTGCGGGCCAGGCCGGAATTGCAGACTAAGCGCTTATTTAACAGCTATGATTGGGGAGGATATTTGTTATGGGCTTATCCGCAAAGGCAGATATTTATTGACGGCCGGATGCCGCAGGCAAATTATCAGGGCCATACTATTTTAGAGGAGTATTTAAGATTCCGGCATGACGGTGAAGATATCGGCCATTTGCTTGATGTCTATAAAATTGATTTAGTTTTATTAAAAAAAAGCGCCGGCTCCTTAGGCTTGCGCTCTCTAGAAAAATTATTTTTTCAAATTTCCGAAGAAGAATTGTCCGCACCCGATTACTTGCAGTCATATTTGGCGTCTTCCCCTGATTGGCAGGTAATTTTTCAGGATAATCTGAGCATTCTTTATGAGCGTCAGAAAAATTAATGTCTGGAAAATTGTATTTTGGTTTTTTATAGTCGGCTTAGCGGTATTTTTTCATGCTGACCATTTTTTAAACGGCGATGAGGGTGTCACTTTAAATGGTGCTTGGAATCTATATAATCAGCGCCGCCTTTATTTTGATTTTTTCTCTTTTTTACCGCCTTTAAGCTTTTATCTTATATACTGGGCATGGCTGGTTTTAGGCTTGAGTTTTTGGTCGGCTAAAGCTTTATCAATTCTATTTTTGCTGGCCGGTGCTTTCGGGCTTTTTAAAATTGCCGAACGCTTGCGTCCCAATCCGATTAATTATTTTATTCCTCTGCTCTTTGTTTTAATCTCTTCTTGGTGGTGGATTATCAACCATAATTTTTATCAGTTAATTTTCAGTATTTGGTCGGCTTATTTTCTTTTGGTTTTTTTGGAAAATAGCCGTTGGCGTCATCTTTTAGCCGCCGCTTTCTTGGCCTCTGCCGGTATTGCCACTTTACAGCAGAAAGGCTTGTTATTTGCGTTCGCCTCTTTTTTTATCATATTATTTTTTAATAAAAAGCCGTTCGGACGTCGCAGTCTTTTGGCGGCATTTAGTTACGGACTAGGCGTCGCCGCCCCTTTGCTTATCCTATTATTCTTTTGGCCCCTGGCTCTTTTGTGGGATAATTTAGTGATTTTTCCTCTGTTCCATTATGTTGAGGCCAATCGTCTCCCCTATTATTTATTAGCCTTAGCTTCTGCGTCTTACCTGCTCTTTGCCTGGCCTTTTCACTCCCGTGATTATCGGCGTTTAGGATTATTGATTTTAAGCGGCGTTTATATTCTTTCCTGCTACCCCTTGCCTGATTATTATCATTTGAGCATGGCTTTGGTTCTATTGCTGCCGATATTGCCGGATTTATTGGATAGACTAGGGCAACAAACCGGATTTTATCGCCGAGTATTGGCGCTTTCCGGTTTAGCTTGGCTTTGGCTTTGGCCGGTAAGCTATTTCTTAGCTTTTTTATTCTTTAATTTTTCCCTCACCAAGGATTATCCTTTTTTAGATTATGTCCGCCAGGAATGCCCGGGGCAATATTTGCAAGTCGGACCTTTTTTGCCTAATGTCTATTTTGAAACCGGCAAGCTTAGCGCTACCAGTTTTGATATTTTAATTACTGGGCATCAAACTGATGCACAATTTAAGCGGGCCGCTGCGCAATTGGAGCTCAATCGACCCAGTTGCGCGATTACCGCCTATCCGGCTTCGTTATCGCGTTTTCGCCATCAACTCGACAATCCGGTCGATAATTTTATCAGAGAAAATTATCAACCCGCCTTTACTGAAGGGCAAATTACCGTCTGGAAATATAGGGAGAGATAGGATGCTTGTTTTTTTATCTTTTTAAATTAAAAAATCCCTCCGATGATGGAGGGATTTTTTTAAGGAATATATTTTTTAAATTCTTGTTCTTGCGCCAATTGTTTTTGCTTGGCCGGGACCAGACGGTATTGCTTAACAATCGGCCAAAGCCACCATAACATAATAATTATCCAGATTGCCAGCCAGAAGCGAGCCGATAGGAAGGCTGCTCGTTCATAGTTGAAGAAAAAGAAAACGGCGCCGATAATGAGATTGCCGATACTGAAGTTATAGGCTTCTTTCCAAAATATCTTATAGAGCCCTTTGCGGCTTTGCTTGATGCCGGTAAAGATTGAGGCTAAGAGCAAGAGGATGAGAAATCC
>JAQUWT010000002.1 GCA_028692765.1 Patescibacteria group bacterium
GGCTCTGTCCAAGCATCGCGCGGCGCTTTATGGCGTTTCGTTGCTAAACTGTCTTCTTGGTTTAAGGCTGCTGAGGCGGCAGTCGTCAATATTCAATTTGCCTTGCAGGGAACGCCGACCACGGCCGCATCCGCTGTGTCCATTAAGATTAAGGCGGAGAATGAATTTGGCGCCGTTTCTGAAAGGGAATTTTTACTTAACATTAATAATTATTGCGGTGACGGGGTGCGCCAGACTCCAAATTTAGAGGGGCGGGGAGGATTTTATAATGATGGCCATGAAGATTGTGACGGCAATAGCGGTGTTATTTTAAATCGTTCCCAAATCGGCAACACTTCTTCCACTTTGCAGTATGGCTGCACTACTAAGCCTGGCAGTACCGTGCCCTATCCAATTATGAATGGGCAGTATTATTGCACTTATCTTTCTGGCGACGATATTACGGGTGGAGGTTATTGCGGCGATGGCATTTGCCAAGCAAAAATTATTCGCAACAATCAAGTTATTCCTTGGGAAATAGATGGCTATTGTCCCAAAGATTGCTCTTGCTCTGGAAATCATCAAGTTGAAGTTGGAGGTAACTGCGAGTGTGAGCAAGGCTGGTATGATTGTGACGATTTTGTATTTGGATGTGAAAGTAATACATCCTGTGTAGGTTGTAACGCCAGCCAATATGAGTGCGGCGATCAGTGCTTTCCTAAGAGTTTAAATTTCAATTGCGGCCTTTATTCTTCCAAATGTTATAACGGTTCCGGTAATTCTTGTTCTGTCAGCTGCCCCAGCGGTTATTATAATTGCGATGGCATTAATGATTGTGAAGGCACTTCCTGCACTTGCCCCAGCGGAAAGCATTGGGAGGCTAATTCTTGGCCAAATGGCGCTTGCGTGGCCGATGCCCCCGCCGGTTGCGCTAATGGGTTATTGCAATGTGGCTCGATTGGCTTGAATTGTTATAATCCCAGCACTCAGCAATGTTGCGGCAGTGTTATTTGCGGGAGCAATCAATATTGTTGTAATCCCGGAGGTCAGTTAATTGTGTGTACGGCCAATTATCTTATCTGTTATGACACTTATAATAACAATTCCGGAGGTGCCGATTAATTATTTTCATATATATGAAAAAGAATAATATTATAATTTTAGGAGCGGTCATTTGCCTGATAATAGTGTTTATTCTCTTGTATTTTTTCTGGGATAAGCCGCAGGCGCAAGCTCCTTTGTTAAACGGGGTCCAACCCCAATCATCAGCCCCGGTCTTTATGACGGCCGAGGAAAAGAATAGTCTATTTATTCCTGTTGATAAAGAAGTTCAGGTGTTGCGACGGAATGCAGATGGTGAAATTATGACTTACAAGATTATTGAAAGCCAAAATCAGGTGATAAATAGTGGCTCATTATTTCCCTCCAACTCTGCAGAGATTAAATAAGGATGCATTTTCTTAAATTATAAGTTATAATATAAGCAGCGTTTTCCTATAAAAAATAATTAGAAAATTATGTTTAATGATTTAAACAAACAAGTTCCGGCCAGCAATGCGGTTGATGATATTTTTGCTGAAACTGAATCGGCCGTTCATTCATCCGGACCCAAAGTGAATATTGAGGCGCAATCAGCCGGTTTGTCGGCTCCACTTGCCGGGGAAGATAAGCCTGCGAGTAATGTCTCCGGAGTAAAAATAAAATTTATACTGATTTTAGTTTTAGCTGTTGTAATTTTAGCGGCGGCGGCTTATTTGGTTTATGCAAAAATTACACGCAATGCTGCTGACCAAGCTTTGGATAATCCTATTCCTAATGCCGCCACCCCAACTGTCAAGACCGACAATAGCATTGGCACAGTAGTTTCTCCCGAGCTTATCAGTCCTGAGGCGGAAAATTCTGAAATAAGCGCCACCGGGACCACCCCAGATATTTCTCCAGTCGTTACTCCCGATATAATTACTGCCACCGAAACGCCGATAGTCACCGCCCCGGTTGATTCTGACGGCGACAGTTTAACTGACGCGGAAGAAACAGTTCTCGGCACTAATATTAATTTGATAGATTCTGACTTTGACGGCTTGTCCGACTATGAGGAATTGAGAGTTTATGGCACTAACCCCTTAAATCCCGATACCGACGGCGATGGCTATAACGACGGCGATGAGGTTAAGAACGGCTATAATCCTAAGGGAAGCGGTACTTTGTAAATTGCTTTATATCGTTGTATTTTATGGCGGTCATCCATCAAAAATTGAATAAAAAAGATTCTACCGCCGGTGGCGTACGTTTATATTTACGCATTCATGTTATGCCGGAATTAAATAGGCCTTTGCGTGGTAAGACCTGGCAATGGGTTAGTCCTTTTGTCGCTTTAGCCGTTTTAATAGTTGCCATTTTTTATTTTTTTAGCTGATTAATATGGATAGTAAGAATAAAAAAACTCCTAAGAAGGAAGACCAAGAATTACAAGAACGCTTGCAAAAAGATTTTATTGTTAGAAATATGCCTGCCCTCACTAGTTTGAGCGGCGCCAGTTATGGCAATAAGGAAGAAAAAAGCGTTTCTCGCCGTCACACTGGTCATAGTGGCAATAAGCAGAAAAACAATAAGCATCAGTCAACCGGTATGATTATTATCAGCGCCGGGTTAATTATAGTGGCGGGTTTGTTTTATGCCGCTTATCACTTTTTAATTTTACCGGCAATGCAGCCATCGGCTACTCTTAACTCCGTTCCTGCGGCCGCAGTTGTTGAATCGCCGGCCCCTGAAGAGGTAGTGCAAACAGTGACAATTGTGCCCGAGACAATCGTTTCTCCGGTAGTTGAGGAACCAGTAAATAGCTTTGAGCCAGATAGTAATATTTTATCATTACCGCTTGTTGCCGATGCCGACAATGACGGGCTTAGCGATGTTTCGGAAGTATTTTTAGGAACTAATCCGCAATTAGCCGATACCGATTCTGATTCTTATCCTGATAAGCAAGAGATAATTGCCGGCTATAACCCTCTTGGTGCTGGCAAATTAGCTGAAGGCAAGGGTCTTTCTCTTTATGTCGACCCGAATGGTTTTTTTGCTGATGTCTACCCTCAGGATTGGGTAGTGAATGCTGTTAATCAAAATGCGGTTTTATTTGCCGCTCCCGACCAATCTTTTATTCAAATTGCCCGCGAGGAAAGCGATAGGCCCTATGATGATATTCTCGCTTGGTATAGCGGTCAATTTTCCGACGCCTCGGCTTTAGATTCCAGTCGTTTTTTAGAAGGTAATATGGGGGTTGGCATTATTAGCGCCGATCAGCAAATTGTCTATTTTCTAGACCGTGACGGAAATCATATTTTTGTAGTTTCTTATATTAAATCGGGAGAATCCGCGCCTTACCTGGAAACTTTCAAGATGATGGCTGCTGTTTTAATGCTCCCTTAAATCATTAAATTGCTTATTAAAAAACCGCCGGATAATTGCCGGCGGTTTTTTGTACCTATTATTCTTTAGAAATTATTTTATCGATTAAACCGTATTTTTTGGCTTCCTCGGCGCTCATAAAATTATCGCGGTCGCTGTCTTTTTCAATAATATTTATTTTTTGACCGGTGTGTTGAGCCAGTATTTTATTCATTTTGTCTTTTATCTTTAAAATATGCTCAGCTCTGATTTTAATATCCGAAGCTTGGCCCTCGGCTCCTCCCATCACTTGGTGAATCATGATTTCGCTATTGGGTAGGGCCAGACGTTTTCCTTTAGCACCAGCCGCTAAGAGGACGGAGGCCATTGAGGCGGCGAGGCCGACGCAAATGGTAGAGACAGGGCATTTTATATATTGCATGGTGTCATAGATTGCTAAGCCGGCGGATACGGAACCTCCCGGGGAGTTGATATAAAATTTTATGTCTTTATCTTTATCTTCGGCCGCCAGGAAGAGCATCTGGGCAATGACAATGTTGGCCACATGGTCGTCAATGGCCTCTCCAAGAAAAATTATGCGGTCTTTAAGGAGGCGGGAGTAGATGTCATAAGCTCTTTCCACCTGCCCCTCCTTTTCAATTACAGTCGGTATTAAGGTCATAAAGTTGATTTGTATTATTTTTTTGCTATTATTAAGAATTATATGGCAGACCCCATTTTTTGTAAAGCCTTGTCTTGATTTTTTCGTGTTTTTAGTCTAAGATTTTAAAAGTTTCTAATCTTTGGCAATAAATTAACCAAAATCTATGTCTCCAATGCAAAAGTTTTCTAATTTTATGAAACGCCATCGCCAGCGCTGGTTGTTTTTATTAGTGCTAGTTTTTGCTTTTCTCGGTTTTATCTTAGCGGCCGGCAATTACTATAATCGCGGTGTCCAGGCTTTAGCTGATGCTACCAATAACATTATAGTTTTACCTAAAGCGCCAAACAGCCCCTTTATACTCGGTTTAGATTTGCAAGGGGGCACTCAATTAGTCTATGAAGCCGATGTCGCTAATATCGCGGAAGGCGATCGCCTCAGCTCTTTGGAGGGCGTGCGCGATATTATTGAGCGGCGAGTTAACGGCGCCGGTGTCAGCGAGCCGGTAGTTCAGATTAATCGTACTTTGCAGGGAGATTATCGGGTGCTCGTGGAATTAGCCGGTATTAAGGATGTCAATGACGCTATTAAGCTGATTGGCGAAACACCGTTATTGGAATTTAAAGAGCAAAGCGCCGATGTCCAAGAAGCGGCGGTCGAGCCCAATGCCGAAGCAGTGGCTTTTAATAAGCAAGTGACAGCTAAAGCCCAGTCTGCTTTAAAAGATTTGCAGTCAAGCAGCGACTGGCAGGCAATAGCAGATAAATATCAAGCTAAAAATGAGACCAAGGCCGATATTACCGTCGATAATCAGCCGGCGCTAGCGGCAGCTTTAAAAAATTTGGCTCCCAATACTGTCGTAGCCGCCCCGGTTAATGATGGCCAATCTCTCGTGATTGCTAAGCTTATTGACAAGAAAGAAATTGATAATCCTTTTAAGGATGAATCCGGACAGGAGCCGGTTATTACCTCCTATTCAGCCCAGTTATTATCTTTTTCACTCCAGGATGAATCGCCTGTTTTGAGTTTGGGTGATAATTGGAAAAACACCGAACTTTCTGGAAAAAATTTAAAGAGAGCGACTTTGCAATTCAATCCTCAGGACAGTTCTCCGGAAGTGGCCTTAGAATTTGATAGCGAGGGCGGAGAAATGTTTGCCGACATTACTGAGCGTAATATCGGCAAGCCGGTTGCTATCTTTTTGGACGGTTATGCTATTAGCGTACCCACCGTTAACGACCGTATTCCCGATGGACGCGCTGTCATTTCCGGTCATTTTAATGTTCAAGAAGCTAAACTATTGGTTCAGCGCTTAAATACCGGCGCTTTACCCGTGCCGATTAATTTAATCGGCCAACAGACTATCGGCGCCAGTCTTGGTCAGAAATCAATTAGTAATAGCGTGACTGCTGGTTTAATCGGGTTTGCTTTAGTAGCCTTATTCATGGTTATTTTTTACCGCTTGCCCGGTTTGATGTCGGTTGTTTCTTTGGGCGTGTATGCTTTAACCGTTCTAACAATTTTTAAATCAGCTCCGATTTGGCTGGCTTTATTGTTTATTCTCTTACTGGTTTTATTGTTTGTCAGCGTCTTTAATCATTTGAAGATATTTGACGGCGTATTCTCGGCCTTGCTATTTTTGGTTATTTTGGCTTTCTTGGTATTCTATGCCAATCAGCCGGTGACTTTGACTTTAGCGGGCATAACCGGTTTCATTTTGTCTATCGGCATGGCTGTCGATGCCAATGTTTTGATTTTTGAACGTATGAAAGAAGAATTGCGTTCCGGCAAGCCTTTGGCGGCGGCTTTAGATGACGGCTTTAAGCGCGCGTGGCCATCAATCAGAGATGGTAATATCACCACAATTTTGACTTGTTTTATCTTAATGGGCTTCGGTACCGGTTTGGTTAAGGGTTTCGGTGCCACTCTGTTTATCGGCGTTTCTATTTCCATGTTCAGCAGCATTGTCATTACCTATATTTTATTAAAAATATTTAAGGGTTCTTGGCTGGATAGGCATCGCTGGCTCTTAGGTTTTATCCGTACTAAGTAATAAAGCAGGGGCGGCATTATCTGTTTGCCCTGTTTGAATATATGAATCTACAAATTATTAAACATCGTAATCTTTGGTTGTCGCTATCTGGCGTCATGGTCGTCGCTTCCATTATTTTTATCGCTCTTTGGGGGCTGAGATTTGGCCTTGATTTTACCGGCGGTAGCTTATTGGAGGTAAAATTTGCCGGTGGCCAACCGACCGTTTCCACAGTGCAAGCAGGCCTGAACGGGACACAGGCCAGCAGTCTGACTATCCAGCCGACAGAGGATTCCATAATTCTTCGCTTTCAGGAAAGTGATGAGGACACTCATCAAGCCGTTGTCTCCGCCTTAAAGCAATTACCGGAGGCTCAAGCCGGTTTGGAGGAGGTCCGTTTCGAGGCTATCGGCCCTTCCATCGGCCAAGAATTGCGCAGCAAGGCCTTTTGGCTGATGTTTTTTGTCTTAATAGTCATTATTATCTATATCGGTTTTGCTTTTCGGCGCGTTTCCAAGCCGGTGGCTTCTTGGAAATACGGATTGACAGCTATTATTGCCCTTTTCCATGATTTATTGATTACTATCGGTGTTTTTTCTTTACTCGGACATTTTTACGGTATAGAAATTAATACCGCTTTTGTGGTCGCTCTTTTGACCGTTCTTGGCTATAGCGTTAATGACACTATTGTCGTATTTGATCGAACGCGCGAGAATTTGCCTAAGAGTACTGGCAGCTTTGCCGAAACCGTTAATGCCAGCTTGAACCAGACTTTTGTGCGTTCCATTAATACGGTGATTACCACCTTATTAGCTTTGCTGGCCGTATTATTCTTTGGCGGCGATTCGGTTCGTGAATTCGTCTTGGCTTTGATTATCGGTATTTTCTGCGGTGCTTACAGTTCTATTTTTGTTGCCAGCCCCCTCTTGGTTGTCTGGCAGCGCTGGCAGAAACGCTAAATTGGATTATTGCTCATAAAACTCCGAATCCGCGATGGTTCGGAGTTTTTTTATATGTTATACTAAAAGTAGATAATTTATTTTATGGATGGAAAGGATTTAAATATCAGGAGAATATTATCATTTTTTTTACCTAGTTTTTATTGGCTGGCCCTTTTGGCAGTACCTTTAGGCATGTCGTATCTTTTCCCCGTAGCCAGTCCTTTCGTGTCGATAAAGAGCGCTTGGCTGCAGATTTTATCCGCCCTCACCCTTTTGGTTTTTTTGTTTTTTACCATTTTTAGCCGTGGAAGGCGCCAAGGATTTTTAGAGGCCAAAAAGTGGTGGCGCGCTATTTTGCCTGTATGGATATTGTGGCTGGCCCTTTCCGTTTTATCTATTTGGTCCTTTAACTCTTGGCAGTCCTGGTTTGGCTCTTATTTACGGCAAACCGGTATTTTGTTTTATTTTTGGCTGGCTTTTTGGTATAGCTTTCTGATTTATTATTTTGGCGGTTTCTATCAATCGGAAAATAGGGTTATTTTTTGGCTGCGCGGAGTGCGCCTTAGTGCTTTATTGATGTCAATTGCCGGCTCTCTTGCCGGTATTTATGCTTTTTTACAATTCTGCGGTTTTGATTTTGCTGTCTGGCAGGAATCTCAGCTCTATAGTCGCGCCATCGGTACTTTGGGCCAGCCTAATTTTTTGGGTGCCTTTTTGCTCTTTGCTCTAGCCATGGCTGCTTATTATTTTTTTGATTCCAAAAAGTTTTTTCATAAATTTTTTGCCTTGTTGATGTTTGTCTGCCAGTTGGCAGGATTAATCGTCAGTGCTTCCCGGGCGGCTTGGCTGGCGGCAATAGTAGCGGTTATTATGTTGCTGGTTTTATCTGCGTGGCAACGTTGGCGCTGGCGCACTTTGGCGGCTATCCCCATTTTATTATTGCTTTTTTCCGCTTTTTTTTATCTGCTAATGCCTGCTCGCTTTAGCTCTTTGCGGGATGTTAGCTCCGGCACCTTGGCCTTACGCCTTTCTTTTTATCGCAGCTCTTTTCAGATTATAAAGGAACACCCTTGGCTGGGCGTGGGCTGGGAAAATGGCGGTGAAGCTTTTATTACTCATTATCAGCCTGAATGGGGGGCCTTAATGAATGTGGACTCATCGACTGATAGAGCTCACAATGGTGTTGTTGATATTATTATTCAGACGGGTATTATTGGTTTATTTTTTTGGATATTATTATATATATTTTGGGCCTGGCAGTGCTGGCAGCTATATCGTTCGCCTTTGGGTAGAAAGTTCGCCTTGGCCTCTATTTTTTCATTGACGGCTTATAGTCTGACTTTAATGGTAGGCATTTCCGACATCAGCAGCATCTTTTATTTCTGGGTTATTGCCGCTTTAGTGTCAGCCGGCAATCTGAGCTTAGGAGAAAAAGTTTTTCTGGGGGGATTTTTTGCCCGCATGAAGGGAAAATTTCGTTTTTTTGCCAGGCCTTTGTCCGGCTCGATGTTGAGAGAAGGGTTGATAAAAATAGGCGGCGGTGTTTTGGGCGTCTTGGCTTTAGTTCAGATTTATTTCAGTCTTTCTTCCTTGCAGGCCGATTATTATTTTTTGCAGATTCGCCGCCTCTTGCCGGCGCGGGAGTATTTTACCATTTCCGTAATTTTGTCTTATCTAGACCGGAGCGCTCTTAATCCGGTGTCAAAATCTTATTATCACGCTACTTTGGCTTCTTATGCTTTATCTGATTGGTCTAATTTGGAGGATTTAAATTCTCAATATTTAGTCCGTAATGAATTATCGCGCATCTTTTCGCAGTCATTTTTACGCGGATATGACGCAGGTCTTTTGTCTGCCAGATTGCAATGTTTTTTGTCAGGGGTTGAGCAGGCCTCGCCCTTATTTGAAAAATTAATTGCCGCCAGCCCGGAACGTCCGGCGCTTTATCGTGATTATGCCCAGTGTTGGCAGTCAAGCGGCGGAGATAAAGAAGCGCTGTCTTTATATGGCGAGGTTTTAAATTTATTGCCATCAACCAATCATCCTCTGCTTAATGATGACCATCGTGCTTATTTAAATTTTTATACTTCTCGCGTTTATATAGAAATGGCTTTAATCCAAGAAAATTCTGGCCACTTGCCTCAGGCGCTGCAATCTTGGCGTTTAGCTTATTCCGCTTATCCTAATGACCTTCTTAGCCTGCAGAAAAGAGCTGATATCTATGTGCGCCAAAAAGAATATGATTCTGCTCTTTTTTGGCTTCAGCATGCCTATCAGCGCCAGCCTGGTTTTTATTATTGGCCGCTGGCGATTGCCAATGTCTATGATTTGCTCGGCGAGGATGTCTTGGCGGAAAGCTGGCATCAGCAAGCGCTGAGACTTAATCCCGACTTGGAGCCGGCGCCTTAAATTTAATTTTATGTGGTTAATATTATTAATTATTATCGCTCTAGGCTTGTCGTTTGGCAGCTTTGCTAACTGCTTGGTCTGGCGGCTTTACCGGCAGGAGAAGATTAGCGGCCGCTCTTATTGTCCGCGCTGTTTGAGACAGCTGTGGTGGCATGATAATATCCCCCTTTTTAGTTATTTGCGCTTGGGCGGACGTTGCCGTTTTTGCCGCCAGCCGATTTCTTGGCAATATCCGGCGGTGGAAGCCGCAGTCGCTATATTGTTCGTATTTTTTTGGTTTAAGCATCTTGGTTTTATCTGGCCTGATGCCGAAAGTTTAGGCTTATTTTTTAATCTTAATTTTTGGCTGGCTTTAGTTCGCGATTATCTTGCGGTTTTTGTACTGACTGTAGTATTTGTTTTTGATTTACGTTTTTATTTGGTGTCAAACGCAGTGGTAATGCCGGCGGCTATTGTTTTTGCCGGTTTAAATTTATTATTGGGAGCTTCTTGGTATGTTTTATTGCTCGGTATTGCCGGTGCGTTAGCTTTTTTCGGTTTGCAATTTATACTAACGCGCGGACGCGGTTTGGGTGAAGGCGATATTTGGCTAGGCTTGCTCTTGGCGACTCTGTTCCCTAATTGGAGCCTGCTGATTCTCGCTATTCTTTCTGCCTATCTTTTGGGCACGGCTGTCGGCTTGGCTTTAATAATCGCCGGCCGGAAGGAATGGGGCTCCAAACTGCCCTTAGGTGTTTTTTTGGCTTTGGGCGCGCTTATTACTTTAGCCTGGGGTCCGGCTCTGGTAGCCGCTTATTGGTCTTTCCAGTTGTGAAGATTTAAAAAATTGATTATAATGTAATAAGTATGGCTTAAATCGCCGGATGTTTCTTTTTTAGCTAAAATCCGGCGTCTATTTTTCAATATTTATGAAAGATGACATTATCGCTGGCTTGGATATCGGTTCTACTGCGGTCCGTTTAGTAATCGGACAGAAGATTTCCGGTCCGACCGGTGATGAAATTCAAATTATTGGTGCCGTTTCTTCCCCAACTGCCGGCGTCAGCAAAGGCGTAGTCACTAGCATTGAAGAGACGACTTCTTCCATTTCCGCCTGCCTGGAGAAAGCGGAGCGTATTGTGGGTGTGCCTATAACTAGCGTTTGGGTGGGCATTAATGATCCGAATGTAAAATGCGAGCGCAGCAAAGGCGTTGTGGCTGTCAGCAAAAGCGACGGTGAAATCAGCGAAGCGGATGTTAATCGGGCGATTGAAGCGGCCAGAGCTCTGGCGGTGCCGGTTAATTATGAAATTTTGCATGTCATGCCGATTAAGTTTAGCGTTGACAATCAAACCGATATCAAAGACCCTATTGGCATGAGTGGTATCCGTCTGGAGGTCGAAGCGCTGATTATCCAAGGTTTAAGCACTCAGACTAAAAATTTAACTAAGGCGATTTTTCGCACCGGTTTAGAAATTGAAGATTTGGTTATTTCGCCGCTGGCGGCGGCCGAGGCGGTGTTAACGCCCAAGCAGAAAGATTTAGGGGTGGCTTTAATCAATATCGGCTCCTCCACTACTTCCTTAGCGGTTTATGAAGAGCGTAATCTTTTACACGCCGCGGTTTTACCAATTGGTTCAGAATATATTACCAACGATATTGCGCTTGGTTTGCGCTGTCCGATTAACTTGGCGGAAAGAATCAAGCTGGAATACGGCAGTGCCAACCCTGACGCTTTTGAAAGCGATGACGAAGTAGACGTTACCCGCTTGGTGAAGGAGGAGGACGTTAATGATGATATTAGCCTGGTTTCCAGAAAATATATCGCTGAAATCATTGAAGCCAGAGTAGAAGAAATTTTTGATAAGGTGGATAAAGAATTAAAGAAGATTGATCGCTCGGGAATGTTGCCGGCCGGGGTAGTCTTTACCGGCGCCGGCGCTCAGCTTGACGGTGTGATTGAAGCGGCTAAGCGCAAGCTGCGCCTACCGGCGGCTTTGGGTCAGAGCAAAAATATCAGCGTTGTAATTGATAAGGTCAAGAGCCCAGAATTTTTACCGGCTTTAGGCTTAGTGATTTGGGGGGCGCATGAATATCCGAGCCAGGGTGCTGGTAATTTGCGCAAAAATATCGGCGATATTTTCGGTAAAGCAAAAAATATTTTCCAAAAAATTATTCCAAGATAAATTAAATGAAGAATAGCCGCTTTCCAGATTGAAAGTAAGCGGAGATTCGGCCAGAATTATGGCAGAGGTAAAACCAGAAATAGAAACATTTGCAAAAATAAAAGTTGTCGGTGTCGGCGGCGGTGGCGGCAGCGCTATCAACCGGATGATTGAAAACGGCATCAAAGGAGTGGAGTTTGTGGCTATCAATACAGATATCCAGGCTCTGCATTATAATAAGGCCGGCGAGAAGATTCATATCGGCAAGACTGTGACTAGAGGTTTAGGGGCGGGCATGAATCCAGACTTGGGCAAGGGCGCCGCGGAAGAATCTCAGAATGAAATCAGGGAGGCGCTTAAAGGCTGTGATATGGTCTTTGTGACTTGCGGCTTGGGCGGAGGCACCGGTTCCGGCGCTTCGCCGATTGTTGCCCAAATTGCTCGCGATTTAGGCGCTTTAACGGTCGCAGTAGTCACTAAGCCTTTTATTTTTGAGGGCGGGCAGAGAAAGAATATTGCCGACCGCGCTTTTGCCGATTTAGCGGATAAAGTCGATACCATTATTACCATTTCTAATGATAAGCTGTTGCAGGTGATAGACAAGAGAACTTCTTTGCTGGAAGCTTTTGCCATCGCCGATGATGTTTTACGCCAGGGAGTTCAAGGCATAGCAGAAATTATCACTGTGCCCGGAGTTATTAATGCCGATTTTGCCGATGTTAAGGCAGTCATGGCTAACGCCGGTTCCGCTTTAATGGGTATCGGTCAGGCTAGCGGTGAAAATAAGGCGATTGAAGCGGCTAAGGCGGCCATTAATTCCAATTTATTAGATATGTCCATCGACGGCGCCCGCGGGATTGTCTTTACAATCACCGGCGGCCCCGATTTGAGCATGAATGAAGTCAGTGACGCCGCTAAGGTGATTACTTCAGCGGCCGATGAAGATGCTAAGATTATCTTTGGCGCGGTTATCGACGATAAGATGAAAGACCAGATAAAGATTACGGTAGTAGCCACCGGATTTGACGGCAAGAGCAAGAGTTCGAAAGTCGAACTTAAGAGTTATACCCCCAATCCTTTTGTCGAGAGCGAGAACGAAAAAGAATCGACGCCCGCTTCGGCTCTTTGGGGTGATAAGAAAGCAAAAATGCCGACTATCAAGAATATTCCCCTCCAGCCTTTGGTGGAAAAGCGCCAGGAAAAGGCGCCGGAACCGGAAAAGACCGAAGAGGACGATTTAAGCGTGCCCGCTTTCATTAGGAAGAAGATGGGTAATTAATATCTTAGGCCATGACCATTGATTTTTGCGTGCCCGTTTACAATGAAGATGAAATTTTTCCGGCCAATGCAGAGCGGATTTGGCATTTTTTACAATCATTTATGTCCGAATATGATTGGCGCCTGGTCTTTGTCGTCAACGGCTCCAGCCAAAAATTCATTAATTTAGTACAAGATTTTGTTGATAAAAACAGGCCTCAATCGGCCTGTTTTATTATTTCCGAAAGCGGCAAGGGCAGGGCTATTAAAGCTTATTTTGACCGCAGTAGGGCCGATTTTTTAGTATATATGGATATTGACTTGGCTGTTGATGTGCGCGACTTGCCTAATTTATTAGCCCCGATTATCGGCAATCAGACAGATATCTGCTTCGGTTCTAGAATGCTGCCGTCTTCGGTGAAGAACCGCTCTTGGTTTAGAGAGTTAAGTTCCAAGGCTTATCTCTGGTTATCGCGCCGTTTGTTAGGCCATCATTTTACGGATTTGCAATGCGGTTTCAAGGCGGTCAGCCGGGAAGCCTGGATGACGGTTTCGCCTCTAATTTTGGATACGGCTTGGTTTTTTGATACCGAATTGATTTGTTTAGCGCAAAGAAAATCCCTGCGTTTGCAGGAGGTGCCGGTTAATTGGTCGGAGAATCGTTATATCAAGCGTCGTAGCAAGATAAAAGTATGGCGGGAGGCCTGGGTATTTCTATTCCAGATATATCGGTTAAGGCGGCGCTTGCAAAAGATATAATTTGGTGTTTTTATTGCTTTTACTTTTTAAATTAAACATAATAATTATCCACAAGCCAGCCTGACATCAGGCTGTTTTTTTAATTTTTATATGAATATTGGCTGATTTTGACCCGAGTTTTTAATTCTGCTATAATGAAAATAATTACAATATTTAGTGGTTGATGATGAAAAAACCCCACAAAATATAGCTTTTATCGTTTTTTATGAAATGCCCAGTCTGTTATCATAATGATACCAAGGTAGTTGATTCCCGGGTGGCCCCCGACGGTCTTTCTATCCGCCGCCGCCGTGAGTGCTTGAAATGTAATTTTCGCTTCTCAACTTACGAAGAAATCGAAATTTTAGATTTGATGATTGTCAAAAGAGACGGCCGCCGCGAATCCTATAGCCGCGAAAAATTGGTAAGCGGTCTGAGAAAGTCTTTGGAAAAACGGCCGGTAACAGAAGATAACTTTAAGCGGATAGTCCACGGCATCGAAAGAGATTTGCAGAAATTAAGACAAGGCGAAGTTACCTCTAGACAGGTCGGGCAGATGGTTATGAAGCATCTTAAAAAGACCGATCAGGTTGCCTATATCCGCTATGCTTCGGTCTACGAATCTTTTAAGGATGCTAACGAATTCAGGCGCGAACTGAATAAGCTGATTAAAGGTAAAAAGGAAAAATAAATTAAATATTAGAACGGCGATGGCGCTTTGAAGATTTAAGGTTAAGATGATTAGTTTTAAATCTTCAATTTCGCGATCGTTTTCAAACCCCATGCCAGAAATCATCAGCCAAATCCGGAAACGTTCCGGTGACATCGTTGGTTTTAGCCAACAAAAAATCAAAGACGCTATTCATAAAGCGGCGCTATCGGTGGGTATCGATGATGAAGCGATGTCCGCTCGTTTCAGCGAAGAGGCGGTAGCAAAAATCGCCGCTAAATTTCATAAGAACAGTATTCCGGCGGTGGAAGAAATCCAGGATATCGTAGAAGAGGTATTGATTGAAAATCGTCAGATTAAAACTGCGAGGGCTTATATTATTTATCGAGACCAGCACCGACAGCTCAGAGAGTTGAATAAAGCTACTTCCGATGAAAAATTAATGGAAGACTATCTGGGCAGAGCCGATTGGCGCTTGAAAGAAAACAGCAATATGAGTTTTTCCGTCCAAGGCCTTAATAATTACATCGCCTCGGCCATTTCTGCCCGTTATTGGCTAAATAAGCTCTATCCCCAGACTATCCGCGATGCCCATGTTAACGGTGATATTCATATTCATGACTTAGGCTTGTTGGCCCCGTATTGCTGTGGCTGGGATTTGAAAGATTTATTGATTAAAGGTTTCGGCGGCGTTCCTGAAAAAGTTCAAAGCAAACCAGCAAAGCATTTTCGCAGTGCTCTCGGCCAGATAGTAAACTTCTTTTACACCATGCAGGGCGAGGCGGCCGGAGCGCAGGCTTTTGCTAATTTTGATACTTATTTAGCTCCTTTTATCCGTTATGATAATTTAAGCTATAAGGAGGTGAAACAGGGCTTGCAGGAATTCATGTTCAATATCAATGTGCCCACCCGCGTCGGCTTCCAGACTCCTTTTACCAATATTACTTTAGACGTTACCCCTTCTAAATTGGTTGGCGAAGAAAATGTAATTATCGGTGGGCAGATAATGCCGGAAAAATATAAGGATTTTCAAGCGGAAATGGATATGTTTAACCAGGCTTTTGCCGAGGTGATGCTTGAGGGTGATTCCACTGGACGTGTTTTTGGCTTTCCTATTCCGACTTATACCATTGACAAAAATTTTGATTGGGATAGGGAGTGCTTGAAACCGGTCTGGGAAATGACGGCCAAATATGGCATCCCTTATTTTTCCAACTTTGTGAATTCAGATATGGATAGGGATGACGCCCGTTCAATGTGTTGCCGATTGCGCTTGGATAATCGGGAACTGCGCAAGCGCGGCGGCGGGCTTTTCGGCGCCAATCCTTTAACCGGCAGTCTGGGCGTCGTAACTTTGAATTTAGCCCGTATCGGCCATGTCGCCAAGAGCAAAGAGGAATTTTTGGAAAGAGTCTATAAATTAATGGATATTGCCAGAGATAGCCTGGAAATTAAGCGTAAAATTATTGAGAAATTTTCCGATGACGGCTTATATCCCTATTCCAGCCATTATTTAGCGGATATTAAGGCCCGTTTTGGCACCTACTGGCAGAATCATTTCAATACTATCGGTTTAAACGGCATGAATGAGGCTTTGGTAAATTTATTAGGTAAAGACATTACCACCCCCGAAGGCCACGCTTTCGCTTTAGAAGTTATGGATGCAATGCGCGAGCGCTTGATGGATTATCAGAATGAGACCAATAATTTGTATAATTTAGAGGCTACTCCCGGAGAAGGAGCTACCTATCGTTTTGCCAAAAAAGATTTGGAGACTTATCCGGATATGCATTTTGCCAATACCGAGGCGGTTAAGAATGGCGCTGCTCCTTATTATACTAATTCTACCCACCTGCCTGTCGGTTTTTCTGATGACATTTTTGCCGCTTTAGATTTGCAGGATGATTTGCAGATTAAGTATACCGGCGGTACCGTTTTGCACGGCTACTTAGGCGAGCGCCTGCCTGACGGCAATGCCGCTAAAAAATTAGCCCAAAGGATTATTAACAATTACCGCTTGCCTTACTTTACTATTACCCCAACTTTTTCAATTTGCCCCAAACACGGATATTTGTCCGGAGAACACAAGTATTGCCCCAAGTGCGATGAAGAAATGGGCTTTAGTAGCGCCGATATGCAGGCCGAGCGCTGCCCTAATTGCTAATTTGTTTTATTTGTAAATTTATCTTATAATATATTTAAGTAAAGCGTTATGACTAAGCTGATACAGCTTATCTCCGCTTTATCTTAAGTCTCAAGCCATATGAGCCCTATCACTACTCAGCGCCAAGAGTGCATCGTTTACAGCCGCGTTGTCGGCTGGCTGACTCCTGTTAAAAGCTATAATCCCGGCAAAGCTTCTGAATATAAGGATCGCAAGACCTTTAAGGTAGCTTGCTCTGAGTAATTAATTTTTCAGAGGGAAGCGGGGAAGGCCGTTATCAGAATCCCGGCTAACCCTTGATTTTCCCATATGTTAATTGGCGGTTTAGAAAAATTAAGTCTTCTGGATTATCCCGATAATTTGGCCGCTATAGTTTTTACTCAAGGCTGTAATTTCCGTTGCCATTTTTGCTACAACCCTATGCTTGTCTGGCCCCGCTCAGAAAAGTTGGCGCCGGACGGAAAAGATAAAGACGAAGGTTATCCCCTGATTAAGGAGGACGACCTTTTTCTTTTTTTACAGGAAAGACTGGGAAAAATCGATGGCGTAGTTATTACCGGAGGCGAACCGACTTTGCACGCGGATTTGCCGGTTTTTATTAAGAAAATTAAAGACATGGGTTATTTGGTTAAATTGGACACCAATGGCACCAACCCCGTAATGCTGGCTGGTTTATTGGCAGATAAATTGATTGATTATATCGCCATGGATATTAAAGCTCCTTGGCCTGAATATGAAAAAGTGGTCGGCGTGGCGGTAAATTTAGATAATTTGCAAAAAAGTGTTAAAATAATAATGTCCAGCGGCCTGCCTTACGAGTTTCGCAGTACCTTATTGCCGGATTTGCACACTGCTAAAGATATTGAAGAAATGGGAAGGATGATTCAGGGGGCGGAGCGCTGGTATTTGCAGAAATTTAAGCCCGATACTAATCTGGTTAATGCCGATTTTGAGGGAAAAAATACTTTTTTAGATAAAGATTTAAAAGAATTAGCGCTTATCGGCTCCAAGTTCGTCAAAGAGTGCCGGGCGCGCGTTTAAGTTTATGGAAGTGTTACAAAAGGAAGTCGAGCCCATGGTAGCAGAGATGGCCAAGGATAGTGAAGATGTAGCGGCTCTTTTACGGGAAAATTTGGAAATGAGCAGGGAAATAAGGGCGATGGTCAGGCATATCAATAATTATGTCGCCTGGCAGAGGATTTTCGGATGGATTAAAGTTCTATTAATTGTAATTCCTTTGATTATCGGCGTCCTTTATTTGCCGCCATTATTAAAAGATATTTTTAGCCAGTATGAATCTTTGCTTAATGGTGGCTTAGGGCGTTAGTTTTTAGCGGTTTTATCATATGGACCAAGAAATAGCGGTATTTGCGCAAACAACTTTCCGCAACCAATTTAAAAAATTTGGTATTAAGACCGACGACCGCCGCCGGCACATGTATTTGATTGGAAAAACCGGTATGGGCAAGTCGACCATTCAGGAAAATATGATTGTCGGCGATATCCGCGCCGGCCACGGTCTGGCGGTGGTTGACCCCCACGGAGACTTGGCGGAGAAAATAATCGAATACATCCCTTCAAATCGCATCCAGGATGTTGTCTATTTTAACCCGTCGGACATGGATTATCCGATTGCTTTTAACGTACTTGAGCAAGTTGATTCCCATTTACGGCACTTGGTCGCTTCCGGTTTGTTGGGTGTCTTTCAAAAATTATGGGCTGATTCTTGGGGGCCCAGATTGGAATATATTTTAAGAAATGCCATTTTGGCAATTTTAGATTTTCCCGGCTCGACTCTCTTGGGAGTCGTGCGCATGCTTTCGGATAAGTCATACCGCAAGCGCGTCGTCGCCAATATCAAGGATCCGGTGGTTAAAGCTTTTTGGGAGAAAGAGTTTGCTTCCTATGCAGATAAGTTCGCTTCGGAAGCAGTATCCCCAATTCAGAATAAGGTTGGTCAATTTCTTTCTAGTTCGCTGATGCGCAACATCATTGGCCAAGTCCGTTCGTCTATCGATATTCGGGAAATCATGGATCAAGGCAAAATTTTAATTATGAATCTGAGTAAGGGTAGAATCGGAGAGGATAATTCCGCTTTGCTCGGTGCGATGATGATTACTAAAATTCAGCTGGCAGCGATGAGTAGAGTTGATATGCCCGAAAAGGAACGCAAAGATTTTTATCTATATATTGATGAATTTCAAAATTTCTCAACCGATAGCTTCGCTAATATTTTATCAGAAGCCAGAAAATACCATTTGAATCTTATATTAGCCCATCAATATATTGAACAGTTGAGCGAAAAGGTGAAGCCGGCGGTTTTTGGCAATGTTGGTACGATGGTTGCGTTTAGGGTGGGGGCGACCGATGCTGAGGAATTAGCTAAGGAGTTTGCCCCGGTCTTTACCGAAGAAGATTTGGTCAATCTGCCTAAATATGAAATGTATTTGAAATTAATGATAGACGGCGTCGCTTCTTCGCCCTTTTCCGCCAAAGGACTGCCGCCGCTTACCGATGAGGAAAAGACTAATAATGTAGACAAGGTTATTGCTTATTCTCGAGAAAAATATGCCAGCAGCCGGGCGGAGGTCGAAGAAAAGATTTTGCGCTGGCATGAAGCTCAAGATGATGCCCCGTCCTCTCCGGTCCGTCCTTTGGCAACGGCGTCGCCGCTTGCCGGCGTGTCTCCCAAAACTTTGGAAGCCAGAACGGAAGAGTCGACTTCTAATCAGGCTCCGCTTACCAGGCAAGCATCGGGAGAAAATATGGAAAGAAAAACTCCCGCGGCTTTTTCTGGCCCTAAATTTCAAGGACGCGTGACTACTCCAGTCGCCGCTGCGGCAGCAGTGCCGGCTAAACGAACGATTGTATCCAGGCCGGCCCCTTCCACCGAGGCAAAGGCGCCTAAAGGCTATCCGGCTGTTTGTTCGCGTTGCGGTGCCGAGACTACTACCGTGTTCGTCCCTGATGGTGTCAGGCCGGTGTTTTGCAAAGATTGCTTGAGCCTGAAGCGCCAAGAAAGAAAAACCGAAGTGGATAGCAGGCGTCAAGCCAAAGAAGAAGAGCTGCAATCTCTAAAAAATGCTCCCGCTCCCGGTCCTTCGCTCTCTCTATCCGCTTTGCGCCAAGCGCAGCCGGTAGATTTCCGCGGCCGCCCGGAAAAGACACCGCGTCCGCCCAAAAAGCATGACTTTCAAGAAGAAGAGGGGCAAGATATGGCTGAAGACGAACTCATTGATTTTTCTCGTCGGCCGGAATAATTTTATGTATTTAGTGTTTGATACCGAGACAACCGGTTTGCCTAAAAGTTATAAAGCGCCGATTAGCGATTTAGATAATTGGCCGCGCTTAGTCCAACTATCATGGGCTTGGTTTGATGCCGCCGGCAAGGCTTGGGACCGCTATGATTATATTATCCGTCCGGACGGTTTTATTATTCCGGAAGAAGCCACTAGAATCCATCGCATCAGCCAGGAGCAGGCTGTCGCCGAGGGCAGGGATTTGAAAGAAGTGTTATCGGAATTTGCTGAACATCTAGCCAGGGCTGAAGCTTTAGTCGGCCATAATATTGATTTTGATGACAAGATTATCGGCTCGGAATTCTATCGCAACCAAATCCCGAATGATTTGGCGGCGGCAAAAAAAGTTTGTACAATGAAAGCCAGCGCCGATGTCTGCCGTATCAGTAACGGTCGCGGCGGTTATAAATGGCCTAATTTGTCGGAATTGCACCGGCATTTATTCAATCGCGATTTTGATGAGGCTCATAACGCCATGGTTGACGTTTTAGCCTGCGCCCGCTGTTTTTTTGAAATGAGGCGACGCGGTTTTCTTACTCAATTATGAACTATTTAAAAGTGGGGAAAGCAACTGATTTACAAGGAGCCGATCGTCGGCTTTATCGTTTTTTTGAGGCTTTGCCTGGTTTGCTGTCTTTTTCTACCTTATTATTACTACTAGTCTTTTCTTATTTCCAGCCGGTGTGGGTGGCTTTTTTTATTATCGCTTTTGATGTCTACTGGCTGCTTCTGGTTATTTATCTGGCGCTTTATTTGATAGCGGCTTATCGCAAGCTGAAAAAGAATGCCGCGATTAATTGGCAGGCTCGATGTGACGAGTTAGAGCGCGGCGATTTTTCCGATCCTAAAATTGCCCCCGATGCTTTAGTTAGACAGGGCAAGCGCTGTCAGGATTTATGGCATCTTTTAATTCTGCCTAACTATAATGAAAGCGAAGATATTATCGCTGGCGCCTTGGAATCGGTATTGCAAGACGGTTTTCCGGCGGAAAGATTTATTATAGTATTGGCAATGGAGGAAAGAGCCGGCGCTTCTGCCCGCGATCGCGCCGAGGCTATTGAAAACAAATTTAAGCATCGTTTCGGGCGTTTCTTTGTGACCTTCCATCCCGATGGCATCGAGGGCGAGTTGAAAGGCAAGGGCGCTAACCAGGCCTGGGCGATAAAGAGGGTAAAAGAGGAATTGCTCGACGTTGAAAAATTTGATTATGACAATATTTTAGTCAGCGTTTTTGATATTGATACGATGGTCCGGCCCGGTTATTTTTTTGCTCTCAGCTATAAATTTTTGACCGTATCTTCGCCTTATCGCGCCAGCTACCAGCCCATTCCCGTCTATCATAATAATTTATGGGAGGCACCATTTTTTTCCAGGGTAGCCGCTTCCTCCAATACCTTTTGGCAGATGATGATGCAGATACGCGAAGAACAGCTGGTTACTTATTCTTCCCACTCCATGACCTTCAGGGCTTTAGTTGATATCGGTTTTTGGTCGACAAATATGGTGAGCGAAGATTCTCGTATTTTCTGGCATTGCCTCTTGTATTATGGCGGCGATTATCGAGTTGAACCTTTGTATTTTCCGGTATCAATGGACATCACTTTCGACCGTAATTTTTGGCAGACGGCGCGTAGCTTGTATAAACAGCAGCGGCGCTGGGCCTGGGGAGCGGAGAATGTTCCTTATTTGATGTTTAATACGGTTAAAAGCTGGCGCCAGATAGACCGCCGCAAGCTTATTAATCATATATTTATCCAGCTTTACGGCTTTCATTCTTGGGCGACCAACGCTTTGATTATCGCCGTTATCGGTTGGATGCCGATGCTTCTGGGCGGCTCGAGATTTAACAGCACCGTGCTTTCCGGCAATTTGCCCGCTATCACTCAATCATTGATGAACATCGCGATGATTGGCTTGGTGCTATCGGCGATAATTTCGACCTTGCTTTTGCCCAAACGTCCGCCTAAGTATACGGTGTTTAAAAACGTGCGCATGGTTTTAGAGTGGATATTTGTACCCTTTACCATTATTTTTTTCGGTTCTATTCCTTGTTTGGACGCCCAGTGGCGCTTGTTGCGCGGGAAATATATGGGTTTTTGGGTTACGCCGAAATCACGCAATTAGATTTTTTTACTGTCGTTTTTTCTGTCTTTTTGCTATGATGATAGAAGCAAAATATGACTAAGCAGAAAATGATTTCCAACTTAAGGGCTTCTCGCCGCCGCGAGACCAGTTTTCTTAATAGATTCTTAGCTAATCCGAGGACCTTTGCCATTATCGCTTTGGTTTTTTTGTTACTGATTTTTTTGCCCTTGGCCAAAAATTATAGCCGCAAGCGTTTGGTGGAGCAGGAAATCGCCGGTATCCAAAAAGAAATTGATGATTTTGAAGCCAAGAATAAAGATTTGAAGGAGATGATTGATTATCTGCAGTCCGACCAATCATTAGAAGAGCAAGCGCGCTTAAATATGGGCTTGAAACGCCCCGGGGAAACAGTGGCGGTAATTAAAGAAGATGAAGCCGCTAGTGCTTTGTCTGTCCCAGTGCTAGTTGACCATGCTCCCAACTGGCAGAAATGGTGGCATTATTTTGTTAATTAATTTATTTGCAAATTAAAAAAAGCCAGCCGGTCGCTGACTTTCTTCGTTGATAATGGAGCCGAGAATGGGACTTGAACCCACAACCTACGGTTTACGATACCGTTGCTCTACCAATTGAGCTATCTCGGCAATGGGAGCGGGTGAGCGGAATCGGACCGCCGTCTTAAGCTTGGGAAGCTCACATAATAACCATTATACGACACCCGCCGCTTCAATATTATAAGCAGAAGCCGGCTCCTTAGTCAATTCGAAGCGGTTTAAATTAATATTTATGAAAACAAGATATTTTTTCAGTATTTTTCTATCATTAGCCTTGGCAACCGGGTTTGCTTCTCCGGTTTTAGCCTATGAGGCTTATGTAGGCTTGACCCCGCCCGCCGATATTGCCGTTTCCGCCAATGAGCCTGATTTGCAGACGCTTCAAGGAAATTTAAATGCTGGCCAAGAACGGTCATTGCGTCTGGGAGCTCTTAATATCAAGGTTCCGGCCGAGGCCTTAAGCAAGAATGCCGTTTTGCGATTAGATGATTTGGGGGAAGATTTTCCCCTTCCTTGGAATTATGAACTTTTAGGTCATGTTTATCAATTAGATTTTGCTGCTAGCAGCCCATCATATAATCAGAAAGTATTTTTAGATTTAACAATCGATTACGGCGAGGCCAATAACTACTATAAGCAGATATTCTTTTTTGACGGTTCTTCTCGTCAATGGCGCCCTCTACCCTCGGTTGATAATCCCAATAATCATAGTCTTAGCGCTAAAATCAATTTTCCTTTCGCCCGGGTGGCGGTTTTGTATAACAATCAGGTTTTGACGGTCGGCCAAGCCAGTTGGTATCGCTTTCAAGGAGGTCTTTTCGCCGCTTCTCCCGATTTCAAGAAGGGCACGGTTTTGAAGGTAACTAATTTGGACAATAATAAATCCGTGTCCGTGACCGTCAACGATTACGGCCCCGATCGCTCGCTCTTTCCTAATCGGGTGGTAGATTTAGATGCCCGCGCTTTTGAAAAAATCGCTTCTTTAGGAGCCGGTGTCATTGATATCAAGATTGAAACGGAAAAGATTATTGCTCCTGAAGACAGCGAGAAAATTAAAGCGGCGTCGGCTGATTTAGAAATCAGTTCTCGTTCCGCCGTAGTTATCAAAGAAGGCGACGGCAGTATTTTGTATAATAAGAATGCGGCCAATGTTTCGCCTTTAGCCAGTTTAAGCAAACTGATAGCGGCTCAGGTGTTTTTAGATACTAATCCCGATTTGGATAAAGTTGTTTTTTATTCCGTTCAGGACGAAAACTATAATTACCAATATTGTAAGCCCTGGGAATCTGCCCGTCTGACGGTTAAGGATGGCGATACTTTGACTGTCGGCGATTTGCTTTATTCCGCTTTAGTCGGCTCCGCCAATAATGCCGTGGAAAGTTTGGTCAGAGTCAGCGGTTTAAACCGGACTGAATTCATTAAGAAAATGAATGACAAGGCTAAATCCTGGGGTGCCGATAATACTCATTTTGTCGAACCGACGGGATTGTCTCCCGATAATGTGAGTTCTCCTCTCGATTATGCTATAATGACAAGAGAATTGTTTAAGAATTCTCTATTGCAAAAAATCAGCACAACCGCCCGCTATTCTTTTTCCACCATTAATACCAAAGTCAAGCATAACCTCAGTAATACCAATAGTCTCGTGCTGGCCAATAATTATAAAATTATCGGTTCCAAGACCGGTTATCTGGATGAAGCCGGTTATTGTTTGATGACTAGGGTGGATTCTGATGCCGGACGCTTAATCGTGGTTAATTTCGGCGCTCAAAGCAAAGCCGATAATTTTAAAGACAACGAACTGTTGATAAATTACGGACTGAAAAAGCTATCTCAATAAAATTCTATGATAAGCTTGCTCCATGTTTCTAAAAGCTATTCTCGTCGCAATAAAGTATTGAGCGACGTTAATCTCCATATTAAGGCCGGAGAGTTTGTTTCCGTTGTCGGCCAATCCGGCGCCGGCAAGACGACTTTAGTGAAGCTGTTAATCGGCGAGGAGCGGGCGGATGAAGGCCAAGTGGTTATTGGCGATTGGGATATTACCCGTCTTAGCCGTCATGAAGTTCCTTATTTGCGCCGGCAAATAGGCGTTATTTTTCAAGATTTCAAGCTTCTGCCGAAAAAGACTTTGCGCGAGAATGTCGCTTTTGCTTTGGAAGTTTGCGGTTCCAGTCAGGCAAAAATCAAGAAGATTGTGCCCAGTGTTTTGAAAATTGTCGGTCTGGAAGACAAGGGCGGTCGTTATCCGCATGAAGTTTCCGGTGGCGAACAGCAAAGGGCGGCGATTGCCCGCGCCTTAGTCCATCAGCCACGGATACTCTTGGCCGATGAGCCGACCGGCAATCTTGATGCTATTAATGCCGATGAGATTATGGAACTGCTGCTAAGAATTAATAAATTCGGGACCACGGTTATTTTAGTCACGCATAATAAAGAGATAGTCAATCGTTTAAATCGCCGGGTAATTACCATGGATAAGGGCCGCGTGGTTAGCGATAAGGTTCATGGCAAATATTTGCTCTAAATATCATTCTTTATGCTTTCTTTTTTGCGCATCATCAAATTCAGCCTGCAGGATATTGCCCGCAATATCTGGCTGTCGATTGTCACGGTCACAATTTTATTGCTGGCTCTTTTTTCCATCAATACTCTCTTGACCGTCAGAGTGGTGAGCGATAATGCCGTTAACGCCGTCAAAGAGAAAATTGATATCAGCCTCTATCTTAAACCTGAAGCTTCAGAAAGCGATATTACCGCTTTACGCAGCCGTTTAAGCGGCATGCCGGAAATAAAGGCTGTTAATTACACTTCTAAACAGGCGGCTTTAGATTCTTTCCGTAATAAATATCGGGATAATCCGGAAATTCTTCAAGCTTTGCGCGAATTGGGCAATAACCCTTTGTCTCCAAGTCTAGCTATTACTCCCGTTGATTTTGATGATACGGCCAATTTGGTGAATACTTTGCGCCAGCTCGATTCCGATATTATAGAGTCCCGCGATTTCAGTGATAATACGGCCGTGGTGGCTAAAATTCAATCTGTAACCAACCGAGTTAATGAAATCGGCCTTGCTATTATTGCTATTTTTGTCCTTACCAGTATTTTGGTCGTCTATAATTCTATCCGCGTGGCGGTTTATACGCATAGAAAGGAAATTGAAATCATGCGTCTAGTTGGGGCCTCCAACTTCTTTATTTATATGCCTTATTTCTTTTCCGCTTTTTTCTATGCCTTGATGAGCGTCTTTATCATGATTATTATTTTCTACCCCTTTCTCACTTTGTTCCAGCCTTATTTGGAAGTTTTCTTAGCCGGCTATAATGTCAATTTACTCAGTTATTTCGTTTATAATTTTTGGCCGATATTCGGAGCGCAATTCGGCGTTATTTTTATTATCACTCTTATCGCCAGTTTCTTTGCCGTACGCAAATACGCCCGCGTTTAAATCATTATCTAAAGCGCTTATTCGGCCAGAAAGGCGCTTTTTGGTTCTTAGTTGACTAGACTGATATAATTTATTAATATTATCCAATATTCGGGGATCGTCTAATGGTAGGACAGTGGCCTTTGGAGCCATCAATCATGGTTCGAATCCATGTCCCCGAGCCAAGAGAGACGGAGCTCATTTAGAGCTCTGTTTTTTGTATAATCTAAGCCAATTTTTGCTGGTTCTAACCTTGCTAATTTGGCATTGTAAATTTCAACATTCTCATAGATAGGCAAAAGCCATTTAAACAAGTAAATATGGACTTTTTTGTCATTTATTTGTTGGTTCGAACCTAAATCAGTTAGTATCTCTTTTTTAGTTAATTTATCGCCTTTGATAAATTTCTTTTTGGCATAAGCTGAAAATATAAATTTATCTTTGGTTAATTCAATTATATCGCTTTCTTTTGTTTTTTGGTCTAAAACTTTGCCTAGTTTTTCTATTTCTTTTTTAAGGGACAATTTTTCCTTTAAATATTCCTCGTCATCAATCAAATTTTTTACCCTCATCATAGTTAAGCCGGACAATTGATCTTTTAGCTCATTAATCCGCTTATCTTTATTTATCTCTATTTCCTTGTTTTCTATTTTTTCAACATTTTTCTGACTATCTAAATAATTTAAAGCCCATTCTAAGAATATTGGGTGCATTTCCAATTTTTCTAATTTTTGAACTATTTCTTCGGTTATTTCTTTTTCTTCAACTGAACCTTGGCGACAATCCATTTCCTTTTTCTTATGGGTGCAGTGATAATAATTATAGCCTTTCACTTCTTGAGTGCTTCTAATATATTTAGTTTTATGTTCGGCAGTTATACCACAACCACAAGAGCCACATTTAAACATGCCCGAATATGTAAATTCGTGCTTTTGTGGTCGTCTTTTGCAACCCCTAAGCCCTAAAATTTCTTGTATTCGATTAAATTCATCTAAACTAATCAATGGCTTATGCTTTCCTTTGCTTTCTTTGTTATTATAAACGATTATACCTGCATAAAAGGGATTAGAAAGCATTTTATACCAAACAGAACGGGAAAGTTTATTTCCGCCCGTTTTAGCCTTTTTCCTTGTCTTATAATTCCACTCATCATTTAGCTTATTTAACACTTCTTGAGCTGTATAAGTGCCTGTTAACATTAAATCAAAAGCCTTGCGAAGCAGTATAAATCGCTTTTTGTCGTGCATTATAGTTCGTTGCCCCTTTTCCAGTCTCATATCGTTTAAATAGCCTTCAGGAGCCACGCCAGGAAGCCAACCAAGGGAAACCTTCTTCTCTAAACCTCTTTTTACGTCCTTGCCCAATTTTGACGAAAAATATTGAGATTGGCTTAATGCCAACTGCAACATCATGATCCCTTCGGGGCTATTATCAAAATTATATGAGCCAAATTTTAAATCTTGTATTACTCCAGTTCGGACTAAATAAGTGATAGTTGAAGCGTCAATTTCATTTCTTGATAATCTGTCCGGGTGCCAAGCAATAATACCAGAAGCCTCACCAAGTTTTATTCGTCTTATCATTTCCTCAAATGAAGGGCGGTTGTATGGTTTAAAAGCTGAATGTCTTTCTTCTAGTACTTCTACAATATCCAAATGAGGATGAATTTCTTTCACCTTGTCTTTTTGGCTTTCAATAGATAAAGCCTGCCGTTCCTCACCTTCGGTTGACTTGCGGACATAAGCAAAATATTTAATTTTATTTTTTACTTCTTCCATATCTATTTTTTATTACACAATTTTTTTGTAAGGCTTTTAGATCTCTAATAACCTCCGTTAAAAGCTCATCTTTATCAAAAATAAATGTTTTTTCTTGATAATCCTTTTTAAGTAAAAGTAAAACTTTTGCTAAAGCACCAAAATAATTTTCAATGTTAGCATTAATTGTTATTGTCTCTCTGTTGTTTGTTTCCATATTATTATTTTTATATACAAAAAGGGGTAGTCGTGGAGACCCAACAAAACATCGCCAAAGGCAATATTCATCGGCACAACTACCCCTTTCTGGGGACGAATATTAAAAAAGCCTTAGCGATTATTATTTTGTTAGGTCTCAACAATATAATAACAATTATTTTTTAATATTTCAAGGTGCTGTATTTTTCAAAGTCTTTCCGGCTCATTGGGGCATAGGTCAATTTTACAAGCGAAACAAGAGCGGTTGCTTGTCGCAAGGCTTCCGCTCGATCAATATTATCGCCAAATTCTTTTTGGTATAAAGCGATAAAATCGTCTAATTGTTCGTCTGTAAATTTCATAACGGTTTAAATAAAACGCTTCTATCATATTTTCCTTTTATAAAAGGGATAAAGTTTAGGGAATAAGCAAAATATTCAACTTCACCAATCCAGTCAGATTTAAAGACTTTTTCATAAACTGGGCTTAATAAAGACAAAAATCTTTCAACGAATTTTTGAGCGATATAGCCCAACAATTCGACTGGTTGTTTTAAATTCTGAGAGCGGAAAAATTTTTTCTTGCCAAAAGTTCTTTCATCCATTTCTTTGCCAAGATATTTAGAGACATAAGCTCCAACATTATTAACATCATCTATTTTATTTATTTTAACGAACCCTTGACCCCATAATTCTTGTAATTCAGCTATTTCAATAAAAGGAAGATTGCAAAGCAAATGATAATGGACTGCTCCTCGTTTTTGGAATTCGGGAACTGCCAAATATTCGAAATTATTATATTTATAATTCATCCTTAAAATGAATTTATTAAATATATAATTTGTTGTTTTTAAGTCGGTGATATTTTCAGCAAAGGTTAAAGTTAAAAATTTGTTTAGTTGCGGGTTGGAATTAACCAATCTTCGTATTTCAGTTCTTGTTCTATTAACTGAAAACTTCATTCTTTGTTTTCTTAATTGTTCTTGTTCAAATAAATCTAATTGTTTAGGCTCTTTTGTGAGAATTTCATCTTTTTTAGTTTCATATTCCCGCCAGACATTTTTCTTATATTTATATAATTCAACCTGTTTGCCCGATACCACGACTTTAAAGTCATAAGTATAAGCCATAACAATTTTCTTTAGATGTGTGGTTATAATCAAGTTAAGAACACATCAAGTCTTAACTCTCATTTACCGGTCGTATTTTCTTTTTTCGGCTCCCCCGAGGGGATACCGCCGAAAAAAGAAAAGAACACACGACCGGTCGAACTGCAAAATTTTCGGAAAGGGAATGATTGTCTATCGTGGCTTTCCATTTTAACGTCAGCTTATCGCCTATCAAGGTAGTACTAGTCTCCACCTTGACTGTCGCAAGCAATCAGACGTTGTCTTATGTCTCGCTGATAGATAATCTAAGGCGACGTTATCCGGCAATTTAAAAATCAGTCGCCAATTTAATTTTATGAATATTTCAGTCAAATCAAATTGGACAGGTTCAGAGAACACTTCTGACCTTGTCAGAAAACAGATTGCCAAACGTTGGGGCGAAGATGAAGCCAAGCGTTATAATCCGTTTGTTAATTGCTTCACTTTCAAAGGCTGGCTCAAGAACGGCTATGTCGTCAAAAAAGACGAGAAAGCTATACGGTCTTTCATTATCGTTGAAAAGAAAGACAAGGAAACCGGAGCCGTTATTGAGAGACGGCCAAAAACAATCTATTTGTTTTTTGACCTGCAAGTCGAGCCTCAATAAGCTCGAACAAATTTAGGAGTTGATCCTTCGGGATTGACTCCTTTTTTTGTATAGACATTTAAAGGACTATCTAATTATTAATTCTTTTTGTTTTAAGAATTCTTCTTCACTTAAAACACCTCTATATCCCGACTTATGTTCTCGACCACAATCAGCACAAATGCTAATTGGTCGCCAATAATGTTTTTTAGGGCGGAGCTTAATGTCATAGCAACTGTCATAAATTCCCGTTGGTTTAATAACTAAAGCTTGCTTACATTTTGGGCAAATATTTAAATTGAACTCGTGTCTCTCGTGGCATTTCTCACAAAATTTATGCTCAAGCTCTAGTTTGTATTTATTCCATTTAGCAAATAATAATTTTGATTTAAGAAAAAATCTAAGCTCCGATAACCAGGAGAAAAAACCATTATCTTTTGGTTCGGGTTCTTCTTTTAACATTTGTGTTCTATCAATTGAACGTTCCCGAAAAATAATCACTCCGGGAATAATTCGCAAAATGCGAAAACAATCAGTCCATTCATCTATTACTATTCGAGCACTTTTAGCAACGAGCGTTATATTTTGGGTTGTACCATAAATATCAACGTGGTGATGTCTGTGTTGCTGGAAAAATCGTCTAATCGCCCCGCTTTCGTTTTCCCAATTTCTAGGGTCGAGCGGTTCGGCGATTTCATCGCAAATTACAATACAATTTCTAACATCAACAATATCTTCTATTTCTTGATAATAATGAAGGTTGTTTTTTTCTGTATCCCATTCACCTAAAACATCGAAGTTTTTCCAGTTAAGCCATAAGTTAGAATAAACTTGATAGCCGGCGATAAGATAAGGATAAACGAAGGTCGCCATCATCAAAGATTTTCCGCTTCCCGGAAGTCCAGTTATTAATTTAAACTTTGAACCGTCTAGTGCCATATAATTATTCTCTTAAACCTGAGTTATTAATTAATATTTTTATCGCCATAATTGACCATAAAAAGGGATAGACTGAAAATATTAAACCAACTATTTGCCACAAAGTGTCAGTTGGAAAAATAAAATCAATAAGACTCGACCATTGTCTTATCATTCCAAAAAAAGTTGTAACATTTGACCAAGGAATAAGATTATTAACTGCTTGACCGATAGCATAAAGTAAACCGGATATGAAAGTAGTAATAAGCACAACCTTGATAAATTGAATTAATGCATTCATATGTTTATTGTCCGCCTGTCATTTTATCGATGAAGGCTTTACCATTTTTAATTGCCCATAAACCAAACAATCCCCATAAAGCCCATTTGATAATAGTCTTAATGGCTAAAAATAATTGATTGGTTTTCTCGGCATTGACTGTTCCTAAAGTAGAGCTAGAAGTAAAAATATCTTTACCCCATAAAACAATCGTGGCGGTTGATGTTCCTGTGGTGGGAATTTGTGCGGTTAAATTTCCGTTTACTGGTGAAAGAAAAGCAAGCTCTGACATAACAGTTTTATTAGCGCTTGCTTTCCAGGAATCATTTAAATTAGTATAAATATTAAAAGGGAAGACATTTTTTAATATATTTCCTGCTTTGTATACTCCGTCAGTGGCAAGAGTTGTGAATTTATTTCCGGCAATAATAAAACCTAATTTAAATTTGCAACCAATAACTGTTAAATTTAAAGCGGGCACGTCAATTCCAAAAATTTCTGGAGGTGGAGTATTCCAATCTTCTTCACTACAGGCGGCGTAATACATGGCGTCATCATCATAAAATGGGTTGGTTGAACTGGCTGTTAATATGTCATAGACGTTTGCTATTTGAGTTGGTTGCCAGTTAACCACTAGCATATACGGAATTGTAGTTGTTGCTTCTACGTCGCCATAAACAACGTGCCAATAAGGTGCTAAGTGTCCAATTATTTCATAATATTCATAACCAACAGTTGTCCCGTCTCCGGTTATGGTGAAATAACTTTTTCCGTCTCTTTTATTATTAAATGGACCGTCAATATCAATAATTGTGCTAGTAGCTACAAAAGTACTAGTTGACCAATCAGGACTTACTTTTCTAATTTCAACGTGATCATAGTGAGTAAAAACATCCTCGTTATATAAATAACGAACTATGGCCGTTGATTGATTAGAAAAAGTATAAGGATTGGAAAAGAAAAATAAACTAGAATTATTTGTGTTAGGATTGCTAGCACATTCACCGCAATCAATTGGGCAAGTTGAACAATTCTCTAACTCTGTTTGACAAAAAGTATCACCGCAATAATAAGGCGATACATATTCGCCATAATTTAAGACAACAATTCCTAAAACAGAAATATAACCAGGGCTACCATCTGACCAAGAAAAAGATTGACCAGGCAAGTCTTGAATCTTATAAGCAGAAGAAACCCCAACGCCAAAATTCCATCCTTGACCAATCGCCCCGTTAGTAAGAGTAAAGCCCGAAGGAGGCGTAATTGAACTATTGCCCGACCAAAACCAGGAAACAACCATTGAATTATCATTCGTTAAACTTACATAGCCGGAATCTTTTGAATAACCATTATTATAAGGAGTCGTTACCCAGGGGTTATTTTGATCAACATTACAATAAACTTGAATTTGGGCGGCCTGGTCATTTGAGCCACTCCAGTGAAAATTTAAATAATGAGTACCAGCCTCAGGACTTAGTAAGGAAAAAATATATCCGCCCATATTGCTTTTAATTGGACCACTTGACCAAGTATTAAGTTGTTGAGTCATCGAGGTTCCGCCGTAATCTATAGCCACAGAATCGGAATACCAACCTTGAGTAGCCACTAAAAGTAAGGAATTATGACAATCCGTTGGCACAGTAAAAGGAATAGATCGAACATTGCCGTTTAAATTTCCTGGATTAGTACTATCTATGTATGTACTAGCCCCCAAATAAATGTTTTCTTGAGCGTAAGTTTCTTTGCTCATGCTTATAAAAGAAAAGAAAACAATAAATATGAAAGCTGTAATTTGTAGTAATTTATTTTTCATCTTTTTGGTTCGTTATTTCTCGCCAATTCTTGTAGATTTCATCCATTTTTAGCCGATCGTGATAAAGCCTCGGCTCGGTAAAAGATTTATAGAATTGATAATTCAGATAAACGAGATTAACTATTAAAATCACGAGTAAAATATTGGTAAGCATAAAATTGATTTAAGAAGGGAGTTTACGCCCCGCCGATTAAAGCGGGGCGACAAACTATTTGATCGTGCCTCTGATTTTCTTTATACCCCACATGATACCCTTGATAATCAAGGTTAATGTGATGACAGCACCGAATACGCCTAGAATGTAAGGAATAAATGCGTAAGCATTATCCTTCAACAAACTAGTGGTGCTGGCTAAAGAATTGGTCAGGTCAGGATCGGCGGCCGCTTGAGCGAAGTTAGTGGTTAAACCAACTACACCCAATAAAGCCATAAAACCAAGTCCAATCTTCTTAAACATATTTTCACCCCCCTTCTAGTCTTTATTTATTTTTATTAATAAAGAACGGAATAAGAATAAGACCGACAAAACCTGCCCATAGACACCATTTTAATAATTCATTTACTGCTTCAAATTCGGTCATATTATTACAAACTATCTTTTATCTTTTTAAGCCCCCAAATTATTACAAGAATAATAATTAAAGGGGTGTAAATCTGTACAAATTCAATTCCATTTATTTCCATATTTTTTTAGCTACATAAATTATAATGATTGCTCCAAGGGCTATTTTTACAAAGAAAAATAAACCAGCAATTGGTAAAACAAATGTGGCTGTTAAATTAACAATGTTGTCAGCACTGTCTAAAACTTGATAATGAAATAAAATTTCGTTGAAATTCATAAGATTAATTTAGAAGCGGGGAATGGACTTACAGATTTTATATTTAACCTTGCCATTCCCTCATTTCTAATTTTTATTTTCATCAGGAACGTAAACGGAAAGGAAGGCTCTTTTTCTTTGCTTATCAATGTAATAATAAGGAAAGATGTTGACCAAAATTTCTATAGACGCTCCGACTTTACCGTAATTTTTTTCTAGGGGCACTCCGACCTTTATCGGATAAATGCTTCCTGCCGGTTCGATAAACAAAGATCGCTTAACGCCAGGTGTGCCGTCTTTGCGAGTAAAATTTTCATTTTTATCTTCTTTGATTATGCCTTTTAGAATAAACATAGTTTTTGTATTATCGTTTTTTATTATTCTGCCCCCGACCTTTATCCGGCAGTTTACGTTCATATAATATATAATTGGCTTTCACAAAAATTACGGGGAATATTTTTGTGTATAAAAAAAAAGCCCCGATTTACGGGACTTTAAATATATTTATTTTTGTGAATTTAGAGGTATTTTTTTCTTATTCTAACCTTGCCTTTGCTTCCTGTATTGTAAATTAAAAAATCAATTATTGAGTTATTGCTTTGCTCTCTTATTTTATCATTAATGTATTGGCAAGCTCTATTATATTTTTTCCAATTATTAATTCGTTCTTTATATTCTAATTCGCCAAATTCATCTTCGGCTATTTCTGAATAAAAGAAGTCATCGCTTAAATTATTTTTATTATCTATAAATATGTATTTTAATATCTTATGAGCATTAGTAGTTTTTTCTTGTTTATTAATATAAATCTTTTGCCCTTTGATATATAAAATGCTTTTGTCATCATCAAACCAAGTTTTCTTATCTTCTTTTTCTTTACATAAGAAGCATTTTTGATCAAGTTGGTCGAAAACATTGCTGTTTATAACTTTAAAAGATAATTCTAACATTTCATTAGAATATGGCTTAGAATAAAGTCGGCATAAATTTTCAAATTTCTTTTTATCACAAATTTGACATTCTCTCATTTTCTTCATTTTTCCATATATTATCTCTAGGTTGGAATAATATGTCCAAAAATCATTTGTATAAAGAACCTCGCCTTTAACATCTAAAAACTCTTCTTCATCAACGCAGTCGCTATAATCCTTTCCGCCTATTTTGGCGGTGTCATCAAACATCTTTTGTAATATCTCTTGAGTTAGTGGGTCTTTGTTTAATAAGCGAATATACTTATAAACAATAACAAATTTTTGAAAAATATTCCTCTCTATACAAAAAAGCCTGGTTAGTTCCAGCATTTTTTGTTTTACTTTTTGAGAGGATAATCTCATATGCCCGATTTATTTTTGTGTTTATAAGTATGGGGAAGTAGTCTGTCATAAATTATTTAAAATTTCTGATAATTTTAACAACCACCCCTCTTATTTCAATATCTTTTCTATAAATCGGCTCATATTTAGGGTTAGCCGGCTGTAATTTTATTTTGTTTTTTTCAACATAAAACTTTTTAAGAGTTGCTTCGTTTTCATCAATAATCGCCACAACCATATCGCCATTATCTGCCACTGATTGTTTTTTGGCAATAATAATATCATTATCAAATATACCTTCTTCGATCATTGAATCACCCTCGACTTTTAAAGCATATAAATTTCCTTTCAAAACCGGTTCCCGGACTATTTTTATATATTCGTTTGCCATTTCTATAGCTTCAATCGGTTTACCCGCTCGTATAATTCCCAACAAAGGAATCTCCATATACTGCTTTTTCTTGGGAATAACTGCAATTCCTCGGGGACTTTTTTCGTCTCTTAATAAATAACCCTTATTAACTAATTCAGTAATATGTTCGTGAACGGTTGAAAGGGCGGATAATCCAAAATTATCTTTTATCTCATCATATGTAGGGGAATAATGGTTTTTTTCTATATATGAAGAAATATATTCAAATATTTCTTGTTGTCTTTTTGTTAGTGGGCTCATATGTTATAATGGCATTATACCCGAATATGAGCCGAAGTGCAAATGTGGACAAAAATCAAAAAAAAGATTATTATAAAAGGGTAATAATTATCTAAAATAATATAAATAATTTGAAATATATGAATAAGTTTATCGAAGAAATTTTAAATATTTTAAAAAAAGATAAAAGACTCTTTTCAAAAGATGATAACAAGTTGCTTAAAGGCGAATTAATATCTCTTATTTCAAAAGATGATGAAAAACTTTTAGAGCTTTTAGCTTCTAATAAAGAAATAGAAAAAAGATTTTTTAAGAAAATTGGTAAGATTACAATTTTTCAAAAAGAAAATTTTTTGCAGTTAATCACAATGAATGAATTTTTACCGGACTCATTTACTGCTTTTGAAGTTAATATAGGGTTATCTAATAATAAAAAATTAATATCCTCACAAGAAGATATTTCTTTAGTTTTTCCTCACAAAGATTGTATTTTAGAGGGTGGGCAGAATAAGGAAAATACTAAAAGAGAAGAAATTTTTTATAATACAACATTAGCTCCCGATGAAGTGGATAGATTAAAAGAACCAAAAGTTCTAACTAATTGGAAAAAATTTGATAGCAAGGGTGAGCATAAAATAACAGATGTTTCATTGGAGGACAACTTAATAATTAAAGGAAATAATTTAATGGCGCTTTATTCTTTGCTACCAAATTATAGAAATAAAATAAAGTTAATATATATTGACCCCCCATATAATACCGGTAATGATAGTTTTAAATATAATGATAGTTTTAATCATGGCACATGGTTAACTTTTATGAAAAATAGGTTAGAAGTAGCACGAGAATTGTTAAGTGATGATGGTTCTATATATATGCAATTAGACCATAATGAAGTTCATTATGGAAAAGTTTTAATGGATGAAATTTTTGGTCGTAATAATTTTCAAAGAGAAATTATTTGGCATAAAGGAAATACTTTTGGATATGCGGCTTCAGCAGATAATTTTGTTTTAGCACACGATTCTATTTTATTTTATTCTAAAACAAGTAATAAATTATTTAATAAAATATATAAAAGTTATTCAGATGAGTATATAAAAAAACGCTTTATACATAATGATAATGATGGTAAAGGGCCTTATCGTATTCAAGGAAAAAATCAAAAGCAATATCTTAGTGATTCTAAAGGATTGGCTATGTCAGATGTTTGGACCATACCGGTTATAAATGTTATGGCGAAGGAAAAATTATTTGATACGCAAAAACCAGAAGCTTTATTGCAAATTATTATTGAGGCCTCCACTAATAAGAATGATATTGTTTTAGATTTCATGGCTGGATCTGGCACTACGTTGGCTGTGGCCCATAAAATTAATAGACGATATATTGGCATTGAGCAAATGGATTATATTCATAACTTACCAGAAGCTAGATTAAAAAGAATAATTAAAGGAGAGCAGGATGGCATATCTAAAGAAGTAAATTGGAAGGGTGGAGGAAGTTTTATTTATACAGAACTTCTTGAATGGAATAATAAATATATTAGAGATTTAGAAAGTGCTAAAACAAAGATTGATATTAAAAAAATAAAAGCAAAAATTGAAAAGGAAGCTTTCTATAAATATCAAATTGATACTAGTAAATTTGACAATAAGGAATTTGATAAATTATCAGAAAAGGAACAAAAAGAGGTTTTAATTGATGTTTTAGACATGAATCATCTTTATGTTAACTTAGACTCAATTAATGATGCAACATTTGCCATCTCCAAAGAAGATAAAGAATTAAATAAAAAATTCTATAATCAAAAATAGTTATGAATGAAAATAAGTTGTCAACTGAATATGACTCTTTAGAAAAAAGAGGGCATATATCAAAAGATATTCCCTCACTTATTTTTGATAATATTAATCCAAAATTTCAGCTAAGAAAATATCAAATAAGTGCAATTTCGAGGTTCGTTGAATATTATGAAAATGAGCCAGAAAAGGATTTTCCAATACAATTACTTTTTAATATGGCAACCGGATCGGGTAAAACCCTGATAATGGTTGCTTTAATGTTATTTTTATATGATAAAGGATATAGGAATTTCGTATTTTTTGTTGATAAGACAAATATTATTAGAAAAACTATTGATAATTTTTTAAATATTGAATCTTCAAAATATCTTTTTAATAAAAGAATATTTATTGACGGGAAAGAGGTTATTTTAAAGAAGGTTGAAAGTTTTTCGGAGAGCTCAATGAATGCTATAAATATAAACTTTTCTACTATTTCCGGGCTTCATTCAAAATTAAACAATCCAAAAGAAAACTCTTTAATTTATAAAGATTTTGAAAAAGAAAAAACAGTTTTTATATCAGATGAGGCTCATCATATTAATGCTTTAACTAAAAAAAATAAGAGCAAAGAAGAAGAGGAGAATATAACTTCATGGGAATATACAGTTAACAAATTAGTCAATTATCGCAAAGATAATGTTTTGTTGGAATTTACAGCTACAATAGACTGGGAAGATGAGTTTATTTTTAATAAATATAAAAGTAGAGCGATTTATGAATATGATCTTAGAAAATTTAGAGAAGATAAATTTTCTAAAGATGTTTTTTTAATACAATCTAATTCTGGGCTCAAAGAAAGAATGTTGCAGGCAGTTATCATTTCTCAATATCGACGAAAAGTTGCAGAAAATCACAAAATAGCACTTAAGCCAGTTATAATGATGAAATCGAAAACTATTAAAGAGTCTCAAGCAAATTATCAAAAATTTATTAAATTAATTGAAGATTTAAAAATTACTGATATTAAAAATATAGAAAAAATTTCAAAAGATATTAGTGATGATGATAATATACTCAAAAAAGCTTTTTTGTATTTTGAAGAGAATAATATTAAATTATCCGATATAGTTAATGAAATAAAAATTGAATTTTCGATTGAGCGATTAGTTGAGGTAAATAGCAACGAAGAAAGTGAACAAAAACAAATATTAGTTAACACCCTTGAAGAAATCGACAATGAAATTAGAGTTGTTTTTGCGGTTGATAAACTTAATGAAGGTTGGGATGTGCTTAATTTATTTGATATTGTCCGTCTTTACGGCACAAGAGATAGTGGTAAGCCCACTATTCAAGAGGCTCAGTTGGTTGGTCGTGGTGCTAGATATTTCCCATTTACATTGGATAATAAAGACGAAAAATATTTAAGAAAATTTGATGAAGAAGAAAATCATCCTTTAAGAGTTATTGAACAATTACATTTTCACTCAATCCAAAATCATCGCTATATTTCAGAATTAAGAAAAGCCTTAATAAAAAGCGGAATACATAAAGATACCGGAAGAGAAATAACATTAAAAGTAAAAAAATCTTTTTCCGAAACTAAATTTTTCAAAAAAGGTGTAATTTGGAAAAATAAGAGAATTATTAATAAAAGAGAGAATGTGAATTCTATTTATGATGTCGGAGTGGAAAATAATTACAAGATAAGTATTGAGTCCGGATTATCTTTTAGTCAAATTTCAGGATTCGGCGATGATAAAGAAAGGGAAAAAAGTAAAGGAAAAATTATTAATAAAAAAATATGCGATTTACCTGTGCACTTATCAAGAAAGGCATTAGACAAAATACCGTTTTTTAATTTTGAAAATTTAAATAAATTTTTCCCAAAGATTGAATCAATTGAAGAATTTATTTTACATAACAATTATTTAGGCAATATAAACCTTGAAATCGAAAGTGATGAAAACGAAATTGATTCAAATAAAATTTTTGATAAATTAATACAAGTGTTTGAAAATATTAAAAATACTATTAGAGCAAATTCTTCCGAATTTGAAGGATCAAAAGAATTTGAGGCAATACCGGTACGAACAAGTGTAGTAGAAAAAAAGATGTATATTGAAAAACCAAAAGATGGCTCGGAACAGGAATTTGGTTTATCGATGAGCAGTGAAAGTAATAGGGCAAAGCTAGATTTATCGGATAAGAATTGGTATGTATACAACGACGATTATGGCACTGATGAAGAAAAATATCTCGTTAGGCTTATCCATGATAATATTGTAAAATTTGAGAGTAAATTTAAAGAAATTTATTTAATAAGGAATCAAAAAATATTAGAAATTTATGATTTTAAAAAAGGACGAAGATTCGAACCGGATTATCTTCTATTTTTAGGAAACGGAAAAGCCAAAGCTGATTATTATCAGATATTTATTGAACCAAAAGGCGGGCATATTGAAGAGGGAGATAAATGGAAGGAAGAGTTTTTACTTGAAATTAAAGAAGAAAAAGGAGTTTTAAATTTATTTGAAGATGATAAATATATTATAGTTGGACTTCCATTTTTTCAAGAAGATAAAAAACTTAAATTTAAAGAAATTTTTGGCAAAAAAATTGATACAACATTTTAAAATATGAAATTAAAAAATGTAAAAATTAAAAATTTCCGGTCTTTAGATGAGATAGACTTTATTTTTAATCCAAATTGTAGAGTTTTGGTCGGCATAAATGAATCCGGAAAATCTAATTTACTCAAAGCTTTATCAATGCTGGATAATGACAAAACCCCTAGTCCCTCTGACATTCGAGAAATTGGAGACTCAGAGGAGCCTATAGAAGAAGCTTATGTTAAGTTTATCTTTTTGTTTGATAAGAATGAAACAAATATTTTTTATGAAAATGTAAAAAATCAAATATTGGGACTTGATTCAAGTGAGGAGGTTGTAGAAAACGAATCTAATAAAAAAATTACACTAAAGGAGTTATCAAGCGAATGTGAAAAAGGAATATATAATGTTGATATAATAAAGGGTGAAAAGAGAGGTAAGGCTTATTCTTTAAATTCTTATAAATTATTGCCGATATTTAAAAAAATTACTGAAAAATGTCCAGCAGATTTTGTTGTTAAAAATAAAAAAGAAGAAGATGTTAAATTGAGAGACTATAAAATTATTAATACGAGTCTTTTTGATGAAATGCCAACGGATTATTTTGAGGATGCCGGAATTAAAGATTTGCAAAATTTATTTAATCTAGAAATATGTAATTATGTTGAGGAGAATATTCCAGAAGTTTTATTTTGGGAATATGATGAAAAAAATATTTTGCCACCAAAAATAAATATAAATGAATTCAAAGAAAATCCAAATGTTTGCCTTCCTTTAAAATATATGTTTTCTTTCTCCGGTATTCAAGATATAAAATCTGGAATTGATAATTCGCAGAAAACAGATAAGGGATTTAAAAATTTACTTAATAGAATCGCTAAACAGAGTTCAACCCATTTACATAGTGTCTGGAAAGAATACAAAAAAATAGAATTTGAATTATTACCTAATGGTGAAAATATAGATGCCAGTATTAAAGATGAATATAATTCATTTGAGTGCGCTCAAAGAAGTGATGGTTTTAAGAGATTTGTTTCTTTCCTGCTTATGGTATCAATAAAGGCGAAGTCTGATTTATTGGACAACACTTTATTATTAATAGATGAACCGGACTCTGGCCTTCATCCTTCTGGTGCAAGGTTTCTTAGGGATGAATTAATTAAAATTTCAAAGAATAATTATGTAGTGTATAGTAGCCATTCTATTTTTATGATTGATAGAAAAAATATCTATCGTCATTTAATAGTTGAAAAAGATAAAGAAATCACTACAATTAAGAATGCGGACGAGCATAATATAATCAAAGAAGAGGTTATTTATAATGCTTTGGGATTTTCATTTTTCGAGACATTAAAAGACAGAAATATACTTTTTGAAGGATTTAGAGACGAGGTGTTATTCGAAAAAGCAACGCAAAAGATTCCTTCAAAATACTCTCAATTAAAGGGTGATTTAAAAGAAGTTGGTACTTGTTATGGTCATGGAGTTAAAAGTATGTCTCATATAACCCCTTTACTTAAATTAGCCGGTAGAAAAGCTTTTATTGTGAGTGATAATGATAGCCCCGCCAAGGAAAAGAAAAAAGAATATGAAAATAATAATGGTTATGGATTCTGGCTTACTTATGAAGAAGTTGATTCTGAGTTAAAAGTTATTACTGGTGAAGATTTTGTAAAAATATCCGCAATAATCGAGGCACTTAACAAAATTAAAACCGAGAAAGCTTTTAAGATTGATATTACTGAAAGTGATTTTACAAATCCAAATGGAAGGTTATATGTAATTGATAAATGGCTTATAGATAATAATATAAAAGATAAGCAAGTTAGAAAAGAAATTGTAAATAACATTAAAAATAATATTTTTTCTGATTTGAAATATACTCAAATTGAAGAATATTATTATGATTTTTTAGTAAAATTGGTCGAAAAAATAAATTTATAAATATAAATCATTAAATTTTCATAATTTTGGTTCGAACATCGTCCGCGACCCCGAGCAATTGACAAAAGTATATCTATGTGATATGCTTTTTTGATAGTTAAAACTGTATTGTAGAACTTTAAGAAATAAAACAATGTTTAAATTACCAACACTTGATTATAATGGTGGCCGACGTACATATCAAGATGCACCTGTAGTGGTAGAAAAAATCACTAAAGAACGCCATTGGGGAAATTTGTGGCTCAAAAGAACGCAAAAGATTTCTTTAAAGTTAAATTCACCAGTCAAATTTCAAGACGAAGAGAGTGAAATAAAATTTTTAGGAAATATTATTATTCATGATCTAGCTGGAGATCTTTCGGGAGTTAAAATCGGTGATGAACTGGTTGCTAGAATTGGTTATGCTGATAAAGAGCGACAATACTGGCAAGGTGTTAATGCTTTTTCTGTTTCCATTTTACAGCAAGGAGAAATGATGCAGCTTGTTCAGTAATAAAAAATCTTTTATCTTTCTAGGACTTACTTTTTATAGTAAGTCCTTTTTAATTTGATTTGAACATCGTCCGCGACCCCGAGCACTTGACAAAAAAGTATACTTATAGTATACTTTTTTGATAACTAAAATCATTGTCGAACATTTAAAACTTTATACCATGAAGACAAAACAACAAATTTACAACAATCTGTACAACAAAGCAAAGGAAAATGCTAAAACACATCAGGGGGTAATTGAATTTTTCATCGCATTAATTATCTCTCTCCTGTTTGCTTTATTTGTAATCCACTATTTCCCATTTATCAACCCCTATCTTGCCTTTTTACCTTTAGCGGCATCTCTTATTCTTGTTGCTTCCTCATATAACGGCAAAAGTATTTGGAAGGTTTCCACTAAAACTGTTATTAAAGAAATGAGAAGGATTATAGATACTGAGATTCAGAAAGCGCAGGAAAGTAATTTCTCTTCTGATGAGCAAATTCAAAAAATGGAAGAGATTAAAAAAGACATTTCTGGGTGTTAATCAAAACATCCCTAAAAGCATAAGGAGCTATTTAATAGCTCCTTTTCTATTTACTTAAAATAATTTTGGTTCGAACATCGTCCGTGACCCCGAGCCAACGTAGATTAAGCGAGGTTAATACCTCGCTTTTTCTATAATCCTCGCCAGATTTTGGCGATTCTAACCTAGCCAATTCCGCATTAAATTTTTCCACGTTATTTCTTATTGGTAAAAGCCAATTATGATAAGAAATACTAAGCTTTTTATCAATTATCATCCGGTTCGAACCTAAAGAAACGAACAACTCTTTTTTATTTTTCGGATTGCCTTTTTCAAACTCTTTTAAAGCATGAGCGCAAAATCTAAAACGTTCTTTTGTCAGTTCAATTAATTCTTCCGGCGATTTTTTGTTTTCCTTGCTTGCCTTATCTTGTTTAGCTCCATTAATTAATTTATCTAGTTCTTTAAGCTGTTCACTAAAGCTTTCATTATCAATTAATTTTTTCGCTCGCATACTGATTAAATCTTTTTTCTCGGCTACTAATTCAACTAATTTGTCGCTTTGATTGTTTACAATAATTTTATTGGTCTTTTTTAATTCTTCCTTATCCCTATCTAATCTTTCTAAGGTCCAATTAAGAAAAAGTGGGTGCATTTCCAATTTCTTTAATTCTTTTTTAATCTGTTTAAATAACTCCGGTTCGGATACGGAAATTTGTTGACAATTATTTCGTTTATGCGTGCAGTGATAATATAAATATTCTCTAATACCATTTTTACTTTTAATGTATTTAGTTTTTCTTTCAACGGTAATTGAGCAACCGCAAACGCCGCAGGTCATTAATCCTGAAAGAGGGAAGTCGTGTCGCTTTGGTCTTTTAATACAACCTCGTTTGCCAACTAGCTCTTGAATACGATTATATTCGTCTAGAGTGATGATTGGTTTATGACTGCCTTGGCTTTCCTTGCCGTTATAGGTAATTATACCAGCGTAAAAGGGGTTGGAGAGAATTTTATACCAAGTACTTCGAGAAAGTCGTTTACCGCCGCTTTTAGGCTGTTTCCTGGTCGTATACCCCCACTCGTTAAGCTTGTTATAAACATAACTGGCGCTATAAGCACCGGTTAACATTAAATCAAAAGCTTTACGAAGCATCGGCGCTCGTTTCTTATCGGTAATTAATATCCGTTGGCCTTTTTCTAAACGCGTATCATTCAAATAGCCCTCCGGAGCAACGCCCGGCAACCAGCCGAGTGATATTTTCTTTTCCAGTCCTCGTTTTACATCCTTGCCAAGCTTGGACGAGAAATATTGTGATTGACTGAGAGCTAATTGAAGCATCATGATACCCTCCGGCGAGTTATCAAAATTATAGGAACCGAATTTAAGATTATAAATAACACCGGTGCGGACTAAATAGGTAATAGTAGAGGCGTCTATCTCGTTCCTTGACAATCTGTCCGGGTGCCAGGAGATAATGCCATGCGCCTCGCCCTTTCTAATCCGTTTAATCATTTCTTCAAAAGCCGGGCGGTTATAGGGCTTAAAGGCACTATGGCGCTCTTCAAAACAGTCAACAATATCCAAGTCGCTAAAGAACTCTTTTACTTTATCTTTTTGGCTTTCAATGGAAAGTACTTGTCGTTCTTCACCCTCGGTCGATTTGCGGACATAGGCGAAGTATTTAATTTGATCGTTCATATATTTAATCTTTAAATATCAAAAAGGGGCGGTCCTGAGGCTCCAACTAAATATCGCTAAAAGCAATACTTGTCGGCAGAACCGTCCCTTTTTGAGGGCAAGTATTAAAAAAGCTTTTAGCAATGATTATTTAGTTGGAGCCTAACTACATAATACTATAATTTAAGCTTTTTTCAAGCCCTTATAGTATTTGCAGTGTTCTGCCTTGGTCATTGGCTGATAAGTCATTCTTATTAAGATAATTAAGGCCTTTATTTGCTCTTCAGCCTGAGAGCGGTTTATTTCTTGTTTATAGACCTCTTTGTATAGCCCAATAAAGCTATCAATATCGGCTGGGCTTATAGTCATATTTCAGCTCAGCGCTATGTTTTAATCAAAGGTATTTTTGAGTGTTTCCGAGTAGTCTGATTTACTAAATATTAGTTAACTATTTTAAGACGGCCTTTTGTGTGCCTATAGTCAAGTTAATATATATAGCAGGGAGGCCGTCTATCTTGCCGGCCGCGTTTTCCTTTTTTGGCTCCCCCAAGGGGATGCCGCCAAAAAAAGGAAAAAACGCAGAGGCCGGGGCAAGTAATTCTAATCTAGCAAACTAGAGTTCCGCAAAGTTCGGTAGAAGATTTAGCGGAATTAATTTTAATCTTAGCAGGTGGGTATTCCCAAAAGTTCCGGGGTAAATTTAGGGGAAGAAATTGACCTTATTTTATCTAATATTAAGAAAACTGAATTTTTAAATTTTCAAGTCTAAAAAATATATTAATTCTTTCTCCACAATAGCAAAACGATCTTTGACAAAGTTTGGTCAAAGATTTGGCCTAAGATTTTGGCTTTATTTTGGCTAATATTAATTATAATGATTTTATTAAAATATAAACAAAAATAATTTTGAAATTTTTAATTTATGATATTATATTATGTAATATTTTTAATTATATTATTTAACTAAAATTAAATAAAACATTATTGTAATATTACAAAGATAAGTTAAATATTCATATATTTACTACACTTTTATTGTTATCGGTATTTTAATTATTTGACAGCGGTTTCGCTATTTGATAAAATATCACCATAAATCATTAATTGGACAAAAAATATGGCAAAACAAGCAATCGAAAACGAAGAAGTGTTGAAAAGACTTAATATTCTTATTGCATTAAATCTTCAGTCGCTTTCTAAAAAAAAGGAGGAATTAGACACTAGAGGGCAGATTGCCTTTCTTTCTAGCCTAAAATTGAAAGCCAATGAGATTGCTGAGATCCTTGGGAAAACAAGCAACTATGTTAATAAAGAATTATTTTATATACGAAAAGATAATAAATAATTAATTATATGGAAAAACAAGATATTCTATTTTCGAAATTAGATTTAATAACATATTTATTGGTGTTAAATTTAAAAAACGCTGGCGTCATGGATGATAAAATTTTAAAAAACTTGGTAAGCATGTTAGTAAAAAGTGGTTACCCCTGGCGAGATATTAGTAGTTTTTTAAATGTTAGTCCTAATACAATTAGTAAATTAACTAAAAAATAAATTATATGGAAAAAGAAAATTTTGATAGTATTTCAAAAAAATTATCAGTGTTAGTTTCGCTCTTAATAAGCAACAACGATGGTTACAAGACAACTAAGGAAAGGATTGAGTATTTGAAAAAATTCAATTTATCAAACGTTGAAATTGCTGAAATACTAAACACTTCAAAAAATACGGTGGAGGTAAATTTAACTAATTTAAAAAAAGTAAAAAAATAATAATATGAATAGCGAAGAAGAGATTTTAAAAATTTCAAAAAAATTAAACGTTTTAATCGCTTTTTCTATACGTCAGCTATTTAATGATGCAGATTTTTCAAACAAATCTAGAAATAAGAATGGATTAGGAGATTTAGCTCGACACCTTAGTAATATGGGGCTCGATCCTAATGATATTTCCGAAATAGTTGGTTCTCCTGTGCAAAGTATTAGAACTTTATTAACCCCAAAAAGACAAAAATAATATGTCATCTAAACGTCTTGACCGGGGCTTGATGTCAAAAATTGCAAAAAAAATTGGCGAAAAAAATATTTATCGCATCAATGTGATAGTTAGCAAACAGGCATCAAAATTAGGAATATCTTCCGAGGCATCCTTAGTATTGTTAGCAAAAAAATACGGAATCGGTGTATCTACATATCAGAAAAGTTTAGACAGTATAAAACAGACAGAAATCAGAGATTCAATGTTGACGATGATAACACCTGTACAGACAAAAATAAGTTTATCAACTAATAAGATTTCTAATAGTATAAAAAGTGTCTCTAACAAAAAGTCTTCTCTAAAACTCGCCATAGAGTATTTAATAGAAGATAAGGAGTTGTTGGATAGATGCGGGGATATTTTATTGGCTTCAAAAAATTTTGACAGACCAATTAACCAGGCAACTCTTGTTCTGGAAGATAGAATCAGAACAAAGTCGCAACCAACAAAGAAATTGGTTGGCGAGAATTTAGTCGGCTACGCATTTAATGAAGATATTTCCAAATCGGTGCTCAAAGTAGAAAGCATGGATTCAGAAGATCAGAGAGGTTTTACACAAATTTTAAGAGGAATATTTCCACTATTCAGAAACAAAACCCATCACCATGTAATTAAAAGCTTTTCAAGGGAAGAAGCTATGAGAGTATGTGGTTTTATTGATGTAATTTTACGTATTGTAGATAAATCAAATAAAACAACGGAAAAACAATAATTTTTAATATCCGTAAGATTATTTTTGACTTTTAGCCTATAAAATCATAAAATTAGGTCAAAGAATAAGACTTTATCTTTTCTTCATATCCAATTTGCTATAATATGACTACCTCAAAAAAGGCCGTAAAAACTAAGAAAAAAAGCAAAAAAATGCTAGATCCATTTTTTAAGGATAAGGACTTTAAATTGTACCAAGCCAATAGCTTGGAGTTTTTAGCTACTTTGCCGGAGAACTCAGTTGACATGATATTTGCCGATCCGCCATATATGCTTTCTAATGGCGGGTTTTCCGTTCATGCCGGCCGGATGGTCAGCGTTAATAAAGGTGAATGGGACGTTAGTAATGGTCTAAAAAAGGATTTTGAATTTCAACTAGCCTGGATTAAAGCTTGTCATAGAGTTTTAAAGCCAGGAGGCACGATTTGGATTTCTGGTACATATCACTCAATTTATCAATGTGGTTTTGCTCTCCAGGTGAGCAAATTCCACATCCTAAACGATATTGCTTGGTTTAAGCCTAATGCCTCGCCAAACTTAAGCTGTCGCTTTTTTACAGCTAGTCACGAGACTTTAATTTGGGCGAGAAAAGAATTAGTCCATCCTAAAACCGGTAAAGCAATAACCACCAAACATAAATTTAATTATGACTTAATGAAAAATGGCAATTGGCCGGAAGACTTTTTGAAAAAGCCAAATCTTCAAATGCGTAGCGTTTGGTCTATGGGCACTCCGAAACCGGCAGAAAAGAAGTTTGGTAAGCACCCGACCCAGAAACCGATTGATCTATTGGTTCGCATTGTTATGGCCAGCACTGATAAAGGCGATATAGTTATTGATCCGTTTACCGGCTCGTCAACGACCGGTTTAGCCTGTGCTCTTAATGGCCGTAAATTTATTGGCATTGATTTAGAGAAGAAATATCTGGAATTATCGGTTAAGAGGTATAAGGATTTAATAAAATAATCTATTAAATTTATGATAAAAGGCGGCTTTGGCGGAGCTAATACAAAAACCGGTCTTCACTTTGAAGAAGAATCCGATTTTTTAAATTTAATTAGGAAACAAAAGGGCTATAAGGTTGAGAAAAATGTCGTTTTCTATAATGGCAAGAAAGTAGCCATGACTTTTAAGAAACATGAACTTTATAGATATCTAGAAACCGAGGGAATTGATTATAAGCAATATATTTCTAAAAAAATATTGCCGGATGACGCTATTTTCGTAATAACTAACAATACGCTATTTATTATTGAGATAAAATTTCAGCATATTGCTGGATCGACTGACGAAAAATTACAAACTTGCGATTTTAAGATAAAACAATACCGTAAATTGTTAGCTAAATTAAATGTTGAAGTCCAGTATATTTATGTTTTAAATAAATGGTTTGAAAAACCTGAATACAAAGACGTCTTGGATTATATTATTTCTATTAATGGTTGCTCATTTTATTTTGAGTATTTGCCGTTACAAAAATTGGGTTTACCCGTGCCTAAAAAATAATATGCCAATTATTCAAAAAATACAAAAAGTGCCATTGAGGGAAATCTGGAAGAAAGAGGATAAAGATTTTACTAAGTGGCTTGAAGAAAATATTGATTACCTTGCTGATGTCTTAGGATTTGAATTTAGCGTTATTTCTAGCGAAGAGGCGGTAGGGCCATTTAAAGTAGATTTATACGGCGAGGACATTTCCGGTGAAAAAGTTATAGTAGAAAATCAACTTGAAAGAACTGACCATACTCACTTGGGCCAAGTTATAACCTATCTAGTTAATTTAGGGGCTAAAACCGCTATTTGGATTGCGAGTGATCCAAATGAAGAACACGCTAAGGCTATAGATTGGCTAAACGAAGTGACTCCTGACGATATCTCATTTTACCTTGTTAAATTAGAAGCTATTAAAATAGGGGATGATTCATCATCCGCTCCTTTATTTACCGTTATTAAAAGACCGACAAGAGAGAAGAAACAACTAGGTGCAGAGAAAAAGGAATATGCCGAAAGGCACGTTTTACGAGAGAAATTTTGGGGACAATTTTTAGAAGACATTAATTCTAAATACCCATTTTGTTCTAATATTAACCCCAGTACTGATAACTGGATAGCAGTAGCCCTTGGCATGAGCGGAGTCTCTGCTAATTTAGTTATTTCTAAAAAGTATGCCAGGGTTGAAATATATATCAATAGAGGAGACAAGGAAGAAAATAAGAAAATTTTTGATTATTTTTATGCAATAAAGGATGAAATTGAATCAGGTTTTGGTGATAATCTTATCTGGGAAAGAATGGAGGATAATGTTACTTCTAGAATTAAATATCAATTAGACGGAGTTGATGTTTCCGATGAAGCAGACTGGCCAAAAATGAATAAATTTCTAATTGATGTAGTCGTAAGAATGATGAAATCTTTTAAAGAACCAGTGCGAAAATTAAGAAGTAAAATTTAGTTTATATAGTGCTTTTTTCTATAACTTCCTCCACGACCCCGAGCATAATTCAAAAATGAGCTGAAAGGCTCATTTTTGTTTAATATTTATTATATTATTATTTTAAAAGTTATTGTAAAACTTAGTGGCTATTGATATTGTTAAATCTTTATTCTATATTTTTTTGTATTTTATTTTGTTTCCGTTACATTTCCCTCTATTTTTCACCTATCTTATGATAATGTCGGCTGATTAACCAATAAGAAAATCCGATAGCGGCCACGGCGGCGGCTAAAGCGAGTATATATAAAGGCCCATCTTTACTAGCGTCTATAATGATAAATTTTCTGGCAACGGCGATAAGGGCGGTCGCCAGCACTAATTTTATGGGGATGACATCGGTGCGAATATACATCGCGATATTTTGAAAAATTTCTACGGCAATTAATACTAGCATTATTTCACTAAAAATTTTAATAAAACCAGGGCCGTCGAGAATAAAGCCATTATCTTTTATCACTTTGTATATCACAAGCATGGAACTGATAACGCCCAGAATGATAAGCATGACGGTGAGAATAGCTAGAGATTTTATTGCTAAGACGATAGTATCGTGCAACAAGCACATGAACTTTCCGTGTTTTTGAGAATAGTCGCAATCTTTGACCATATTTTTATAATTTATTTTTTTGCTTGTTATACAATAATATTTAAAAGTAACAAGATTGTCAATTACAATTAAGGGCGATGCTACTAGAATTATGTTATAATAATATTTAGAGATTATTCCCTATATTTTATATGATAGTTTTATGAAAAAATCCATTTTAATATTCACCGGTTTGGTAAAAATTGATAAAAACTTGGTCGGAACCGCTGTTATTTATCGACAAATTGCCGAGATTTTCCAGCGTCAGGGATATAAGGTGAAGATGGTGGTGCCGGAGCTTTCTTTTGATAATAATTTAGGAGTTGAATATTATCAATATCAGGATAAAAATAACCGGCTTTTAATCAAGCAAGCAGATGCGGTAATTTTTGGCGCCTATCCGCCGACCGCTCCTCTTTTGGAGGCCTATCGGCAAAAAAAGATTATTGCCACCTATCTTTGGAGTATCGCTCCTATCGGTTCTTTGGAATTTAAAGATTATAAAAGTCCGGCGGAGCAGGCTAAGCTGCATTGTTTTATTACCGCTTCGTATAATCTTTCTTTGTTGTTGTCGGATAAGATATTTTGTCGGGATGAAGGCGTCAGGAAATTGGTGCTGGGTTCTTTAATCAGTCTCGGCCGGGTAAATCTTGATAATTATCAAAAAGATTCCGGCTTGCATAATCTGGTTGAGGCTGCCCCATTCGGCGTTGACAGCCAAAAGCTGCCGAAGATTAAGGGCGGCTATTGGCAGAAATATGCCGGCATCAAGCCCGGTGATTTTATTTTAGTTTGGAATGGTGGTATTTGGAATTGGAATGACGGCGAAACTTTGGTGAGAGCGATGTTTTTGCTGAAAAAATATAGGATTAAGCTTGTGTTCCAGGGATTTAAACATCCTGAGCCCGGGCAAAAGTCTTCGGTCGAAGCCGAAAAGACTCTGGCGCTGGCCGAACGTTTGCATCTTATAAATAAGAATATATTTTTTATCGATGATTGGGTGCCTTATAACGAACGCTATCATTTTTTGGGAAATAGTGACGCCGGCATCGTTTGCTCCCCCGATATTCCGGAAGCTAATTTATTTTTTAAGACCAGAGTTTATGATTATCTGTGGGCGGAATTGCCTGTAATTTTGGGCGATTGCGAAGCTTTCGCTCCTCTGATAAAAACCCATAGCTTAGGCTTGATAGCCAAAACCGGGGTATCGTCGGACTGGGCTAAACAGATTTTGCTCTTAAGTCGAGATATTAATTTGCGCCAGCAGATAAGGAAAAATATTAAAAAATACAAGCAAACAATCAGCTGGAACAAGACTTTGTCCCCCGTTCAGGCTTTTGCTATGCATCCCGCGGCCGCCGCCGACAGATTGGTGGCGAATAATCATTTAGCGGAAGCAAGTATCCGCTTGAGCCTCGATATTATTTCATCTTTTTAATTTTCTTAATTAGTCAGAAATCCCGTATGAGTATTCCCGCGTTTGCGGTATCGTTTCACACTTCGCAGTTCGCCGATGCATGCTCGTGCGTGGTTTCCTGATTATTTAAGATGATAAGTATGATAGAATGGGTTAAGATTTATTTTAACCCTTTTTTATTTATCTAAATTAAGTTATCACTTCTGGAGTACGCTAAGAGCAAAAAACTATCTCATTCTAATCTAATTAATAAGGCTAATCGTCAAACAATTGAAATATTTTTAGAAAAAAATATTTGGAAAATTGGTGTCGATTTAAAGAAAGAAAAATAACAATCAATTGAATATATTTTTGCATTATTGAGAAAATATCATATTAATGCTATATTTATTGTATAAAGAACATAATTTATAATATTATGAAAAAAATTACTATTTTAAGCCTGTTCGTTTTGGTTGTGGCTTTTTCTGGCTGTTCTGTGGCCGGCCGAAAATTTTCGGAGCCAAGCCAAGAATCTGCACAAGACAATTTGCTTGAAGCTGAAACGGGGAATCAGACTCAAGAGTTAGAGAAAACAGAAAACATTATTTATGAAGATGCTAATTTTAATTTTAAGATAACAATGCCATTAAATTGGCAGGATTATAAAGTGCAAAGTAGAGAAGTCAAAAGAGAATTTTACGGCCTTACATATACAATCAACGAATTAGATTTTGGCTTTCCGGTAAAGTTATTGTATGATCAGGAAAACAATGAAGTTAATGTGGAAAAATGCGATTCTTGCTTTATAAAAATTTTTACTCTGACTGTTTACAATCGGTCAGACTATGATGAAATAAGCGCAAACAATGAAGCTGAAATTGCTAAAAATGGCGCGACTCCGGCTACCAACCTGGGGAACCTGATCGGCAGTAATGGCAAATATGTTTTTATGGCTCCCAGCAATATCCACGGGCAAGCTTATGACGGACAGTTTATTTATGATCGCCAAACCGAAGCGGCGGCTTTCTTGAGTGATTTTGAGGCTTATTAATTTTAACGACCAAGCTTTGCAGATGAGATCTGCATGATAGTAAATTTTGTTTAATAAAAAATGCCGGCTTGGCGATAAGCGGCATTTTTTATTAAAAAGTTGTTTTGATTATTTTTTTAATAGCATTAAGGATAAAGGGTTTGCTTCATTTTTTTCCTATTTTATGGCAGTAGCGACTGATTAACCGATAAGATAATCCGGTGGCGGCTAAAGCATAATCATTATTTAAAAATCGTTAAAATTTATGTTTATAGTTGTTAAGCCCAGCGCTTCGCGTTTGTTCGACTGTTTTTCATTTTGATGTTATAATATTTAGTAATATTGCAGATATTAATTATATTATTATGAGGAAAAAATCTATTAAAAATTTTTTTGTTTATTTTATTTTGTTTAATGTTGTATTTTCCGGCCTATTGTTGCAGGTCAGACCGTCCAGAGCCGACGTCAATAAGACCATTGTCATTACTTTTAGCTCCGCGCCCAGTTTTGCCAATGTTGCGGCCGCCGATTTGAAATATAACAAAAAATTTGCTTTCAGTTATTCTTTTGATGATGGCTTGATAAATGGTTATGACCCCGCTTTCAAATATATGACCGGCGGTTATTCTGATTATTTAGGCCAGTATTTTGGCGGTTTATATTTTACGGATGGAGCCGGCAATAATATTCCTTTTAGGGGCGGCTATGCTTTTTATAGCAGGAATGCCGAATATGTTGACATCCATATTAACACGCCCAGTTACATCAACTGGAACCAGTTGCAAGAAGCGGTCGATTATGGTTGGGATGTTTTTAATCACGGTTATGTTTCTGCCACGGTGCCGGTTGATGAGCCTGATAAAATTTATTACGTCGGCGATCCCGGCGGCCATGCCACCGGAACCTTGGATTATAGTTACGAATTGACGCAATTTAATGTTGATTTAGGCAGCAAAATTAGCTTGAAGGATGCATCCGGCAATGTATCGGGGGCTCTCAGTACTTCCCAGATAATTTTGCCCAACGGCGACAAAAATTATATTCAGCCCGGTTTTGATCTGGGCTTCAACTCAATTTACGCCCAAGATTCCGAATTCCCCTTTGACGGCGCCACTACCAGCGCTCCGGTATTTATTAATGTCAGCGATGCGATTAGTGCCAATAGACATGTGATGCAGAGGTGGTTTGCGACCGAGCAGCGTTATTCTGATGTCGGGGAATATCCGAATGGCGTCAATAAGCACGTGGATGATTTAGCTTCAATTAGTTCCAGTACTGATAGATATTGGGCTCAGGAATTCACTCATCAAATCTCCAATAGTGCTTATGCTCCCGATTGGAACGGCGGCATTACCTGGTCCACTTGGAAGAGTTTAATGGACCACATAGAGAATACTTATGGACGTTTCGGCGATGATAGTGCCTGGGTGGCCGGAGCGGAAGAAGTATATGATTATTTAATGGTGAAGCAAAATATTTCTTTTTCTCAAGTCTTATCCGGCAATCAATTGACGATAGAATTAGATTCATCGAGCGTGCCTGCTAATTTGAGGCATTATGCTCTGACCTTATTGATTGATGCCGATGCCCCAATCAGCAGCATCGATTACGGCTCCGATTTTACCCATCATTCCGATAATAAAACCGACGGTTTGATTAATCTTGATTGGGGAATCAATCCTTATAGCCTTACCGATGTTTCCCGCGTTGAAAATTTGGTGGCTACTGCCGAGGCGAGTAAGCGGCAATCAGATATTGATGTCGCCCGCAGTTACAACAACCTTTTAACCGATTCTTCTCATTCTTCCGTTTCCGCCTTGAAAGCTTCTTATGCCGATAGGTTGGATGCTATCGTGATTCCTTTAAAGACTTGGTATGTCAATATTAAAGGCGGTGTTACTTTCGCGGCAAATTGTGCGTCTTCGGCCACTGCTTCTTTTTCGCCGTCTCCTTATAATTGGAATCATTTTTATGTGGGCAAGGGCGAACTATTATGCGGCGATTTGGTAAATTTGAAAGATTCTGACGGGCAAGCTTCAACCTTATCCTTGGCTAATACCGCTCCTTTCGACGGCGGCTTGTCTTCTGCGTCGACCGGTAATAATTCCGGCTTGTATCCGGATGCGGTGCTGGTCGATAACGCCAGTATCTATTCTTCCGCCGGCAATCCCGCCAAGATTAAAATTTATGGCTTGGAAAATATTAAAACTTATAATATCAAATTATTCGGCTATACTTCCGCCGGTCATGTTTCAGAAGATGTGGATACCACTAATTATACCATCGGCACCACAACCCTGCCTTTAATTGTCCAGGGCAATATTTCAAATTATGTGGAATTTATCGATGTCTTACCGGTTAACGGCGAAATAGAAATTACGATTGTGCCCAAAGTTCCTTCTTGGGGCTTTGGTATGCTTAATGCCATGGAAATTAAGGAGAATATCTTAAGCGCTCCCGCTGGTCTATCTTATACTTCGCCTCAGACCTACACTAAAAACGCCGCAATCACCGCTTTGTCGCCGACGGTGACCGGGCAAGGCATAACATACAGCGTTTCTCCGGCCCTGCCCACTGGTTTGTCTTTAAACACCACCACCGGAGTTATTTCCGGCACGCCTAGCGTTTTAGCTTCAAAAGCTGCTTATACCATAACCGCTGCCAACACCGGCGGCAGTACGACCTTCGCTTTATCTTTGACTGTTAATGATCTTGCTCCCGCTGATTTATCTTATACTTCGCCTCAGACCTACACTAAAAACGCCGCAATCACCGCTTTGTCGCCGACGGTGACCGGGCAGAATATAATTTATAGTGTTTCTCCGGCCTTGCCCGCCGGTTTGTCTTTGAACACCGCTACCGGAGTTATTTCCGGTACGCCCAGCGCCGTGGCCTCGACGACCGCTTACACCGTGACCGCTGCCAACACCGGCGGCAGTACGACCTTCGCTTTATCTTTGACCGTTAATGATGTTGCTCCCGCTGATTTATCTTATACTTCGCCGCAAACATACACTCAGGACGAAGCCATCACCGCTTTGTCGCCGACGGTAACCGGACAAAATTTAACATACAGCGTTTCTCCGGCTTTACCCGCCGGCCTGTCTTTAGACACCGCTACCGGAGTTATTTCCGGTACGCCCAGCGCCGTGGCCTCGACGACCGCTTACACCATAACCGCTGCCAACACCGGCGGCAGTACGACCTTCGCTTTATCTTTGACTGTCAACGGGCGCGTTTATAATTTAAATTATATTGCCGGGCAAAACGGCAGTATTTCCGGAAATGCCACGCAAAATGTCGTAGCCGGCGGTAACGGCGCCGAAGTTGTGGCGGTTCCTGACAGCGGCTATCATTTTTCTGCTTGGTCGGACGGTTTGTCTACCGCCGCCCGAAGAGATCTTAATATCGGCGAACATAAAACTGTGACCGCTATTTTTGCCGTTGACGCGAGCAATAATGTTTCCGTGTCTATGCCGGCCGGACGCGGCCAAGGTACGGCGGATGTATCGATACCGATGAATGGCAGTAAATCTCTGGGCAATGTTGACGGCGGCGGTTTTAATGTTTTAGCTTATTTGAATGCCACTGCGGAGTTTACGGTGCCGGAGAGCGCCAATTCCTGGCAATTGGGCCGGCACAGCGTTCAAATCACTGATTTAGATTTATTGCATAATCAAGCCACTATTTTAATTGAGTCTCAGCCTCAATATTTGACTTTAAGTCTTGGTGAAAGCAAAAAAGTTGATTTGGATGGGGACGGAATTGATGATCTTGAATTTACTTTTGTCGACGTATATATTAATCGGGCCGAGATTACCTTAAAGTCACTAGATAAGCAGAGATCGCCGGCTGTTGATGCTGCCGCGAGTAGCCAAGCTTTTATTTTAGCGGAGAAAAAAATGGCGGCCGATATCGACTCTAGATTGTCCTCTCGCTTGTCGGGGAGAATTTTACTTCAGGTGGAAAATAAAGGCAGGGCCTGGTATCTTGATCCGGTTTCAGTCACCCGTTATTATTTGGCAGATGGCCAGACAGCGTATGAAATTATGCGCCGATTCGGACTGGGTATCAATAATCAAGATTTGGCAAAAATTCCGGTTGCCGCCGATTCGTCTTTACCCGCCGATTATCGGAGCAGTCAGAGTTATTCTCCTGCTTTGGCCGGTCGTTTGTCCGGCAGAATCGTATTGCAGGTGGAAAATAAAGGCGAAGCTTGGTATGTCGATCCCGTATCCCGCACCCGTTATTATTTGGCCGATGGCGAGGCCGCTTATCGGCTCATGCGCACGCTTGCTTTAGGCATCACCGATGATAATATACATAAAATTGCCGTGGGCGATTAATATTTGACGCTTTATATTCAATTACCTACCCAGCCCTTAAAGCCGCGGTAGGTTTTTTGTCGGTGCATTTTCGCCTTATATAATCATTTTAATTAATATTAGCCTTTTTATTAGAAAATGGTTTGTTTTTTCACCGTATTTGTTTTACACTTTAAAGGTTAATGATAAAACCATGAAAATTACTAAAAAAATATTATATCCAGCGGCCGTCCTTGTGATTATAGTCGCCGGAGCCGTTTATCTATATTTTAATGCCGCTTCAGTTTCCCGGGAGCCGATGAAGGCGGCGGAGGCTGATACCATCCCTCTGCCGACGGATTACCAGGAAAAGATATTAATTGAAACTGGTGCCACTTTTGGCAGCTTAATGGCTAACGCCGGCATCAAAAGCGGCTTGATTCAATCGATTTATGCCGCCGCTCAGCCGGAATATGATTTGGCCAATGTCCGCGCCGGCCATTTTTTGGAATTGAATTTTGCGCCTGATTCCAGGGTATTTAAAAATCTAGTCTATAAAATCGATTCGGAAAAAGAATTGCGCGTCGATTGCAAAATTGCCGATGAAGCGGAAGGAACGGATAATGTCTGCGATTCCCGAGTCGAGGCGATTCCTTATGAAATCAAAACCGTTGTTAAAGAAGGCAGGATTGAAAATTCTTTGTATGCCGACGCTCTGGCCGGCGGTATCGATGAACGGGCCATTATCGCTTTGGCCGACGCTTTCCAGTGGAGCGTCGACTTTGCTTTGGACCCGCGCGCCGGCGACACCTTTAAGTTTATTTACGAGGAGCGTTATTTGAACGGAGAATATCAGATGCCGGGGAAAATTCTAGCCGGCCAGTATATTAATGACGGTAAAAAATATCAAGTCTATTATTTTAAGGAGAGCGAGGATAACGAAGGCTATTTTGATGAAAACGGCAATTCCGTGCAGAAACTGTTTTTGAAAGCGCCGGTGGCCTTTAAGTATATTTCCTCCGGTTTTACGACCGGCTTGAGATATGTCGAAGCTTTTAATGTTTCCACCGGCCATCGTGCCGTTGATTACGCGGCCGCTTACGGCACGCCGATTCGGGCGGTCGGCGACGGCACGGTGATTTTTGCCGCCTATAACGGCGCTTATGGCAATATGGTAAAAATCAGGCATAATGGCACCTATCAGACCAATTACGGTCATATGTCCAAATTTGCCGTCAAGAAGGGTGCGCAGGTCAAGCAGGGGGATATCATCGGCTATGTCGGCTCTACCGGTTTTTCCACCGGCCCACATTTGCATTATGAGATGGAGAAGAATGGGGTAAAAATAAATCCTTTATTGGAAGTTTTGCCTCCGGGGCAGGCGATTGCCCAAGAAAATCAGGAAAGATTTTTTAATAGTATTAAAGAGTGGCAGGCGCAGCTGGATAATTAATTTAATCATTAAATTTATGTGGTTATTATATGCTCTCTTATCGGCAATTTTTGCCGCTGGCGTCGCCATTGTCGGCAAGCTCGGCTTAAAGAATATTGATTCGACTTTAGCGACCACCATCCGTTCGGTCATTATGGCTGTTTTTTTAATTCTGGTGAGTTTTTCTTTAAAGAAATTTCGAGCTTTTAATATCCATTCTCTATCCGATAAAGACTGGCTCTTTATTGTCGCTGCCGGAATTTTCGGCGCGCTGTCCTGGCTGTTTTATTTCTTTGCTTTAAAGCACGGTCCGGCCACGCCGGTAGCGGCGATAGACCGCCTGAGCCTGGTGTTCGTGATGTGCCTGGCTTTGTTGTTTTTGGGCGAACAATTTTCGCTGCGGGTCTTAATCGGCGTGCTGATGATGGCCGCAGGGGCGATATTAATTTCTCTTAAGTAATTATGATTATGAAAAAGAAACCGGAATTGTTGGCGCCGGCCGGCAATCTGGAAAAACTAAAGACCGCCCTTGCTCACGGCGCTGATGCGGTCTATTGCGGCTTGCCGGATTTTTCCCTGCGCACCCGCGTCAATGATTTTTCTTTGGCAGATATCAAGGAAGGCATAGAGTATGCCCACACTTTAGGCAAGAAGGTCTATATCACTTTAAATATCATTGCGCGCGACAGTCATTTGTCCAAATTGAAAAGCCATGTCAGAAAATTGAAGGCGCTCAAGCCGGACGCCATTTTTATCGCCGATCCCGGCGTTTTGGAAACGGTGAAGTCGATTTGGCCGGAAGCGCGCTTGAGCCTCAGCACTCAGGCCAATTGTACCAATGCCGCTTCCGCCCGCTTCTGGGCGAAGCAGGGGTTTAAGCGCTTGATTTTATCGCGGGAATTAGGGATGCAGGAAATCGCCGCCATTAAAGCCAGTTTGAAAAAGACGGAAGTGGAAGTCTTTGTGCATGGCGCTTTATGTAGTTCCTATTCCGGCCGCTGTTTTTTATCCGATTATCTCATCGGCCGCAGCGCTAATCTCGGCGACTGCGCCCAGCCTTGCCGCTGGGAATATGAAATCAAGCCGCGCGGACATGAAAAAAGCTTGATTGCGGGCGAAGACGCGCACGGCACTTATTTTTTAAATTCCAAAGATTTGTGCTTGATTGAACGCTTGCCGGAAATAGTCCGGGCCGGCGTCGATGCTTTGAAAATAGAGGGGCGGGCAAAAAGCGTTTATTATTTGGCCAATGTAGTCGGCGCTTATCGCCGGGCTTTGGATTTGATTGCCGGTGGCAAGGCCAAAGCGGCTTTGACGAAAGAGCTGTCTTTTTTGAAATCGGAACTGACGGAAAAATTGAACCAGCGCGGCTACACCGAGGGCTTTATGTTCAAAGGAGAAGACAATCTTCAAAATTATGAGGGTAATTTTCCGGATTCTCCTTGGGAATTTTGTGGCCAAGTAATTTCCAGCAGCCGCCAGGGAAAGCATTTTATGCTTTTGGTTAAAGTCCATAATACCCTATTGGCCGCTGATGAATTGGAAATCGTCGCGCCCGCTTACCGCGTCGGCCGGATAAAAGCCAAGGGAATGCGGGACGCCGCTACGGGCGATGAAATCAAGGAAGCTCACGGCGGCGGGGGAGATAGCCGCGTTTTAATCGCTTCCGGCCAAGATTGGCCGGCCTATAGCGTCTTGCGCCGGCGCCTAACAAAAACAAGCCTTTAAATAAGGCTTGTTTCTGGGTGTTGTTATTTTTATTTAGTGAAAATATTTGGCGATTATCAGGCCGATACCGTTGCTAAGCAAGAGGACGGCTATCGCTACTCCCAAATGTTCGCCCAAGCTTTCCCAGCGGCTTTGCCCCTGGCTTTTGGCTAGAAGATAGCTGAGGATGCTCAGGATGCTTAATCCCCAGACAATGCTGATGATAATGGCGGTGGACAGGGGAAAAAAGAGAACCGGCACCACGAACGTGAGGGCAAAAATAAATTTGAATAAGAAAGTGAAGCCGGTGGCGGCCCAGACTTCTTTGGCTATCGCTCCTTCCTCCGTTTCTTTGGATACATGGACGCCGAGAGCGTCGGAAAAAGCGTCGGCGATAGCGATAGTCAGGATGCCGCCGATAACCGCCAGTTTCGAGCCGGTGGAAGCGTTCAGGCCAATCATCAGCCCCAGAGTCGTGATAACCGCCGAAGTCAGGCCGAAGCCCAGTCCGGCTAGCAGAGATTTAGTCATATATTATCATTTGATATTGTCATTATAACAATTATTGGAGCTTATGTCTTTATGGCAGGGAAAAAACAGAAAGTTTTTATTTTATTCGCTCGGCGCTTTAGTATTTTTTTGTTCGCTCTTTTTTTATCAGGCCGGCGGTAACGGCCTAGAGTTTTGGCCCGATATCAAACCGGGCAAAGAGGAGAATTATAGTCAGGCGGAAGCATTGCCGGTTTCTCCGGCGCGTTCGCCTTTGGTCTTATTGTTCGGCGGCGACGTTATGCTGTCGCGCACCGTTAATGCCAAGATGGTGGCTTATAACGATTATGCCTGGCCGTTTGTCCGGATTGCCGAACTTAGCTCCGGTGCCGATGTTACCGTTTTCAATCTTGAATCTCCTTTCTTAAAAGATGCGGATTATCACGTGCCCAGCGGCTCTTTTATGTTTAAAGCCGATCCTCGGGCGCTTGCCGGTTTGCAGGCGGCCGGAGCGGATGTTTTGTCTTTGGCCAATAATCACATGATGAACATGGGCGCCAAGGGCCTCAATGATACTTTGTCGATTTTGCAGGCGGCCGGGATAGGGTCTGTCGGCGCCGGCAGGAATGAAGAAGAAGCGCATCGAGGCTATTTATGGGCAGGTAAAGGTTGGAAAGTCGCCTTTTTGTCCTATGCTTATCCCGAAGATAACAGCGTCGCCAAAAAAGAACGGCCGGGCATCGCCAATATGGACGAAGATAATCTGCGGGAAGATATTGCGCGCTGGCGCTCGCAGGCTGATCTGGTCATCGTCTTGATGCATGCCGGCATCGAATATGTTTCTTCTCCCGATAAACAGCAATCAGCTTTTGCCCGGGCGGCCATTGATGCCGGCGCTGATGCCGTTATCGGCCATCATCCCCATTGGCCGCAATCGTGGGAGATGTATCGGGGCAAGCCGATTTTTTATTCTTTGGGCAATCTGGTCTTCGATCAGATGTGGTCCAAAGAGACAAGCCGGGGGTTATTGGCTCGCTTAACTTTTAACGATAATCTTTCCGGACAGGCGCAGTTATTGCCGATTATTATCAGCGATTACGGACAGGCGCAATTATGGCCGGAGACTGAAGATGAGTCTAGTTTTTGGTCCGGCTATAATTTGGCTCCTCCCGCCGATTTATCTTGGCCAGTTCCCGGCGGCAATTAATTTCCAGGATTTTTAACGGAGATTCAAAGCAGTTTTTTCTTGATAAAGGAGAAACTGTTTTTGTTATCCGCCGGCAGCATGCGCATAACTGCAAAATATTTTCCGCTTGCTCTTTGTAGTATGAAGGCAATTCATTTTTATGAGGCAGTCTAGTTAATCCTCGATGGGCGAAATTGCGGTGGCCATTTTTCCAGTCGTCGCGGTAGTCATAGAGGTCGTCGGCTAGTTGTTTGGCCGCCAGCAGATAGCATCCGGCTTTAAATAATTTTTTAGTTTCCGATTTTTCCCAGTTTAAGTGCATGCTCAGGTGCAAAGGGGAGATTAATAAAAAAAGAGATTTTGCGCTTGGCGCCAATATTCCCGGCGGAATTGTTTTAGGCCGCTTGATTTCGGAAAAAATAGCACTATTTTCTTTTAAAGATATCTGCCGTAAGAATTTCCTGTTAAGCGGCGACAAGGGCACGGTGGCGCTTAGCGCCTCGGCGCTTTCCCAACAAGCCTTGGCTAAAGGCAGATTTATTTTTTTAATTTTCCGGCTGTCGATAAGGTCGTCTTGAAGATTGGCGGCTGTCCAGCGGTATAATGAGGCCGCACCTAAATGTATAGCCGTATCTTTTTGCCCGGCGGACGGGAAAAGCGGCAATATTGCCAGAATGAGTCCCGATATTAAGCCTCCTTCATCGTCTTTTAGGGTTTTTTGCCAATATTTTTCCAGCGCCAAAGCTAGCGGCCGAGGCCATTCTTTTTTGGTTTTTTCTGCCAGCTGGTATATTTTTTTTCTTTTGTCGGTCATAAGGGAAGGCTGACAGTGAAAGTACTGCCTTGCCCCGGCTGGCTTTCAACTGCGATAGTGCCGTAAAAATCATTCTCGATTATTTCTTTGACGATACTAAGACCGAGGCCGACATTCTTGCTGTCTTCGGGTTTGGTAGTGAAGAAGATATCGAAAATTTTATGCAGATGATTGGACGGTATGCCAATGCCGTTGTCTTTAATGGAAATAAGAAGTTTATTGCCGTCAATTTGCCCGTCAATCGTGATTTTAATGATTCCGGCCGTAGTTTTATTTTGCGCACACGCATCGATGGCATTGGACAGAAGATTCATAAAAATTTGCCCGAAGCGGACGGGGCCGCCTTTGATATGATAGTCGCGCTTGGCTTCTAGCCGGATTGTCGTTTGCGATGCCCTTGCTTTTCCTTCCATGATTTTTTGGATTTTTTCTATTTCCTGCCTGACGGAAAAATATTTTTTCCGGCTTTGGCGGCGCAGGCAGCGGTTGGCACTGCTGATTAAGTCATTGATTCTAGCGGTGGCGCTTAAGGCTTGTTGGATATATACGTTAGATTTTTCAATTTCGCCTTCGTTTTTCGTGTCTATCTGCTCAAGGTTAAGGCTGACAATAGTGAGCGGATTAATGATGTCGTGAAAAATGCTGCTGCTTAGCTGTCCGATGCTGGCCAGGGCTTGCAACTGTTCCAATTTTTCTCGTTGCATCATTTTTATTGCCCTGGTTCTTTCGGCGACCTTGATTTCCAATTCCTCGTTAATTTTATTAAGTTCCTCTTGCTTATTTTTTAAAGACAAAAAAGTTTGTCTATTTTCCTTAACTATCATCCAAGCAAGCCCAAAAATGAGACCGAGAATAATTACATAAGACAAAGCATCGGCTAATTGCATCGGTTGCTGGCGCCAATCATGATTGACAGCGATTATTTGCTTGGTTTGTAGCCAATTTAGACCGATAATGGCAGCGGAAAAGATGAGGGCGATAGCTAAAGCTACTCTGGCGTTTAAAAAGATGCCGGCTAGCATGATTATGAGTACCGTCATCAGCAGGGCGGCCGGCAAGTCCGCGCCCCAATAGCCTAAACAGAAAATCGTCGGCAAGGTATAGGCGGCAATTAAAAGCCAGGCGCTCAGATTTTTATGTCCCCGTCTGAGTAGAATTTGGAGAATTATAAAAAATATTAAGAGGCTGAGAGTCGCACCCAAGGGAAGGCCTTGGTTGTTGGGATTGATTATAAAGTCATATAAGCGAATCAGATTAAGCAACAGCATTATGATTATGGAAACGGCCAAGCTTTTGTCTAGCTTCTTTTCCGCCGGTGTTTGCAACTTGGTTGAGTTTAGCAGGTTCGTAAATATCTTTTTAAAAGGCATAAAGATAAATTTATATATTAATTCACCGTGGTAGTAAAATTATAAAAGCGCCTTCCTTGGGCAGGTGGGAAGGCGCTTTGGCTTAACTGCGCCAAGGGGTGCCGGGGTTATCGATTTGTTCCGGTGTTTGGCTAGTTAATTGTTGGCGTTTTTTCATATGGTGAAGTATTCGCTTTTTATAAGGCGGCTCGACCGCGGACTTTATTTGTCCCCGCTCTAATGATTATAGCGGGTAGGGCCTAAATTCTATTTAACATTTCAAGCGGATTTGTCTAATTTATAGCCGCGTCCGATAATGCTGTGGATTAGCTTGGGTCGATGAGTATCTATTTTGCGCCTTAGTCTCAAGATGTGTGTTTCTACGGTATTGGAGAAGGGGTCAATATCACCGCTCCAGACATGTTCCAATAAAGACTCTCTGGAAACTATTTTTCCGGCATTGAGAAGAAGATGTTGGAGCAGGGAAAATTCTTTGTTAGTTAGGCGGATATCTTTGCCTCCCCGTTTGACTTTAAATGATTTTGGTTCTAGTTCTAAATCCGCAAAAACCAATTTTTCTTCTTTAACGGTTTGCGGTCTTCTTAATAAGGCTCTAATTCTGGCCAGCAGCTCTTCTCCGGAAAAGGGCTTGCTTAGATAATCATCGGCGCCGATATCCAGAATGTTTATTTTATCAATAATGCTTTGGCGGACGCTAAGCATGATAATAGGAACATTGCGTCCATCATCTCTGATTTCTTTGATAATGCTGCCGCCGTCCAGCTTGGGTAAAACATAGTCGGTGATAATTAAATCATAGGCCTGTGTTCTGGCCAGAAACGAGCCTTTTTCGCCGTCGTTGGCGATGTCGACGGCAAAGCCGGCTTTTTTCAAAAGAGAGCCGAGTAGTTCGGCTAAATTTTTTTCATCTTCAATGATAAGTAAGCGCATATATTTATTTTACCATAAATTTATTAATAAACTGACAGCCTGAAGGCGGCTGCCAGCTTGAGAGCCTGGATGTTTAATCGTAGAGAATGTCTTCTAGGTCATAGCGGCCGTAAGGACGCTTATCTCGATAGGGACATTTTTTATCTGGTTTCGCCAGGCAGAGTTTTAATTTACCTTTGCTTCCTTGGTGTGGGCAAGCACTGGCGGAACATTTCGGCCAGGGAAGATATTTTTTCATATTTTTGGTTTTTTATAAGGAGCTTTGGTTATTATATCAAGTGTCTGATAACATTTGCTTAACATTTTTTCGGTTTGCCCTTTTTTAGAAATCGGGCTAGAATTAAAATATGGCCGGATTAAAGAAAAAACGTTTTTTTCTGGGAGATTTTATGTCATCTCAGGGAAATGGCAGCGATCCTTTTGTGATAAAAGAGGGTGATTTTAGGTTTGGCCAGTTGAAAGATTCCGCCTATTATACCGATTGGACCGAGCATTCATTTCTGTCCGATAGCCGCGACAAAGAAGTGGTCGGGCGGACTTTCAATATCAAGAAGATTGTACCGATAAAAATAATAGTTTTGTTATTTATCCTTATTTTGGCCGGCAGAACCGCTTGGCTGCAAATTATCAGAGGCTCTCATTATATCGGATTAGCCGAGGGTAATCGTTTGCGCCTGGAAAATATCGAGCCGAAAAGAGGAATTATCTATGACCGGAAAGGACGCGCCTTGGTGCGCAATACCGCCAATTTTGTCCTATCTTTGCGGCCGATAGATTTGCCCCGGGATGAATTGGTGCGAGATGAATTGCTGCGGCGGATAAGCTTTATCATCGATGATATGCCGGAGGATTCTGGTTTGGATGCCAATCTTGATTTAGTATCTGACGGCCCCTCTTTTCAGCTGATGAAAAATGCCGTCGACGGCATTTCCATTTTTTCTTTAGAAGCGTATCAGCCGGTTTTCATCGCCGATAATATCGGTTATGAGCAAGCGCTGCGACTGTTGTCTTCTATTGATTCTTTGCCCGGGGTGATTATTGATACAAAGATTAGGCGAGAATATCCTTTTACCGCCAATCAAGAAGATGGTACGGCCTCAGATTTATCCAGTCTTTCCCATATTCTCGGTTATACCGGTAAAATCACTCTTGAGGCTCTTAATCGTCTCGGTCCCCAATACTCCTTAGTCGATTATGTCGGGAAGACAGGTTTGGAATATTCCTGGGAGAAGGAACTAAAGGGGGTTAACGGCCATAAGAATATTGAAGTAGATGCTTTAGGAAGGCGCAAAAAAGTGGTAAGTGAATTGGCGCCGGTCGCCGGTTATAATTTAAAATTATCTTTAGATTTGGATTTGCAGCGCCAGGCCGAGATTATTACCAAAAATTGGCTGGCAAAGACCAAAACCGCCAGAGCGGCGGTGATTGCCATGGATCCACGCAACGGCCAGATTTTGGCGTTGGTGAGCCTGCCTGCTTATAATAATAATCTTTTTGCCCGCGGCGTCAGCCAAGAAGAATACGATGTTTTTCTTAATGATGAAAATCATCCTCTTTTCAACCGCGCCATTAGCGGCGAAATTCCCTCCGGTTCGACCATTAAGCCGGTAATCGCCACCGCCGCCTTGCAAGAAAAGGTCATTTCCGAAAATACGAGCTTCCTCAGCGTCGGCGGTATTTATATCGGCCAGTGGTTTTTCCCTGATTGGAAGGCCGGCGGCCATGGCGTGACCGATGTGCGCAAGGCTCTGGCCGAATCGGTCAATACTTTTTTCTATTACATCGGCGGCGGTTATCAGGATTTTGTCGGTTTGGGAGTTGATCGCTTGGTAAAATATATGCGCTTATTTGGTTTAGGGGAAAAAACCGGCATTGATTTAAACGGAGAATCATCCGGATTTGTGCCGACTCCGGCTTGGAAGGAAGAAACAAAAAATGAAGCTTGGTATATTGGCGATACTTATCATATATCTATCGGTCAAGGAGATATTTTAGTTACGCCGCTTCAGGTGGCCAACTTTACCGCCGCGGTTGCTAATGGCGGTATTCTTTATCGCCCTAGCTTGGTTCAAGGTTTATTAGACGAGAATAATCAGACAGTAAAGGATATTGCTCCAGAAATTATCCGCCGTGATTTTATCGATTCCTATAATCTTCAGGTAGTGCGCGAAGGCATGCGCCAGACGGTTACCGCCGGTAGCGCTCGCAGCCTGAATGTTTTGCCGGTAAACGCCGCCGGTAAGACCGGTACGGCCCAATGGTCTAGCATGAAAGATAATCATGCTTGGTTTACGGGCTTTGCTCCTTATGAAAATCCGGAAATCGTTATTACCGTTTTAGTTGAAGAAGGGCGGGAGGGAAGTGAAGTCTCCGTGCCAATTGCGCGCGAAATTCTTAATTGGTATTTTTCTCAGTCAGAAGAGGCACGTTAATGAAATGGCGATAACAATAAATTTATATTAATATTAGCCAATTTAATATTATTATTAGCACTCTCTTGACTTGAGTGCTAATTTTTTTTATAATACTGTCAGTAATCTAAATTAAGGTTTTATGGATTTAAGCGAACGCCAACAATTAATCCTCCATACCCTCATAAAAGAGTATGTAAAAAGCGCTCAGCCTATCGCTTCCGGTATTTTGGTGGAGAAATATCATCTTGATATTTCACCGGCCACCGTTCGCAATGAGCTGATGTATTTGGAGGAGGCCGGCTATATTTATCAGCCCCATACTTCCGCGGGGAGAGTGCCGACCGAGAAAGCTTATTCATTGGAATTGGCGGCCGCCAGCGCCAAGAAGCGTGATTTGCGCCCGAGCGATAGGGATAATTTGGAATCGGCCCTGTCTGCGAATGAGAATTTAAAGCCGGCGGCGAAGGTTTTGGCGGAGTTATCTGGCAATGCCGTTTTTTGGGCTTTCCATAAGAATGATCTTTATCACACCGGTTTATCCAATCTGTTCGGCCAGCCTGAATTCAAGCAGACGGAAATAGTGTGCGACGTTTCGCAGGTAATTGATCGCATGGAGGAAATTATCGACAATCTTTTCAACGATTTGCCGGAGGGTCCAAAAGTATTTTTAGGTGAAGACAATCCTTTCGGTTCTTTTTTGGGGACGGTGATTTTAAAATACCGCCAAGATGGCGTTTCCGGCCTAGTGGGTATTTTAGGGCCATTACGCATGGATTATAGCCGCAATCTATCCCTCCTTTCTTATTTGTATGAATATTTTAAATAATTACTATGGAAAATTTTAAGCCGGGAATATATCGACACTATAAAGGTAATGAATATGAACTACTGTTTGTCTCCGAACAGACCGAAACCGGAGAGTCTTTAGTTGTCTACCGTTCTCTTGCCGATAATAAAATTTGGACGCGTCCGCTGGCGATGTGGTCGGAAAATGTAAATATTGCGGGTAAGGAAGAACCCCGTTTTACTTGGCTAAGAGAAGCGCATCCCCGTTATCCGGAGCCGGTAGTCGGTCCGATTCTATATAATGACGCCGGTGAAGTTCTGCTTATCAAAAATCCTAAATGGACAAATTGGTCTATTCCGGGGGGGCATATTGAATGGGGGGAAAAAATGGAAGAAGCTTTGCGCCGGGAAATAGAGGAGGAGACCTCTTTGCAGATTGATAAGATTGAGTTTATCACCGCTACCGACGGCATCAAGCCTCCGCATTTTCTAAAGGATAAACATTTTATTTTTTTGAATTTTTTTGCCCATCTGGCCGGAGGCGAGCCTCAATTATCCGATGAGATGACGGAATATGTTTGGGTTAAGCCGGAGAAAGCTTTAAAAGAATTTTCAGTAGCGCCTTCCGTTGTCGATTTATTGGAGGAATTTATCCGCCGGCAAGCGGGCGCGAACGCCGAAGATAATGATTTTGAGGGGAAATATAAGCGCGCTTTAGCCGATTATCAGAATCTATTAAAACAGTCCGTCAAAGATAAAGAGGAATTTGTCCGTTTTGCGGTCAGTGATTTTTTGCACGATATCATTCCCGTTTATGACCACCTGAAGATGTCCTTGTCTGCTCTGCCGGAAAATGAACAAGATAGCGCCTGGGTAAAGGGCGTGGAATATGTCTTAAAACAGTTTAAAGAAATTTTGTCCGCTCGCGGCGTCGAGGAGATTAAGACTAAAGGTCAGAAATTCGATCATAATTTGATGGAGGCCTTAGAAGGCAAGGGTGATAAGGTACTGCGGGAGGTCATGCCCGGCTATGTGCTCAACGGCCGCGTTATCCGCGCCGCCAAGGTCATTGTCGGCTAATTAATTGTTATCATTAAATTTTTTAGTTTCTCTCTTTATCCACCATTTTGGTTTTAAAGAGAGAAGATATAAATTTATGTCTTTAATCAAATGGAATCCTTTTTTAAGCGACGGCTTCGCTTTCGAAGACATGGATAAAATGTTCGGCGAAATGTTGCCAGCCGTCCGCGGTAATCAATTCGGCTTTACTCCGGCCCTTGATATGTATGAAGATAAGAATAATATCGTAGTCGAAACGCAATTGGCCGGCATTGATCCGGAAAAAGTAAGCATTTCGATTGAGAATGATGTTTTATGCATTAAGGGTGAAAGTGAACGCCAGAGCGAAATCGACGAAAAGAATTATTATCGCAAAGAAATCCGCCGCGGTTCTTTCTATCGTTCCATTCCTTTGCCTACTAAAGTTGACGGCGAGAAAGCGACGGCGGTCAATGAAGATGGCGTTTTAAAGATTAGCATCCCTAAAGCGCCGGAAGTCCAGCCGAAGACAATTAAGATTCAAAGCCCCAAGAAAAAATAATTTTATTTATCCGCATTCGGCGCCTTTAGCAAAGGGCGCCGAGACGGGTGAATAAAAATAAATTGATAAAATAATAATTTTGTAATCTAACTATTAAAAATATGGGAAAAATTTTAGGAATTGATTTGGGTACGACTAATTCCGCCATGGCTATCATGGAGGGAGGCGCCCCCAAGATTTTAGAAAATATCGAAGGCAACCGCACCACGCCTTCGATTGCCGCCGTTTCCAAAAACGGTGAGCGTTTAGTCGGTGCCGCCGCTAAGCGCCAGGCAGTTATTAACCCGGAAAATACCGTCTATGCGGTTAAGCGCTTAATCGGTCGCCATTTCAATGATGAAGAGGTTCAGCGCGATTTAAGCACCATGCCCTATAAAATCGTGCAGGCAGGAGAAGGCGTCAAGGTGAAGATGGGTGATAAAGATTATTCTCCTCAAGAAGTTTCAGCGATGATTCTTTCCAAGCTTAAAGCGGACGCAGAGGCAAAGATTGGAGAAAAAATAACCGAAGCCATTATCACTGTGCCTGCTTATTTTGACGACTCTCAGCGCCAAGCGACTAAAGACGCCGGGCTGATTGCCGGTCTTGATGTAAAGCGCATTATTAATGAGCCGACGGCGGCCGCTTTGGCTTACGGCTTTGACAAGAAGCAAGGGCAGAAGATTGTTGTCTATGATTTGGGCGGTGGCACTTTTGATGTTTCCGTGCTTGATATTTCCGCCGATACGGTGGAAGTCAAAGCCACTAACGGCGATACTCATTTAGGTGGAGAAGATTTTGACAAGATTATTATTGATTGGATTATTTCTGAGTTTAAAAAAGAACAGGGCATTGATTTATCCAAGGATACTTTAGCTCTGCAGCGCATTAAAGAGTCGGCAGAGAAGGCTAAGATTGAACTCTCTACCGCTATGGAGAGCGAAATCAACCAGCCTTTCATTACTACCGACCAGAACGGACCGAAGCATCTGGTGATGAAGCTGAGCCGCGCCAAGCTGGAATCTTTAGTGGGCGATTTGGTGGCTAAGACGATTGAGCCTTGCAAGAAAGCTTTAGCTGATTCCGGTTTCAGCCTGTCTGATATTAATGAAGTGATTATGGTCGGCGGCATGACCCGCATGCCTTTAGTCCAACAGAAAGTCAAGGAATTTTTCGGTAAAGAGCCGAATTTAAGCGTTAATCCCGATGAAGTGGTAGCAATGGGTGCGGCCGTCCAAGCCGGCGTTTTACAAGGCGATGTTAAAGACGTCCTTTTGCTTGATGTTACCCCGTTGACTTTAGGTATTGAAACTTTAGGCGGTGTCGCCACGCCTTTAATCGAGCGCAATACCACTATTCCCACCTCTAAGTCGCAGATTTTTTCCACGGCGGCTGACGGACAGACCAGCGTGGAAATCCACGTTGTCCAGGGCGAGCGCCCCATGGCGGCCGACAATAAATCTTTGGGTAGATTTATCCTTGACGGCATCCCTTCCGCTCCCCGCGGCATCCCTCAGGTTGAGGTGAAATTTGATTTGGATGCCAACGGCATCTTAAATGTTAGTGCGACTGATAAGGCTACCGGAAAACAGCAGAATATTACGATTACCGCTTCTTCCGGTTTGTCTAAAGAGGAAATTGAAAAGATGAAGAAAGAAGCGGAGGCGCACGCTGAAGAAGATAAGAAGAAAAAGGAACAGGTTGAAGTAAAAAATCAGGCCGAAGCCGTTGTGTTTTCTACTGAAAAAATGATTAAGGAATCTGGCGATAAAATGAAGGCGGAGGACAAGACGGAACTTGAAGCTAAGCTTGAATCTTTGAAAAAGACGAAAGAGGGCGATGATTTTGCGGCTATTCAAAAAGCTATGGAAGAATTAAATACCGTCGCCCAGCGTATCGGCGCCTCTATGTATCAAAACCAGGCGGGAGCGGATTCCGCTGCTCAGGGCACTGAGGCCGGTGCGAATGCGTCCGGCAGTGATGCTAAAGGTGATGATAATGTGGTTGAAGGCGAAGTGGAAGATAAAAAATAATTCTGATTTTTTTTCAGCAAGCCTCTCTTTTTTAGGGAGGCTTGTTGGCTTGAGAATAAGAAATTAAGCCTGGATATACAATATGTCAAAAGATTATTATAAAGATTTGGGAGTAGAAAGGAATGCCAGTGCGGAGGAGATTAAAGCCGCTTTTCGCAAAAAAGCCCATCAGTATCATCCCGATAAAGGTGGCGATGAAGCTAAATTTAAAGAGGTAAACGAAGCGTATCAAGTTTTGGGAAATCCGGAAAAGCGCAAGCAATATGATCAGTTCGGCTCTGCTTTTCAGAACGGTCAAGCCGGCGGTTTTAATGGTTTCGGCGGTCAAGGTTTTGGTGGTTTTGAAGGAGTTAATATCAATATGGAAGATTTGGGCGATATCTTTGGCGGTTTTGGTGATATCTTTGGCGGTTTTGGCGGTAATCGCGGGCGCCGGGGTCCGGAACAGGGCCGGAATTTAGAACTGCGATTAACGGTTGATTTTTTAGATGCGGTTCATGGTACGGAAACAGAGATAAGCTTTCCTCATTTAAAGACTTGCCGTGTTTGCCATGGCAGCGGCCATGCGGCCGGAGCTAAAATTGAGAATTGTTCCACTTGCGGCGGCAAAGGAACTATCAGCCGGGTACAACGGACGATTTTAGGCGCTATCCAAACGCAAACGGTCTGTCCCGACTGTCAGGGTGAAGGTAAGAAAGCTAGCGCTTTTTGTCCGGAATGCCAAGGAAAGGGTAGAACTAAGCAAACGGAAACGGTCAAGGTTAAGATTCCGGCCGGTATTAGCGACGGAGAAAGCATCCGCTTGGCCGGATATGGCGATGCCGGCGAAAAGGGCATGCCGGCCGGTGATTTATTTTTACGTATTAAAGTAGCCTCCCACCAAGCATTTAAGCGAGAAGGCGATGATATTTACTCTGAGGAAGAAATTTCCATGGTCCAGGCGGCTTTAGGCGATGCTATCTCGGTAGAGACTGCTCACGGTGCGGTCAAATTAAAGATTCCTGAAGGCACTCAGCCTCAAACTGTTTTCCGTCTAAAAGATAAAGGCGCGCCGCGTCTCCACGGTCGCGGTCAGGGCGATCATTTCGTAAAAGTGAAGGTATTGATACCAAAAAATTTAAGCAAGGCGCAACGCCAGCTGTTAGCCGATTTAAAACTTTAAATATCGCTGAATTTCTTTGACTTTCTGCTTGGCAGTGTTATACTTAATATAAGAGGAATTTTATAAATTAACCTTCATTTTATGTTTAAATGTGAATGGCTAAAAAAATTATTGGGCATGAAAAAAGAGTGTTGTTGTCATTCCGGTCACGAACATGCTGAGGCGTCAGCACCGGCAGCATCCAATGATAACATTGTTTCTGCCTCCTCCGAGAATCAAGAGGAAGCCTCTCTTAAATAAGATTATAGAATAACTAAAAAAACGCGTTTAACGCGTTTTTTTATCATTTCTTTCTATGTTTATCGATACCCATGCCCATGTTAATTTTCATGATTTTAAAGACGATGCCGATGAGGTTATCCGCCGTTCTTTAGATAATGACACTTGGATGGTGCTTGTGGGCTCTGAGTATAAAACCTCAAATCGCGCTTTGAATTACGCCAACCGCTACCAGAAAGGCGTTTATGCCGCAGTCGGATTGCATCCTATTCATTTGGAAGAACAGGCGGTGGCTAATAATGATGAAAATGGCGATTACAGCTTTGTGACCCGCGCTGAAGAGTTTAATTATGACGCTTACGAAAAATTGGCTAAATTTGAGAAAGTGGTAGCTATCGGTGAAATCGGGCTTGATTACTATCACCTTGATCCGACTAAGAATGTAAGTGAAGCGAAACGGCGCCAGCAAGAAGTATTTTTAAAGCAGCTCGTCTTGGCGCGCAATCTCGATTTGCCTGTCATTATCCATTGTCGTCAGGCTCACGATGATTTATTGTCTATTCTTCAAGATTTTCGCAAGGTTTATGCTGATTTTATTCCTTCCGATCGTCCATGGGGTGTCATTCATTGTTTTTCCGGAGACGAGGATTTAGCTTGGAAATATTTTTCTTTAGGTCTCATCATTTCTTTTACCGGTCTTATTACCTTCAGCAAGCAATGGGATGATGTCTTGAGGAAGGTTCCTTTGCATAAATTTATGATTGAGACCGACTCTCCCTATATGACCCCAGAACCTTATCGCGGACGCCGCAATGAACCCTTATTGGTCCAGTATGTGGCGGGAAGAATTGCAGAAATTCGTAATTCTAGCGTGGAGAAGGTCGCCGCCGCCACCACGGAAACGGCTAGACAATTTTTCCGTATTTAAATTTTAGTTTCTTGTCGGTCTGCAGTTGAATTTTGATTTTTGCCAGTCTTGACTTTTTAAGCAATCGGGTGTATATAACAAGTGGTTTTCTAAAAATTTCTCTAATTTAAGCCTATGGATAAACATTCTTTAAGGCAATTAATAATGTCTAGCGCCGCTTACAGCCTGTCTTCCATTCTCGGACCTTTATTATTTCTGGGCGTACCGGCTTACTTTATAGATCAGCGCTTAGGAACTAATCCATTAGTAACCTTAATTGCCATTTTTATCGCTTTTTTAACCACTAATATACTTTTATTTAAAAAAGTCGCTAAAATAAATAGGATGATAGCGGAAAATTTTTCAAAATCAGAAATTGCAGACAAGCCAGTTTCTATCAAAAATAAAATATAGTTTATGAATTTAGACATTTCTCTTTCTCCAGAAATTTTATTTAATATTTTTGGCATTCCTATATCTAATGCTTTTTTTTGGTCGTGGGTAGTCACTCTATTTTTATTGGTTGGAGCTTTTTTAATAAAAAGAAATTTAAAAATGCATCCTGGTAAATTCCAGAATATTATAGAAATGCTGGTTGGCGGCGCTTTTGATTTTGTCGAGTCGATGATGGGTGACAAAAAGAGGGCTTTACGCGTATTCCCCCTGGTGTTTACCATGTTTTTTTTCATTTTTTTCTGCAATCTTTTAACTTTTATTCCCGGACAGGCGGCTGTGACCATTAAGACCGCTGGCGGTGTAGTGCCTTTATTTCGGGCGATTATCTCTGATTACAGCATCGTTTTTGTCATGACCATGGTTTCCGTAATTGTTACCCAGATTGTTGCTGTCGCTTCTATGGGCCCCTTGCGTTATGTTGGTAAATTTTTTAATTTTACCAGCCCTTTAAATTTCTTTTTGGGTTTGATGGACTTGGTGGGGGAATTAGCTAAAGTGATGTCGCTATCTTTCCGTCTTTTCGGCAATATTTTTGCCGGGGAAGTGTTGGGCGCAGTTATGTTGTTTTTATTCCCATTTTTCTTACCCCTACCTTTTGCCTTGCTCGGTTTATTAACTGCAGTCGTTCAGCCTTTCGTTTTTTCAGTTCTAACCCTGGTATTTATTTCTATGGCTATCCAGCCGGAAGAAGCCGAGGCTTAAAGGGTTATTTTTAGTATTATTTTTATTAACCATTAAATAATTCTTAATAATTAATTTCAAATTTATGGACATGGAAGCAGCAAAGTACATCGGCGCTGGTATTGCTATCGGCTTAGGAGCCGTAGGGCCGGCGTTAGGAGAAGGAAATATCGCCTCTAGAGCGATGGAAGCGATTGGTCGCAACCCTGAAGCTAATGGTAAAATCGCCCCTTTAATGTTCGTGGCGATGGCTATTACCGAATCTACCGGTATTTACGCTTTAGTGGTAGCTTTAATCATTCTTTTTGCTTAAAAGGCAGAGCCTGTCCGCCTCTTTATTGTGGCGGATTGCTTTGTGTTTTAATTTAAAATTTTTTATATGGGTTTAATCAAAGCTCTCGGCATCGACGGCCGCATTCTTTTGGCACAATTATTCAATTTTGCTCTTCTAATGTTAATCTTATGGCGTTATGCCTATAAGCCGGTTTTGAATATTTTGGAAGAAAGGCGCTCTAAGATAGAGCAAGGCTTGAGCGACGCGGAGGCCGCGGCCGAAAAACTGAAGCAAGCCGAAGACGACAGCCGCCAGGTAATGATTGATGCTCGTAAAGAGGCGGCCCAGTTATTGGAAAAGGCGCAAAGTCAAGCCGAGTTACGCCAACAAGAGATTGCTAGAAAAGCTCAGGAAGATATCGGTATAATGATGGAAAAAGAAAGAGAAAAAATTAAAGCCGAGAAGGAATCCGTTTTGGCCGAACTTAAAGGAGAGTTGTCGGACTTAGTTTTGTTAAGCTTAAAAAGATTTTTACAGGAGAATGTTGATGACAAGCGCGATAAAGAATCTATCGACCGTATTGTCAAAGATTTAATTTAATCTTTATGAAGGCGAATGTAAAACAATATGCCCGTAGCCTCTTTGAACTGTTGGAGGGCAAAAACGAGAGTGAAGCTAAGGGTTTGATTGCTAATTTCGTGACCCTTCTCTATCGCCGGCAAGACCTTAATAAGGCTAAGGCTATTATTAATGAATTAGAATCTTTGTATGATGGCGCGGATGGTTTGACTAGGGCTGAATTGTGGAGTTCCAGGCCTTTAGATGGCCAAGTAAAATCAAAGATAAGCGCTTATATTAAATCTAAATCAGGTAAATCAGATGTCGAATTGTCCGAAAATATTGATAAAGATTTAATTGGCGGCTTTGTCCTCCGTTATAAGGGTCTAGTCATTGATGGCAGCTTTAAAAATAATTTATTAAAATTTAAGAAACAGCTTTTAATTAATTAATATTATGTCTAGCACTAAAGATTTCATCGTCGAACAGATAAAGCGGCAGATTGCTGATTTTCAGGTCAGCCTTGAAGAAAGCAGCGTAGGTCGGGTTTTAAAGATTTCCGACGGCATCGCTCTTGTTTCCGGTTTGACTGAGGCGATGATGAGCGAAATTTTAATTTTTAAATCTAATCAGGGTGAAATTGCCGGCGTCGCTTTAAATTTAGAGGAAAATTTAGTTGGCGCTATCATCATGGGTGATTTTTCTGGAATTAGAGAGGGTGATGAAGTCGTTTGCACTAAGCGTATTTTAAGCGTGCCGGTGGGCGAAGCCTTGGTCGGCAGAGTGGTTAACCCTTTAGGCGAAGCGATTGACGGCAAAGGCGCTTTAGATACTAAAGAATTTTATCCGGTAGAAAAGATTGCTCCCGGTGTTATTACCCGTGCCTCTGTTAATCAGCCGGTTCAAACCGGTATTAAAGCTATCGACGCGATGGTCCCAATCGGCCGCGGACAGCGCGAGCTTATTATCGGCGACCGCCAGATTGGTAAGACCGCGATTGCTATCGATGCTATTATCAACCAGAAAGGGCAAAACATGAAGTGTATTTATGTAGCCATCGGACAGAAGGAGTCGAAGGTCGCGGAAATAGTTCGTAAATTGGAGGCCGCGGGAGCAATGGAATATACCACTATCGTTTTAGCCGGAGCTTCCAGCCCAGCTTCTTTGCTGTACATCGCTCCTTATGCCGGCACGGCTATGGCCGAATATTTCTTAGATAAAGGCGAAGATGTCTTGATAGTTTATGATGATTTATCTAAGCACGCTGTTTCTTATCGTGAAATTTCTCTCTTATTGCGCCGGCCGCCGGGACGCGAAGCTTTCCCTGGCGACGTTTTCTATCTCCACTCCCGCCTTTTGGAAAGGGCCTGCAAATTAAATAAAGATTTCGGCGGCGGCTCCATTACTGCTTTGCCGATTATTGAAACCCAGGCCGGCGATATCTCCGCTTATATCCCCACCAATGTTATTTCTATTACCGACGGGCAGATTTTCTTGGAACCTGATATGTTCTATAAGGGCAATCGTCCGGCTATTAACGCCGGTTTGTCCGTTTCCCGCGTCGGCTCCTCCGCGCAGATTAAGGCCATGAAAAAGGTGGCCGGCAAGATGCGTCTTGAGGCCGCCCAGTTCCGCGAATTAGCCGCTTTCGCTCAATTTGGTTCCGACTTGGATGAAGACACTAATCGGAAATTGGAAAGAGGCAAGCGCCTGTATGAAATATTTAAGCAGGATCAATATCAGCCTTTATCCGTGGATAAGCAAGTGGTCATATATTATGCCTTGATTAACGCTTATATCGATAATGTGCCGGTCGAAAAAGTGCGTGATTTTGAATCCGGTTTATATAAGTATTTGGAGATAAATAACGAAGTCTCCAAAGTAATTTTGGAAAAGAAGGAACTTGATGCCGAGATTGAAGAAAAAATTAAGCATCTTTTAAGCGATTATAAGGAAACTCTTGACTATCTGTTGTAATCATTTGGCTTTATGGCAAAGACTAAAGAAATATCAAGACGAATCAAATCCATCGGCAATACTCGCAAGATTACTAAAGCGATGGAAATGGTAGCAGCCGCGAAAATGAGGAAAGCGGTGGAGGCGGTTTTAAAAACTAGAACCTATGCTAATTTAAGCTGGGAAACTGTTTTGCATTTGTCTGCCACTAACGGTCAAAATGGGGAAAAGCATCCTTTATTGACGCTTAGGCCGGAAACTAAAAAAGCGGCGGTTATTTTAATAACTTCCAATCGAGGAATGTGCGGCGGTTATAATGCGGCGATTATTAATAAAGTGAAAGATTCCATTAAACGCCACCCCGGAGTACCCTTAGATTTCATTCTGGTGGGCAAGAAGGGGGCGGCTGTTTACGCTCAAAATCAGACAGTGGCCGCTGAATTCCCTAAGAGCGATATTTTGGAAGATTCGAAGGAAGTTGTGCCGATAGTCAGTTTAGCGGTTAAGGATTTTCTCGGCGGTCGCTATGATAAAGTTTTTTTAGCCTATACGGATTTTGTCAGCCCAGTCAAGCAGGTGCCGCGCATCAAGCAATTACTGCCGGTTAACATTAATGTTGAGGACGAATATCTGGGTGTTATCGGCAATCCGAAAGTAAGCGTAAATAAAGAAATGCTGGCGGATAAGGCGGATAAGCATCTCAGTCCCAAGGCCGGATTTGATTATATTTTCGAGCCCAGCCCTGCCGAAGTTTTAGATAATATTATTCCGCGTCTTCTTGAGGTTCAGGTGTTTCAAGCTTTGTTAGAGGCTAATGCTTCCGAGCATAGCGCCAGAATGAGCGCCATGCATCAAGCCACCGAAGCGGCCGGCGATATGTTGAGCGAATTGACTTTGTTTTATAATAAAGCCCGCCAGGCGGGCATCACTGCTGAAATTGCAGAAATCAGCGCCGGTGCCAACGCTCTGCTTAATTAAATTTTAATTTTGAATTTTGAATCTATAAATTTATGACTGAAAAAAACAATAATCTGGGCAGCGTGAAGCAGGTTATCGGCGTGGTAGTCGACGTTTATTTTGAAAATGCCATCCCCGCTATTTATAATGCCCTGGAAGTTGATTTAAATGGCAAGAAATTGATTTTGGAGGTTGAACAGCATATCGGTTCTAATCTTGTCAGGACCGTAGCCATGGGCTCGACCGACGGCTTGCAGCGCGGGGCGGAGGTGCTTGATACCGGAACCCCGATTAGCGTTCCTGTTGGTCAAGAAACCCTAGGGCGTATTTTTAATGTCTTGGGAGAGGCGGTTGACGGCGGCGAAACTCCGAAAACAGCTAAAAAATACAGTATCCATCGGCCTGCTCCTAAGTTTACGGAGCAATCCAGTAATGTTGAAATTCTCGAGACCGGTATTAAGGTCATTGATTTGATTTGTCCCATCGTTAAAGGCGGCAAGGTCGGCTTATTCGGTGGTGCCGGTGTAGGCAAGACCGTAGTTATTCTCGAACTTATCCATAATATCGCCAGTGAGCACGGCGGCTATTCGGTTTTTGCCGGCGTCGGCGAGCGTACGCGCGAAGGTAATGATTTATATCACGAAATGAAAGACAGCGGCGTGCTGGATAAAGTATCTATGGTTTTCGGTCAGATGAATGAACCGCCGGGCGCTCGCGCTCGTGTCGCTTTATCGGGCTTATCAATCGCCGAATACTTCCGCGATGAAAAACATCAGGATGTATTATTCTTCGTGGATAATATTTTCCGTTTTACTCAGGCTGGTTCCGAAGTTTCCGCTCTTTTAGGGCGTATGCCGTCAGCGGTAGGCTATCAGCCGACCTTGTCTACGGAAATGGGCGAACTGCAGGAGCGCATTACTTCAACTAAAGATGGCTCCATCACTTCTATTCAGGCTGTTTATGTGCCGGCCGACGATTTAACCGACCCGGCTCCAGCTACCACTTTCGGACATCTTGATTCGACCGTCGTTTTGTCTCGTTCGCTTTCCGAGCTCGGTATTTATCCGGCCGTTGATCCCTTGGATTCTTCTTCCATTATTCTTGATCCGAAAGTAGTCGGCCAGGATCACTATGAGGTTGCCCGCGGCGTTCAGAAGATTTTGCAGAGATATAAGGATTTACAGGATATTATTGCTATTTTAGGCATGGAAGAATTATCCGCCGAAGATAAGTTATTAGTAGCTAGGGCTCGCAAGATTCAAAGATTTTTGTCTCAGCCTTTTGCTGTCGCTGAAGCCTTTACCGGCCGTCCCGGCAAATATGTCAAGCTGAGTGAAACTGTTAAGGGCTTTAAAGAAATTCTTGACGGCCTGCATGATGACCGCTCCGAAGATGATTTCTATATGAAGGGCGGGATTGAGGAGGTAGCCGTGGCTAATGCTTAATTATTATGGCCGATAAAAAGACAATAAAATTTGAAATTGTGACGCCGGAGCGTACGGTTTTTAAACAGGAGGTTGTTCAGGTAACCGTTCCTACCCAGTCGGGAGAAATTACTGTTTTACCGGATCACATTCCTTTGGTTTCCATCTTGAAACCCGGAGTACTGGAAATTAAGACTGCCAATCAGGAGACTGAAATTATTTCTGTGTCCGGAGGTTTTATCGAGGTTTTGCGCGATAAGATAGTTATTTTGGCCGATACGGCGGAGAGAGCCCAAGAACTTGATGAAAATATTATTGCCGAGGCTCGCCGTCGCGCTGAAGTTTCCAGGGAGGAGGCTATGAGTCAAGATAATTATGATTTGTCGGCGGTGGCCGCCAGGCTGGAAATAGAAGTTGCGCGCGAAAGAGCTTTGCATAAATGGCGCAAGCTTAAGAATATTAAATAGTTGCCAATAATAAAGACCCGCTTTGGCGGGTCTTTTGTCTTAGCAGAGAAGAGTTTCGGCTTCTCGATAATATTCGAGTAGCTTGGCAAGATAAAGGAATTGGGCCTCTTTTTCACTAATAACTTTATCTGGTTTTACGTTATTAGTCTTGCAATTGCTCTGTTTTTTGACGCCTGAGATTTCTTCTGTTTTGTCCATGATTTTTATTACGTTTATTTGAAAAGTACTATTTAAAAAACCGGCCTGTTTTTGGCCGGTTTTGTCTTATCTTTGAAAATTAATCTTCTAGATATGCAAAACTGGCCGGATTGAGCCGGTAAAGTAAAAGCTGAAGAAAGCGATTTTATTTATTTGCATTGTTATATCTCTCATAGCTTTTATAGAATATCAAAAATATTTAATTAAAGCAATGTCCACGTTAATAAGATTATTCCTAAAATAATGCGATACCAGCCAAAAACTTGAAAATCATGTTTTTGGATAAATTTTAAGAAAAACTTTATTCCCAAAACAGCGGTTACAAAAGAAACTGCTAAGCCAATTAGCCAGATTATTACTTCGTTTGCCTGCAGTGAGGGCGGGGTTTTATATAAATCTAAAGCGGTCGCCGCCGCCATTGTCGGCAAAGCGAGTAAAAATGAGAATTCAACGATATTTTTTCGAGAAATGCCAAGAGATAAACCCCCCATAATAGTAGCGGCGGAACGGGAAACTCCGGGAATGATAGCCAGGGATTGGAAAATACCGATGTAGGCCGCTTGGCGGTAGCTTATTTGCGCCACATCTTGTTCCGTTTCCTTATGTGGGCGGTGGGCAAAATATTTTTCTAAAATAATAAGAACAATGCCTCCGATAAATAGAGCGCCGGCGATTAAAGGCAGGCTTTCGAATAAATAGGTTTTTGCCAGCTTATAAGCAGCTAAGCCGATGATGGCCGTTGGGATGAAGGCGGCAGCGATTTTTAGGATTAGCCTGGGCTGTCTAATGAGGGTTTTTGCATAAAGCACGGCAACGGAGAGAATCGCTCCCAGCTGGATAGAAATCAAGAAGCTGTCTAAAAAATCACTGCTGGGAATTTTAAGCGCTTTGGCGGCAATTATAAGATGGGCGGTTGAAGATATTGGTAAAAATTCGGTTACGCCCTCAATTAGCCCGAGAATAAGGGAATGAAAAATGTTCATAGATATTGATTATGGCTTTATTTTAATATATTTTTTCATTTATAGCCAGCTATTTCGGATTCTATAATTTAGGCTTGACAGGCTTTGGTAAAAACTATAAAATAGGCTTAGACTTAGCACTCAAAGCTACTGAGTGCTAATAAATATATTTAATATTATTTATTAATATCAGCTAAAATTATCCTTTAAAACATTTTTAGATAATTTGTTTTCTGGATAATTTTAGTTCCCTGTATTATGACATTAAAACCATTATCTAATCACGTTATCGTGAAGGCGGCCGCTCAGGAAGAGGTCACCAAATCAGGGATTGTCCTCCCCGGTACTGCCGACAAGGAACGCCCGGAAAAAGGCGAGGTGATTGCAGTCGGTCCGGGTAAAATTATGGATAACGGCCAGCTGGCGCCGATGGGACTCAAAGTCGGCAATCAAGTTGTTTTCAAAAAATATTCTCCCGATGAAATCAAGATTGACGGAGAAGATTATTTAATTTTAAGCGAAGACGATATTGTAGCGATTATTGAATAAACTTTAATGAATTAATTTATAAATATATGGCTAAACAAATAATTTTTGATGAAAAGGCGCGCTTGTCTTTAAAAAGAGGCGCTGATCAACTGGCCAATGCCGTTAAAGTTACCCTTGGCCCTAAGGGGCGCAATGTAGTCATTGACCGCAGTTATGGTTCGCCGATTGTCACCAAAGACGGCGTAACCGTAGCTAAAGAAATAGAATTGGAAGATAAATTTGAAAATATCGGCGCCAATATCGTGAAGGAAGTTTCCGCTAAGACTAACGATGCCGCCGGCGACGGCACCACTACGGCCACCGTTTTGGCTCAGGCGATTATTACTAACGGCTTGAAATTAGTGGCGGCTGGCGTTAATCCGATAGAAATCCGCAAGGGTATCGAAAGCCGGGTAGCACAGATTGTCGAAGCTTTAAAACAGATGAGCAAGAGCATTAGCACTAAAGAGGAGATTGCCCAGGTTGGCTCTATCTCCGCCAATGATGAAGAAATTGGCAAAATTATCGCCGAGGCTATGGATAGCGTTGGTAAAGAAGGCGTAATTACCGTTGAAGAAGGGCAGTCTTTCGGCATTGAAAAAGAAGTGGTTGAGGGCATGCAATTCGATAAGGGCTATGTTTCTCCCTACATGATTAGCAATCAGGAAACAATGAAGGCGGAAATGAATGAACCCTATATTTTAGTTACTGACAAAAAAATTGCTTCTTTGCAGGAAATTTTACCTTTATTGGAAAAAATAGCCCAATCTGGCAAAAAAGATTTAGTGATTATTGCTGAAGAAATTGAAGGCGAGGCTTTGGCTACTTTTGTTGTTAATAAATTGAGAGGAACTTTCAATGTCCTTGGTATTAAAGCTCCCGGTTTCGGCGATCGCCGTAAAGCGATGCTAGAGGATATCGCCGTTTTAAGCGGTGCGCGCCTGATTTCCGAGGAAGTTGGCTTGAAATTGGATAAAGCGGAAATTGAAGATTTGGGCCGTGCCCGCCGCGTGGTCGCTTCTAAAGACAACACCACCATTATTGACGGCGCCGGCGATAAAAAAGCGATTGAAGATAGAGTCGCTCAAATCAAGAAAGAGAAAGAATTGAGCGATTCCGATTTTGATAGAGAAAAATTACAGGAGAGATTGGCTAAGTTATCCGGCGGCGTGGCCGTAATCAAGGTAGGCGCGGCAACGGAAACAGAAATGAAAGAAAAGAAATATCGCATTGAAGACGCTTTAAACGCCACCAAAGCGGCTGTGGAAGAAGGGGTTGTTCCCGGCGGTGGCCTCGCTTTGGCAGTTGCTTGCTACGGCTTGGATTTTTCCGGCTTTGAAAAGGAAATGAAAGATAGTAATTCTTTATCTGCCGGTGAAAAAATAATCAATCAATCCGTGCTTGAGCCAATTAAGCAGATAGCTAATAATGCCGGAGTGGATGGTTCTTTGATTTTACAAAGAATTATTGAAGAAAATAAACATTCCAAAGAGGTGCGCGGCTATAATGCCGCCAGCGGTGAATTTGTCGAAATGGTCGCCGCCGGCATTGTTGATCCAACGAAGGTGGTGCGTTCCGCCCTGGAAAATGCCGCTTCAGCCGCGATGATGTTTTTAACCACGGAAGCTGTGATTACAGATAAGCCGGAGGCGCACGATAGCCACAATCATGGCGGCGGCATGCCCGGCATGGATATGGGCATGATGTAATTGTTAATGATAAAATCAAGCAAAGAGGCGCTAATCGCGCCTCTTTTTGGATATTTGTTATTATTGCTCCTTTGAATTTTTGGGTTTTATTGCTATAATATTATCACAAAAACTATTTTTTGCTTATATGCCTAGTCATAAAAAAATTACTAATATTTCTAAAAAACCAATAGTGGTCGCCGTTTCCGGCTATTTTAATCCTTTGCATGTCGGCCATTTGGAAATGATTGAGCGTTCAAAAAAGTTGGGAGATAAATTGGTGGCGATAATTAATAATGATTTTCAAGTAAAACTTAAAGGGAGCGTCCCTTTTATGAGCTTGAAGGACAGAGTTAAAATTATTTCCGCTTTACGCGATGTGGATGAGGTTTTTGTGTCAATTGACCGCGATAAAACAGTTTGCAAATCTTTGGCGAAATTGAAGCCAGATATTTTTGCCAATGGCGGCGATCGCCATAGCATCGGCGATGTGCCCGAATATCCTGTCTGTCAGAAGTATAAAATAAAAATGGTCGATGGTTTGGGTAAAAAAATAAGGGCCAGTTCAGTTTTGATTGCGGAAGCGGCCGCTAAGAAGGCAAAAATAAAATAGTTAATTTATGCGTCAAATCGTCCGCTATTTCATATTATTGGTCTTAAGCTTATTTGTCACCGCTATCGTCCTCAGTTTTGTCTTTGGTCACAGTCTTTTGCAGTCTCTGGGTACCGCTAACGGCTTGACGGCGCGTCTTGATAGTATTTTCAGTTCTTCTGAAGAGAAAAAAATAGAACCGCGGCCAGAAAAAACTGTGCGCTTGATTGAGGGTTGGACCAGCCGCGACATGGGTCAATATTTTGAAAGCCAAGGCATTTGGCAAAGCGAGGAATTTTTGGAGATTGCCGGTTTCCCTCAAATAGATTACAACAAAGAAAAAGATTTGCCGCCTCTTGAAGATTTTTCTGATGCTTTTTCTTTTTTAGCGGATAAGCCTAAGAATCGTGGCCTCGAAGGCTATCTTTATCCCGATACTTACCGCATTTACGCCACTTCCTCTCCGCGGGAATTGATTGTGAAGATGCTCCAGAATTTTGACAATCAATTGACACCAAAGATGCGCGCTGATATTAAGAAGCAGGGAAAAACCATCTACGAAATTGTTACTATGGCTTCTTTGTTGGAAAAAGAGGCGCCGATAAATTATGCCAGCGGCGATAATCGCGATGCGAGAATTATTTCAGGAATTTTTTGGGACAGAATAAAATATGGCCAGGCGCTACAATCATGCGCTAGTCTGGCTTATATTTTAGGAGTCAATAAAGCGCAATACTCAGCCGCCGACACCCAGATAGAATCTCCATATAATACCTATCAATATCGGGGTTTACCGCCGGGGCCGATTAGCAATCCCGGCATTTTAGCAATTGAAGCCGCGATTTATCCTTTAAGCACTAATTATAATTATTTTTTAACTCCTGCCGGCAGTAAAGATATCATTTATTCCACTACTTATAGCGAACATTTACGCAATAAGAGTAAATATTTGCCTTAATTTTATGTTTGAGGAAGTTAAAACGCCTCCAAGCAGCGCTAATAATTTTGTTGAAGCGGCTAATCAGGATGCTGGCAACGATAAATCTGGTAGTGCTAAGAAGAAGTTATTAATTTTGTTTTTGGTTATTATTGTCATCACCGCCTTTATTGCCGGCGTTTGGTGGCTCTCCCAAAAAATTAAATCTTCTCCACAGCCTTCAACCGGCGATAGTCAGGCCTCATCTTCAGTACCGGCGCGTCTTGATGATTTCCATTTGGAGGGAACTGACGGCCAGGCAGAAGATTCGACTGCCGCCGATGAGCCCAATGCAGTGGAGTATTTATATTTTTCTTATTTTTATCATGAACCAGAGAATATCATCCAGGATTTTAAATTTTCAGAATATGCCACTCCGGTAAATGTCAAATTAGACGTCTCTAATTATTATGATGTTTCGCGCAAGCTGAATTTAGATTCTAGCTTGGAATCTTTAAACAAGAATGGCTTTGCCGTTTTGGATAATCCTTGGCCGAAGGAGGCTAATGATTTTTATGCTTTGGGCGCCTTGCTGGATGACAAACAAATACCTTTATTTATCAGCGCTGATTTTATTTCCTATTATTATCAAAGTGTTTTGAAAATGTCCTTCAAGGAAATCGAGGAAGGGGTTTTTTATGAAAGCCTTTGGGATATTAACCGCACTTTGTATGAAGGCGCGCGCATTCGTTATGAAAATCATTTGCAAGCTTCCGGCAATATCAATGACCGCGTGTTGGAGGGAGAGCGCTTGGAAGCAGCTTTTTTTGCCGTCTCTTTAGAGTTGTTAAAGCCGCGCTTAGATCAGGTTGATTCTGCTAACAATCTCAACTCCGGAAAATTCAGCAGCCAGGAACAGCAAAAATTCTCCTTTACTTTACCCTCTTATCTTAACGATGATGTTACCAAAGAACTTGAATTTATCCGCGCCGCTAAAGAGCAGCAGAAATCTCCGGTCTTGTTATATGACCGTGATTATAAAGCTTTCTTAATTCCGCAGGAATATAAGAATAATGCCCGTTTGCAGAATTTTTATCTGACGGCCGTCTGGCTTAATTCCGTGTTTCCGCTTAACTATCGGGATGAGTCTTGCCCCGAGTGTCTATTGGATAGAGATGATTGGCGGATTAATTTTACCGCCGCCTCCCTGATTGCCGGCGATTTTGCCGATAATCAAGAACTAAAGAGTGAATGGGCGCGTATTTATAAAATCATTTCTTTTTTCAAGGGTTTGCGGGATGATTGGAATTATGTCCATTATCGCGATGCTTTGCGCAATACTTTCGGCGATGATTTTGATGTGACTCGCTTATTTGCCGAGGATAATGCCGATGCCGAGGCAAATATGGAAAAATTACGCCAAAGCTTGCTTCAGCGGGAATTAGTGCCGATGCAGGGCGGTTTAAGCCTGAAGACCATGGCTGGTTATAAGATTGCCGGCTTGCAATTTTTGGCTGATTTTTATTGGCCCAATGATTTCATTTTTGGTCATTTAAGTTATCCCGAAGTTGGCGTTTATCAGGGAGGGGAAAAGCCGGTAGCTAGTAATGTCACCGCTTGTTCGGTTCAAAAAAAATATCAGCGCTGCCAAGGCTCCAGTCAGGATATTTTGAGTTTAGTATATCCGTCTTGGCAGGGGTCTTTATTTTTGGAAAACGGCAATTATGCCAATTACAAAGAAGCTTTAGAAAATTTACGTCCCTTAGCTGAGGGCGGAATGAACGAAAATCTTAACAACTATTGGTCATCATTGCTGGTTAATCGCTATTATTTAAATATTCCTGCCGCTAGTCTGCCTCTATATTTGCGTTCAGAAGATTGGCGCGCTCATATGGCCAGTTCAGTTTTAGGCGCTTGGACGGACATGCAATTGCCGCTTGATAAAATCAGTTTGCGTTCCCAGAGCGCGAAGAATTCTAACTTGGGAGCGACTGTCAGTTTTTCTGAATATAATTGGGTTGAGCCCAATATTGATTACCTCGACCGCCTTTTGGTTCATAATCAAATGATTTTGGGCATGTTTGAAGCTATCGGTTTAGACGAAAAATCTAGTTTGGCTACCAATAATATCCGTGAAGCCGGACGCCAATTAGCCGGCCTTCGAGCTATTATTGCCAAACAAGCCGGGGGAGAGGATTTAAATGCCGATGATAATCAGTTTATTCGTGATTTTGTCCGCGCTTATTTGGTTGAAGAGCCGGCCGAAAAAACATTATCTTGGCGCAATGCTTCCTTGGGCGCTAACATCAAGGAAAGCCTAGGCTCTCCTCGGCTTTTGGTTATCGCTCATCCTGTCGGTGATAAGATTGTATTTTCTGTCGGCCCTGTATTTAATCATCAAGAGAGCAGATAATAATTTATTAAATATATGTTTAAATTTGAAAACCCTTTGAATAAAATTAGGGATTCTGTAAATACTACTGTCAGCGAATCAAGACTGCCCAGCGAGGGCTACGATAGTACTGTTGGTATTTATGGCGGTAAATTGCAAATGACGCCTGATAATAGAATGATTTGGAATAATTCAGGAATAATATCTCAAATTGATAAATGGGGAGATGCTATTTTGCGCAACTATGATGAACATGTGATAAAAAATTTAGGAGAATTAATAAGTCGTCATCCCAAGTTGTTTTTTAAATTTATTATGCCAGGAGCTAAGCGTTATCGTGGTAGTAAAGATGAAATTTTAAATAATATTCAGCGCCTTGGCTTAGGTGATGTTTATGGTGGTCATGAAGATGGCATTGAAATTAAAGATAAAGAGCTATATCGCCACGGTATTGCCTTACAGGATCTCATGCGCTCTGATTTGCTGGATAGCGATGATTTAAATCAAGTTAATCGTTTCCAGGCTTTGGATGAAGCTGGCTCTTATCTGCGTAATGTCCATGATAATTATGGCGCCGTAGGAGAAATTTTGCCGAATGATTTTATTTTTAGGAAGAATGAAAATGGAAAAGTGAAAGACGCAGTTTTGAATTTACCCGATATTGTGTTTAATCAGGATAAGAATATAAGTGACAGAGAGCAAAAAGCCACGGATATCTTGGATTTTATTATTAGTGCTGGCGCAGAAGAATTCCGCCGCTCTAACGGTGATTTAGGGAGTGTACGTTTAGCCATGAATACTATTTTATCATCTTATGGCGATAGGCATATTATCGCTTTGGTAAAATCATATTTGAAGCGTGGTCGTTTGACTCTGATGGGAGATCAAAAATTTATTGGCGCCAATCTTGACCCAAATTCTTTTACTACTAAAAATAGAACAATTTTTACCAAACATAATGAGGCTAGAGTTGCTAACAATAAAGACATGGAGGCATCATTAAAAACCATTGCTTTAGAAATTTGTGATAAGGTAACAACTGATATTAAATAACGCTTTCTATACTAAATTCCATCTAAAAACCGCCAAATGGCGGTTTTTTTGTAGATTTCAGACTAATTTATTTCCTATACTCAAACAGATAATCTTCTCCTTGCCCGATTTTTTCCCAATAGTCGGCGCTCATTTTTGCCTCGGCAATAATCTTGTCGCTCGCCCACCAATATTTATTGACAATTAGGTAGGCGCGATTGACACCGGTGAAGTCCATTGCCGCGGTCATATTTTGGCGGCTGGCTTTCCCGTACACCATATCCAAGTAATATTGGTATAGAGGTCCTCCGGTAGGAATGGGGTAGAAATATATCTCTTGCCCGTCTTTTTTGATATAGCGATTATAAAAACCGAATTCATGCAGGGCGGCGGCGCTGACTTGTTGATTGGCTAAAGCGATATATTTTTCTCCATCGGCTCTTTCTTCTGCTTTCTTTACCGACGTAATATCGGCCTCTCCGGTCGAATAGCCGCGGGAATTATAGTAGTTATCAAAACGAGGATAGGAGGCATAAGTGGAGGCAAGCATAATGAAGGCTAAGCCTATAGTCGCTGTTAGCTTAAACAGTTTTTCCATTTTTAGAGACCTTTGTCCCAGATAACGGAATAATTCGTAGAATAGGGGGATGGCGATAATGATGGCGATAATAGGCAAGCGAGACGCATAATCTCCTTGTTCGTAGGCGATTAGATTATTGAAGCTAAAGCTGCGGCTGATTAAATAGGCGGCGATAGCGGCTAAGGAAGCGGCGCTGAAAAGGCGCAGATTGTTTGCTTCTTTTGAGGATTCTTCCGGCCAAATTTGTCGGCGCCTAAAAATCATAATCAGCACTGCGCCCAAAATTAGCCAGAAATAATTATTAATGAAAAAGTAGCTGAGATTAAGCCAATAATTTTCATTGTTTTTGAAGACCGGGTTTAAGAGGCTAAGATTAAAATTTTGCCATGATAAGGAAGCAAAGCCGGAAACCGCCCAGAGTGAAAAACAAAAAGCCAGAAAAGAGGCGCTAAAAATTATTGTCGGCTCTTTAAGGAGGCGGCTGATTTTTGGCCGCGGCCAGCGTGCTTGCATAAATGACCAAGCGGCCGCCAAAACGGCGGGAATGCCGGCCAAAGGGTGGATGGCGAAAGCGGCTAGGGCAGTGCTAATAATCAAAGCTTCATTTTTTTGCCGGTAAATGAAAATAATTGTGGCCAACAATAGGAGATAGCTGAAGTTTTGTGGCGTGCTTAAAATAAAAGGAGAAAAGCCGATAAGAGCCAGCATGATAATCGCCAGCCAAGCTTCCGGCCGGGAAGATTTCTGCCGGAGCTGGCTTAAAAGCCAGGGCAGGGACAGGGCGCTTATTAGCGGCAGGAAATATTGGTTAATAAGGGCCAAACTGAGGCCGCTGATTTTATGAAGGGCGATAATCAGGCTATATTGTCCGATATAATAAGGGGTTTTCGGTAAAATAAAGCCGACGCGGTTAATTTCCGCCATCGCCGCTTGGTGGATGAAGGGGTCAAAGCCGTAGCCGAGGCGATAGACGATGGCGGCAACGGAAAAAATCGCCAGATAATAAAGCCCCAGCAGGATGTTTTTATATTTATTGTTACCGTTACGGGTAAGAGCGGCGATTAAAGATAAATTAGCCGCCAAGAGAAGCGGGAAAAACCAAGGATTGATGACTGTCCAGGGAGAAATTATCGCCTTATCGGTAGCGCTTCCGGCAGCCAGCGCCAGCATGCTTATAATTAAAATAAGAGCCGCTGTTGAGAATAAGTAAAAATATTTTGAGTTTTTAATGGTATTTTTAGCTGATGTCGGTTCTTTTATCTGTTTGTTCAAAGCTGTATAAACAATGCCGGCAATTAAAAAAGCGGCAATCAGGCCAATAATGTCCAGGGCATAGAGAAAATAGACCAAAGCGCTGGCGCTGGTAAACAGCATCAGCCAGAGCCAAAGACCTTCAAAAGTAAGGGAAAATTTGAATTTTAACATATAATATATCATAGCAGATTCTTGCGTATTCGGGCAATTTTGGCTACTATTAAAAAGAGGAGATATGGCCTTATTTTTATGATTAAATTTCGCTTATTTAAGAATAATTTTGATTATCTGTTAGTGCTTTTATTGGCGCTTGTCTTTTTTGCGGCTAGCGCCTGGTTTAACTGCGCGACGCAGAGCTCGGATTATGTCAAATTCTTATCGCCCGATGAAACGGCCAACTATTTTTTTGCCAAGCATTATGCGGAAACCGGCAGTATTTCCGTTTTTGAGCCGTCTAATTTGATTGCCGAGGAAATAGTCCATCCTCGGAGCGTAAGGAGTGATAACGGCTGGCTCAAGCCCGTCAGTTTTTTGGGGATAATTTTAGTCTATGGACAAATTGCTTCTTGGCTGGGAACGGCGGTGATTCCATATTTGACGCCTTTTTTTGCCGCTTTGGGCATTATTTTCTTCTATGCTTTCGTGCGTAAATTATTCGGCCGGCAAGTAGCGATGATATCCGCTTTTTTGCTGGCTTCATTTCCCGTTTACTTTTTTTATTCGGCGCGGAGCATGTTCCATAATGTTTTATTCCTGGTCTTTTTGTTGGCCGGCGCTTATTTTTTATTGCTGAGCCTGCCTCCGCGGGAAAATAATAGGCGCAAATTTTTAACTTGGCGCTTGTCGGCTAAAGATGGCTTCACGTACAGCTTTTCTTTGCTAGCCGGTCTTATGTTCGGCGGGGCTATCGGCGCCCGTTCTTCGGAACTGTTATGGCTGGGGCCGGCGCTTTTTATCGCTTGGCTTTTTTATGCCCGCCGTTTGGGACTGACTAGATTGGTTTTTATGCTGGCAGGCTTGGTTTTAGCTCTGCTCCCGGTCTTCTACTGGAATCAGATTTTATATTCTTCGCCTTTTTTCGGAGGTTATGGCGAGATGAACCGTTCCATTGCGGCCATGTCTCAAGCCGGCGGCAATTTTTTGCAATCAAGCGTCCGCGGCGATTTCAGTCAATACCGCTCGGCCATCGAAGTTGTCCTTAATAATATTTTTTATTTCGGTTATCAGCCCTATCAGTCTTTGAAGATGTTTTTCTACTATGTACTGAAAATGTTTCCGCTCCTATCTGCTTTTACGTTTGTCGGTTTTCTGATTTTTATTTATAGAATAATTCAGAGGCCGAAGCGGGGCGCTTATCTATATTTGCTTGTCTGGTTAGCTTTATCCTTAATTTTAGTTTTTTATTACGGCAGCTGGCACTTTAACGATAATCCCGACCCCAGGCGCTTTACTATCGGCAATTCTTATACGCGCTATTGGCTGCCGATGTATGTTCTAGCTATTCCTCTCGCTTCTTTGTTTATCGTTTCTTTATCTAGATTTATCGCTTCAGTTTCTTGGCCGAGATTTGATTTTTCTTTCCGCTTCCGCCCGCGCCGTTTTTTATCTATAGGTCTAATGGCGCTTATTGTCGGTGCGGCAGTGTTTGTTAATTTAGATTTTGTCTTTTTCGGCTCCGAAGAAGGCTTGGCGACCTTATATCACAATCATTTTATTGACAAGGCTAATGCTCAAGCCATTCTGGGCTTGACCGAAGAACAAGCAGTGATTGTCACCCAATATCATGACAAGCAATTATTTCCGGAAAGAAGGGTTATTAATGCCTTGCTGACCAATGATGATGTTAACGGTAGTTTGGGGAAAATGCTGCGCTTTTATCCTATTTATTATTATAATTTTACTTTTCCCGAAAAAGATTTAATTTATCTTAACGAACGGCGCCTGCCTCAGTTCGGCTTCAATATTAATCCGGTGGTTCATCGCGGCCAGTTTACTTTATATCGCCTGGATAAGGTAGAGCCCTTGGCGGAAGGCAAATAACTGTATTATATATCTATGAAATATCATATTATTACCATCGGCTGTCAGATGAATAAGGCCGACAGCGAGCGTATCGCTTCATTTTTAGAGGAGCGCGGCTATGCCGCTTCCGCTTCTTGGCTAGGGGTAGATTTAGTTATTCTCACCACTTGCGGAGTCCGTCAATCGGCTGAAGACAGAGTCTATGGCTTGGTTAATCGCATCCGCCAGGGTAATCCGCAGGCGGCTGTGGTTATTACCGGCTGTCTGGCTCGCCGCGAGGACGTCAAACGGCGTTTGCGGGGAAAGGTTGACTTATTTATGCCCATTAATGAATTACCCAATATTTTTGCTTTATTGAAGGATTCGCATCGGCAATTAAGCCTTAGTACTGATGCTGTCCGCGAATTAAGCGGCGAAAAGTATTTGACTATAATTCCCAAGTATCAAAGCAGCTTTACCGCCTATTTGCCGATTGGTAACGGCTGCAATAATTTTTGTTCCTATTGCGTCGTTCCCTATGCCCGCGGCCGGGAAGTCTATCGCTCGGCGGCCGATATTGTCAAAGAAGCCAAGGCGCTCTTAAAAAGAGGCTATAAAGAAATTATTTTAATCGCCCAGAACGTGAACAGCTATCGCAGCGGCCGGACGGATTTCCCTAAATTATTATCAAAATTGGCGTCTTTGTCCGGCGATTTCTGGCTGCGTTTTTCCTCCAGCCATCCCAAAGATTTGTCTTTAGAGCTGATTAAGGTTCTGGCTTCGTCCGATAAGATCTGTCATCATCTGCATGTGGCAGTCCAATCGGGCGACGATGAAATTTTACGGGCAATGAACCGCCGCTATACAGCCGCCCATTTCTCTTCATTGATCAAAAAAATCAGGAAAGCCAAGCCGGGGATCGCGATTACGACCGACGTGATTGTCGGTTTTCCCGGAGAAACAAAGAAGCAATTCCAGAACTCCGTTAAATTATTCAAAGAGTTGCAATTCGATATGGCTTATACCGCCCAGTACAGCCCGCGTCCGGGAACGGCTTCTTGGAAAATGGATGATAATGTCAGCCGGGAAGAAAAGCGTCGGCGCGAACAGATTTTAACGGAGATTTTAAGGAAGAGCGGCAAAAAAGCTAATAAGGCTTATTTGTGCCAGGAACTTAGGGTTTTAGCGGAAGGGAAAAATAGGCGGGGTCATTACTACGGCAAGACTTCCAGCTTCAAAACCGTTTCGTTTACGGTGCCGGCAGGCATGAGATCCGAGGATATTATCGGTAATTTTGTGGAGGTAAAGATTAAAAAAATCCAGGATTTTGGCCTGGAGGGGGTTTTAAATAAATAAAAAAGTCTGACGCAATCTCTGCGGCAGACTTTTGAGAAAGTCTAATTGTTTACTTTCAGAAACCAAAACCTAAATAAATTATATATTATTATTCTCTATTTTGTCAAGTGGCTGTATAGCAGCCAATTTTTTATGAAAACTACCGACAAGCAAAAAATATTAGTGATTCTCGGACCGACGGCCGCCGGCAAAACAGCTTTAGGCGTACGTTTGGCGGCTAAATATCAGGGGGAAATTGTTTCGGCTGATAGCCGTCAGGTTTATCAAGGCATGGATATTGGTACCGGCAAGGATTTAGCAGAATATAAAGTTGGGCGCAAGTATGTTCCTCATCACTTAATTGATGTTGTTTCCCCTAATACTGAATTTAATCTCGCCCAATATCAAAAATTGGCTTTACAATCAATGGCGGATATTATTAGCCGCGGCAAATTGCCGATTATTGTCGGCGGTACCGGTTTGTATTTACAGGCTTTAGTCGATAATTATGATTTAAGTAAAATGAGCCCTGATTTAGAAAAACGGCGCTTGCTAGAGGCTTTAAATAAAGATGAATTGTTCGTCCGCTTGGAAAAATTGAAACCGGAATTCGCGCTCAAGCTTAACAATAGCGATAAGAATAATCCTCGCCGCTTGGTCCGCTATTTGGAAATTTTAGAAAAAGAGGGGAGTTTAAGCGGCAAGCAAGAATCACCTTATGATTTCTTGGTGTTAGGCTTGGATTTTTCGGATGATATTTTACGGGAGAGAATCGTAAAAAGAATCAGGCAGCGCTTAGAAAATGAGGATATGCTCGGCGAAGTCGAGCGTCTTCATGATAACGGCGTCAGCTGGGAGCGATTAATATCTTTCGGCTTGGAGTATAGATTTTTAAGCTATCATCTTTTGGGACGGCTTGATTACGACGAGATGCTGCAGAAGCTAAGCGACGCTTCCTATCGTTTCGCCAAGCGCCAGAAAACTTGGTTTAAGCGTTGGGAAAAGCAGGGAAGGAAGATTAATTGGCTGGGCAGTCAGGATGAAGCAGAAAAATTGATAGACAGTTATCTTTAATTTATTTTTTTAAAAAAGACCGTTGCTTGAACGGTCTTTTTTGTTTTGCGTGATTATATTTTTTCTATAATCCGATGTAAGAATGAGCCTAATAATTTTGACGCTTCCTGTGATTTTTTTAAATTTTCTTCATGGGAATGTGCAGCGACATCATCATTGGTGACAAAGCCGAGGGTTAATGTCTCCACCCCGTATAGAGCGGCAATACAAGCTTCTGGCAAGGCGCTCATGCCGATAACGCCGGCCCCGCTTTTTGCAAGTAAATTTTTGTCGTATTTTCTTCCTTCGAAGAAAGGCCCTCGGAGCATCACGTGCCCGACTTCTTTGGCCGTCAGTTGTCCTTGTTTGGCAAGGGCAATCTGTGTTAATCTGGAGCTGATTGTGTCTTCTGGTGAACAGAATTCGCCTGCCCATAGAGGCATGTCTGGCGCGTATAGGGTTACAAACCCGTTAATTACGGCAATTTCTCCGACATTTAGGGCTCCTTTGAGGCTGCCGACAGCGCTGGTAATTATCAGATTATTTATGCCTAGCTGACACAGCATTTCCGTCTGTAGGCGGACCATTTTGGCAATTTCCGGATTATAGGGAGCTTCATTTAAATGGATGCGTCCATTTAAGGCGACTATTATTTTTTGCCCGATAAATCCGATTATTAATTCGCGCTTGTGGCCTTCAATTTTTTCCAGATTGCTAAACCCTGGGATATCGCTAAAAGGGATAATGTTACTATTTTTTATTTTTAGTGCATCTCCCCAGCCGGTACCTAAAATTATACCAATATCAGCTTTTCTGTATTTTAAGCCGGGATGGATTTCTTTAATAAAATCGGCGGCAATAATAGCCGCAGTTTCTCTGTCTTTATTCCTCATGCTATTTTATTTTAAAGGTTCTAATTTAATGGTTTATCTTATTTTTTTGAAATTTCTTTGTCAATGATTATTTATTGATGTCAAGACAGAATAAAATCCCCTTATTAGGGGGAATTTTATGCTATTCGCTCAGTATTTTTCCTAATAAATTTCTCACTTTTTCCGGATTGGCTTTGCCCTTGGTTTCAGCCATCACTTTGCCAATAAAGAATTGAATGAGAGGTGTTTTGCCATTTCTATATTCTTCCGTCTGGGCGGGATTAGCTTGGATAACGCGGCGGATGGCCGTTTCTAATTCTTCTTCGCTATCAAGCTGCTCCAGCCCGAGTTTCGTCATAATATCGCTCGGGTCGCCGCCTTCCCAGTACATGATTTCGAGGATTCTCTGACCGGCGTTGGAATTAATCTTATTTTGCCAGATTAATGCCATTAGTTCAGCAAAATTTTCCGCGGTCATTTTTAAGTCGGTGATGGCGCGCTTATCCGTGTTCAAGTTTTTTAGCAACTCGCTGGTAATCCAATTGGCCGCCATTTGCGCGGCATTCTTATCTTGCCTTTCAAAATCATCGCCGTTCGCTTCTATCCAGGCGCCCATTTCTGAAACTACATTTTCGAAGAAGGCCGCCATGTCCTTGTCGTTAGCAATAATGGTGGCGCTTTCGGTTTTGAGGCCATATTGCCGCTGAAAGCGTTTTTGCTTGGCATCTGGTAATTCTACCAGGCTCTGTTTTAGGCTATCTAACCAGGCTTCATCGATAATAATCGGCGGAATATCCGGTTCCGGGAAGTAGCGGTAATCGGCCGCCGTTTCTTTTTTTCTCTGCGCGACGGTTTCGTTCCGTTTTTCATCCCAGCCCCGAGTTTCCGGAATAATTTCTTCTTTATTATCCAGAGCCTTGCTTTGTCGAGCAATCTCATAATTAATCGCTTTTTCAACAGCACGGAAAGAATTGATATTTTTAACCTCTACTTTAGCATTGAGTTTTTTCTTGCCGGTGGCGATAATTAAGCCGTTTTGATAGGCCCAAGCGCCCGGTTTTTGCAAGCTGATATTAGCTTCGCAGCGCATCTCCCCTTTTTCCATATCGGCATTGCTAGCTTCAAGGAAGCGCAGTACGCGCTGATAGGCTTGGCAGAAATTTTTGGCTTCTTCGGCATCTTGAATCACCGGTTCGGTGACTAATTCTACCAAAGGCGTGCCGGCACGGTTAAAGTCGATTAAAGTATCTTGGCTGCCTTGAGGGTGGAAAGATTTGCCGGTATCTTCTTCCAGGTGGATGCGAGTGATGGCGATTTCTTTGTCGCCGATATCCAGACTGCCTTGATAGCAGAAAGGCTGGTCATATTGGGAAATTTGGTAGCCTTTGGGGAGGTCGGGGTAGAAATAGTTTTTGCGGTCAAATTTAGAGTGAAGGTTAATCTGGCAATTCAGAGCCAGGCCGATAAGCAGTGTCCAATCTATCGCTTGTTTATTTGGCACAGGCAAAGTGCCGGGGTGGCCTAGACAAATCGGGCAGACAGTCGTGTTTGGCGCCTTGCCTTCGCTATTATTGGAGCAGGAGCAGAACATTTTGCTCTTGGTTTTTAATTCAGCGTGGATTTCCATGCCGATAATGACGTCGTATTTCATATAATTCTATTTTAACGGAAAAACCGCATTCAGGAAAGGAGTTTTGTTTATTTACCAAAAAGGCCTCGGATGAGGCCTTTATTTTTAAAATAAGCCGGTACTGCCGAAGCCGTCGTTCCCGCGTTGGCTCTCATCTTCTATTTTACCTTCTTTAATTATTGGCAGTTCTATTTTTTGGATTAGAAGCTGGGCAATCTTCTGTCCGGCTTGGACATGATAGATATCCTCGCTCAGGTTTTTAAACACCACTTTTATTTCTCCGCGGTAGCTGGAGTCAATTACGCCGCCCATAGTGGTGAATCCTTGGCTGGCGAGGCCGCTTTTATCCCAAATAAGGCCGACGTAGCCATCAGGTATGGCTAGGCGGATGCCTGTTGGGATTAAATCTTGGCCATAGGCAGGGATGGAGCAATCTTCGGCCGCAAAGAGATCAAGGCCGGCGTCGTTAGCATGGGCTCGAACCGGTAACTTTGCTTCTTGGCGCAAGCGTTCGACGATTAGTTGACTTACATCTTCGTTAACGATAGCGGGTTTTTCATTTTCGTCTTTATTTGAATGAGAAGATAAATCTATGGGAACGCTTGTCTCTATAGCGGCGGCGGCAACCCCGACACTTAAGCGCGGTACGGAGACTAATTCCGGTAGCTTCGGCGTCAGTTTGCCTTTATTGATTAAAATATCGCTGACCGCTTGTAAATCAGGAGTTTTTTTGACTATTTGGCCGGTGTTTAAAATTCTATTGACATAGAGCCAGACTAAATAATGGATATCTTCGCGGCTCAGTATTTCTTGATTGCGCGTACATCTTATTAGGCGGAAATCCGGCATTTCTTGGGCAATTTCCAAATAGGTTTGAGCGGCTTGGCGCAGATGTTGGAGATTATCTTCATGAATATCTTTAGTCTTGCCTTTCCAGTCTTCGCGCTGGCGGTCATGAGCTAGTTTTTGGGAAATTTCCGGTTCCATGTAGAGAATCAAATATAGGTCGGGCTTGGGTATATTAAAGACTTTATATTCAATTTCACTGAGCCAGTTATAGAATAATTTTCTTTCCAAAGCATTTTTAATTTTATTGCCTTGATGAGCAAAACTGGCGGAAATGTAGCGGTTGCAGATAACAACCTTGCCTTGTTGCAGCCATTCTCTTATTTTAAAGCTGGCGTCGAAGCGGTCAACGGAATAAAAAATGGAGGCGGCGTAAGGGCTGATATCGTTAGCTTCTCCGTATTTTCCCGACAAGTATTCTTCAACCATGCCGGCTGACTTGGTGTTGTATTGAGGAAAATCAGCCAATTCCACTTCATAGCCTTCGCTATGGAGTTTATTAGCCAAAATCTGCAGCTGGGTGGTTTTACCCGTGCCGTCAGTGCCGTCAATGACGATGAATTTTCCCGAATAATTAGACATAATTTCCTCGTATCTATTTAGGATAACAAAAGAGTGCTTTGGATTTAAGCCTCAGCACTCCTCCTAATGCTGCGTCTTTTTTAATTTTGTATCTCTTCCAGTATTTTGTCAATCTGGGAATACAATTCTTCCAAGCTGCCGTTATTGTCCAGATTAAAGCGGGCGGCGGCCATCACTTCTGGAATCTGCAATTCCGCTTCGCGCCGGCCGTCTTCCAGGAATTCTTCAAAAGTTTTATCGGCGTCGCCGGCGTTTTCATTGCGTAATTTCATCCTTTCGTAGCGTATTTCCGGGGAAGCGTCGATGCTGATTAAGTGAAAGTTGGGCAAGTCTTTCAAGCTGCTGATATCGGCTAGGCGCCTAACGCCGTCAATGACCACGATTTCGTGCGGGCTGTTCTTTACATCTTCGGCAATTACGCGGGCTAAAGTGTCGCTGCCGAAGCGCTCGCGCAGGTCGAGCGAAAGATTTTGCATATTTTCTCTGGAAATCGGCAGATAGAGGCGGTTTAGGATGTCGCGCAAAGCCGTAGAAAAGCGGGCGCTGCCGGCATCATATTTTTCGCTGATATATTTTTGGCAGACGGCTTTACCGCTAGCCAATTTGCCGACAAAGCCGAGAACAAGTTTGGGCATAGAGTCTAAGAATAAATTACTTTATATTTGAGCATTAAAGTATTGTCATTCAATTTTTGGCAATCAAGCAAGGCTAGGTCCGTTTCGCAAATTTCTGTAAACAAGGAGAGGCCGTTGCCGAATATTTTCGGTTCTATCGTTAGAATTATTTCTTTAATCAGTTTTTTTTTGAGGAATAAAGTATTGAGAAAAGCGCCGCCGCCCAATAGGGCCTTGGCATATCCAAGCTGCTCCAATTCCGATAATATTGTTTCCGGTTCGCCTTGCACCCATTTGAGTAGGCCTTCGATATTTTTGCCGCCATCTTGGGAAAAAACGACATTAAGCCTTCCCGACAAAGGTTTGGGGAAAGTTTTAAAAGTATTTTCACCCATCATAATCACGCCGAACTCTTTAGAAACTTCGACAAAAAGCTTTTTGTCTTCCTTGCTGGTCCAATCCGCCAGCTGGCTTTTGTCTTTGGCGATTTTGCCGTCAGCGGTGACGGCCATGATGAGAGTAACCGGTATCATAAATTTAAATGGCTATTGGAGCCTTTATCCCCGGCAAAGGGTCGTATCCTTCCAGTTGGAAATCCTCGTATTGGAAGGAAAAGATATCTTTAACTTCGGGGTTGATTATCATTTTGGGCAAGGGCCTGGGGCTGCGGCTTAATTGTTCGGCTACTTGTTCGCGATGATTATTGTAAATATGTAAATCGCCGAAAGTGTGGACAAAGTCACCAAGTTTTTTGCCGGTCACTTGCGCCATCATCATGGTGAGCAGGGCGTAGGAGGCGATATTGAAAGGCACTCCCAAGAATAAATCGGCGCTGCGCTGATATAGTTGGCAGGACAGGCGGTCGTCGGCGTCGACATAAAATTGAAAGAGGCTATGGCAAGGAGGCGGGGCGGTCTTTTTCCCGGAAATGAGCATCCTTAAATCGCCCACATTCCAGCCGCTGACAATAATTCTCCTGGAGCTGGGATTGTTTTTTATCATTGCTACCGCTTCCGCGATCTGGTTGATTTTATCTCCGTTCGGCGCCTCCCAAGCAGTCCACTGTTTGCCGTAAATCGGTCCCAAGTCGCCGTTTTCGTCGGCCCATTCGTCCCAAATGCTGACGCCGTGGTCGTTTAAATATTTGATATTGGTGTCTCCTTTCAAGAACCAAAGCAATTCGTAAATAATCGATTTCAAATGTACTTTCTTGGTGGTTAAAAGAGGGAAGCCTTGGTTTAAATCAAAGCGGATTTGCCGCCCGAAAACGCTAGTCGTACCGGTACCGGTGCGATCGTCTTTGCCGCGGCCATTATCCATCACGTCTTGTAATAGGTCCAAATAAGCTTTCATATTTATTTCATGTCTTTATAAGTGGTCACTTCTTCAGATAAGAGCGCAAATTCTATGCCTGCCTGCTCGAATATTTCTTTGCTGCGGGCGCTGGCGTGGTAATCTTGAGCGCAGACTACTTTTTTAATACCGGCATTAATAATCATCTTAGCGCAAGTGTAGCAAGGCGTCATTTTGCAATATAAAGTACCGCCATCAATGGAAATGCCCATGCGGGCGGCCTCGCAAATTGCATTTTGTTCGGCGTGAGTGGTGCGGATGCAGTGGCGGCTGGTGCTGCCATCTTCATGGGTGACAGTGTGCATTTCGTGCCCGACTTCATCGCAATGAGGCAGGCCGATGGGCGAGCCGACATAGCCGGTAGCGACAATGCGGCGGTCGCGGGTGATGACGCAGCCGGCGCGGCCGCGGTCGCACGAGCCGCGGGAACCAATCATCTCAGTTATCTTCATAAAATATTCATCCCATGAAGGGCGGACATATGATTTTTCTTCACTCATATTTATTTTAATTTAAGCTTTTATAACCTTGTTACATTGTAGTATAGATATGTAATTTCTTAAATATTGACAATATTTGATTAATCTTTTTTACGTTGATTTTTTCTTAAAAACAGGCTAAACTGAAAGCAGTATTTTGTTTTATTTTTAAGTAAAAATGTCATTATTTATGAGATATTGGCGCGCTTTGGCCATTATTATATTTATATTTCTTGTTTTTCCTTTTTCTGCTACGAAAGCGGCTGTTTTGGCGGACAAATTAGCGGGAAGAATCGTTTTGAGCGTCGAAGAACAGGGCGAGGCTTGGTATGTCAATCCGCTGGATTTGCACCGCTATTATCTCGGCCGTCCGGCGGATGCTTTTCAAGTGATGCGGAATCTCGGGTTGGGCATTAACGAATCTCAATTCCAGGAAATCGCCCAAGCGGGCATGCCGGTCGAGGGCAATCTTGATTTGGCCAAACGCTTGTCCGGCCGGATTATTTTACAGGTTGAAAAAAACGGCGAGGCTTGGTATGTCAATCCGCTTGATTTAAAAAAATATTATCTCGGCCGTCCGGCGGATGCTTTTCAAGTGATGCGGAATCTTGGTTTGGGAATAACGCGCCAAAATCTGGCGCAAATACATAAGCCGGGCTTATCGGAGAGCATTAATCAATATAGTAATTATGAATATCGGACGGTCGCTACGGAGCGTGGAGATTTTAAGGTTGATGTTTTGCGGATTGATTTGAAGAATCCAAGCTTAAAGATTTTGAGCTTGGCGGCCGATAGCCAAGTGTGTACCGATGGAATTTGCCGTGCTCAAAACTTGGGTGATTATGTGTTTGCTAATCAAGGCTTTGCCGGCGTTAACGGCAGTTATTTTTGTTCTTCTGCCGGCTGCGGCCTGGCCAATTATTATTTTTTTCCGGTCTATGACAGCTTGTCGCAAACGATGGTTAACGCCGACCAGCTAAAATATTGGACTACCGGGCCGATTATGGCTTTTGATACTGATAATAAATTCTATTATTTTAAAGACTCGAGGGAATTTAAAAGTGTGGCTGATTTTGAAAAAAATTACGGCGTCAAATTGCAGGCGGCCCTAGGCAATCAGCCGCGCTTGGTGGAAAACAAGATGAACGTCTTGATTGATTGGGATTTGGATAAGGGGCAAAAGACCGGCAAATATTGGCGCAACGCCTTGGGTTACAAGGAAGATTCTTTTAATCCGGGGAAGGGCGAATTATATATAGTAATCGCTCGCCAGGCGACCGTGGATGATTTGGCTGTAATCATGAAAGCGATGGGTATGGATTACGCTTTAAATCTTGACGGCGGCTCCTCTTCGGCGCTTATCTATAACGGCGAATATATGGTCGGTCCCGGCCGCGACATCCCCAACGCTTTAGTATTTAAGCAGTAACTTATGGATGTCGTCGATTTGCAAGCAAGGCTGGGCGAGAAGGGAAAAATATCTTTCCAGGTAAAAGTTTCGCCGGGAGCCGATAAGACGGAGTGGCAAGAATCTTTAGCCGACGGCACTTTGCGTTTGAAGGTGAAAGGGGCTCCGGAAAGAGGTCAGGCCAATGCCGAGGTGGTTGCTTTTATTGCTTCTGTCTTTATGGTTAATAAGAAATCAGTAGAAATTACAGCTGGAGGAGGCTCCAGATTAAAAAGAATTAAAGTTAAAAAATCCTAATTTATGTCTCTTGATATTTCCGTTATTATTGTTTCTTGGAAGGTAAAAGAGCGTTTGCGCGCCAATTTATCGGCTCTTATGCCCGCTTTAAACGGTTTGTCGGCCGAAGTTTTCGTGGTGGACAATAATTCTCAAGACGGCAGCGCGGAGATGGTGGCTAAAGAATTTCCGACAGCGAGGCTGATAGTCAACCGAGAAAATCTCGGGTTTGCCAAAGCCAATAATCAGGCGATTAAGGAGGCGAAAGGAAATTTTATTCTGCTTCTTAATCCCGATATGCTGGTTTTTCCGGGAACAATCAAAGATATGCTCGCCTGGATGAAAGCCAATCCTCAAGCCGTGGTGGCTGCTTGCCGCCTGGAAACCGAATCCGGGGATTTGTTGCCGCATGTGCGCCGTTTTCCGCGCTTAAGCGATCAGCTGGTGATAGTTTTGAAATTTCCCCATTTGTTTCCGTCTTTGCTGGATGCTTATCTTTGTAAAAACTTTGACTACGGCCAAGCGTCCAAGGTTGATTCTATTCGGGGCGCTTTCTTTATGATTAATAGCGCCGCCTGGCAGAATATTTCCGCTTCCGCTTTGCCCTTATTGGATGAACGGTACTTTATTTGGTTTGAAGAAGTGGATTTTTGCCGGCAAGTTTATAAGAACGGCGGGGAAGTCTGGTATACGCCGGCTGCCCGCTGTTTGGATTACGTCGGCCAGAGTTTCAGCCAGATTAAGGTACGTTATAAACAGCATTATGTTCAAGATTCAATGCTTAAGTATTTTCAAAAATGGCATCCGCATTGGCAATATTATATTTTAAAAAGCGCATGGCCTATTGGACATTTTTTAGTGAGGCTATTTACATAAATTATGTAAATTATGAAAGTCGGAATCATTCTCGTGAATTATAAAGATTATGCTCGGCGCTTTTTGGCGCCTTGCTTGGCTTCGATTCGCGGCTTAGACTCGGCATTGAAGCCGGATATTTTTATCGTCGATAATGCGAGCACGGAAGAAAGCGCCAAATATCTCCGGTCCAAGGTTCCGGAAGCGCATTTGATTTTGAATGTCGACAACGACGGTTTTGCCAAAGGCAATAATGACGCTTTGCGCTTAATGATGGCGGAGGATTACGACTACGCTCTCTTGCTCAATATGGACGCTTCTTTGGCGCCCAGTGCCTTGCTTGAATTGATAAAAGTGGCCGAGGCTAATAAAGCGGCGGCCGCCGTCCAAGCGCGATTGATGCTTAATCCGGACAGAGAAC
>JAQUWT010000013.1 GCA_028692765.1 Patescibacteria group bacterium
TTACCTAAAGCGGCGGCGGCTTCCACCTTCTTCAGTTTTTTGTCCTTTAATTCTTTGATATGAGCGCTGGCTAAAGTGCGGCCGGCGGCATCATCAATCAATTGCAGATAAAGCCCGCGATTGGAACGAAAAACGTTGAGGCGTGGACGAGCGGCACTGCCGCTAATCTTAGCCCGCACCCTATCTTGACGGCGCTGTTTTCTCGCTTTTTCTCTTTTAATAACATTCATCATATATTTTTTGTCAAAAAATTGCCTTACTTCTTGGCAGCGGTCTTACCGGCCTTGCGGCGCAAAGTTTCATCAGCATATTTAACACCTTTACCCTTATAAGGTTCAGGAGTGCGCAGCTTGCGGATTTTATAGGCAGTATTACCTAACAATTCATTATCGATGCCGCTTAAGGTAATAACATTGCCTTCCACTGCAGCGCTGATACCGGCCGGCAAAGGAAATTCTATCGGATGAGAATAGCCAAGGTTCAAATTCAATTTATTGCCGCTGGCGGCCGCCCGATAACCGACGCCGTTAATTTCGAGCTTCTTGGTGAAGCCTACTTTGACTCCGGTCACCATGTTATTCACTAAAGCGCGATATAAACCCCAATAGGCGCTGGCATCTTTAGCTTCCTGATTAACCGCCACTTTGATAGCGGATTCATCAATCTCTACTGTAGCCGGAGCTTTAATGGCGCGAGATAGCTCTCCTTTCGGCCCCTTAACGCTAAGAATGCCGCCATTAAATTGAGCGCTGACGCCTTCTGGTAATTTGATTGGTAATTTTCCTAAACGAGACATATTTTCCGAAGCGGTAACGGTTCGGCCGAAGACCGGAACCTAACCGCGAAATTAGTTAGTACACTTCGCCGACCACTTCTCCGCCGACCTTCTGACGATAGGCTTCACGATTGGTCATTAAACCCGAAGAGGTGGAAATAATCGCCATACCGAAATTATTCAAAACAGTCGGGATATTTTCTTTGCTGACATAAACTCTGGAACCAGCCTTAGAGATGCGCTTGATGCTGCTTATGGCCGGACTGCCGTTCTTGTGATATTTTAAAGCGATTTTCAATTGGTCGAATTGGCTGCGGCGCGCATTCAAGCCGCCGGCAACGATTTCAGCGTGGCCAATCCAACCTTCTTTTTCCAAAATTTTGGCGATTTCGTATTTCATTTTACTCATCGGCATCAAAACTTCTGCTTTCTTGACGGCGGAAGCATTGCGGATGCGTGTAAACATGTCTGCGATTGAATCTGTCATATTGTTATACTATGTTTAGATAATATTGGCGGCCGGAATTTACCAGCTGGATTTCGTGATACCCGGCAAATCGCCGTTATCGGCTAATTCGCGGAAGCAGATGCGGCACAGGCCGAAATCGCGCATATAGCCGTGGTTACGGCCGCAGCGCCAGCAACGGTTAATCTTGCGGGTGGAAAATTTCGGTTTGCGCTTCGCTTTGACAATGAGAGCTGTTCTTGCCATATGATATGTAAATTATTTTTCGTTCTTTTTAAAAGGAAAGCCGAAAGCCTGAAATAGAGCCAAACCTTCCTCGCGATTTTTGGCATTGGTATTCAAACAAATTTCCAAGCCGTAAATTTGGTCGATATCCTCCGCTTTAAGTTCAGGAAAACAGGAATAATCTTTCAAACCGATAGTCATATTACCATTGCGGTCGACGCCTTTATCGCTAATACCGCGGAAATCGCGGACGCGCGGAAAAGAAATATTCACCAATTTCTCGACAAAATCATACATCCGTTCACCGCGTAAAGTCGCCACGGCGCCGATAACCATGCCTTCGCGCACTTTAAAAGCGGAAATTGATTTCTTGGCTTTGGTTAAAATCGGCTTCTGGCCACTAATCTTGGTCAAAGCGGATTCAATCGCGCTAATAGCTTCTTTTTCCTTGGCATGCTTGCCGAAGCCGATGTTAATAACGACTTTCTGCAAACGAGGAACCAGGATGGTATTCTTATAAGAAAACTTCTCCTTCAAGCTGGGTGCGATTTCTTTTTGGTATTTTTCTTTTAAACGCATAAAATTGGAATTACTCGATTACGGTCTGGCATTTTTTGCAGACCCGATATTTTTTGTTTCCCTTCTCTCCGGCAACAATTTTAGAAGCGACCCTGGTCTGGCGTCCGCAAGAAGGACAGATTAAAGCGACGTTGCCGGCTTTGATGAAAGCCGGAAATTCAATGCGCTGACCCTTCTCGCCTTCGCGATTGGGGCGCATATGCTTAACCAGCAAATTTAAACCTTCAATACTGACCTTATCTTCAGCCGGAAGCACCTGCAAAACTTTACCGGTCTTGCCTTTATCTTTGCCAGTTAATATTTTAACAGTGTCATTTTTCTTGATATTCATATATTCAAATTGGCGCTCTTAATTATAAAACTTCGGGAGCCAAAGAGGCGATTTTCACGAAACCGGCACGGCGCACTTCCCTGGCTACCGGACCGAAGATGCGGGTACCCTTCGGGTCTTTCTTGTCTTTATCAACGATGATTACGCAGGCATTGTCGTCAAAGCGGACATAAGTACCGTCTTGGCGCCTGATTTCCTTGCTGGTGCGCACAATCACCGCTTTAACCACATCGCTCTTTTTGACGGCCGCATGCGGCGAAGCGCTCTTAACCGCGCCGATAATGATATCGCCGACCCGGGCATAACGCTTGCGATAGCCGCCTAATACGCGGATGCACATTATTTCTTTAGCGCCGGAATTATCGGCCACTTTTAATCTTGTCTGTACTTGAATCATACTAATATTATTAGCTTCCGCCCCTAGTAAAGGGCTATAAGCTACGCTTTAGTTCTCAATTATCCGCCAGCGTTTATTCTTGCTTAAAGGGCGGCACTCGATAAAGGTAACTTTATCGCCTTCTTTACACTTATTTTCCTCATCATGCACCTGATATTGGCGGCTCACCGTGTAACGCTTCTGATATTTCTGATTCATTTTAACGGAATCAACCTTAACGACGGCGGTCTTATCGCCTTTAGCGCTGACGACCAGGCCTTGGAAACGCTTGACGATTTTATTGTCGGCAGCAACGACGGCTGTTTGTTTTTTTGCGGGCATAAAAGTTTAAATTAAGCTTTGGTGTTAAGCACCGTTAAAATCTGGGCGATTGTTTCTCTAATCTGCCTGATTTCACGGATATTTTTGAGTTGGCGATTAGAATCTTTAAAGCGCAATTCACGCAATTTTTCCCGGGATTGGGCCAACAGAGCTTGCAGCTCGGACGGATTTTTAGTTTTAAGCTCTTTTATTTCCATATTATTAATAAATAATTTCGAATGGTGGCTCGTTATTTGCTAACCACCTTGCATTTAACCGGTAATTTATGGCCGGCTAAAGTCATAGCTTCGCGGGCGGTTTTTTCATCGATGCCTTCTACTTCAAACATCACTGTACCCGGCTTAACGACGCAGACATAATGATCAACGGCGCCCTTACCTTTACCCATCGGCATTTCCCCACCATGAGCGGTAACCGGCTTATCCGGGAAAATCCTAATCCAAAGCTTACCGGTCTTCTTGATATAACGTGTCATAACCCGGCGAGCCGCTTCAATTTGACGGGAGTTTACCCAGTGTTCAGTCGTCGCTTTCAAGCCATAGCTGCCGAAGCTGACGTCGACCAAACGAGTGGCAACACCGCCGCGGCGGCGCTTATGGTCTTTCCGGTATTTAGTTTTCTTGGGCATTAACATATCGGTATTGAAATCTTTTAATTTTTATTTAAGCGGCAATTAATTCCCCTTTGCCGTCTTTTTCTTTTTCAAATATTTCTCCTTTATAAATCCAAACTTTGATGCCGATGGCGCCGTAGCTGGTGTTAGCCACGCCCCGGGCATAATCGATATCGGCGCGCAAAGTCTGTAAAGGCACTTTACCGGAAACTAATTTTTCGGTACGAGCGATTTCGGCGCCGTTTAAACGGCCGCTAATCTGCACTTTGACGCCTAAGGCGCCACCGCGTTCCACCCGGCCGATAAGCTGCTTCATGACTTTGCGGAAAGGCATGCGCTTTTCAATGTCTAAAATAGCGGACTGAACGGCAATCTGGGCGCTTAATTGAGGACGATTGGCTTCTTTAATATTCAAATTGATTTCGCCCATGCGGAAATTGCGCAAAAACTGGTCGTGAATTTTCTTTTTTAAATCTTCAACGCCATTGCCGCCGCGACCGATAATCAAACCAGGCTTAGCGGTCCAAATATCGATGGTAATCTTATTTAAGCTGCGCACTATTTCTACCTTATCAATACCAGCTTCGCGCATCGTCTTAATCAGATGCTTGCGGATAGCGACATCTTGCTGAACGTTCTTGATATAATTGCTGCCGCTTTCAAACCAGACTGATGGCCAGGTCTTGATGACGCCTAAGCGCATTACTTTTGGATTTACTTTTTTACCCATACTATTAGTTATGCGTGATTAATTTGCTAAATTATTTGCTACCCGCCTTGCGATTAAAAACTTTATTGGTGAATCCTTTGCCGGATTTCGATTCGGTCTTGGTTTTAGCGGTGTTCTTAACGGCTTCATCTTTCTTGGCGCCGGCTTTAGAACGTTTTTCCGCCTCAGCTACCACCTGTTCCAATTTAACCGGGGCTTCAACCTTGCTCTTGCGCGCTTCTTTCTTGCCGCTTTCTACTATCTCTGCCAACACTACGTTAACATGGCAGCCGCGCTTGCGAATAACAGTCGCCCGACCATGAGCCTTGGGCATCCAGCGCTTCAAAGTCAAACCGCCGTCAGCTTTGATTTCCTTAATCAAAAGATTGCTTCTTTCCAAGCTGAAATTATGCTCGGCATTAGCGATGGCAGATTCAATCAGCTTTTTAATCGGTTCAGCCGCCAATTTATTCAAAAATTGCAACTGTTCCAAAGCCTTATCCACCTGCAAGCCGCGGACAACATCAAGCACCAAGCGCGCTTTGCGCGGAGACATTCTTAAATGATTTAAACTAGCTTTAATTTCCATAGAATTCACTTGTCGGCAGAATCAGCGCACTTTATATCTGCGCCAACCGCCTCGCATTTTAATTATTTGCCCTTAGCCGGCTGAGCCTGAGCTTTAGCCATCTTACCGCCATGGGAAACGAATTTCCTGGTAATGGCGAATTCCCCTAAACGATGGCCAACCATATTTTCTACGATATAAACGGGAACATGCTGTTTGCCGTTATGGACGCCGATGGTGAGTCCCACCATTTCCGGAACAATCGAGCAGGCGCGATCCCAAACTTTGATAACAGTCTTGTCTCCCGGCTTCAAAGCCTGCACTTTTTTCAAAATGCGCGGATTAATATACGGGCCTTTTTTCAAACTTCTTGACATATGCTTGTAAATAATAGGTGATTATTTATTCTTACCGCGGCGCTTGATAATCAATTTATTAGAAGAGCGCTTGCGGCGGGTCTTGACGCCCAGAGCCGGCTTGCCCCAAGGAGTCTTCGGATGACGGAGACCGATAGATTGATTGCCTTCACCGCCACCATGAGGATGATCAACCGGATTCATCGCCGTACCGCGGACGGTCGGGCGAATGCCCAAATGACGGCTGCGGCCGGCCTTACCTAAAACGATATGGCGTTTATCGGGATTGCTGGCTTGACCGACGGTGCAGAGGCATTCCTTCTTCACTAATCTGATTTCTCCGCTCGGCATTTTTACCTGGGCATATTTACCTTCAACGCCCATCACGAAAACGGAGTTGCCGGCACCGCGGGCCACTAAAGCGCCGCGACCCGGTTCCAATTCCAAACTATTAATGGCGACGCCGGCCGGAATATACTGAACGGGCATAGCGTTGCCGTTCTTGATTTCAATTAAATTCTTGGAGCTTAAAAGCTTGTCGCCTACGGACACATTGACCGGAGCGATAATATAGCGCTTCTCGCCGTCGGCATAATTTAACAAAGCCAAGCGTGCACCGCGATTAGGATCGTATTCGATAGCGGCAACGGTAGCCGGAATGTCGAATTTATCGCGCTTAAAATCAACCAAGCGGATATATCTCTTCTCGCCGCCGCCGCGATGGCGAACGGTGATTTTACCCTGGCTGTTGCGGCCGCTGGTTTTTTTCTTAATGACAATCAAGCGCTTTTCCGGAATATGCTTGGTGATATCGGCACCGTCATCGAAGGTGGCGCCGCGGCGACCGGGAGTATTGGCTCTTACTTTTTTAATACCCATATATAATCAGTTACTTGTTTATAAATTAAACGCCTTCGTAAATCTTGATGCTCTCGCCCTTCTTCAGGGTAACAATCGCTTTCTTCCAGTCTTTACGTTGTCCTTTGATACGACCGCGGGTAACCGCTTTGCCTTTCATAGAAATTATATTGACACTCAACGCTTTAACTCCATAAACAGCTTGAATCGCTTTAGCCACTTCAATCTTATTGGCAGCCCGAGAAATAACGAAAGCATATTGATTATGCGCGCTCAATTCGGTTGCTTTTTCCGTAATCAAAGGTTTTACCAGAACCCGGAAGGCGCCATCATAGCGGGTAGTGGCAGATTTCTTAGCACGCCCGGACTTCTTTTCTTGGGTGTCGGCGGCGTAGAGTTCCTGCATGCTCATTTCGGTCTCAGCCGAAACGGCCTTTTTCTCCTCCTTGGCAACCGTCGCCTTCTTTGCTTTAGGGGCGGCAGTCTTAGCCTGGTTATTTTGTTTTGCTCCAAATAAAGCCATATATTTGTTCAAGATTCAAAAATGAAAAATTAATTCTTGCTATACTTTGCCTCCAAAGCCTTAAGGCTGTCTTCATTAATCATCACCTGGCGGCAAGTAAGCAAATCGACAATATTGATATTTTCCGGATTAATAATATTAACCCCCTTGAGGTTACGGCCGGAATAAAAAGCCTTTTCGTCTTTCTCGCCGTTGATAACCAACAGGCTGCGGCGATTGGCCGGCAGAATCTCCTTTTCAAAAGCGCTAATCATGCCGTTAAACTGCTTGGTTTTAAATTCAGCCATCTTCAGACTGTCAATAACAACGAGGCTGGACTGGGCAATCTTATCGGATAAAGCCATCATGATTGCCTTCTGCCTCATTTTCTTATTTAATTTCTTGGAAAAATTGCGGTCTTTAGTGGGGCCGAAAGTGACGCCGCCGCCAATCCATAAAGGAGAGCGGCTGGAGCCGACACGAGCGCGTCCGGTTCCTTTCTGTTTCCAGGGTTTTTTACCGCCACCTCTAACTTCGCTGCGATCTTTAGTGTGCGCTAAGACTTGGCGCTCATTGGCTTGCTGGGCCACCACTGCCTGATGCAGAAGGTCGGCGTTAGCTTTAAGGCCAAACACCGAATCCGCCAATTCTAAATCCTTAACGGGAGCGGCACTCTGATTATAAACTTTGACTTTGATAGACATATGATTAAAACCGGGATTAGCTTAATTGCTTAAGCGGCCGGAGCCTCTTCTTTAGTTTCATTAACGGGAGCGGTCTCGGTAGTCGTTTCTTCAGTTTTTACCTCTTCGACCGGAACTTCTGCGGCTGCCGGCGCTTCCGCCGCTACTGCCTCTACGGAGGCCTCCTCTTCAACTTTTGGCTCCTCAACCTTAGGTTCTTCTGCCGCTACGGGAGCGGTTCTAAACATCAATTCGCCCTCCCCCTTAATCAGCAATAGGCCGTCATTAGCTCCAGGAACAGCTCCTTTGATATATAAAATATTTTTTTCCACATCAATAGCGACAATGGATAAATTCTGAATAGTCACTCTCTCGTTGCCCATGCGGCCGCCCATGCGCATACCTTTAAAAATATGAGCCGGACCTTTGGGGCCGACGGAACCGGGCATGCGTAGCTGGTCTTTATTACCGTGGCTTTTGCGTCCGCCCTGGAAACCATGGCGCTTAACTACGCCCTGGAAGCCACGGCCTTTAGAAGTGCCGGTAACGGAAACGATATCGCCGACAGCGAAAGTGGAAACATCAATCTGATTGCCAATCTTCGCATCAGCATCATTCTCGGTTCTAAATTCACGAACATGCATCGGCGCTACTCCGGCTTTCTTAAAATGGCCAAGCTGAGGCTTCTTAATATTCTTCTCTTTGCGTACGCCAAAAGATAGTTGTAAAGCGGAATATTTATCAAGCGCTTTCGTCTTTACTTGGGTGACCGTGCAGGGTCCGGCCAAAACCGGAGTTACCGCTAAAACGCGGTCATTATCCCAAAGCTGAGTCATCGGTAATTTTTTTCCTAAAATAAATTTCATATTTTTAAAACAAAAAACTGGTAATTTTACCAGCTTAAAAACAAAAGCTAAAATTGCGCATTTCCTCCCTGCCCTCAATTTTTTTCTTGTTTTTTGGCTGTTTTCTCCTAATTTGCCGCCTATTTGCCTAGATACACTTTCTTTACTACGAGGCAAAGAGTTATAACCGGGCGCCTAAGCGACGCTTAATCAATATTTGATTGTATTTTACTGCATTTTTATCTCCACGTCAACCCCTGCCGGCAAATTCAAATTTGTCAGGTCTTCAATCGTTTTTGCTCCTGGATCGATAATATCGATAATGCGTTTGTGGACGCGCATTTCATACTGATCGCGGGCGTCTTTATGGACGAAAGTGGAACGGTTGATAGTGTACTTGCGTTTTTCTGTCGGCAATGGTATCGGACCGAAAAAACTAGCGTCACTGCGTTCAATGGTATCGACAATCGTTTTGGTAGACTGATCGATAATCTTGTGATCAAAAGCTTTGATCTTTATACGGATTCTCTGTTTGTAATCCTTTTCCTCTTTCTTGGGTTCAGACATAGAAGAATGTACGTTTATATTTATAATGATTAAATAAACACTACAAGCTCGCCCTTTAAGAAAGAGCGAGCCTAAGTGTAGATTTACTTGATAATCTTCACCACAGCGCCGGCGCCGACAGTGCGGCCGCCTTCGCGGATAGCGAAGCGTTGCTTTTCTTCCAAAGCAACCGGAGAAATCAACTTAACGGTAATGGTAACGGTATCGCCAGGCATAACCATTTCGGTACCTGCCGGCAATTCCACTTCACCGGTAACATCGGTGGTGCGGATATAGAACTGAGGCTTATAACCCTTAAAGAAAGGCTTGTGGCGTCCGCCTTCTTCTTTGGATAAAACATAAATCTGAGCCTCAAATTCAGTGTGAGGAGTCACGCTACCCGGTTTGCATAAAACCTGACCGCGTTCAACTTCATTCTTCTTGGTGCCGCGGAGCAATAAACCGGCATTATCGCCAGCTTCGCCGCGATCCAAAGATTTATTAAACATTTCCACGCCAGTGATAGTAGTCTTCTTGGTTTCCATCAAACCGACGATTTCCACTTCGTCACCAACCTTGATAACACCGCGTTCAATACGACCGGTTACCACGGTACCGCGACCTTCAATGGAGAAGATATCTTCAATCGGCATCAAGAAAGGCTGATCCATATCGCGAGGAGGTAATGGGATATATTCATCCAATTGCTTCATAAGCTCCATAATAGGCTCGGCATCGGGGCCGGTCGGATTTTCCAAAGCCTTCAAAGCGCTACCGCGAATAATCGGGGTGGTATCGCCCGGGAATTCATATTTCTTAAGCAAATCACGGACTTCTTCTTCAACTAAATCGATAAGCTCTTTGTCTTCCACCATATCGCATTTGTTTAAGAAAACAACGATATAAGGAACACCGACTTGACGAGCTAAAACGATATGCTCGCGGGTCTGGGGCATGGGGCCGTCAGTGGCGGAAACTACTAAGATAGCACCGTCCATCTGGGCCGCGCCGGTAATCATGTTTTTTACATAATCAGCGTGACCGGGACAATCGACGTGAGCATAATGACGAGCATCTGACTCATATTCGACGTGAGCGGTAGCAATAGTAATACCGCGTTCGCGCTCTTCAGGAGCGGCGTCAATTTCACCAACGCCTTTTTTGGAGGCGTTCATTCCTCTAGCACCAAATACCGCTAACATCGCGGCGGTCAAAGTGGTTTTCCCATGATCGACGTGGCCAATAGTGCCGACGTTGACATGAGGTTTTGTGCGTTCAAATTTGTCTGCCATGTTGTTTATACTTACGGCCCCCTAAAGGGGTTTCTTTCCTATAGAGGAAACCAGCCGTGAAATTAATTAATATTTTTAAATTTTTAAATACTTATTTGTCGTTATTTTCCGCCTTATCTTTAATTTGGGGAGGAATGTTCCAATTCTTTCTAGATTTGCTTTCTTCAGCCAAATATTCTGATTGTTCCTGATTTTTCCAGTCGGATATTTCGCGATTTATTTTATCAGCTAAATCTCCTTCTGTCAAATTAGGCTTATAGACTGCCTCTTTTTTATCTAAAGTTACAGAATCAACCATTTTTTCATAACGGTCTAAGTCAACAATCGCGAAAGAATCCTCCGGAGTCTCAGCATCGAAAAAAACAATGGCGTCATTAGTTTTTCTAGCTAATTTTAAAGCTTTTTTTAATTGTTCGCGCATAATGACGGCACCGCCCTCCTTAGCGGCTTAATTATTTGCCCGATTTTTCCTTAATCGTTTCCAAAACATTGCGAGGAACTTCGCTATAGTGGGAAAATTCCATAACCGAGTTGGCTCTGCCTTGAGACATTGAACGTAAAGCAGTGACATAGCCGAACATTTCTGCCAAAGGCACTTTCGCTTTAATCGCCTTGATCTTATTGGGTCTATCAATCATTTCTTCAATCTGGCCGCGCTTGGAATTAAGGTCGCCGATAATGTTACCCATATAATCTTCCGGGGTGGTAACTTCAACCTTCATAATCGGTTCCAGTAAAATCGGCTTGGCTTTCTGGCAGGCATCCTTAAAGGCAAATAAACCGGCCATCTTAAAGGCGATTTCCGAAGAGTCAACTTCATGATAGCTGCCGTAATAAACGGCCACTTTCACGTCTACCATCGGATAACCGGCGACAACGCCGGACAACAAGCCTTCTTTAACACCCTTTTCAATCGCGGGAATATATTCCTTAGGAATAACGCCACCTTTAACTTCATCCACGAATTCATAGCCCTTACCTTCACCGGCCGGCTCGACGCGCAATAAACAATGTCCATATTGGCCGCGGCCGCCGGACTGCTTGACATATTTATGTTCGGCTTCAGCCACTTGGGTAATGGTTTCACGGTATGATACTTGAGGCTTGCCGACATTGGCTTCCACGCCGAATTCCCTTCTCATGCGGTCAACGATGATATCTAAATGCAATTCGCCCATACCGGAAATAAGGATTTGATTAGTTTCTTCATCGGTCTCAACCCGGAAAGTCGGGTCTTCTTCCGCCAAGCGGGAAAGGGCGACGCCCATCTTTTCCTGATCAACTTTAGTCTTCGGTTCGACCGCAATCTTGATAACCGGTTCCGGGAAAGTAATCGATTCCAATAAAACCGGCTTGTTTTCGTCGCATAAAGTATTTCCGGTAGTAGTATTTTTCAAACCGATAACGGCGGCGATATCGCCGGCGTAAATCTCCTTAATTTCTTCACGATGATTGGCGTGCATCCGCACTAAACGGCCGATACGTTCTTTGTTGCCGGTGGAGGCATTGACAATATAGGAACCAGCCTGCAAGACGCCTTGATAAACGCGGACAAAGCAAAGTTTACCGACGAAAGGATCGGTAGCAATCTTAAAAGCCAAACCAACAAAAGGTGCATTGTCATCCGCCTTAACCAAAGATTTTTTCTCCGGATCATCAACATCGCTCGCCTCCACATCCTTAACGTCTAAAGGCGAGGGCAAATATTCATTCACGGCATCAAGCGCAAACTGAACGCCAATATTCTGTAAAGCGGTGCCGCACAAAACTGGATAAATAGCGTTATTTAAAACACCTTGGCGGATTGCTTTCTTCAAATCAGCCACGCTGATTTCCTCGCCGCTTAAATATTTTTCCATAGTCGCCTCATCGCATTCAACTGCTCTTTCCACCAAATCGGAACGATATTTCTCCACCTTTTCCTTCATGTCTTCAGGAATTTCCACTTCAGTAATATTTTCACCGAAATTGCCGGCAAAAATATAGGCTTTCTTATCCAATAAATCGATGACGCCTTTTAAATTATCTTCCGCCCCAATCGGTAATTGGATAGCCACAGCTTTAGCATTCAAGCGCTGTTTGATGGAATCAAGGCTCATGTAAAAATCAGCGCCCATCTTGTCCATTTTATTAACGAAGCACAGGCGGGGTACATGATATTTATCTGCCTGGCGCCAAACAGTCTCTGATTGCGGCTCAACACCGGCCTGGCCATCAAAAACGGCGATAGCTCCGTCTAAAACGCGCAAAGAGCGCTCCACTTCCACAGTAAAGTCAACGTGTCCGGGAGTATCGATAATATTGATTTTATTGCCTTTCCAAAAACAAGTAGTCGCGGCTGAAGTGATAGTAATACCTCTTTCTTTTTCCTGTTCCATCCAATCCATTTCTGCCGCCCCTTCATGCACTTCTCCAATCTTATGTTTCTTGCCGGTATAGAACAAAACCCGCTCGGTGAAAGTGGTTTTGCCGGCATCAATGTGAGCCATGATGCCGATATTTCTGATTTTATCAAGAGAGTAATCACGGGGCATAAAATATAAAAAATTAAATTTGTATTAATGCAAACAAATCTTAAACAGTCAAAAAAATAAAAAAGCGTTAGCGAGAAAAATGAGCAAAAGCCTTATTTGCCTCCGCCATCTTGTGGACGGCTTCCCTCTTCTTGACAGACGCACCTTCGCCATTGGAGGCATCCAAAATTTCAGCAGCCAACTTTTCCGCCATTGAGCGTCCGCGGCGGGCATGAGCGGCGGTAATCATCCAGTGGCAGCCGAGATAAAAGCGGCGTTCGCCCCGAACCTGGAAAGGCACCTGATAGTTGGCACCGCCGACGCGCTTACCCCTGACTTCAACCAAGGGTGAAACCTTTTTCATCGCTTTATTAAAAACATGGCGGGGGTCCTGCTTAGTCTTTTCCTTGATTAGATTAAAAGAGCCATAGACGATTCTTTCGGCTACGCTTTTTTTACCATCTTGCATCACATAATTAATGAGCTTGGTAATATTTTTATCGTTGTATTTGCTGTCCCCTTCGATATCTCGTTTGGGGGCTTGTTTTCCTCTCATAATCGCTTATAAGGCCGCATCAACAGCTATTACTAATGCGCGCCTGAATTATAATATATGAAGGAGGGGCTAAGCGCCTCTCCGCAATAAACAAAATTATTTAGCGGCTTTCGGCTTCTTAGCGCCGTAGCTGCTGCGTCCTTTACGACGAGCCTCAACGCCGGAAGCGTCATAAACTCCGCGCACAACTTTATAGCGCACACTCGGGAGATCCTTGGTCTTACCGCCTTTAATCAACACGATGGAGTGTTCCTGCAGATTGTGGCCCATGCCGGGAATATAGGCAGTAACTTCCATGCCGTTGGATAAACGGACGCGGGCAATCTTACGTAAAGCGGAGTTCGGCTTTTTCGGAGTAGTCGTAGTCACTTTCACGCAAACACCCTGCTTAAAAGGAGCGCCTTTAGTGTTGACGTTTTTTTTGCGGTGCAAAGAATCCAAACTGGTATGCAAAGCCAAAGATGATTGGCGCTGGCTCTTAGATTTTCTGCCCTTGCGGACTAATTGGTTAATTGTCGGCATAATACTTCAGCGGTTTTTAAAACCTCAGTTATAAAAATGGGTAAAAACCCGTAAAATGAGGGGCGAACAAAAAACATCGCCCTCTCTTTTTTTGATTAAATAAAATTCTTGTGATAACAAAATATCCTGACTCATCAGGATAGAGTTATTACTCGCCTACTTTATCAAAATCAAAAAAATAAGTCAAGATAAGCGAAGAATTAAGGTTCCCTCGATAGTCCGCCGAGTCAATATTAGGCGCCGGCCAGCAAACGAAAAAGCCAGTCAATCAGAGGCAAAAGATACGGGAAACCTATCCAAGCGAATAAAATCACAAAAATGAAGCCGAATTTTTCTAAACTAAGATACTTTATTTGCACCGAAGGCGAAAGAAACGGGGCTAATATTTTTGAACCGTCCAAAGGAGGAATGGGCAGAAGGTTAAAAATCATCAAAATCAGATTAATATAGATAATTAAAGCAATTAAGCCAGAAAAAGTCAGGCTGACAAAAGGCAAAAACCGCAAAAGTAAGCCGAACACAAGAGCCACAATAAAATTAGCCGCCGGTCCGGCTAAGGCAACTTTTGCCCCGCCCCAACGATGGTCGCGCAGATTATAGGGATTATATGGCACCGGCTTGGCCCAACCGAAAACAAAAGGCATTCCTGAAAGCAGCATTAAGCCAGGAAGTAGAACCGAACCGAACCATTCCAAATGAGCCAAAGGATTTAAAGTCAGACGACCGGCCAAACGAGCGGTATTATCGCCCAAGCGGTCGGCCATCCAGCCGTGCATATACTCATGGATGATAGCCGAAAATATCAAAACAATAATTTGAAATAAAGCGAGCATAAAAGAAAAACTTAGACTATTCATAGTTAATTACAGCTACATTTTAGCACAACTTGATTAATTTTAAAAATGTGCTAATATTTAAGCATCAAAATTTTAAACATAGCGGCCGCCGAAAAAAGCCAGTTTTTTGGTGTATTCCTCTCGGCCGTTTCATCAAGTATATGGCCAAAAGATGCGATTTATGCAAACGCGGGGCTACCAAAGGCGCCAGCCGCTCCCATTCTAAAATTCAAACCTTGAAACGCCAAGGCATCAATCTCCAGACCAAAAATGTAGACGGTTTGAAATTAAAAATCTGCACCAGCTGCATGCGGACAATGGCTAAGAGCGAAAAATAAACAAGCATTAAAAATGAAAAAGGACTCCTAAAGAGTCTTTTTTCTTTGGTCAGCACTTGACTGGCGAGACTTTGTTTGAATATAGCGGCGCCAAGAAAAAAATAATATCAAGGAAAAATAATAGGCCGCCACGTAAGGCAAAGAAAAATGAGGCGTTTCTACATAAGCGCCAGGCAGAGTCGCCGCCAGACGCGCCAAAAATAACAGATAATCAAGCAAGGCCTTCGCCGGCAGCCAGGCCAACTCAAAAAAACCGCATATAAAGTTACAGGCCAGCGATGATATCAGACTAATCATTAAAGGACTAAAAACGCTGAACGCTAAAATATTACTGAACGGAGCAATTAAAGAAACACCGCCGCTTTTCCATGCTAACAGCGGCCAAATCGTCAATTGCGCCGACAAGGACAAACTAAAAGCTTCAAAAATAAGACGCAGATAAGGGTGAAAAAAATATTTTTCAAAAATAGCTGTAAATAACGGATAGAAAACAATAATCCCGGCTATCGCTAAAAAAGATAGCTGAAAACCTAAATCATATCTCCATAAACCTGGATTATTCCATAACATAATTGCCCCCGCCAATAATAAGGGCCCCCAAGCGGAACTTAAACGCCCTCGGCGCCAAGCATACAAAAGAATTCCTCCCATTAACAATGAACGCAAAGCCGAGGCCTGCCAGCCTGTTAAAAAAACGTATGCACTGGCAAAAGATAGGGCCGGCCACAAAGCGAAGCGCTTGCTCATCCCCAAATAGACCAAAAGACTTATAAGCAAACTTAAAAACAGAGTGATATGTCCGCCGGAAATAGCCACCAAGTGGCTTAAGCCCGCTTTCTGCCAAATTAAATTTTCCGCCGGAAACAATGTTTTCTTATAGCCAAGCAATAAAGCTGAGGCTAAACCGGCGGCTGGCTCCGGCAGAGATTGATTAATTTGTTGTAACACTTCTCTTTTAAAAACAAACAAGCGGCTAAAAATAGTTTGATTAGTGTCCGCCCTTTCCCAATAATTAACTTGAGGCCACGCACAAATAGCCCCAACCCCGCGTGCCGCTAAAAAGGCGGCGTAATCAAAATCGGAAAACACCGGCGGTTTTTCCAAGCGACAGTGCAAATCCAAAAAATCGCCATAATAAACGCGCGGGTATAAAGGCAAATAAGCGATAATTTTACCCTTGATAAGCTTTCCGGAAGATTTTTCCAGCATGCATAAAATTACAATCTGCTTATCCCAGGCCGGTTCAGGGTCAGTGCAAACTTGAAATTGCCAATCTGATGCGGGCTTGCCTAAAAAAGGAACTAGAAATAAATCAGCCGGCGGCAAAACGCTAGCGCGCCAAACACCCAAACAAAAAACGGCTAACACCAGAAAAAACAAACGCCAGCGACGTACAAATAGGGCGACGGCAATGGCGCTAAAACATGCCCAAATACTTGCCGGCCAAGCATAAAAGGAAGCGCCAGCCAATCCGGCAAAGAAAGCGAATAAATATAAAAAAATAGAAGCTGACATGCTTCTATTATAAAGAATGGGAATAAACAGCCCTTTAATTTTATCTAAACATTATCTTTCTGCCAGCGCAAATAAGCCGTCACAAATTCATCAAGATGGCCGTCCATAACACCATCCACATCCGTATCCTCCCAATTGCTGCGATGGTCCTTAACTAAACGGTTGCCGTAAAACCAATAGGAGCGAATCTGCTGGCCCCACTCCGCCTTAACCACGCCGCCTTTTAGACGCTTCTCTTCCGCATCTTTTTTCTCCAATTCTAACTTAGCCAAGCGGGCGCGGAGAATGGAAAAAGCGTTATCTCTATTCTGATGCTGAGAACGTTCCGTCTGACAGCTGACTGTAATACCCGTAGGCAGATGCACCAATCGCACCGCGGAATCGGTCGTATTGACGCTTTGTCCGCCCGGACCGCTGGAACGGAAAACATCAAGACGAACATCCTCGTCTTTAATCACAATATCGTTAGCCGGAATTTCCGGGATAACTTCCACCGAAGCAAAAGAAGTTTGGCGCAAGCCGTCGGCGTTAAACGGAGAATTGCGCAATAGCCGATGGGTGCCGTTTTCACTCCTTAAATTACCATATGCTCTCGCTCCCGTAATTTTTAACATCACGCTCTTAATCCCCGCTTCATTGGCTAGAATACGATCAATAATCTCCGCTTTCCAAGCCTGCCTTTCGGCGAAACGCAAATACATCCGCTCCAGCATCTGCGCCCAATCCTGGGCATCCACCCCGCCGGTGCCGGCATTAATGCTTAGTAGAGCATCACTCTCGTCATAAGAGCCGGTGTAAAGAGAAAGATTTTCTAAATCTCCCAAATCAGCCGATAACTTAAGGGCTTTAGCCGACAATTCCGCCAACAGCTTGGCATCCTTCTCGCTAGATGCCATGTACGCCAATTCCCTGCTTTCCGCTATTGACCGTTCAAGATCCAGCCAGCGCTGATAATCTTTCTGTAAAGTTTCCGCGCGCCGGCTCACGGCAATAGCCCGCTCCTGGTCCTGCCAAAAATCAGACGCCTCCATTTGCCGGCGCAAATCTTCAATTTCTATCTTTAATTCATCAATCTTAAAAGCCGCCGCCAATTCTTGCCGATGCCGGTCCAAATCTTCTAAAAATTTTTCCAAATTATCCATACAAATAAGTAAATTTTATTTAATAATCTTATACCTGGTGCTTCTCCCTTCTCCTAATCTCTCGATTCTTTTCATCTCCAGTAATTTATTTAGTACCTGCAAAACCGTCGCCGTCGCCATATTTAGGCGCTCACGAATTTCTTTGGGCGTCGCTTCTTCTCTTTCCCGCATAAACTGCCAGACTTGCGACTGCTTAGGCGAAAGGAATATTTCAATGCGCTCTTGATCGCCCAGTTTAACCGCTAATTTAACTTGTTCCAAAATCATTTCCAAAAAAAAGCTGAGCCATGGCTTAATGTCATCATTTTTTGTCTTTTGGCTTTTATTAAGAGCCAAATAATACCTGTCTTTATTGTCCTCGATTAATTTTTCATGCGAAATATACGGCATATAGTCATAGCCGTATTTAAGCATCAAAAAATTAGTCAGTACTCGCGAGGTCCTGCCATTGCCGTCCTGGAAAGGATGGATTGCTAAAAATTCCATAATAAAACTGGCAATTACCAAAAGCGGATGAAATATTCTTTCTCTAAACGCTTCCTCGGTCCATGCCAAAAGCTCCTGCATTTCTTTAGCGGTAAGATGCGGCTTGGTCGGCTCAAATATAACGCCTATCACCACTCCATCCTTATCGGTTGCCACCACGCTATTGTCGGCAAATTTATATTCGCCCAAATGTTTTTGGTCTTTGTCCGAGTATTTAAGCAATTCTTTATGGAAATGTTTTATCGCGCTTTCATTAAATTTAATAGCTTCATACGAATTAAAAATATTTTCTAAAAGTTCTTTATAGCCGGCAACTTCTTGTTCGTCTCTAGTACTGAATTTTTTTACTTTAAGTCCGGTAGAAAAAAGCCTTTCTATCTCCTTGTCGGTCAGCTTTGAACCCTCGATTCTTGTCGATGAACCGGTAGAAGTAATAACGGTAGATTTCTTGAGTACATTTAAAATCTGCGGGGCTAATTTCACGCCCGCCGTCCACATCCCGCTCAGCTTCTCAATTTCGGCGATTGTATTCTGAATTCTTTGAGAATCAACCGGGTCCTCTATTATTAATCTTTTGTAAAATTTATTATTTTTATCCATAGTTAACACTTATATTCTATATAAGTGATTATAGGTGATTATATGGGAAAAGTCAAATAAAACTCTATGATTTCCATCGCTTATTACATTCCTTAGAATAAGATTTATCCTTATTCCAGTCATACCGCTGTAATTGGAATAAGGAAAAAAATTATTTATTATACAAAAAATCCTCTAATAATAGAGGATTTTTTAATATAATCACTGATGTATTAACGCTTGCTCCACTGCGGGCGTTTGCGGGCCCCCTTCAAACCGGGCTTCTTTCTTTCCTTCTTGCGCGGATCGCGAGTTAAAAATTTATTAACTTTCAAAGCTTCTTTAAGCAAGGGGTCAAGCACCAGCAGGGCGCGGGCAATACCGTGGCGGCAAGCTTCAATCTGGCCGGTCACGCCTCCGCCTTTAACGATAATAGAAAAATTAAGGTCACGGACATGGCCGGTAGCCTTTAAAGGCTGAGTAACGATGCTAAGGCCTTCACCGACGAAAAATTGGTTGCCTTTCTTGCCATTAATCATAATAGCGCCCTTGCCGTCCTTATACATCCTCACTTGGGCGACAGAAGTTTTGCGGCGACCAACGGTTCTGATGTATTCGCCTTTAAATTCGACATTATCCGGAATATCCTTGAAAGCATCCTTTTTGGCATCTTCTTCAGCAGAAAATTCAGCCGACACTTCTTCAATCTCAGCTTCTTTCGGAGTCTGGGCTTTCTTTTCTTTCACTGTTTTGGTTTTCTTTTCCATAAAACGTTAGATTATCTAATAATTAAGCGCTTCATTTGCGCGTCGCGCAATTTGGTCGGAGGCAACATCTGCTTCACCGCCCGGCGCAAAACTTCTCCCGGATTCTGACTGAATACCTCGGACATTCTTTTGCTTTTCAAACCGCTAAGATATCCGGAATAGCTAAAATATTTCTTCTGCAGGAGTTTCTTGCCGCTAAAAGACATTTGAGCGATATTTTCAACTTCAACAATATCGCCGCCGTCAACGTAAGGCAGAAATTCCGGCTTATTTTTGCCGCGCAAAATCATCGCGACCTGGCTGGCTAAACGTCCGACCGCCTGGCCGGTAGCATCGAGCTTGTGGATTTTTCTTTCAATTTTGTTCATATTGGTTGCGCGTAAATTAAACAAGTTCAATCTGAACCATTTCGGCGCCGTCTCCCGGGCGCGGACCAAGCTTGGTCATGCGGGTATAACCACCCGGACGATTCTGATAGCGCTGGCCCAAAACTTCCATCGATTTCTTCACCGCATTTTTCTGCAATAAAACTTTGATGAGTCCGCGGCGAGCGTTCAAATCGCCGGCTTTAGCGGCCGTAATCATTCTTTCGACTAAAGGACGGACAGCCTGAGCCTTCGCCTTGGTAGTCTTCACTTTTTCGTAAATCAAAATGCTGGAGGCAAGATTGCGGAGCATTAACTCGCGCGGTCCTTTTTTCCGATCTAGAATTTTGTTGGCATTTCTGTGGCGCATATATTAAGGGTATTTATAAAAACTTATTTTTTACTCTTTTTCTTAGCCGGCTTGACTGCTTCTTCAGCGTCAAGCTCAGCCGCTTCTTCCTCAGTATTTAAATCAGCAGGCTCTTCTTCGGACTCAATTTCCGGGGCAGGTTTTTGAGCTGAAGGCAAAAGCGCGCTGAACTGATTGACTAAAATTTGCACGGCTTGATTAAAGGCTTCCATCGGACTGATAGTGCCGTCTGTTTTTAAATTAATTAAAAGTTTATCCCAATTGGTCATTTTACCGACACGAGTATTTTCTACATCCAGGCTAACGGCTAAGACCGGAGAAAAAATCGAATCTATTTCAATATAGCCTAATTCATTGTTTTCTTTTTTGGTGCCTTCGCTGAAACGATAACCGCGGCCGGGACGGACAAAAATTTCCGCTTCCAAAGAAGACTTTTCTTCAGTCAAGGAAGCGATTAATAATTCCGGATTTTTGATTTCTACCTGGCTGTTCTTAGCGATATCGGCAGCGGTCACTTGCTGCTTGCCTTTAACTTTCAGTTCTAAACGGACTTCCTCATCGCCGTGCATTTTGATATGCAACTGCTTGATATTTAGCATTATTTCCAAAACATCCTCTTGAATTCCGGGCAAAGTCATGAATTCATGGCTGGCACCCTTAATTTTTACGCCCACTACTGCCGCTCCTGGCAAAGAAGACAGCAAAACGCGGCGCAAAGAATTACCTAAAGTCATGCCATAGCCGGGATATAATGGTTCCACGACCACAACTCCTTCATTCTCGGTTTTTCCTGCCAAGAAATCTACTTTTTTTGGCAAAGCGATGTTTTCCATAAAACATATGCCCTCAGAACGCAGTTTTACGCTCCCCGGCTAGCGAGAAACGCCTCCTCAGCGATCCGATTGACAGATTATTTTGAATAATACTCGATAATCATCTGCACGTTGAAATTTGTCGGCAAATCGGTGTCAGCCGGTTCGTGCAAAACCTTGGCTTTCATGTCGGCGGCTTGTAAATTCAACCAAGCCGGTAATTCCGCTTTCTTCAAACTTTCCGCTATTTGTTTAAAATATGGGCTCTTTTTAGCGCGAGCACGCACGGCAATTTCTTGTCCGGGCTTGACCACGAAAGAAGGGATATCAGTCTTTACGCCATTAACTTCAAAATGTCCATGATTTACCAATTGACGAGCTTGGCTGCGGGATTTAGCCATACCAAGACGGAAAACTACATTATCCAAGCGCATTTCTAGTAAACGTAAGAAATTTTTACCGGAATCGCCAGTCTTCTTCGAAGCCTTTTCAAAAGTCAAACGGAACTGCTTTTCCATGACATTATAATATTTCTTCGCCTTCTGCTTTTCCGCTAACTGCGTACCGTAATCGCTGAGCTTGCGGCGTCCGCGGGAAGGCCCGTGAAAACCCGGAGGGTAGTTACGCTTCACCATGGCGCATTTCGGCGTATTGCAGCGTTCTCCTTTTAAAAACAGCTTTTCACCGACACGGCGGCATTGCTGGCATTTACTGTCTAAATTTCTTCCCATATATATAAATCCTTAGATTAATTAAACTCGGCGGGGCTTCTTCGGGCGGCAGCCGTTATGAGGGACGGAAGTTGTATCCTTAATAGCGGAAACTTCCAGGCCATTGGCATTTAAAGCGCGAATTGCCGCTTCTCTGCCGGTGCCGACGCCAGAAACAAAAACGCTCACTTCCTGCAGGCCATATTCTTCTTTAGCCTTCTGGGCGGCAATCTTAGTAATAATCTGAGCGGCGTAAGGAGTGGCTTTCTTGGCCCCCTTAAAACCGGCCATACCGGCGCTTGCCCAGGCAATCACGTCGCCATTGGCATCGGTCAAAGTGACCATGGTGTTATTGTAGGTAGCGTTAATATAAGCACGACCGACTTTAACTGTACGAGCGGTGCGTTTCTTGCGCTTTTTCACTAATTTCTTTTTAGCGCGAGCTTGCTTATTTTTCTCTAACTTCTGCTTGATTTCTTCAGGTAATTCTTCATCAGCTCCGGAATCCAAAGAAAAGTCCGGACCTTCATCGCGGTCATCTTCGGATTCTTCCGACGGAGAGGTCTTCGCCTCTGTCGGTTTGGACGCCGCTGCCGGCGCTTCCATCTTTTCTTCTTCAGGATTTAAATTCTTTTCTTCAGACATAATAATTATAAATTAATCTCGAGAAAACGGCCGACAATTAAGTCTTTAAGCCTGCCTTAGCGCGGCCGCTGGTAGCGGTCATGCGCTTATTACCGCGCACGGTGCGGCTGTTAGTCTTGGTACGCTGGCCGCGAGCCGGTAAATTACGACTGTGGCGCTGGCCGCGATAGCAGCCGATTTCTTTCAAACGCTTGATATTGCTGGCCACTTCACGGCGCAAATCACCTTCAACCGTATGCTTTTTTTCAATTTGTTCACGCAGACGATTGGCGTCCTCTTCCTTCAAATCTTTAACCTTAATCTCAGGCTTGATATTTAAAGCCGCCAAGATTTTTTTTGCCCGGCTGTTACCGATACCGTAAATATAGGTAAGGGCAATATCGACTCTTTTGTCATTGGGAATGCTTACACCCGCTATTCTAATAGCCATAAATGAATATTCAGGCCTCGCCTCTATAGGCTCGACCTAATGCTTAATTATCCTTGTCTTTGTTTATGTTTAGGGTTCTTACAAATTACATAAACGCGGCCCTTGCGACGGACCGTTTTGCAATCTTTACAAATTTTCTTAGCGCTCGCTCTTACTTTCATAAAATCATGAAAAATATAAATAAGGGGTTAAATCCTAATATAATAGCGGAATCGGAAATTAATAACGGAAAATAATACGGCCCTTGGTCAAGTCATAGGGACTCATCTGCAGGCGTACCCGGTCTCCCGGCAATAGCCTAATGCGATGCATCCTCATTTTACCGGACAAATGAGCCAAGATTTCATGGCCGCTATCTAATTTCACCCGAAAAGTTGCCGCTGGCATTAACTCTAAAACTTCGCCTTGCATTTCTAAAAAATCCTTGGCATTCAAAGTTTCAGTGCTTTCTTGGTTGTTTATTTTATTTTTTGACATTAACACAAAAAATTTGATAAAGACAATTTTTAGCTTTATCAAAATTTTTTAGAAATATTCCTCTGATAATCTCGATGGAAATAGTATATAGACAAGCTTAAAAATTGTCAATAGTTAAGCTGGGAATAATAAAACCCTTATACTAACACGGCTTTTATCCTTCTTACTCCGGCCGAAGATGCTTCTTCTTTCTGGATTTTAAAGCTGCCAAGGCCTTTCAGGCTGGAAACATGGGGACCGCCGCAGATTTCCCGGGAAAATATATTATCCCAGGAAGCATGGCGGCCGCCGTTATCATGGCCGACGGTATAAACCTTGACTACATCGCCATACTTAGAATCAAAGACTCCGGTAGCGCCGGTTTCTTTAGCCTCGGATAAAGGTATTTCTTCGAAAGCGACATCCAAGCCTTGACCAATCGCTCCGTTAACCAATTCTTCCACCGCCGCAATTTGTTCCGGCGTCATTTTTTCTGGATGAGAAAAATCAAAGCGCAGGCGCTCGGCGGTGATATTACTTCCCTTCTGACTGACATGATCGCCCAGAACTTGGCGCAAGGCGGCAAGTAATAAATGAGCGGCCGTATGCAGTTTGGTTGTCTCCTCGCTATGATCGGCTAATCCCCCCTTAAACTTACCGGCGGAAGCGGTGCGGGAAAGCTCTTGATGCTTTTTCAGTTCATCCATAAATCCTTGGCGATCGACTTTAAGGCCATGCTCATTGGCTAATTCTTCCGTTATCTCCAAAGGAAAGCCGTAACTCTGATAAAGATTGAAAGCGGCTACGCCGTCCAAGTCATGCGCCGCCAATTTCTTGAATTCAATCATGCCTTTTTCCAAAGTGCGCTCGAACTTTTCCTCCTCCTTATCAAACTCATTAAAAATAAATTCTTGGTTATTCTTCAATTCCGGATAAGCGGCGGCATAATCTTCTATAAAAATCTGCGCTACCGCTTTCAGCCATCTATCCTGAGAAATGCCGATTTGGCGGCCATAGCGGATGGCTCGGCGCAGAAGACGGCGGACTATATAGCCCTGATCGGTATTTGAAGGTGGCACACCCCGGTCGTCGCCGACAATAAAGGTGGCCGCTTTCAGATGATCGGCAATAACTTCAAAGGCCCTCTTGTCATCGGCATATTTTTTGCCCGACAGCTCTTCAATGCGCGCAATCGCCTGCGTAAAAAGATCGGTTTTAAAAATACTGTCCTGTCCGCTTAAAACCATCAGGATTCTCTCCAAGCCGCCGCCGAAATCAACATTCTTGTTTTTCAATTCCTGCCAGGCATTGGCTGTTTTCTGATACTGCATAAACACCGAATTGCCGATTTCCAAGAAACGGCCGCAATCGCAATTGGGGTGGCAATGGGGGCCGTAAGCCAAATCATGCTCCTTGCCGGTATCGTAAAAAGTTTCGCTGTCCGGACCGCCCAGTTCACCGACGGCATCGCCTCTTTGCCACCAATTCTTATCGCGATAAGCAAAAATTCTTTGTTTAGAAAAATCCAGCTCCTGACCAGAACCGAGCGCGCCTTTGCCGGTCGTCGCCGGGCCTTCTTCTGCGCTTACGCCATATTTTGTAAATAATTCCTGCAGAATTGTAATTGATTCTTCATCCTTGGCAATCTGGCCATCTTCACTGCCGGCATAAACTGTTTGATAAATGCGCGCTGGATTTAATTTTAAATCAACGAACAAAAACTCCAGCCACCAGGCCAATTGCTCTTTTTTAAAATAATCCCCCAAGGACCAATTGCCGAGCATCTCAAAAAAAGTATTATGGCGGCTGTCGCCCACCTCTTCGATATCCTCGGTCCGGAAAGATTTCTGGCTATCTACAAGACGGATGCCGGCCGGATGCTTTTCTCCTAAGAGATAAGGCACCAAGGGAAACATGCCGGAATTGGTAAATAATAAAGTAGAGTCATTTTCCGGCAGCAAAGAAGCACTGGGAATGATGGCGTGCCCCCTGGCTTTAAAAAAATCTAAATATTTTTGTCTTAATTCGTTAGCAGTCATATATTTACAATTAAAGCTTCAAAATTATATTAATCTCGATATTATCCGATTAACTTTAAATCGCCGTTAATGATAACTGGAGAAATTTCCGCCAGTTCATCATTATAATTTCCGTCCGCCGGCGGATTAAGCAGATAAATTTTCTTATCCAAAGCATGGGCGAAGCCGATTTCTAAAAAAGTATTGGCGCCGATATAACCAGCAATGCCTTTCTTTTCTTCATTAACTATTAAAACGGCATCGGCTTTTTCAATTAAGTGATAATAGCGCCGAATCAGACTGCCGCTTTCAGCGCGGCGAAAAACACCGTCTCCCCGGTCCGCCTTTTCCTGTAAAAAGTCTTCATATCCAACTTCGCCGTCCATAATCTTCTGCGTAAGCAAAGGTACTGTGACTTCATGTCCGCGTTCGCCTAAAAATGCGGCCGCCGCCGCAATCTGAGGACTAAAATCAACGCTGCCGCAAATGACAATTTTCATATTAAATAATATTAACTTCCGGCTCAATCTTTATCCCGAATTTCTTATAAACCCCAGCCTGGACACGGCGAACATGCGCCAGGGCTTGCTTGGCGCTGGCACCACCATAATTAACGAGAATTAAAGCCTGCTTCTCATACATGCCAACCGCACCGTAGCGCTTGCCTTTAAAACCGGCGGCCTCGATTAACCAGCCGGCCGGTATTTTAACCAAAGCGCTCTTGGAACCGGGAAAAAATTTTATTTCCGGGAATTTTTTTTGTAATCCGGCCAAAGCAGTTTTGGCAATCTCCGGATTCTTAAAAAAGGAACCGGCATTGGGATAGATGGCGGGGTTGGGCAATTTACTGTCCCTAATCTTTCTGATTATTTCCGCCAATTGCTGGACGCTCGGACGCTTGATTCCCTGCTCGTTCAAGTGCGCGCGGATATCGCCGTAATCCAAACGCAGGACCGGCTTCTTGGCCAATTTCAAAGTGACGCCGGCGATAAAGTATTTTCCCTTGGCTTTATTCTTAAAAATACTGTCGCGATAGCCGAAAGCGCAATCCTTTTTCGTAAATATTTTTTCCTTGCCGGTTTTTAAATTAATTGCCCGCAAGCTGACAAAAGTATCTTTAAGTTCAACGCCATAAGCGCCGATATTCTGCACCGGCGCCGCTCCGACCGTCCCGGGGACATAATACAAGTTCTCGATTCCGCCCCAGCGGCGTTCAATCGCGAAACGGACCAAGGCGCTCCACCATTCTCCCGAGCGCGCCTCCACCCAAGCGGAACTTTCTGTTTCCCTAATCACCCGCACGCCCTTAATTTCATTTTTCAAAACTAAAGCCTTGATGTTTTCCGTAAAAAGGATGTTAGAGCCTCCGCCTAGAATAAAAACCGGCAATTTTTGCGAACGAGCCCAAGCTAAAGCCTCCCGTAATTCAACCTCTTCTCTTATAACAGCAAAAAAAGCCGCCTTAGCTTTAATCTTTAAAGTGGTATAAGAAGAAATATCTACTTGTTTTTGGAGTTTAAACATAAAGATATTATAGCGTAATTATAAGAAAAAAGTCCATACAAGGACAAATAAAAAAGCCCCGCGTTTTTAAGGCGCGGGGTAATGTGGTGGATAGGATAAATTAATATTCTTTTTCTATCCAATCACCTTCTTCAAAAGTTCTAAATTTAAGTATTTTTTTACTGGCATCGCCAGCACAATGTGACCAAATCGGCAGCTCATATTCGAATACTATAGATCCTTTAAAGAAAAAGGTTTTTGTCACTGTAGACAAAAGAATGTGGTTCGAATACCTGATGTCCAACAACAAACCTCCATCAAATGACCCTTTATTTATTGTTAAATTTTCCGGGTTCCAAATACCCGGATGATCGCCATCATAGGTCTCGGGTAAAAAGACCTGGACGAGATTGCCTTCATTATACACAGACAAGGTTTGGCAAGGACTATCATCAACGATAGCGTTATAAGTAACAATTACAGTGATGTCGTCCGATACCCTGGCTATAATGGAATCAAGAGCCCCTTCTGCATGTACTACCTCATTTTCAATGAGTGTCAATTGGATAGGCTGAGCCCCTTCCAATTCGTCCTTCTGACAAGACGTAAAACAAGACGAAATAGCAAGCACTAAAAGAACAAAATAGTTTTTCATAAATAAAATAGTTTAAAGAGTTAAAAATTAGGTTAAAAATCCTATTTTCTAAACTATAGAAAATAAAATTTTTAACCTAATATCCTCTTTTTTGTCAATGAACTATTAACAATATATTATACAATATAAAATGATATTTGTCAACATAAAAGACGCCTAATCAGCGTCTTTTATAATATTTTACTAAAATTAAATAAATTTACCCTGATACCGCCCCTAGCTCCTGTAACTTCAATAATTTAGCATATAGACCCCCGGCCAGCTGAGACAATTCTAAATGGCTGCCCTGCTCCGCCACTCGGCCGTTTTCCAAAACAATAATCTTGTCCGCTTTCTTAATCGTACTGAGGCGATGAGCGATAATAATCACGGTCCGATTGCGGCCGATACGTCCCAGAGCCTCTTGAATCAAAGACTCGC
>JAQUWT010000020.1 GCA_028692765.1 Patescibacteria group bacterium
TTTAGCCAGTTTGTTTGCGGTAAGAAAATACGCCAAAGTTTAATTTTTTGTTATAAAAATATAGGGTTGACTTTTCCCCTATTTTTTAATATCATTCTGATGTGTTAAAAAACAATCAAATACCATTAGGAGACTATTTGCCTGTGGGTAGACAGGTCTAGTGGTAGGATTTATATTCGGGGATCGTCTAACGGTAGGACTCCAGGTTTTGGTCCTGGCTATCGAGGTTCGAATCCTTGTCCCCGAGCAGAACACAAAATCAGGCTTTAAAGGCCTGATTTTGTGTTTTAATATTAGATACGTTTTAAGTTTCAAAGCGGTTTGAATCTGTGTCCAGTGTATATGTATTTGACTTAACATAATTATGGGTATATACTCATAATAGGCAGGGACAAAGGTCGGGCTGTCATCATAAAAATATTAATAATAAATTTATGCCAAATATGAACGGAACAGGTCCAAAAGGACAAGGGTCACAAACAGGCCGAGGAATGGGTCGTTGTGCTAATGGAGAAAGAATGTTTTGGTGCGGACGAAGAATGATGGGCCGAGGCGGTTTTAAGCTCTCTTTATCATCAGAAGATCAAGTAAAGGCTCTAGATGAAGAAGAAAAAGCTTTGTTGTCAGATTTAGAAGCAGTAAAAAAAGAGAAAGAGGCTTTAAAAAGCCAAAAATAAAAGAAGGCATTGGAGCCGGCCTCTTAATACAAAGGGGCCGGAGAGCCTTCTCTTATAATTATAAACTAACAAATAATAAATAATTTTTCAATATTATGCCTAGACCGAAATTGTGCCGAAAAATAGAATTTAGTCCTGAAGTAACTTATTTTAAACCCCAGGGTATCCCTATGAGGAATCTTGAAGTTGTCGAATTGACGATAGAAGAAATAGAGGCATATCGCCTTAGACATTTAGGTGATTTAGATCAAAAAGAAGCGGCCGAAAAAATGCACACCTCGGCTAGTACTTACCAGAGAATCATTTATTCCGCTTATGAAAAAATTGCCGATGCTCTAATTAATGGCAAGGCTATAAAAGTTATTAAATAAAGTTATGAAAAAAATAAGATTTTTAATTATTTCTTTTTTATTTATTTTTACTATTTTGGTTCAAAATGTTTTAGCGCAAGATAATCCTATAATTTTATATTACGGTAACGGTTGTTCTCATTGTGCTGAAGTCGAAGATTTTATAAAAAATAATAATTTTGATTTTTATATCGAGCAAAAAGAAATATATCAGAATAAAGCTAATGCCGAAGAATTTAATCAAGTTTGTGCTGAAAAAGGAATAAATCTAATGAATAGAGGAGTGCCCTTCCTGTATGCCGAAAATGAATGTTTTATTGGTGATAAGCAAATTATTTCTTATTTATCAACAAAACAGCAATCAGTTGAAACAGATAAGGCTATAAGCGATGTTGGCGGTATAAAAACTAATTTTTCAGAATCTTTGACTATGCCAATTTTAATAGGGGCGGCTCTAGTTGATTCTATTAACCCTTGTGAATTTGCTGTTCTTTTAATATTAATTGCCACTATTTTAGCATCTGGTAATAAAAAAAGGGCATTATTATCGGGATTAGCCTACTCAGCTTCAATTTTCATTTCATATTTTTTAATGGGCCTGGGTTTATATTCAGTTATTTCTAGTTTCGGGACTCCGGTTGTGTTTATGAAAATAATTGGTGGTATAGCAATTTTAATTGGTCTATTTAATATTAAAGATTATTTTTGGTATGGAAAAGTATTTCTAATGGAAGTACCTTTAAGTTGGCGACCAAAATTAAAATCTTTAGTCAGATCTATTACTGGCCCACTTAGCGCTTTTCTTATTGGTTTCTTGGTTAGCTTATTTTTATTACCTTGTACCAGCGGTCCCTATATAGTCATTTTAGGCATGTTGGGACATAGTGAAACTTTCTCTAGGGCTATTTGGTTATTAGCTCTATATAACCTTATATTTGTTTTCCCAATGATAATTATTAGTATCGGTATGTACTTTGGCATGAATGTTAAAAAAGCAGAGGAGACTAGAAATAAAAATCTAAAATTATTACACTTAATTGCTGGGATTATCATGATTATTATGGGGTTATTTTTAATATTATAATTTTAATTATAATTTAGTGAATTAGATATATTGGTTCGAACATCGTCCGCGACCCCGAGCAATAAAAAAAGAAGCAGTATTACTGCTTCTTTTTTTATTGTTTGCGAAGCAAAGAGGATTCGAACAGGGCAGAAGCGAGTCTTGAGCCGCTTTAGCAAAAGTGGCGAAAAGGGGAGCGTCGGACGGCCTGCCGGGGCGCAGGCCGGACGCTGACCGCGACAACGAAGCGAATGAGCGACGGCGAATTCGCTGAGGCGGAAATCCTTGTCCCCGAGCTAATAAAAATACACCCATTCGGGTGTATTTTTATTAGCTCGTGATTAAAAAGATTCGAACCAGGGGAAGGGTTTGGGAAACGGAAGTTTCCCACCGCCGCCGAAGGCGGATTTGTAAGGGTATCAGCGACTGAGCGAAGTGAAGGAGCGCCTAAGGGGGCGGAAGCCCCCTAGGGGAGCGAGGCGTCAGCTGAGCGACAGGTTCGCAAACCTTGTCCCCGAGCATAACACGAAAACAGGTTTAAAAAGCCTGTTTTTGTTTTAATATTAGACATATTTTAAGTTCCAAAGCGGTTCGAACTTTTTTGTGATATTTTAGATAATCTACAGTAATTTATATAAAACCCTTGATTTTATTGGTCTATATTGGTTCGAATCCACGTCCTGTCATTTATAATTTTAGCGTATAAATGTTGCACTTACTTATTGAACTCGGCTATACTGAGCTTGACAAATATTGACTGATATGATACAATTTGTTTACTGTAATATGATCTTTAAAAACTAATTTGCGAAATTGGTCGCAGCCAAAAGATGGTTAATAGTTTAGCCGTTTCTTGGCTGTGACCATGATGGTTATAGCTCCTACTGCGGACAGCAGATAATGTAGACAAGCAGTCTACAAAATACTTTACATCATGAAATATGGAGATTTAAACCTCGGACAGATCGAGGCAGTGGTTAACAAGCTTGGCGGAATGGATGGAGTAAACAAATTTTTACGCGGTGAACTCATCTTATCCGAACCAGCTAGACGTTGGCGTGAAGAAAACGGAGTTATTTATTTTCCCATCAATTCAGATGGTACAACCGGCGAACAGTGGATTGCCCGTTTAGAAAGTAAGGGTTTTTGTGTCGGAGATTATGCTAAGAGCGTACTCCGCTCTAAAAGTTTTAAACCGACAGCTGGTATCACTTGCGAAATTGCCGTCTTAAAAGGCGAAATTTTCAGTGACAACGAACGTATCACTAAAAACATTCGTAAGGAAGCCAAAAACCGTAAATTTTCTACGCCAAATGCCGAAGTCGCCTGTTTAATCAGAGAGAAATTTTCTGATAAAGAATTGAAAGCCATGGGACTTTGTTGGATTGTGACAATGCACGAACCAATAAAAGATTCTGACGGCGATTCTGTACTGCTCAGCGCTGGTCGTAATGTCGATGACTCCTGGTTAGGCACGGGCTATGACTACCCCGGTAAAGAGTGGAATCGTTCTGGCGGTTTTGCTTTCGTCGTTTCGCAAGTTTCTGGATCTTAGTCTTTTGATTCTTTGAGTCTTTAGACTTTAGTTCTTTGCCCTTTGAATTTTTAGCCTCGAATTATGTAAACAATTCGAGGCTATTTTTTATAAATTTATTAATATGTTAAAATATAATTAGTTGAAGTGAATATGTCATCGATTAAGGTTGGTGGCCACTATGATGAGTGTTATTATTTTGAGAATATCTTCGGTCAAGGCTGTAGATAGAGTGGAATAATGATGCTATATATTGAAACTTGGTGCAAAATATTAAGGCATTATGATGCCGAATAATATTCAGTCCATTTGAGTATTCAAAGGACGGTGTAACAGGCGGTATTTTGCATAATTCCGACGGCAAAAATTGGGATCAACAAGAAACAACCATTTCTCCATTGGGAGTAGCTGATACCCAATATGTCACTTTATTTGTGACCCCTCATACAATCGCAGGATCCAGCACGGCTACTTATTCGTTTTTCTATGTTAGAAGCTATTCTAATATCGAGCCGACCGTATCCGCGCCGCAAAATGAAGAGGGCTCATATTCATCTTCCGGCAATTTAGTTTCATCGATTTTTGATGCCGCGAGCGCCACTGATTTCGGTCAAGCTTCTTATTCTTACACCGCCGCCACGAATACGACCGTAATCTTAAAAATAAGAACCTCTAATAATGCGGATATGTCCGGAGCGAGCGATTTTAGTTCATGTGATTCCATAACTTCCGGATTAGATATCTCCGCTAATAATTGCGTCACTGATCGGCAAAGATATGTTCAATATCAAGTATCTTTGACAAGCAGCGACGGTTTTTATACGCCTAAATTCGAGAGTTTTAATTTGAATTATGCGCCGACGCCTACTTATACATTAAGCTATTCCGCTTCTGCTGGCGGAACGATATCTGGATCCTTAACCCAAATAATTTTTTATGGAGACGACGGATCGAGTGTTGGTGCCGAGCCAAATTCCGGCTATTATTTTTCCGGTTGGAATGATGGTAATAAAGAAAATTCAAGAACCGATCTGAACATCAGAGAGAATTTATCGGTAGTTGCCAACCTTATTCGCAACCAAAGTAATTCATTCACTCCACCGTCAACTCCAAAAATATCCATTGAGCCGTCACTTTCAAGTAACTCCGTTAATTGGTCGGTGGCCAATGTTTATCAAATGGCAATCTCAGAAAGCGGCGATTTTTCTAAATCTAGCTGGGTGCCGTATGAAACTTCTTGTAAAAATTCTAATAAAATTTTATATATTAAGTTTAGAAGTCCGGAAGGTGGAGAGAGTAAAATATATACTATTTCTCCGGAGCCTAGCGTTGTTGTTAATGAGTCAGGGCTTGCAGTCGCGCCGGTCGTTCCCGTTATTAACAAACCCGAGGTCACAGTTAAAACGGCTGCTTCCATTAAATCAATAACCACCACAAGGCAAACATTTAAATTTAAAAATGATTTGAAGTTAGGAATGACCAATACCGACGTTAAAGAATTGCAGAAATTTTTAAATAGCAATGGATTTTTAGTTGCTGCCAACGGTGTCGGCTCGCCTGGGCAGGAGAGTACATATTTTGGCGGAATGACTAGAGCGGCTCTGGCTAAATTTCAGAAAGCAAATAACATTTCTCCTGCGTTGGGGTTTTTCGGACCGATAACTAGAAAATTAGTTGAAGAAAAATTTAGCATTAAATAATTATAATAAACTTTTGTTTGGCTTTAATTGCATCATGATAAATGATAGAAATTAAGAGTTTAACTTGAATAATATGAAAAACATTAAATTTATCAAAGATTGGCCGGCGCCGAAGAAAGAACTATTTTTAAAATTATTTTTAAGCGCCGCCTTAGCCGCCTTTTGGGTGATTTTT
>JAQUWT010000014.1:0-2008 GCA_028692765.1 Patescibacteria group bacterium
CAAGCTGCTGTTCGGTGCTCAGACTGCAATTGAGCGGAGTCCGGCTCACTATTGAACGCGTCTGCGAACCGTTAACGCATGTTCCCCAAGGACCATAATATACCTGCGAACAATAAGTCACGGCGCTGCCCCCTCCTCCTCCACCGCCGCCCCCACCGCTAGGTATATACCAAGTGAAGGCGGTAGAACTGGTAGCCATATTGCCGGCGCGGTCAGTTACGGCAAGCAAAGCTGAATAACCACCATTGACATTGGCACTTAGACTCGGGGTAAGAATAGTACTGCTGGAGATAAAAAGATTGCCGCCTGAAGGAGCGCTTAAAACCGACCAGGAATAACTTAACTGGCTGGCGTCATCAAAATTATCAGTCGTACTGGCGGTTACCGCGGTGGCGCTATTAATTGTTCCCAAAGAAGCAATTAAATCGATTACCGGCGCCGATGAATCAATCGTAAACAAGCCGGAATTGGCGGCAAAAGGAATATCTAAATTATCATAAGCAGTGACCCGAATCATATTCTCCACCGAATTCACGCCAGCGGCGATATTCCAAACGGTGCTAGTGGCCGAGGCCGCTAAACCGGTAGCGAGCGTAGTCCAAGTGACACCGCTATCATCGGAATATTCGACTTGATAGCTGCTGAGATTGGCAATATTAGGCGTAGTCCAGAGAATCGTAGTGTTACCAGCCGGAATATAATCGCCAGTGCTAGGATAAATAACATCTGGATAACCGGAGCCGCCCAGCCAATTAAAACTCAAGACCGCGGATGATTGATTACCCGCCCTATCCGTTACGGTTAATCGAGCGGAGTAAATTCCGGCCTCATCCCCGGATATACTGGGGTTAGCTACAAAAGGTACGGAAAAATTGAGATGACCGCCGCTGGGAGCACTGACCAAAGACCAGTAATAATTTAAATCGGAATCTAAATCGACATTATCGGCAACAAGCGGATTAGGGTTAAAAGCGGCATCAACATTGCCAAAATCTGATGTCAGAGTTATATCTGGAGCTAAGGAATCAATCACAAAAGCTGAAGATGTGCCAACTCTCTGATTGCCGGCCAAGTCGCTTGATGTCACACGAATCTTGGTGTTCGTAGCCGTATCGACAGCAGGAACAGTCCAAGTATACGTGCCGGAATTGGCCACCTGCCCTAAGGATACGGTATCGTCAAAATTTCCGCTTTCTGAATATTCAATTAAAATCGGGGTCGCGCCCAGATGCTCATCATCGCCTCCGGTCCAAGCAATATCCAAAGAACTGCCGCCTTTATGGGGCAAAGTGAAGGCATCGGGGCTGGTAACTGCAAGACTTGAGGGTAGGGTAGAATCTATAGAAAAGGGTAGACTAACGGTAGTGGTAGAATTAGTGGCAACATTAAATACTGCCAACTTAAAAAGATTGCCATCAGTGTCTACTCCAGGCGCTAGCCAAGGGTATGAAGAGGAACTTGAGGCGATAGCATCATCGAGCAATAACCAGGTAGAGCCGGAATCATCCGAGTACCAAAGACTAAAATGATCAAGATTAGCTTCACCCGAACTAACCCAAGTAACATTAGTGACAGCATTACCGGCGACATATCCGCCAACTGGATTAGTAATATAAGGGGTGGCGGGGTCGCCGTCCCAGATAAATGTCAAAGTATCGTAAGAAGCATTGCCGACAGCATCAAGCGCATCGACGCGCATCACATAAGTACCGCTTAAGGTAGCGGAGAAGGCTGGATTATCAGTAAATTCATCAGGAGCCATATTTACCGAGCCGGGGCCGGAAACCTTTGTCCAAACAATAGTATCAACCCCGGAACCGCTATCACTAACAGTAACACCAGCCGATTGCGGAGAGGAAATAGAACCAAGATTTGGAGTGGCAATGGTAATAACTGGCGCAGTCGTGTCCCAGAGCAAAGTGAAGGAAGCGGAGTCGGTTCTGGAGAGAGAATCGGTAGCGGTTAAAGTAATGGTATAGGAACCGTCGGTGTCAGCGGAAATGGTAGT
>JAQUWT010000014.1:2108-22364 GCA_028692765.1 Patescibacteria group bacterium
TTGATATTCAACGGAAGATATATTGATGAGGGCGTCAGTGCTGGTACCGGTGAAAGTAGGGGTAGCATCGCCAGTGGGGTCGGGAGAGATGGGAACAATGGTAATAACTGGCGCAGTCGTGTCCCAGAGCAAAGTGAAGGAAGCGGAGTCGGTTCTGGAGAGAGAATCGGTAGCGGTTAAAGTAATGGTATAGGAACCGTCGGTGTCAGCGGAAATGGTAGTGTCTTCAGCCGTAGCCGAACCGAAAGTAATAGTGCCGGGACCGGTATAGGTCCATTGCCAGGAAGTAGCGCCGGTAGTAGTAGCGTCCTGACTAAATTGAGCATTCTCCTCCCTGTCAGCCATGGCGGCAACTGTCGGACCGGACAAATCGACCGTGAAAGAATCGGAAACGCTGCCGTCGGAAGTGTTGCCTAAAGTATCGCTGGAACGGACATAGACGGTATGGAGACCGTCGGCTAAAGCAGGGGCGATGGTACAGGTATAACTTTCAGATAGAGAGTTAAAGGAGCCGTCGGCGGCACTGCAAGCCGTCCAAGAACCACCGTCGACTTGATATTCAACGGAAGATATATTGATGAGGGCGTCAGTGCTGGTACCGGTGAAAGTAGGGGTAGCATCGCCAGTGGGGTCGGGAGAGATGGGAACAATGGTAATAACTGGCGCAGTCGTGTCCCAGGTGAAAGTCATGGTGCTGCTATTGGAGTTGCCGGCATTATCAACGACAGTCAATTGTGCGGAATAGGCGCCATCAACATTAGCAGAGATAGTCGGATTTAAAATATTGGCGGAAGCAGAGAAAGTGATGGTGCCCGGACCGGAAACCTTAGTCCAAGAATAGGAAGCGATGCCATTGGCATCGGAGGCGGTGGCGCCAGAAGCGGTTGGAACACTGATTGCTCCTAAATTAGGAGTGGTCACAGTTGGATTAGTCGTGTCCCAGGTGAAAGTCATGGTACTGCTGTTGGAGTTGCCGGCATTATCAACGACCGTCAATTGTGCGGAATAGGCGCCGTCAACATTGGCAGAAATAGTCGGATTTAGAATATTGGCGGAAGCAGAGAAAGTGATTGTTCCCGGACCGGAAACCTTAGTCCAAGAATAGGAAGCGATGCCATTGGCATCGGAGGCGGTGGCGCCGGAAGCGGTAGCAGTTTTAATGGCGCCTAAATTAGGAGTGGTCACAGTTGGATTAGTCGTGTCCCAGGTGAAAGTCATGGTGCTGCTATTGGAGTTGCCGGCATTATCAACGACAGTCAATTGTGCGGAATAGGCGCCGTCAACATTGGCAGAAATAGTCGGATTTAGAATATTGGCGGAAGCAGAGAAAGTGATTGTTCCCGGACCGGAAACCTTAGTCCAAGAATAGGAAGCGATGCCATTGGCATCGGAGGCGGTGGCGCCGGAAGCGGTAGCAGTTTTAATGGCGCCTAAATTAGGAGTGGTCACAGTTGGATTAGTCGTGTCCCAAACAAAACTGACATCGGCGGTAGATAAATTACCAACATTATCTGTCACCGTCAGGCGAGCCACATAAGAACCGTCAACGGAAGCGGATAGAGTTGGATTAGCAATACTAGCGGAAGCAGAAAAAGTGATGGTGCCCGGACCGGAAACTTTAGCCCAAGAATAGGAAGACACCCCGGAATAAGCATCAGACGCCGAAGCACCGGAAGCAGTCGGAACACTGATTGCTCCTAAATTAGGAGTACTTATGGTAATGACGGGTCCATTATTATCCACCACGAAGACATTATCAGAAGCATCGCTGCTACTATTGCCGGCCAAATCGACAGCCGTCACTCTTATTAAGCCGGCTATTGTTTCAGGACCGCTAACTGTCCAGGAATATGTTCCGGAATTAGTAGTGGTAGCGATATTAGTCCAAGAAGAACCGTTATTACTTGAATAAGCCAAGACAACATTATTAGTATCTAAGTTAGTATCGGCAGCCGACCAAGTAATATTATAGCTGGCACCGCCTTTAAGATTAATACCACTAGCATTAGGGGTGAGAACGGAAACGGCGGGAGGCGTGGAATCAATGGTAAAATAACCGGAAAAAGCGCTGGTGCTATTACCGTCATTATCATAAGCCGTCACTCGAATCATGTTATTTGCAGAATTATTACTGGGCACGCTCCAGGAATAAACAAGTGTGCTAGAAGCAATATTATTGGCAATCAAATTCCAATTATTGCCTTCGTCATCGGAGTACTCAACTTTAAAATGATTCAAATCACTATCGCCGGGGTTAGTCCAAGTAATATTAGCCGCTGATCCTCCTCGTAAATAATCGCCATTAACGGGGGCGGTAACGGAGAAGTCTCTGGGATTGCCGTCCCAATGAAAAGTAACGGTGTCAGAAGCATAATTGCCCGCTTGATCGGTTACAACCAGGCTGGCAGTATAATCTCCGGTAACAGTGCCGGATAAATAAGGATTTAAGATATTAGCATTAGAGAAACTCAACAAGCCGCCAGAAGGAGCGGAAAGTACGCCCCAAGCATAAGTTAAATTTACCGCGCTACTAATATTGTCTGAAGCCGAGGCACCGGGCTGAGTAGGAGATGTAATAGTAGAAGAAATGGTCCCGGCATCAACTGTAGGTGCTTGATTATCAAGAGCAAAGGCATTATTGGAGGCATCACTGGTGGTATTGCCGGCTAAATCAGTCGCCACCACCGCGACCTTGACGGTGGCGCTACTGACATTGGGTGGATTCCAAGTGGTAGAAGTGGCTGTAGCCGGCAAATTAGCAATCACCACTCCGTCTAAAAAGTTCCCGGCCAAAGAATAGACTACCTTAATCGGATTCGAACCAAAATTTGCATCCGTTGACGCCGTCCACCTAATCAAAACGGGGTTACTGGGTTTTAAATAAATACCGGCGGCGCTGGGATAAATCACTGTCGGCGTAGTCGGCGGCGTACCGTCAACGACGACCGCGCTAGTATTTTGATCAGAAACGTCGGGCACATTAATATTAATATCATAAAGGCCATCACCGGGGTTGCCGACATTAAAATCTTGAGAATAGCCATTGCCCCCAGAATAAAAAGTGCCGCTATATTCATGATAGGTATAGCCGGAGCTGTTTTTAGACAGATAAATATTATAAAAAGCACTAAAACCAGGCGGGTCCGCTGTTACATAGAATAAAACCGGAATGGTAGAATTAGGCTGAGCATAGGCCTTGCTTAAGGCATTAGGCGAACTAATAGAAACATTGGTAGCTACAGCCAATACCTGATGCCAAGCTAAAAAAATACCCACCAACAAAAAGCAAGCCGATAAAGCAAAACGCCAATTATTAAAATTTTTAATTATTTTCATAAAAAAGCAAAATACTTGAGTGAAAATTATTTATAAATTTTTCATAAATATTATACATTATAATACAGCATTTAATCAAACAAATGAAAAATAAGAATTAAAATAATAGAGATTGACAAGCCTAAACCGATGTATTATGATATATTTTAGCAGTCAAAGACTAAGAGTGCTAAATAATAAAAACTATAAAATTACTATATGTTTAATAAATTTACCGAAAAATCCCAAGAAGCCATCATTAACGCCCAAGCAATCGCCGCCAATTTCGGACAGCCTAATATAGAGGCGCTGCATATCCTACTTTCCCTGCTCCAGCAATCAGAAAGCTTAATTAAGCCGATTTTGGAAAAGATGAAAATCGACCCGGAGATACTGGAAGACCATACCGTTAATGAAATTAAAAAACTGCCGAAAAGCAAAGTCGATTTACAAAATGGTCCTATCCAAGCTGTTTCCGGCACTAACGAGACTGCTCTTATTTTGGAGCGCTCAAAAAAAGAAGCCGACGGCATGGGCGACGAATTTATCTCGACCGAACACATATTACTCGCTCTTATCGGCATAGCTTCCCCGGCCCAAGCCATCCTTTTCAATTTTAAGGTTAGCTATCAAGCGGTTGCCGCCATTCTACAAGAACTGCGCGGCGATGAACGCATCACCGACCCGGCACCAGAAGGAAAATTTAAAGTCCTGGAAAAATATACCAGCAATCTGACGGAATTGGCGCGCCAAGAAAAGCTTGACCCAGTTGTCGGACGCGACATGGAAGTCAGGCGCGTCATGCAGGTGCTCCTGCGCCGCACTAAAAATAATCCCGTCCTCATCGGTGAGGCCGGCACGGGCAAGACTGCCATCGTTGAGGGCTTAGCCCAGCGAATTGTCGCCGGCGATGTGCCGGAAAATTTAAAAAACAAAGAAATCGTGACGCTAGATTTAGGTGCTTTGGTAGCCGGAGCAAAATTCCGGGGAGAATTTGAAGACCGCTTAAAGGCCGTACTTAAAGAAGTCCAGCGCCAAAATGGACGCATTATCCTATTTATCGACGAACTCCACACCCTGATTGGCGCCGGCTCTTCCGAGGGTTCGATGGATGCCTCCAATATGCTTAAACCGGCCTTAGCCAGAGGCGAACTCAGAACAATCGGTGCTACCACCACCAAGGAATACCAAAAATATATTGAAAAAGATGCCGCCTTAGAAAGGCGCTTCCAGCCGATAATGGTCAACGAACCGAGTGTCGAAGATACCATCAGCATGTTGCGCGGCTTGAAAGAAAAATATGAGGTCCACCATGGCGTCCGCATTACCGACGACGCCCTGACTGCCGCCGCCAAATTATCCAACCGCTATATCAGCGACCGCTTCCTGCCGGACAAGGCGGTTGATTTGATAGACGAGGCCACCTCTTCCTTGAGAATGGAAATTGATTCCATGCCCGATGAACTCGACCAGTTGAAACGGCGAATCAACCAGCTGGAAATCAATAAAGCCGCCCTGCTCTCCTCAGAAAAAAAATCGCCAAAACTGCGCGGCATCAACCAAGAACTGAGCAAACTGAAAGAAAAGGCCAACCAATTGGAATTACATTGGCTGAATGAAAAAAATATCATTTCCCAGATTCGACAGCATAAAAAAGAAATCGATGAATTAAAGATTAAAGCGGAAATCAGCCAACGCCAAGGAGCTGATTTGACCGAAGTGGCTAAAATAAAATACGGCTTGATTCCGGAACTGGAGGCTAAAATAAAATCCAGCCAAAATGAACTGGTAAAAATCCAAAAGAAAGGCCAGCGCATACTTAAAGAAGAGGTGGGCGAGGAAGACATTGCTAAAGTCGTTGCCCGTTGGACCGGCATCCCGGTAAACAAGATGCTGGCTGATGATTTGCTGAAATTGGCAAACACCGAAGAAGAACTTACAAAAGAAGTAATCGGCCAAGACGATGCCATTGCGGCCGTGGCTAAAGCGATACGCCGTTCCCGCGCCGGCATTAATGAAGAAAAAAAGCCGATTGGCTCTTTCTTGTTCATCGGCCCTACCGGCGTCGGCAAGACTGAATTGGCCAAGGCTCTGGCCAGATTCTTGTTTGATGATGAAAACTCTCTTATCCGCCTAGACATGAGCGAATATATGGAAAAACATTCGGTCGCCAAATTAATCGGCTCTCCTCCCGGCTACATCGGACACGACGACGGCGGACAACTAACCGAAAAAGTCAGGCGCCATCCCTATAGCGTCTTGCTATTTGACGAGGTCGAGAAAGCCCACCCTGACATGTTTAATATGCTCTTGCAAATTCTGGATGACGGCCGCTTGACCGATTCCAAAGGTAGAGTGGTAAATTTCAAAAATACCGTTATCATCATGACTTCAAATCTCGGCAATGAGATTATTAAACAATATTCCATCGGTTTCGGAGGCGAAGAAGAACAGAGCAAAAAAGACCAAGCTCGGAGCCAAGAAATGAGGGAAAAGGTTGATAAGATATTAAAAGAGCATTTTAAGTTGGAATTTCTCAATCGCATAGACGAAATCGTGCTCTTTAAAAGCCTGCAACCGGAAGATTTGGAAAAAATTGTTTCCCTAGAAATAGATAAAGTGGAAAAAAGACTGAACGCTAAAAATATTACCCTGCAAATTGGAGCTAAGGTCAAAAAAATATTAGCGGAAAAAGGTTATGACGCCAGCTACGGCGCCCGACCCTTAAAACGGGTGATTCAAAATATGATTTTAGATGAACTGGCCATGCAGATAATTGAAAATAAAATTCAGGAAGGCGATAAAGTCAAAATGGAAACAGACGCTAATAAAAACATCAAAATACAAGTCCAGACAAAAGGACAAAAAAAATAGTTTAACTAAAAACAGCCCTGTATTAATCATCAGCGGCTGTTTTTAGATGGAAAAAGCTAAATCGGCCAATCAGCTTGGTAACTTAAAAAAAATATATTATAATGGGAATACTCCTAAATTATAATATTATGAAAAAATATTTCTTTATTTTTGCTGCCGCCCTCTTTTTTATAGCTATGCCGGCAGCCAGAGCGCAAGACGTGGACCCTGGTTTTAATCCTAATCTAATCATCTCCGACGAAGAAATAATGGATTATGACAGCTTGAGCCTCACTCAAATCCAAAACTTTCTCCAAAATAAAAATAGCTATCTGGCTAATTACAGCACCACGAACGCCCACGGCACGCAAAAATCAGCGGCAGAAATAATCTATGACGCCGCCAATAATAATTACGACTGTAGCGGCATCACTTTAAGCGACAGCCCCACGGAAGCGGAAAAGCAACTAAAATGCCGCAAAATAACAACCATTAATCCTAAATTTCTACTGGTTCTCCTGCAAAAAGAATCCAGCTTAATTGAGGACCCTAGCCCCAGCCAAAGCCGTTTAGACTGGGCGACCGGCTACGGTTGCCCCGACAATTGGGCCTGCAATCCATATTACAAGGGTTTCGGCAAACAAATAAACAGCGCCTCTCTGCAATTTTTAGCCTACATGAAAGAGCCGCAAAATTACGGATATAAGGCTGGGCAGACATACACTTTCAGCAATCCCTATGGCACTATCTCTAATGAAGCCATGACTGTCACCCCCGCCAACCAAGCTACGGCCGCCCTCTATAATTACACCCCCCATGTCTTCAACGGCAATTACAATGTCTACAAGCTCTATCAACGCTATTTCCCCACTCAACCCGCCCGCTATCCCGATGGCTCCCTCTTGCAAGTCAAAGGCGAGGCCGGCGTCTGGCTTATCCAGGACGGACTTAAACGACCCTTTCTCACTAAAAGTGCCCTGCTTTCCCGTTACAGTTTAGATAAGATTATCGCCGTCGATACTAGCGATTTGGAAAGCTACGACAAGGGCGACCCCATCAGTCTGCCTAATTATTCCCTAGTTAAGGCTCCCGACGCCACCCTCTATTTAATTGTAGGCGACGAAAAGAGACAATTTGAAAATCAAAACACTTTCAAAACCTTCGGTTTTAATCCGGAAGAAATTATTACCGCCAGCGCTCAAGACCTCAGCTATTATCGCAATGGCGCTATGTTGACCGCTAATTCCGCCTATCCCACCGGCGCTCTGCTCCGCGACCCGCAAAGCGGCGGCGTCTACTATGTTCAAGACGGGCAAAAAGCGCCGATTATTGATAAGATTTTGCTAAGCACAAAATTTAAAGGGAAAAGCATCCAAAAAGCCAGCGCGGAAGAACTAGCCCGCTATACTAAAATCAGCCCGGTATTATTTGATGACGGCGAACTGCTCAAATCGGAAAGTTCCAGCGCCGTCTATCTGATTGCCAACGGCCAAAAAAGGCCTTTCACAAGCGGAAACGATTTCGAAAAGCTGGGCTACAAATGGTCAAACATTATCACTGTTTCGCCGCAACTACTATACCTATATCCGCTCGGAGAAGCCATGAGCTATGAAGCTCCAGCCGAATAAATACTCAGATTGATAAAAAACGTCTTAGCATAAATATAGCAAAGGCGTTTTTATATACAATAAAAATAGATATAAGTCAATATTTAAGAAAAAGGAAAATTATATTATACTAAAATTGCCATAAATTTTGATAAACTAATCTAAAAACTCTAATCATGCCTCTTATTAGCGCCGCCTTCTTGCCGCCCTCGCCCCTGTTAATTCCTGAAATCGGCAAGCAGAACAATCAGATGCTCCAAAAAACTAGCCAAGCCTACCGCCAAATGGCCGCTATTTTCGAAAAGGAAGAAATAGAAATAATTATCGTTATATCCCCCTACGGGCTTTCCCAGAATGAAAATATTAGTCTCAACATCGCGCCGCAGCTGCAAATAAGTTTTCAGGAATTCGGATACCTGGCCACCATCAAAGCCCTGAATCCGGCTTGGCGCCTAGCCGATAATATCGTGAAGGAAATGAGCCACGACAATCCGGTTAAACTCAGCAGCCAAGAGAAATTGGACTACGGCAGCGCCGTGCCTTTAGCCCTGCTTACAGAAAATATAAAGATAAATAAAACTTTGCCTCTTTTCCCCGCCGACCAGAAAGACCGCGCCTATCATTATGAATTTGGACTCAAACTTGGAGAAATTTTAAAAAAAAGACCGGAAAAAATCGCTTTGGTCGCTTCTGGAGAATTATCGCGGCGCTTGAAAAAGAATTCCCCCGGCGGCTACTCGCCCAAAGGAGTGCGTTTTGATAACCGCGTTATTGAATACTTAAACGACTCTGAAAACGGCCTTAATAAACTATTGGCGCTTGAAGAGAGAATGGGCGAAGAAGCGATGGAGGGCGGCTTGAAACAATTAAGCCTCCTTATCGGTGCTATCGGCGAAAACTGCCAGGCGCAGATACTGGCCTATCAAAACGATTTTGGCATCGGTTATCTCAGCGTTAATTTTAACCTGCAGGTTGCGACTATTTAAAAATATTATGGACAATATTGCCGATTTAATCAGCCAACGCCAACGAAAGAAAGCACCAGCCTATCCCTGGCAAGAACTGGCCCTGAGAATCATCCAAGAGCTTTCTATCCCCGGCTTTAAGAGAAGCGCCGTCTTTAAAATCTGCAAAGAACTAAGTCCCGTCTTAGTGGAAAGAGCGATGAACGATACTAAAGAACTTTGCCAAAGCGGAGCCAGTTGGAAATACTTCTTTAAGATTGCCGACCAATATCTGGCGGACAAGAATAACAAAAAAATATAAAAACAAAAAAGATGAAAAAAAATACCAATGGAAAAATAATGGACATTGTCCACCATCCTCATCCGATATTGCGCCGGCCGGCAGATTCGGTTAAGGCGGACAAGATTAAAAGCCCTGAATTCAGGCAATTTCTAGCAGACATGGAAGCGACAATGCTGGCCAAAGACGGAGCCGGCTTAGCCGCCCCCCAAGTCGGCACCAGCGAAAGAATCGTTGTTATTGCCGGCAAGAACGGCGATAATCTTATCCTTATCAATCCTCAGATTACGCGCCGCTCTTGGGGAAAAATAATTGGCGAAGAGGGCTGTCTTTCCGTAATTGACGACAGGGGCCGGATTATCTACGGGCAAGTGGAAAGACATAAGCACGTAACCTGCCAATACATAGACGCTCAGGGAAAGAAGAAAAAAATTCAGGCGGAAGAACCGTTGGCACGGGTAATCCAGCACGAACTTGACCATCTCGACGGCATCCTTTTCATCGACCGCTTGGTTAATTAAAAAACCGGCTTAACCGCCGGTTTTTTGTTGTCTCCAAATTTTATTATTTCTTTTCCCGATAGCGCCAGAAAAAATACAGAGCAACGATAATACCCAGCGCCACTAAAGCCCAGGAAATTTCCAAATAATACCGTTTCCACACCGCTTCATTAGCGCCGAAGAAATAGCCGAGAGCGGCTAAAATTACCGTCCAAAGAGTTGAGCCCAAAAAAGTATAAAGACAAAAGCGCCAAAGCGGCATCTTGACGAATCCGGCCGGCAAAGAAATTAATTGACGGACAACCGGCACCAAACGCCCAAAAAAAGTCGAGCCGCTTTCATATCTGGAAAAAAACATTTCCGCCCGCTCGATTTGCGCCGGCCTGATTAACAAAAAACGAGCCGCCTTAGTCTGCGCCAAGCGATAGATTAAAGGCCGGCCGAGATAATAGGCTAAAAAATAATTAATTAAAGCGCCAATCAGACTACCGGCCACGCTCGCCAAGATAACCAACCAAATATTTAAACTGCCCTGGGCGGCTAAATAGGCGGCTGGAGGTACCACCACTTCCGAAGGAAAGGGGATAAAAGAGCTCTCCAGGGCCATTAAAAACACTACGCCCCAATAACCGATTTCTTGGGCAAAATTCAACATATGATTCAGTAAGGCAATCAACATAATAAATTACACGCTAATAATGACTAATGACTATCTTTTCAGTATACAATAAAAACAGAAAAACTCAATCAGGCAAAACTTGCTTTTCCCTTAATAATCCGCTAATTTATAAACATGACCGCTAAAATCAGGACAATTTTCATGGGTACGCCGGAATTTGCCGTTCCCGGATTACAGGCTTTGCTTAAAAGCCCTGATTTTGAAATTGTCGGCGTCTATACTCAGCCGGATAAGCCGGTCGGCCGCAAAATGATTTTGACGCCGCCGCCGATAAAAACAGCCGCCCTGACTAAGGGCCTGCCGATTTTTCAGCCGGAAAAAATAAACGCCGAAGCGGATAATATCCGGAGTTTGAAACCGGACCTAATCGTTGTTATCGCCTACGGCAAAATTATCCCCCAAACAATTTTAGATATTCCTCAATACGGATGCGTCAATGTCCACGCTTCCCTTCTGCCTAAATACCGCGGCGCTTCCTGCCTGGCCGCACCGATACTAAACGGAGACGAAGAAAGCGGCGTTACTATTATGAAAATGGATGCCGGTATGGATACCGGCGATATCATCAAGCAAGCCGGCGTCAAATTATCGGCCAAAGAAACGCTCAGTAGCCTGCACGACCGCCTGTCGGCATTGGGCGCGGAAATTCTGGCCGATACTTTAAAAGAATATATCAACGGCACAATAAATCCTCAAAAACAGGATGAAAGCCAGGCCAGCTACGTGCCTTTAATCAAAAAAGAAGACGGACGGCTGCAGGTGAATTTAAGCGCCGCAGAATTGGAAAGAAGAATCCGCGCCTATAATCCTTGGCCCGGCGCTTTTTTACTGCTGAATAACGGCGAAAAAATAAAAGTCCTTGAAGCAGACACGGAAATATCTGCAAATACGAGAAAAATTGGCGAAATATACACAAAAAATGGACAACTAGCCCTAAATTGTGGACAAGATATTTTATTTATATTAAAATTACAGCGTGAAAATCGGAAAGCGATGAACGCCTCCGACTTTTTAAAAGGCAACCAAGATATTCTAAACTTGAACGCCATCTAAAGATGGTCTCTTCGTCTAACGGCTAGGACGCCAGGTTCTCATCCTGGTAATAGGGGTTCGATTCCCCTAGGGACTACTAATTAAAAAGGGCATGCTAAAAGCATGCTCTTTTTTATTTGAGAAAATAGGAGTAAGGGAACAAACAAATTTTGAATAACAAATAGCGCTAAATAGCATGTTAGTAAAAAACATATTGGTATTGTATATTTTAATTAATTATGTTAAATATAAATGTTAAGATAATTAACAACAGTTATTTAAAAATACAAAATAATCAAACTATAGGAGGCCACGTCATGACACAAAAAACATCTTTCCCTGTTGAAATTATTTGCGCCGCACTTAATTTCACAAAATTAGACGAGGAAGCATTAGATATTTTGAAAACAGCTAGCTTCCCTAATCAAACTAATTTGGTTGAAAAATTCAAACGCAAACTTGCGATAAATGTAAAACAATTAACAATTGTCCAAAAATGTAATGCCGTAATGATAATTTTCAGTCACACAGAAAATGTCTCTGAAGAGTATCTGCGTCATTGCGTATTGGATGCTTGGCATAAATTGTCAAAGCATGGAATTATTGAATTTATTAATAAAATAAAATTTTTCCAGAATGAAATGGCAATTAAATTTATTGCTGAAGCTGCCTTAGGACTGCACAGCGTAACTATTGGAGACTCACAAGTTTTTTCTCAAATTAACAATGCGATTAAATCCGCAGTTCGACTAAATAAAAACGAACCTATTTTTTCCATTCTCTCTGGGTGGCTTCAAGAGTTAGTCGAGGAAGTAAAAGAAAAAACTACCCTATTCTCAGGTAATACCTCCATCGAAAGGATTGCTGTTAATCAATTAGTCGGAATGGTTGCCACACATTCTAATATACTTGTTGTCGGGGCTGGACAATCTGGGTCTCTGATTACTAAAATATTAGTAGAAGAATACAATTATAAAGTTTGGGTAACCAACCGCAATCAAGAAAAATTAGATGAAATTGTAAGAAAAAACACAAAAATCAATACAGTTAGAATTAATAATTGGGGTACTTTGAAAAATATCCAAGCTATTTTTTGGGCGCTAGATAATAACAGTGAAACTGAGAATCTTTTTGTTAACTTAGAAAATTGTTTTGGCGAGACAACGCCTTTCGTTTTTGATTTAGCAACCCCTTCTATGAAGAAAAAAGCGACTTGGACCGTTTTTGATGTACAAATTTTTTCCAAAGAAGCTCATAAAACGAGAAGTGAGAGAGCAAGTGCCGTCAACCAGGCGCATCAGATATTAAATAAAAACATCGTTTCTTTTTTAACTAAAATGAAGATATCTTTGGGAAAAATAAGTACCGACATCCAGACAACCCGTGCTTCATCAAGGTTGTCCATAGAGATGCTTGAAATAATTAAGAAAAGAAGTTTTATTTTTAACTCAATAAGAAATAATCTTCTGGCAAAAGGATTCTATGAAATTAACACTCCCTACATAGTCGGCGTATCAACTGATCCACCACGGGTAGATAAGGGTGGTATGATTGAGGTAATTTGGCCTAGAGGCGAAAGAGCTTTCTTGAGACAGTCTAATCAACTGTATAAACAAATGGTTATTGCTTCAGGAATGGATAAAATATTTGAGATAGGACCTTTTTGGCGAGCAGAAACTGAAAATAGTTTTCGTCACTTACAAGAGACTATTGGCTTAGATGTCGAAATATCAAATCCTAAAAATTTGAATACAATTATCGATTTAGCCTATTCAATTATTTACGATAGTTACTACCATATGAAAGAGATGTCTCTTTCTTTAAACGAGCTGAATTTGCCAAAACACAAACCACCAATTATTTCTTACAAGGATGTAGTTGGTCTGTTAAATTCCAATGGGTTCCCCTGCTTATATGGAGACGATTTAGGAGTTATTGGTGAAGCTAAGCTTGGCGAAATTATCAAAAAGAAAAAAGATAGTGATATCTTTGTAATTAGTCATTATCCCGCTAATATCAAAAAGTTTTATACTAAACAAGAAGCTTCTTTTTTGACAGAAACTTTTGATATTATATTGTGTGGCTGGGAATTGGTAAGTGGCGCAATCAGAGAAAATAACCGTAAAAAAATAGAGTATTCAATGAAGCTTGCAAATATTAACGTTGCTGATTACGCGTTTTATCTCTCTATCGTTGACAATTCTGTTGGACATGGTGGATTTGGTCTTGGTTTAGACCGTTTAATTGCCAAATTCTTAGACATCGCAGTGATTGATAACTGTGTGCCGTTTCCCAGGACATTTGAAAAATTAATTCCTTAGTAAATTTAAACTATTTTTACTAAAATTTTTTAACAAAAGAGGATCTTTAGTGATCCTCTTTTTCATTTATAGATTATGGATTAGATTTAAATTTAAATTTTAATTTTCATACCGTCGAATGCAAAATCAAATTTTAAATCAGAATAATCTTTTTTTGCTTTTTTAAAACTTTCACCATAAAGTCTTAGTTCAACCTCTTCAATATGAGTAAAAATCGTTTTTGCCGGTCTATTGGCACGTAGCCTGTTAATTAAATTTGGGAATTTAATTTCAGTTTTATGATCAAAAAACATGCCACATTCATGAATTAATAAATCTAAATTTAATATTTTTTCATAAGTATTAAAATCAATTGTATCGCAAGGTGCATATAAAACACGTTTATTGTTTTCTTTAATAAGATACGCATAGTGATCTGAGCCTGCGCCATTATAGCCAACTGCTTCGATGGCTAAATCATCAAACTCCAATTCATCACCATCCTCTATTAAGTGTAAATTGCCTGTTTTTTGAAAATTAAGTAGATGGTCTATTACTGGGAATTTAGCTTTTAAGTCTTCAAAAACTTTCTTAGGAATATAGACTTCAATTATCTTATCTGCCCCAGGAGTACGAAAATTATATCCAGATTCAAGTAAAACACGCAAACCAAAGGTATGATCAGGGTGCCAATGGGTGATAAATAAATTATCCACTTTACTGATATTATTTCTGTTCAAAGAATCGGCAATATCTTCTCCACAATCAATTAAAATATTTTTATCTTTAATAAAAAATGAAGCATTATTACGTTTATATTTTCCACCCTTTTTTCTAGCCTTTGAACAAACAGCGCAATCGCATAAAGGACGAGGTATAGTCATCGATCCGCCAGAACCTAATATTTGTAAATCCATATATTTAAACTTTGAATATTAATGTTATTAATTTTTTTTCAAAATTACCTCTAATTAACACAACCTCATAAACCTTATTATAAATAATACCCTCATAACCATCTTTGTCAATTTAAAATAGTCAAAAATTTTCTATTATTTCTTATTATAAAATTCCCCTCCATTCCTCGATTCCCCTAATAATCTCCTCAAAAGTTTCGAAAACTTGAGACCTCAGGACTACTAATTAAAAAGGACACCAAACGCATGCCCTTTTGTTTAATCTGCCAAAAACCTATTTTTTTGCTTCAGCCAACTCTCTTTGGCGATCGCTTAGCCAATTATCCCAAGTGGCTAAATATTGAGGAAAACTCATTTTGTTTTCTACGATATAATTTAGCCATTCTTCAGCGGTTTGAACATCATTTTGCAGGGCATTTCTAAAACCTTTAGTATCGGCAAAGCCAAATTTTTCTTTTAATTCAGCTTGAGCCTCTTCTTTGGTGCGGTGTTCCATCTTTTCCAAAGAGCCATCGTTTTTTAAGTTTTTATAAAGCTCGATATCTTTTTGGCGATCGCTTAACCAAGAATCCCAGGTGGATGCGTATTGAGGAAAACTTTCTTTGTTTTCGACAATATAATTTAGCCATTCTTCAGCTAATTCAATTTTGCCTTGTTGTAAGGCCAACTGAAAATCCGAAGTTTTTCTCAGTCCGAATTTTTCAATCAATTCTTGCTGAGCTTCTTCTTTGGTTCTTTTTGTTTCCATACTTTCCTCAGATTTTTGTGGATTTATAAAAGAATCTTCACTTGATTGATTTCCGAATCCAAATAAGCCCATAGTGTTATAATTTAGTTTATTTATCGTATTATTTTGTTATTTTAACATAAATTTACTAAAAAATAAAGCCGTCTTATCTTAATTTAAGCTTCGCTTGTCCGTCTCAATCTTAGCCAGACCAAATATCGACGGCCGTAATCTCCTTAAAGACTGGAAAGCATCGGTTTACCCGACGGAGTATACCCCCAGCCCAAAAGACCACCCTTTTAGGAATGTCTTTTTTAATAAGGTATTTGATTATCTTAATAAAAACATTACCTCAATTTGTAATAAGTTGCCTTTCCTTTGCCGACTTTTTCAATAATCCCGTTGGCTATTAATTTTCTAAAATCCAAATTTCTGGTAGGCTTAGCTCGCTTGGTGAGCGCGGCATAATCTCTGTCGGCAATATAACCTTTCTTTTTTATATAAGCGATTATTTGCAAATGATATGCTTTTAATTCGTTATTTGGGGAATTTTTTTCCTTTTCCAGTTCTTTGATAACCCTTAAAAGTTCATCAATAATACCATCGGTAAAATATTCCAACCAGGCGGTAAAATCAATTTTATCTTTAATCTCGTAATAATTTCCCAAAACACCCACTTCCTGGAAATAGCGGCTAACATTTTGATTATAATAGTTTTCAAAACTAAAAAGATAAAAAATATTCAGCTCCATTTTAGCCAGTAATACCTTGGTGGCCAATCTAGTGGTTCGTCCGTTGCCGTCAACAAAAGGATGGATAACCACGAATTGTTTATGAAATATTCCTGCCAATATCAAAGGGTCTATGATATTTTTATTTTTATCAAGATATAAAAATAATTCTTCCAGCAGTTTGTCTACGTCTTGGTGGTCTGGCGGCAAATAAACGGTCTGGTTTGTTTTAGGATTATTGACAAAAACTGATTCTTGACGAATTTTACCGCATCGATATTCTTCAATTAACCCCGTGGTAATCGTTTTCTGTATTTTTAATATTAACCCTTTATCAAAAACATCATTTCCGCTCTTAATTAATGTATCCAATTCGCTTAAAGCTTGATTATAGTTTAAAACCTCTTTTTCACTATCTCTGGCATTTTCTGGACTATTTTTTAAAATTCTTCTTACATCCGTTAAAGGCAGCGGATTGCCTTCAATGCTAGTTGAAGAATAGGCCGATATTTCACGAGCGCGACGCTCCATGTCGAGCAGAACAACACGAGAAAAGCTACGATTATTTAAATCGACAATAATTTCGCTAATTCTTTTAACATTAGCCAATAATTTATTGGTAATTGAATATTTTGGTGTAAACATATATAGTCTAATTATAGACGATTATTAGACGATTGTCAATCCTCTTAACCTTTTCATATCGAAACTTATCCTGCTTTCAAATTACAATATAAAAAACAGCCTTATTAAAAAGCTGTTTTTTGATTAATATTTTATCGTCTACCTTGCAGCTTTAACCATCGGTATAATTTCCATCCCGCCTTGGCCATTCTCTAATTCATCCAACAATTCCTTAACCAAGGGCACGACCACGTAATTCTGACCGTAATAGCCGGCGGCCGGCTTGTCGATAATCGGAAAAACCAGAGCCGGCACCATCAGTTCATCATTGCGATTATCGGCGTAGCGATAAATTTGGACAAAAGAGCGTTCTGGCGTGCCTAAAAACAATTCCTTCATTTCTTCGCTGGAACCGTAGAAGGAACGGTTAAGGCCGCCGGCAACAGCTGCTTTCAAAATCCTGTCAACGGAAGTTTCCAGCTCATATGAAGAAGATTCGTAGCGATAGGGGCTAAAATTGCTCAAACCGGAAACTGCCTTCTGGAGAATATTCACACTCACGCGCAAACCAAAGTAATTGCCATTCTGGTCGCGCACCGGATTACCCTCAATTAATAAAGGATAGACCACGCTAGCATATTCGGGAATATAATAATTATCCTTGTCTCCGGAACGCTCATAGTCTTGGCGCCAAGTATTATCCACGATAGCGGAACCGTAATGACTAGTATTAATATTATGTCCGGCCAAAAAACCATCTGACAGCGCAATCAAATATTCATCAGTCGGATAATTGGCAATCTTGATTCTAAATTTCTGCCAACAGGCCTCGTCGCTGCCGCAATTTTCTCTTTCCAGTATGCGCCATTGCTGATAATTTTCATAAATACTAACTGTATTTTCCAAAAAATCAAAATTAATAGCCAGACCCTTATCTTTATTTTCCTGCAAAGACAAATTAGTGGCGCTTAGATTATTGAAAGTATTCAGGCTTAAGCCGTTAAGGTCAAGATTGCCGATTAAGGAAAGCAAACGGGAGGCTGAAGCGTTGTCATTGCTCTTTAAACGGCGATAGACAATCGCATCTTCAGCTTTCAGGGTAATCTTGTCCCCTTTATATACATAAGTGTAGCCGAACCAAGGAGCAATCATCTTCCGATCAATTATCCCGGGCTCGCCCGCACTGCCGGCGGTAAAAGCAACCGATGCGTTATCGCCTTCGGCAGCACGAGGCGTCACAACGGACGTGACAGCCAAATCAGGCGCAATGCTTGGAGCCGAACCCATGCCCGTGGCCGGACCAAATTCTGCTTGGACAGCTCCGATTTCTTGGCCGGCGGCTGTTACCATTTTTCCGTGCGAGGGAACGGCTTGGGCTAAAGAACGCAAAGAGCCAAAAGCATTGGCGGCCAGCCTGACCACACTGTCTTGATCGCCGATAAGAGCCGCATCTTGCGATTTCTCAGACAAATTATTATCAGCCAAATTCTTTTCCGACACTTTCCGGCTCAGCGGGCTCGCCAGATTAATAGCCAAAGCAATAATCGCCACTCCCATCACCGCTGTAGCGGCATATACAAATTTCTTATTCATAATATTGAAAGAAAAAGATTTTTTATTATCCTGGCCGTCTATCCGGATGCGTCGGAAAAGTTCAGTTTTAATTTTGGCGGCTAAAGCCGGGGTAAAGCGCGTATCCGGACGCAAATCAGCCATCTGCACAATCAAGACTTTTAATTCAGGCTCAAAATCGCGCAGACCAGGCTCAAACTGATAGAGCTCGGCCAAAATTCCTTTTAACTCGTCCTCTTGCATATATTGATAAGCCCGGGCAGTAGAATAAATACGGCCAAAGGCATTTTAATTTTTAAAGCTTGCAGGGCGCGGCCACAAGCCATCTTGACCGCTCCCTCCTTCTTGTCCAAACGCTCCGCTATTTCCGCAAAAGACAAATCTTGCCAAAAGCGCATAATTAAAATATCGCGTTCACGGGAATTTAAATCGGCCAAGGCTGCCCGCAAATGTTCCAGATGCAGATTAGTATCCACCTTTGCCAAAAAATCACTCTCATCGCTTAAATCCCAACAATCATCAATATCGACATTTTTTCGGTCGCGGCGATAATAATCGACAATCGCATTACGGGCTATGGTGTATAACCAAGCAGAAAAACTACCGGACTTAAATTGATTAATCTTCTGCCAGGCTTTAGTAAAGACCAGACTCACAATATCCTCCGCCACCTCTTTATTTAAGGTCTTATAATAAACAAAATCATAAATCTTCTTTACAAAAGTATCATAAAGAGAGCCGAAGGCTTCGGTGTCACGCTCTTTAGTCGCCGCAATTAAAGCGGCTTCTTGTTCTTTATTCAAGATATTGGCCATAATCTTGCTTCTATTATAACAAACGTAGACGGAAGTGGAAGGTAACACTATAGGTCTTGACAATAATGTTAGAATAATATAACATAGAGTTAGAAATAATTAACATTAAAATTATGACCCTAAAAAATTACAATCGCTACCGCCTAATCATCATTATTTTGCTGGCGGCCCTTATCTCCGTTTTCATCGGACAAGGCAACTATATCTTGCCGATTATCATCGCGGTTTTAGCCGCTCTCATCCTGTATAACTTACGCCAGCATATCGACGGCGTTTTAGCCGACGAATGCGACTACGCTCTAGCCGGGAAAGCCGCCCGCTACACGCTCACCGCGACCAGCATCGCTTTGATGATTGCCTTTTTCCTGCTGATGCAATTTGCCGGCGGCAATACGGAATTATATAATTTAGCCAGCATTCTCAGCTACCTAACTTGTATCATCCTCCTATTAAACGCCGCCATTTTCCAATTTCTTAAGATGAAACTGGCGGGCAAGTCGGCCAAAGAAGACAAAAAAATAAAAGCGCGCTCAATTTTAATGTATCTGCTATTCGCTTTTTTCGCCGCCTTTCTGGTTGTGAGCAGTATCCGTTTATTCAGCGGCGAAGATAGCTGGATTTGCCGAGACGGGCAATGGATAGAGCACGGACATCCGTCCGCTCCTCGGCCGCAAACCGAATGTCAAAAAAATTATGAAGAATAGGATTAAAGAATTAAGGCTACAGCAAGGACTAACTCAAGAAGAGCTGGCAAGGATAGCGGGCGTACGCCGGGAAACTCTTCTTTTTCTGGAGGCGGGAAAATATAACCCCTCCTTGCAATTGGCTCACAATGTCGCTACAGCCCTAAAAAGTCGAATAGACGAAATATTTATCTTTGATTAAGAAAAGGCCGCGTAAGCGGCCTTTTTTAGATTCCTATATCTTCATCCCCATCCTAAGGGCGGACAGGAGCCGAGATTTTAATTTGAGTAGCCGGCAAAGTCTGAGTTTCAAGACTTGAATCCTCTCCGACAGCGGTAACAGTGACCGCGGCATTAAAAGGATGATTGACACCTGTTACTTTAAAAGATTCAGTATTAACAGTCGCGGTGCCGAAAGAAGTTGTGCCATCGCCGACGCTAGTGATGGAAAAACTATTAGCCCCATCTTCTCCGGCAGCACTCACATGATAGATTCCGACATTGCCAGGCATCATTGAAATTTCGGCATCATCTTCCTCTCCCAAAAGACGCAATTGGGAAGAAGAGGCGCCCTCCGTCTCCAATTTCGGCAAATCGGGGTTATAGAACAAACGAGCGGAAACAGCCGAAGAATCAAAAATTGCTTTAATCGCCTC
>JAQUWT010000014.1:22374-24604 GCA_028692765.1 Patescibacteria group bacterium
CTTTAGCGTTAAGAGAAATCCTGGCGGCGCCGGCTAAAGAGATTTCGGCTGTACGCACCACCGCGCGACCGCTATCAAAACTAGAATAATCATCCGCTGATATCAATAATTTTTCTAAATTTCCTCCCACTAAATCTACATCGGCCATATCTGACAAAGATAAATGCAGAACCTTTAAATCGGCGGCGATGTTGCCGCCACTGGCACCGCTGAAAGATAATTTCAACTCTTCTCCCTGCCAAGCTTCTACATTCAACACTGCCCTATCCCCCACCGACGCTTCTTTAAAAGAAGATGGCACACTAAGAGTGAGGCGGACGCTATGGCCGCAGTTGAAGCACAACCAATCACGAGTCGGCTTCTTGCTGATACTTAATTTTCCATCCACCAAGGAAGCTTCGATATCCGCCAAATCGGCCGGATGGCCCTCGGCCTGCAGAGATATAACTTCTCCGGGGATAATTTGCAAATAATATGGTCCGGAAATTTCTAGCTTCTCTATTTCTCCGGCTAAAGCAATGCTCTCGGATTTTTGTTCACTTACATAAGGCCTGACGCGGGCATAAGCAGCCGAGCCAATAGCCCCGGCGCCTAAAAAACTAATAAACCACAAGCCGAGCAGGGACAGCCAGAAGGCTGCGGGTAAAAAATTCTTCTTTCTCATCATCATTAAACCCAACATGAATAAAGCCAAAAAAGGCAGAGCGACCGCCAAAGTGGCGCTGGCCGCCAGCCAAGGATAGGGCCAGCCCAGCACCGATACCAAGCCCGGTTCTAAATATTGGCGGCCGCTAAAGATGGCGGCTACTCCCAAAAAAGCGATGGCGCAAAAAGCAAACAAAGAAAAGGCGACAATCGCTAAAGATAAAAGCAGAACCAGTAAACGGAAGGCGGAACGAATAATCCTGCCGAAAAGACTAAAAAGTTTTTTAAGAAATTTTTCCAGGGCGGCAATAGCGCCGCTGCCCGCTTTCTTGATTTTTTCTCCCTGCAAATTTTCTTTCAACTGCGCGCTTAAAGAAGACAGATTAACCGCTTCGCCCTGCATCGCCAATTTCTGAGCGGCAGTCTTGGCGCTAGGCGCCGCTATCCAGATAATGAAATAAATCCAAACGCCAAATCCCCAAAAGAAAATAGACAAGGCGAATATTAAGCGCACCCAGACGGGGTCAAGGCCGAAATAATGGCCGAGGCCGGAACAGACGCCGGCAATAATCACGTCATCGCTATCGCGATAAAAACGTTTATTATTTTCGCTAGCCTGATTATCGTTAACGGGCAAATTTTGGTCCTCAGCGGAAAAATCCGTAATTGTACCCATATTCTTTAAAGCGGCCTCAACTTCTCCCAGAGACAGAGCCCGCTTCAATTCGCCGGCGCCGCCGTTAATAAATTGCTCAGCTAAACTGCTCTCGATATCGCGTAAAATTTCCGCGCTATCATCGCCATGGGCGGCAAAATATTTTTCCACTTCCCGCAAATAATCGTCGAGCCGCCGATAGGCGTCATCCTCGGCATAGAATAAAGAGGAGCCGAGATTGATTGAGATTGTTTTTTTCATATTTTTATAGCCGCGTTTTCAGCAAGGCATTAATTGAAGATTGTAAATTTTTCCAAGTATCATCCAATTGCTTGAGCATATTTCTGCCAGAAACTGTCAATTCATAATATTTCCGCGGCGGGCCACTCTTAGACTCCTGCCAATGATAATTCAAAAGTCCGGCATTCTTTAAACGGCTAAGCAGAGGATAAAGCGTGCCCTCAACTACCAGCAAATCTGCTTTTTTCAAAGCGGCCAGGATATCGGAAGCATAGGCTTTTTGACGGGAAATTACCGATAAAATACAATATTCCAATAAACCTTTGCGCATCTGCGCTTTGGTGTTTTCCAAATTGATTCCCTCTTCCAAAGACATATTTTTATTATTTATAATTTTATTATAACACCAGCTACCTTTTTATACAAGGTAGTATAATAAGCACTTATCCACAAGCACAGGCAACCCTTGTCAAAAAAAAATATTTTTGTTAACATCAGAATAATTACATCTGTTGTCAGATTTTTTTATTTGAATAAAATGCGCCTATAGCTCAGTTGGTAGAGCAGCTCCCTTTTAAGGAGACGGTCGTGGGTTCGAATCCCCCTGGGCGCACAAACAAAAAAGACTTGGTTCATCCAGGTCTTTTTTGTAAAAAATATCACTTATTATCCAAAATCTTATTAACTCCC
>JAQUWT010000003.1 GCA_028692765.1 Patescibacteria group bacterium
GTAAGACAGGTCGGTCTCCTATCCACTGTGGTCGTGGAAACTTGAAGAGGCCCTTCCTTAGTACGAGAGGACCGGGAAGGACGAAGCTCTAGTGTACCTGCTGTTCTACCAAGGGCATTGCAGGGTGGCTACCTTCGGTTAAGATAAGCGCTGAAAGCATCTAAGCGCGAAGCTGTCTCTAAGATTAGGTTTCACAGACTGGTTAAAGAATATGACCTTGATAGGCTGTATGTGTAAGTCCAGTAATGGATTGAGCAAAGCAGTACTAATAAGTCGTCAGATTTTCCCACACTTTTGTTTTTCAATAACATACTTCGAATATATATAAAAAGACGCCATTGTTCTGGTGGTTAAAGCGGAGGGGTCACACCTGATCCCTTCCCGAACTCAGAAGTTAAGCCCTCCAGCGCCGATGATACTTGGGCCTGAGCCCTGGGAAAGTAGGTCGCCGCCAGAACAATGGTGTTTTTTTATTGGAAATTCATTTCTGATTTTAGAAGCTATTTTAAAAGACACCGGTGAATCCGGTGTTTTTTAATTGGCTTTATTTCATATTTATTCGTATAATGTTATTAATATTAAATTTTACAGATAATAATATGCCTTTAATAAAATCTATTTCCGGTATTCGCGGCACTATCGGCGGATCTATTAGTGACAATTTGACCCCCTTGGATTTAGCGGCTTTTTTGTCGGCTTATTCTCGGCAGCTGCGCTATAAATTTCCGGATATTAAAGAGCTGTCCGTGGTTTTGGGAAGAGACGGCCGGATTAGCGGACCCTTGTTGCACCAGCTGGCCGCTTCCGTTCTGCGTTTGAATGGAATTTCCGTTTTGGATGTAGATTTGGCCGCCACACCGACTGTAGAAATGGCAGTTATAAAAGAAAAAGCTCATGGGGGTATTATCTTGAGCGCTTCCCATAATCCTCGCCAATGGAATGCTTTAAAATTATTAAATGAAAAGGGTGAATTTTTAAGCGCTGAGGACGGTGAGGCTGTCTTGGCTATGGCCGATGATCATGACTTTAATTATGCCGATGTTGATTCCCTGGGAAAAGAGATAAAGATTAACGATGCTCTAGAAAGCCATATAAGGTCCATACTGGCTTTAAAATTGGTCAAAGCGGCAGAGATTGCCCGGAGTGATTTTAAAGTTGTCGTTGACGGTATTAATTCGGTGGGCGCTTTGGCTATTCCGGCATTATTGCAGAGCTTGGGCGTAAAAAATATTGAAGTTATAAACGGGAATATTAACGGTGAATTTACCCATAATCCCGAGCCTTTAGATAAACATTTAAGCGAGATTAAGGAGCGGGTTTTGGCTAGCGGCGCCGATTTGGGTATTGTGGTCGACCCCGATGTCGACCGCTTGGCTTTTATTGATGAAAAAGGAGAGATGTTCGGTGAAGAATATACTTTAGTGGCGGTGGCTGATTATGTTATGCATGATTATTGCCCTTGTTTTTATCAAAAGATTTCCGTTTCCAATTTGTCCTCTTCGCGCGCTTTAAAAGATGTGACCGAAAAGAGGGGCGGCGCCTATTATGCCGCCGCTGTCGGTGAGGTGAATGTGGTGGCAAAAATGAAAGAAACGGGAGCGGTTATAGGCGGCGAGGGCAATGGCGGCGTTATTTATCCCGAATTACATTACGGCCGCGATGCACTGGTTGGCGTCGCTTTGTTTTTAAGTTTTTTGGCTCAAGAAAAAGTGAGCGTTTCTGAATTAAAAACAAGATATCCTCAATATCAGATGATTAAAGATTGGATTGATCTTAGTCCGCAAATTGGTATTCAGGCTTTGTTGTTAAAAATTAAGGAGCATTATAAAGGCGAACAAATCAGTGATGTTGATGGGGTTAAGATTGATTGGCCTGATTCCTGGGTACATTTGCGCGCTTCTAATACCGAGCCGATTGTCCGGATTTATGCCGAGGCGGCTACCATCGAGGAGGCTTCAAGGAGAATCCGGGAAATAAAAGAATTGCTTGTTTGATTTTTAAAATTGGATCAAAACGAATGGTTAAAATAAGTTTTTATTTAATATTAAATTAGATTTATCAATATTATTTTATTCTTCAGGGTGGTGTTTTTGGAGTGGGGATGCTAAGATATTGATATATAAAATAAGAAGAATTGCTGTTATGAAGACTAAGATCGTTATTTTGGCGGCCGGCAAGGGCACGCGCATGGGCTCGGAATTGCCTAAAGCACTGGTTCCTCTGAAGGGCCGGCCGATGATTATTCATTTAATCGAATCAGTCATTTCTTCCGGCGTCGATGATTTGCCTATTGTCGTGGTTTCTCCAGATAATAAGGAAATAATCGGCCGAACGCTGGCGGATTATGATTGTGATTATGCTATCCAGGAGCAACAGCTCGGCAGTGGCCATGCAGTTGCTTGCGCTCGTAATAAAATTTCGGCGGATACGGATAACGTCATGGTATTATATTGCGATCATCCTTTTGTGACGGCGTCATCGATTAAAAAGTTTGGAGAATTTATAACTGAAGCCGTGACGATAATGCCGACCGAGCTAGGCAATTATGATGATTGGCATCAAAATTTTTTCCATTGGGGCAGGATTGTCAGGGATAATAACAAGGAAGTGGAAAAAATTACTGAATTTAAAGATGCTTCGCCGGAAGAAATTAAAATTACGGAAGTTAATCCCGGATTCATGTGTTTTAATAATAAATGGCTGTGGAATAATATTGATTTTCTCAATAATAATAACGGATCCAAAGAATATTATTTGACGGCGTTGGTAGAAATGGCTTTCAAGCAAAAATATAAAATCGGCACCATTAATATTGAACCCCATGAAGCCATGGGAATAAACAGCAAGGAGGAACTGGCAATCGCCGAGGGCTTGGTTTCTTGAGTATGCGCCGTATTTTAGACCTCCATCTCCATTCTCGCTATTCTCGCGCCTGCTCGCCGCGCTTGACTTTGTCAAATATCGGCCAAGCGGCGGCGGTAAAAGGAGTCGATATTGTCGCCACCGGCGACTTTACTTATCCCGCTTGGTTTAAGGCCATGTCTGAAGAATTGGAAGAAATCGGCAATAGCGGCCTTTATCGTTTAAAAGACGCTTCCAGCAAGACTATTTTTTTGTTGAGTACCGAAGTATCTTTGGTTTATAAAGACGGGGGCAGGGCGCGGCGCTTGCATTTGGTCGTTCATGCGCCCAATTTGGAAGCAGTTAAGGAATTAAATGTTAAATTGGGTGCTTCCTATAATATTCGTTCCGACGGTCGCCCTATTTTAGGCATCAGTGCCCCTGATTTTGTCCGCCTTTGTCTGAGTATCAATCCGCAATTTTTAGTATATCCGGCGCATATTTGGACTCCTTGGTATGCGATGTTCGGCTCTAAGTCGGGCTTTGATTCTATAGAAGAATGCTTTCATGAACAATCGGAATTTATTTATGCTTATGAAACCGGCTTATCCAGCGACCCGGAAATGAATTGGCGCCTGAGCGCTCTCGATAAGTTGACTTGCTTGTCCAATTCCGACGCCCACAGCTTGGAAAATATCGGTCGCGAGGCTAATGTGATGGAGTTAAAGAATGATAGTTACGAAGCCATTTATCAAGCAATAAAAGGCAATAAGAGATTAGCGGCCGGCGATGCCGAAGGCATGATTGAGACGATTGAGTTTTATCCGGAGGAAGGTATGTATCATTTCGACGGCCATCGGGATTGTAATTTCAGCTGCAGTCCGGAAGAAAGCAAGCGTTTGCACAATCTTTGCCCTCGCTGTGGACGTCCATTGATTATCGGTGTTTCTAACCGTGTAGCGGAATTGGCCGATCGCCCCTTAGGATTTAAGCCTGATGGCGCCGTTCCTTTCCGGCGTTTGGTCGAACTTGATAAAATTATCGCCGAAGCTTTGCAAGTCAAAAATCGCAGGTCGGTGAAAGTTGATAAGGTTTACCGAGAGGTGATTGATAAATTCGGTTCGGAACTTCATATCTTAATGGATTTAGATTTGTCTGCTTTGAAAAGTTATTATCCGGCGGTGGCAGACGGCCTTGAGCGCGTTCGCCGAGGTCAACTGACTATCATGCCGGGATTTGACGGCCAGTATGGCGTGATAAAAGTTTTTCCGGATAATTTTTTTAAGCCAAAAACTTTATTTTAAATATATGCGGCGGATTCTATCTCAAGTTATTATCCTCGTTCTCTTTCTTTTTCTGACTGTTTTCGCTTCGGTTTGGTTTGAGGACACCGGCGGTGATGAAAATGTCGAGACCACTAGGCCTCAATCAATCCTATGGTTCAGTAAGGCCGCCCAGAAGACCTGGCAGATTATAGATGGTTTGGCCGGCATTGCCGTTCCTTCGTCTTCAAAGCCTGTTAAAGAAGATAGTCAAGCTAGTGTCCCGGCAATTGAGGTTGCCTCAGATTTAGATGAATTTACCCAAGATTTGGGGTCAATGGCAGCCGCCTCGACGCTTGATAGTTTTAATTCTGATGGTAATTTTAGGCAATTTTTAGGAAATTTTTTTAGTAAAACGCCGTCTTTATATTTCGATACTAAGGTCTATAGCAATGGTTGGCGTAACTTTTGGTCTTTATACTGGTTAGAATATAATAATTTAAGGCCGGAGCAGCCTTAAACGGCTATCAAAAAAGTATTTTTTATAGTATAATAATTGAGCCGCCCTCCGTGTTTATCCATATTTTAGGTGGGATTTAGCGGCTATATGCTACAATTCATTTATTAATAAAGTAATTTGCGTCTGCGGGCGGATAGCCGTCGGCTGCCGTTATGACGCTATATTTATGCCTAAAGAAAAAAAGGCGGTGATTGCCAAAGAAGAAGCCGCCAATCACATGGTTAACGATAAAAGAGCAGAGGCGGCGGCCAATGCGATGGAGCAGATTAAAACCAAATTCGGCGATGGCGCCATTATGAAATTCGGCGAGGTTAGAAAGACAAATGTCGATGCTATCTCTACCGGGTGCCTTTCTCTTGACGTTGCTTTCGGCATCGGCGGCGTGCCTCGTGGCCGCATTATTGAAATTTTTGGTCCGGAGTCATCCGGAAAAACTACGCTGGCTCAGCACATAGTGGCGGAAGTTCAGAAATTAGGAGGTATTGCCGCTTTTGTTGACGCCGAACATGCTCTTGATCCTGATTATGCCGCTAAAATTGGAGTTAACGTCAATGAGTTATTAATCTCCCAACCCGATTCCGGCGAGCAAGCTTTAGATATCGTAGAAACTTTGGTTCGCTCTAATGCCGTTGATGTGATTGTAGTCGACAGCGTCGCCGCTTTGGTGCCGCAGAAAGAAATTGAAGGCGAGATGGGCGACCAGCATATGGGTTTACAGGCGCGTCTGATGAGCCAGGCTCTGCGTAAGCTGACCGGCATTATTGCCAAGACTAAGACCAGCGTGATTTTCATTAATCAAATACGTAATAAAATCGGCGTCTTTTTCGGAAATCCAGAGACTACCACCGGCGGCAATGCTTTGAAATTCTATTGTTCTGTTCGCGTTGAAGTTCGTCGGGCCGCTCAAATTAAGCAAGGGGAAAATATTATTGGTAATCGGGTAAAGGTTAAAATTGTAAAAAATAAGGTGGCGGCTCCTTTTAGAACTTGTGAATTTGATATTATGTATAATGAGGGTATTTCCGTGGCCGGTGATTTGGTTGATGCCGGCGTTGAATACGGTGTTGTCAAAAAGACCGGCAATTCCTATACTTTCGGTGAGACTAAATTAGGGGTTGGCCGTGAAAATGCTAAAAAAGTAATTAAGGAAGACCATAAACTTCAGGCTTCTTTGCGTAAAGCAATATTAGCTGAAGTTAAGAGCAAGGAGATAGAATCAACTAGCACTAAGAAATAATATTTATCATTACGGACGCCCGTTATCGGGCGTCCGTTTTTGTACCCTATGACTTATATTTTGTCTGTCGGCGGTTCCCTGATTGTCCCGGCCGCGGGTATTGATGTTAATTTTTTAAAATCTTTACGTCGTTTCGTGCTCAAGCGCTATGACGCCGGCGATCGTTTGATTATTGTGGCCGGTGGCGGCGTTACCGCCAGGCAATATGTCCAAGCGGCGGCCGCTGTCGAGAAAGTTCCGGAAGACGACCAAGATTGGCTGGGGATACATGCTACTCGTCTTAACGCCCATTTGCTTAGAACCTTACTAAGAGATGTTGCGTATCCAGAAATAATCACTAATCCCGATAAGGTTCTTAATGCTCGTTCCCGAGTGATTATCGCTGGTGGTTATCGTCCCGGTTGGTCAACCGATTATGTGGCGGTTTTGTTGGCTAAAAAATATAAAGCTAAGACGGTGATTAATCTTTCCAATATCGATTATGTATATAATCAGGACCCCCGCCGTTATCCAGAGGCTAAAATTATTAAAAAGATAAATTGGGATGATTTTAGGCAAATTGTCGGCAATGAATGGCACCCCGGCCTTAATGCCCCCTTCGACCCTATAGCCTCTCGTCTTGCTCAGTCTTTAAAACTTAGAGTCGCGGTATTGAATGGGCATAATTTAGTTAATGTGGGTAAATTTATTGATAATAAGAGTTTTAAGGGTACGCTTATTCAAGAATAGAAATATTATTTATTTACAGAAAACAAAAAAGAACCGTTTATTGGTTCTTTTTTGTTACTTTATTTTATTTGGTCCTGCAATAGCTGGAATACTTCTTCAATCGTGCCTTGTCCGTTGACGCTGATCAGGCGTTTCTGGCGGGCATAGAAATCAAGTAGGGGCCTAGTCTGTTCGCTGTAGACATGAAGACGGTTTTTAATGGTCTCTTCATTATCATCACTGCGTCCAGATTCTTGTCCGCGCAATTTTAGTCTTTTAATTAATTCTTTTTCTTCTACCTCTAAATTTAAAATCAACGGGAGAGCCTTTGCGGCAAGGAGTGCATCCAGATTTTCTGCCTGGTTAATTGTCCGTGGATATCCGTCAAAAATAAAACCGGCTACTTGGCCGTCTTGTGTAATTTTATTTTTTACAATAGCATCGACGATGCTGTCGTCGACTAATCCTCCTTGGTCCATTATTTTTTGCACTCTTTGTCCGATTTCAGTTTGACGGGAAACTTCTTCCCGCAACAGCGCTCCTGTGGAGAGGTGGTGTAAATTGAATTCGTTGGCTATCTTTTGCGCCTGTGTGCCTTTGCCAGCTCCTGGCGGTCCAAATATAATAAAGTTTCGCATAAATATTGCCTAAATGAACTATATTTATCGGTGCGCCCAGAGGGATTCGAACCCACGACCATCTCCTTAAGAGGGAGTTGCTCTACCAGCTGAGCTATAGGCGCATTACTATTTTTAAGTTCAAAGTTATAATAAATAATTTTTTGAACCTTGCTTGTTAAATCAATCTGTGTGGCTGGGGAGGGGCTCGAACCCTCGACCTTAGCGTTATGAGTGCTACGCTCTAACCAGCTGAGCTACCCAGCCTAAAACTATATTACTTGAGTTTTATTTCGCACCCGACAACTTATTTGGCAGTGAGAAAGCGGATTCAGCCAAGCACGTACAGGACTATTATATTTATCATTAGCCCAAGAGTCAAGACCCGTAAAAGACAGGTTGGGTGCTCCGGAGAGGACTCGAACCTCTAACCTTGTGGTCCGAAGCCACACACTCTATCCAATTGAGCTACCGGAGCTTTATTATAGGCATAAAGCTTGCCCGGAGAAAATCCGGGCAAGCTTTTCCGCAAAATAATATTTATTGTTTAGCGCTTGCCCTTCAGGGCCTGTTTGAGATTATAGCCGGTTTTAAATTTAGCGACTTTAACAGCCGGAATGGTAATTCTTTCTTTGGGGTTTTGAGGATTAACGCCTCCACGAGAGTAGCGGACGCGGGAAAGAAAAGTACCGAAACCGGTAATAGTAACCTCGCGGTCATTTTTTAACTCTTCAATGATGGTGTCGGTCAAAACATCCAACATTTTTTCCGCCTGTTTCTTGTTCAAGCCCTCTACTTCGTGGTAGAGTTTGTCGATTAATTGCGCTTTATTCATATATTTGGCGCCTAGCCCCAAGCCGAGGCGGTGGCGTTAATTATAATTTATCTGGCGTATTCTATCACCCTAGTTTCTCTAATGACGTTAATCTTAATTTCTCCAGGGTATTTTAACTCAGTTTCTATCTTTTTGGCAATATCTCTAGCCAGGTTATGGGCTTTGAAATCATCAATAGTTTCTGGCTTAACAAAGACTCTAACTTCGCGTCCGGCTTGAATGGCATAAGCTTTTTCAATGCCTTCAAAGCTGGTGGCAATTTTTTCCAATTCTTCCAAACGCTGGATGTAATTTTCATGGCTGTCACTTCTGGCCCCCGGTCTGGCTGAGGAAATAGCGTCGGCTACTTTGACGATTACTGAAGTAAGAGTGGCTGGCTGGTCATCATGATGAGTGGCAATGGGGGCGATTACTTCTTCAGGTAAATTGAATTTTTTGGCGATATCACGACCGATTTCAGTATGATTGCCTTGGACTTCATGGTCAACCGCTTTACCGATATCATGGAGGAGCCCGCCCTTTTTAGCTAAAGTCACATCAGAGCCTAGTTCTTCCGCAAGCATTGCCGCTAAATGAGCAACTTCAATTGAATGGCTTAAAGTATTTTGGCCATAGCTGGTACGATATTTCAGGCGGCCTAGAATTTGTACCAGTTTAGGATCGAAGCCGGTAATGCCGACTTCATACATCGCTTCTTCGCCGGCCTTTTTAATATCAACCGCTAATTCTTTTTTAGCCATTTCTACCGCGTCTTCAATTTTAGTGGGATGGATACGTCCGTCTTTTATCAAATAATCTAAAGTTTTTTTGGCGATATGGCGCCTAATCAAGGAAAATCCCGAAACGGTGATAGCATTGGGAGTGTCGTCAACGATTATTTCGACACCGGTCATCTGTTCAATAGCTTTAATATTTCTGCCCTCGCGGCCGATGATGCGTCCTTTCATTTCGTCATTAGGCAAATCAATCGTAGTGGTGGTTAGTTCGACGGTATAGGAGGACACCATTCTCTGCATGGCTAGAGCCATTATATCTTTAGCTTTTTCTTGCAAGGTATCATTATTCTCTTCTTCTAATTTGCGGACGCGGACCATTAGGTCTTCTTCTGCTTTTTCTTCAATGTTTTTCAGGAGTAAATCTTTAGCTTCTTCCTGGCTGAGATTGGCCATTTCCTCAAGTTTCTTTACCTGCTCTTCTTTGATAGTCTTGATTCGCTCTTTGATTTCTTGGACTTCATTGACCTTATCGTAGAGTTTTTGCTGTTTTTCTTGGAGATCTAGCAGTTTTTGGGAAAAGGCATTTTCTCTCTGTTCAAGACGATTTTGCAGGCCGTTGATTTCTTTCCGTCTCTGCGTTTCTTCTTGTTTGGCTTCATCGATGATTTTAAGGGCTTTGTCCTGAGCCTTGAGCAATAGCTCTTTTTCTTTAGCCTTGGCTTCGTTGAGGATATTATCAGCCCTTTTTTCTGCTCCCTCGATGCGGCGGCTAGTTTTTTTCTGCTGGAACCAGGCGCCAATAAAAAAGCCACCCACGACAGCGATAGCGGCGATTATATATTCCATAAAAGTAAAGACCGAAAACAAGAAAGCATCTGAACCCGTAAAAAATAAAATTTCCTCTTATATTAAAGATTTTTGGTGATATAAGTAAAAATGGTCAACAAGTTTAACTGACATTTCGGTGATAAGTGAATATAAGATAAGAATTAAGGAGTAAAAGCTTCCGGTTTTAGTGAGGATTTCTTATTATCAGCTAAAATCGGGCTTATCTTGAATTTCGGCTAATTATTAATTGCTAAGTAATATTAGTAATTATCTTAGCAATTATTTTTGCCTTTGTAAAGTCATTTTTTGCTAGTTTTTCATTGACTAAATTTAAAAAATAAAGTAATATTTAAAAATAATTAATAAAATCAGTCTCTAAATAAGTTATTTGCTAAATTTTTATGAATATTACAGAATTAGCTCGCATTTTACGCATTTCTCCTCAAGAATTACGCGATTTACTGCCTGAACTCGGTTTTGCTATCGGTCAGAAGGCAATTAAAGTAGATAATAATACTGCCAAAAAAATTATTAAAAATTGGCCAATTTTTAGGCGTCAGTGGGAGCAGAGAAAGGCGGTTGAGCGCGCTAAGAAGCAGGATGAGGCTATTTTACCCAAAGAAAAGAAGACAATTTTTATCCCGTCTGTCATCACCGTCCGCGCTTTAGCAGAAATCTCTCAAATTCCGGTTAATCGCTTATTGCAGGAGTTGATTAAAAATGGCGTTTTTGCTTCTATTAATGAAAAAATTGATTTTGATGCGGCGGTTATTATTGGTGCTGACCTTAATTTAGACGTCCAACCCTTAGAAGAAACTGATGACGATGAGGGTGTGAAGGAGGAAAAGAAGCTAAAGGATATTTTGGATTCAGAAAACCCCGAAGATTTACAATCGCGTCCGCCTGTCATTGTGGTGATGGGGCATGTTGACCACGGAAAAACTAAGCTCCTTGATTCTATCCGTTTGACTAATGTTATCGCCGGAGAAGCGGGGGGAATCACTCAGCATATTGGCGCTTATCAAGTGGCGCGCAAAGACAGGAAACTCACTTTCATCGATACTCCCGGCCACGAAGCTTTTACGGCGATGCGTAGCCGCGGCGCTAAAGTGGCTGATATCGCTATTTTGGTAGTGGCCGCCGACGACGGCGTCAAACCGCAAACCGTCGAAGCTTTCCGTATTATCGAGGCGGCAAAATTACCTTTTTTAGTGGCGATTAACAAAATTGATAAACCTGAAGCGGATGTAATGAAAACTAAGCAAGACTTAGCCAATCAATTAAACATAACTCCGGAAGATTGGGGGGGTAAGACTATTTGCGTGCCGATTTCAGCCAAGGATGGCACCGGAGTCGAGGAATTGCTTGATATGGTTATTTTAACGGCTGACGCGGAATTGGGCGACTCCTTAAAGGCTAATCCGGAGGCCGAAGCCGCCGGTACGGTGGTCGAATCTAACGTGGACAAGGCCGCCGGCCCGGTCGCTACTCTTTTGGTTCAAAATGGCACTCTGCGCGTTGGCGATCAGCTTTGTTTTGAGGATGTTATTTATGGCAAGGTTAAATCTTTAAAGAATTATAAAGGCGAGGAAATCAAAGAGGCTGGACCTTCGGTGCCGATAAAAATTTTAGGATTAAAAATTTCCCCTTCGGTCGGCGATATTCTGTATGTCGGCGATGGCAAGAAATTAAAGATGCGGAAGATAAAGAGTGCTGACGTTAAAAAGGAAAAAATCATGTCTATTGCTCAGCAAGAAAACGCCGATGACGCCACTCCAAAAGTCAATTTGGTGGTTAAAAGTGATTTTTTGGGTTCGGCGGAAGCAATTGAAGAATCTTTAATGAAGATTAACACGGAAAAAGTGAAGGTAAAGATAGTCGCTAAAGGCTTGGGTAATGTCACCGAGGGCGATGTCAAAAGGGCCGAAGATTCAGGCTCACAAATTATCTGTTTTAACACGAAAATGGCGCCTAATGTAGAGAATTTAGCTAGAAGTAAAAATATCGGCGTCCATTCTTTTTCTATTATTTATGATTTAATCAAGTACGTTAAAGAAGAGATGCAGAAGTTAGTGCCGGAAGAAGTGACTCGGATTGACCTGGGTAAGCTTAAAGTTTTGGCTATTTTCCGCACCGAAAAGCAGCAGCAAATTATCGGCGGTAAAGTTTTAGCCGGGCGCCCGGAAAATAATGCTATCGTTAACGTTTGGCGGGGAGAAGATTTTGTTGCTACTGGTAAAATTACCGGCTTGCAATCAGCCAAGCAAGAGGTTAAATTTGTAGAAGAAGGAGAAGAATGCGGCTTGAAATTTGAAGGTCAGCCGCTTATCTTAGAAGGCGATGTTTTAGAATTTTATCGCGAAGACCATAATATCGAGAAGATATAATATGCCTAAAGTTGAACAGCTTAATGAACTTTTACACCGCGAGTTAGCGGCGGCCATCAATAGGGAATTAGAGTTACCGGAGGTATTTGTGACAGTTTCTTATGTGTCTTGCACACCCGATTTACAGCATGCTAAAGTGGCAGTTTCGGTTTTACCTGATAAAATGGCGGGGACAGCTTTAAAAAAGTTAAAAGCTTCTTCAGGAAAAATTGCTTCTGGCATTATCAAAAAGACGCGTTTGCGTAAGATTCCCCGCCTGTTATGGGAATTTGACCCCACAGAAAAGAAGGCGGCTGATTTGGAAGAGGTTTTTCTAAAAATTGACCAGGACGAAGACGATAATATTTCTGCTTTCTAATGATTCTTTTGTCAAAAATATAAAAAAACCGCCTTGATTGAGGTGGTTTTTTAGTTTTGACATTTGCGTGATTTCCCGATAAAATAAGCGGTTATGGATATTCAGGCTAAATTTACAAAATCTTTGGAAATGATGCGTTCAGCCGAGCGCATTTTGATTATTGCTCATCTTCGTCCTGATGGTGATGCTCTATCTTCAGTAGCCGCCTTGCGTGTACTCGCCATTACAGCCGGCAAAGAAGCGGTCGGTTTTTGCCAGGATAAAAATCAGGCTTTATTTGATTATCTCCCGGGATTTAAAGAAATTGAAGGTGATTTTAATGCCTTGAAAGATAAATTTGGGATTAAGGAATCTTTGCGGGATTATTTTGATTTATTAATTGTGGCCGATTGCGGCTCCTTAGCCAGGACGGCTATAAGCGCTGAGATTATTGAGTTTAAAAAAAGAGGAGGAAATATTATCGAGTTTGACCATCATCCGCGGATAGATGATTATGCCGATTTAGAAATTCGTTATCCGGAATTATCATCCACTGCCGAACTCATCTATAATTTTATTGTCGCTAATAAATTGTCGTTTACCAGAGATTTAGCTGATTGTATTTTAACCGGCATTTTGACCGATACCGGCAATTTTCTTTATCCCTCCGCTTCTGACGCTACCATGAAAGCGGCTTCGGCCGCCTTGGCTGCCGGTGCCCATTATAATAAGATTGTCAGCTATGTCTTGCGCAATAAGGATATGGTGATGATGAAAATGTGGGGCTTGGCTTTGGAGCGGTTAAAGCTTAATCCTCGCTATCAATTAGCTTTTGCTGTGATTACGCGTGATGATATTAGAAATATTCTTGACCAAGATAATCTTGATAGCGCCGCTGAAAGTGATTTTTTCAGCGGTTTAGCCGGATTTTTAAGCAATCTCTCTGGCGCCAAGGCGGTCATGTTGCTCTATGAAGACCGACGCGGATTAGTCAAGGGAAGTTTAAGGAGTACTCCTAATGGTATGTTGGTAGATAAATTAGCGCGTGCTCTTGGCGGCGGTGGCCACGAAAGGGCCGCTGGCTTTGCTTTGCCGGGAAAATTAGAGCTGATAGATAATCGTTGGATGTTAGTTTGTGGTGATAATTAGAATACGGTTTAATCTAATTAAAAAGGCTCCTCTCGGAGTCTTTTCTTTTTTATTTTTTTATCTTTTGTTTTTTTTCTCGCCATTCTTTTATTTTTGCATGATTGCCTTCAAGTAGAACTTTAGGAACGGCGTATTTTTTGCCTTCGGCTTCAAAAATGGCCGGTCTGGTATATTGTGGATATTCCAGAATATTTTTTTCACTATGAGATTCTTCTTCAATGCTGGCTTTGTTTCCTAGAGCGCCGGGCAATAATCTGGTAATTGAATCAATGATGATTAGGGCGGGCAGCTCGCCGCCGGTTAAGACGTAGTCGCCAATTGATACTTCTTCATCAATAAATTTCTTTATTCTAGCGTCGACGCCTTCATAGCGCCCACAGATAAAAAGTATTTCTTCAAGGCGGCTATATTGCTTAGCCATTTTTTGGTTCCAGGTTTTACCGCTGGCGGAGAGCAATATTATTTTTCTTTTTTTTACATCAGTTTTACTTTTCTTTTTTATATCCTTGATTGCCTTATAGAGAGGTTCTATTTTCATCAGCATGCCCGCCCCTCCTCCGTAGGGAGTGTCATCGACCGTACGGTGCTTATCACTGGTCCAATCCCTAAGATTGTATTTTTCTATTTTAATAATCTTTCTCTCAATGGCCCTCTTAATAATACTATCTTCAAGATAGGAGTCTAGGATATTGGGAAAGATGCTTAATATTTTGAATTTCATATATTAATTATTTTATAACAAAAAAGCCGGATTGGGAAATCCGGCTTTTTCTATATTTTAATCTAGGAGATTAAATTTTGAGATCATCCAAGGCGGAAGTGTCAACATCGCCTAAATCAGCGTGATTATCACTAGACGGACGGCTGGAGCGACGAGCGCCTCCTTCCGGGTCGTAGATTTTCAAGTTGACGCGAGAATTGTTCTTGGCGCCGACAATCTTTAACAGGGTGCGGATAGCTTGCGCGGTCTGACCCTTGCGGCCAATCACATAACCCATATCGGCCGGGTTAATTTTGAGAGTCAAGAGCACTCCCATTTCATCAACGGTCCGATCGACAGCGACGTCATTGGGATTGCTGACGATGCTCTTTACGATCATTTCGAGAAACTGTTTGTCTGCTTCCATATTTGTTATTGCTGGGCTTTCAAATCAACCGCACTATAGTCGCTGGACTTGAAAGATCCTAGACTTAATTATATTACCTCGTTTTCACGAGATTTCTATCAATATTATCTTATCAATTATAGCTTATAGATGTCAATTAAGCTTCAGCTTCCACTTTTTCTTCCTGAGTTTCAGGGGCGGCGGCTTCAGTTTCAGCCGGTGTTGCCGTTACCTCTTCGGCGGGAGCTTCCTGGTTGTTTGACTGTTCGGCTGCTGACTTTTTGTCGGCCTTCGCTTTAGCCTGAGCGACTTTCTTTTCATTAACCTTTCCCGGTTTCGACGCTGTTACTTTTTTGCCTTCAACCACTCCCTTTCCGACCAAGAGATTGTTAACGCTGGCAGTCATGCCGGCGCCCTTTTCCAGCCAATATTTAATTCTGTCGGTTTTGGCTTCTAAATCTTTAGAATAGGGGTTGTATGAACCTAAAATCTCTAAAGAGCGTCCATAGGGGTCGCGTCCTTTTTCAGAAATAATCAAACGGAAAACTTTTTTGTTAGTTTTGCCGATTTTGGATAATTTTATCATTAACATATGATATTTTAGAGGCGCATCCGAGCGGTGAAAAATCCAAACGAATAACGCGATTCTTTTTCTTTATTGACAAATATTAGCTTAAGACTTGAAAAAAGTCAAGTTAGAAGCGGGGACGGCGAGGAGCGCCGTCGCGGCCGGAAAAACGGCCTCGGTCAGAACCGCCGGGGCGGCGGAAGCTGTTCATACGATTAGCGGGGTCGCCTTTGCCTTTCTCGTCTTTCCATAATTCAGCATTTTCGGCTAAACCCTTCATGGTTAAGTTGATTCTGCCTTGATCGTCGATTTCAATAATTTTAACCGTGACGGTGTCGCCGATATTTAGGATATCGCCCGGTTTTTCAACGTAATAAGGGGCGAGTTCGCTGGCTCTAACCAAGCCGTCTTGGCTGTTGTTTAACTGAACGAAAGCGCCAAAGTCCATCATGCGTACCACTTTACCCGTGATAATTTCGCCAACCGCAAAGACATGGACAATTGCTTGGACTTGGTTGACTGCCTCGGCCACCATGGCTGCGTCAGTACCGCAGACCATTACCAGGCCGTCGTCATCGATATCAATACTGACTCCGGTTTCATCGATAATCTTATTAATAACTTTGCCTCCCGGACCGATGATAGCGCCGATTTTTTCAGGATCAACATGGAAACTGGTAATGCGGGGCGCATACGGGGATAACTCTTGGCGAGGGGCGGGGATGGCATTTTTTATCACTTCCAGAATCTGATTTAAGGCCTCTCTGCCTTGTTTGAAGGTTTGGGCAATAATTTCCGGGGTCAAGCCCTCGGTTTTGGTGTCTAGCTGAATAGCGGTGAGTCCGGTGTCGGTGCCGGTAATTTTAAAATCCATGCCGCCGTCACCGTCTTCTAAGTCTTGAATATCGGTCAGCACTTGCCATTTACTTAAATCATGATAGGATGCTAGGCCCATGGCGATGCCGACCACCGGTTTTTTAATTGGTACGCCCGCATCCATCAGGGCTAAAGTCGAAGCGCAGGTTGAAGCCATTGAGGAAGAACCGTTGGAGCCGAGGGTTTCACTGACGACGCGGACGGTATAAGGGAAGTCTTCACGGTTAGGAACCATCGGTAATAAAGCTTTTTCCGCCAAAGCGCCATGGCCGATTTCACGGCGGCCGGTACCGCGCATAGGAGCGGCTTCACCGACCGAATAAGGAGGAAAATTATAATGATGCATGTAGCGTTTCTTGCTTTGTCCTTCCATGCCTTCCAAGGATTGTTCCATTCCCGGCGCGCCTAAAGTAACGATAGACATCACTTGGGTTTCGCCGCGGGAGAATAGGGAGGTGCCATGATCGCGGGGCAATAAGGCAACTTCGGCATTAAGGGGGCGGATTTCGTTGAGGGCGCGTCCGTCTACCCGTTTGCCATTTTCCAAAATAGAGGCGGTAATAGCTTCATCAATCATTTTTTCAACCAATGATTTAATAACATATCCTCGCTGGTCGGCGCTGATGCCTTTTTCAAAAAGATAGGCGTCCAATTGTTCTTTAATGGCACTGACTGCGGCTTTGCGCTCCCCCTTGGTGTAGTAGGATTTATCAAATAAAATATTTTTAATATTTTCTTTTAGCCAAGCGGCTCCTAAATTAAGATTTTCTTGTTTGTCTGCCTCTTTTTTTAATTCTTCTTCATTTTTCAGAGCTTGTTTTACCTTATTATTCTTGGGTTCGATTTGTTTCTGCAATTCCTCAATTAAGGTAATTGCCGGTTTCATGTTTTCTTGCCCGGCCAATATCGCTTCGAGCATTACCGCTTCCGGAACTTCATTGGCGCCGGCTTCAATCATAATAGTTTTGTCTTTGGTACCGGCTACAATCAAATCTAAATCGCTGGCGGCTTGTTCGGCGTAAGTGGGGTTAAAGACAAAATTACCTTCGATGCGGCCGACCCTAATTCCGCCAATCGGTCCGCGCCATTCCAGTCCGGAAATCGCTAGAGCGGCGGATGAGGCGACTAAAGAGACAATATCGTGGTCGTTTTCTTGGTCTACGGCCAAAACAGTGATAATTACCTGGACGTCGCGGCGGTCATCTTGATTAAAAAGAGGGCGGATGGAGCGGTCAATCATGCGGCCGGTTAAGACTGAGTCGTCAGTTGGACGGCCTTCGCGCTTAATCCAGCGAGAACCTTTAATAATGCCGGCGGCATAGAGCTTTTCTTGAAATTCTACCATTAACGGGAAAAAATCCGTTCCTTCGCGGGCGGATTTATTTTGAACAACCGTAGCCATAACCACGGTTTCCCCATATTGGACCAAAACGGCGGCATCGGCCTGAAGGGCAATCTTGCCGGTTTTAATGGTGAGCTGGCGGCCAAGCCAGTCGGTGCTTACAATTTTTTCCATAATTTTTTTAGCTTGGCCTTCAAATTACAGAACTGTATATTCTGATAGTATTAGAATATTGACAGTGCTATCTATTTGCAGGCCAAAACTTTAGTTTATTGTTTTTTTTATTTATATTTATTGCCAATCAGAAATTTATTGTCCGAACTTAAATCGATAAAGTCGTCCACTTCTTCAATCAAGCGGGCCGAACAGGTCTTTCTAAATGCCATTACTTCCACCAGGCAGCCTTTGTTGTTTTGCAGATATGATACTAAGGGCAGATAATCGCCATCACCAGAAACTAAAACAATCACGTCTAATTTATCGGCCAGCTTAATGGCGTCAATGGCGATGCCGACGTCCCAATCTGCTTTTTTGGCGCCGCCGGCAAAAATTTGTAAATCTTTCATGCGCACTTCGAATCCTTGTTGGCTGAGAGCTTCAAAGAAAGCGGTCTCTTCGTCGTTTTCTGCCCGGATAACATAAGCAGTGGCCCGGATTAGTTTCCGGCCGGCCACTGCTTTAGTCAAAATTTCTTTAAAGTTAACGCGTCTGCCGTAAAGGTTTTTAGCGGAGTGATACATATTAGCGACATCTATCAAGACGCCGACACGTTGTTCTTTATGTTTTATCATAGTTTTATTCACCGTCTTCCTCGGCATCAGGGCCAATTTCTACACTTTCTTCTTCGTCTTCTTCGGAAGCGACATTGTATTTCTTTTCCTTTAACTTTTCTTCTTCCTCTTCAGCTTGTAGTTTCTGGGCAATCTTCAGTTTAAGTTTTTCGGCCAATTCCTTGAATTGCTCAGCATTTTCTTTTTGTAAATATTTAAGGAGTTTGCGGCGTTCGCCAACTTTCTTCAATAAGCCGCGGCGGGAAGAATAATCGTGCTTGTGTTGTTTCAAGTGTTCGGTTAATTGCTTTATTTCTTCGGTTAAAATGGCAATTTGAACTTGCGGGGAGCCGGTATCGGTATCATGAACACGAAATTTCTTAATGATTTTTTCTTTGTTTTTTTTATCTAACATATTTTCTTCGCTTATTCCCAGAAAGGGGGCTTACACCCGTTTCCGAGAAAAAGTACTTTATAAGGCTCAATTATTTGAGCGCGTTAATTTTTTTAGCTAAACGTGATTTTTTGCGAGCGGCTGTGCCTTTCTTAATTACCCCCTTTTTGGCGGCTTTATCGATATTTTTCATCACTACGGCAAAATCTTCCTTAGCGCTCTTGTCGGCCGCTTGGACTTTCTTCAGACTCTTTTTAACAGCCGTTTTCATGACATTTTTAACTTTGAGATTGGCGGCTTCTCTTTTTACGCTCTTGCGCAGTTCTTTTTTCGCCGATTTCTTATTAGGCATACAAAATTTATAAATTAGGTAAATTATTAAAAGTATTCTTAGGTTAGCATAAAAATAAAGAAAAATCAAGACTTTCTTTAGCCCTTAATATTAATACAATTGAACTAATATTACATTAGTCGGGGTACTGGGACTTGAACCCAGAATCTCCTGCTCCCAAAGCAGGCGCCTTAGCCAATTAGGCCATACCCCGTATAAAGCAAAAAAGCTATAAAGATATAAAATTATTTGCTAAAAGCAAGGTGCTTGAAGTCATTACTTTATAACTTTATAACTTTTTTGCATTTGTGCCCCGGGTCAGAATCGAACTGACGACACAAGGATTTTCAGTCCTTTGCTCTACCACTGAGCTACCGAGGCTCGACTGAAAACAGATTAGTTGCGGGAGTCGGATTCGAACCGACGACCTCCAGGTTATGGGCCTGGCGAGCTGCCAACTGCTCTATCCCGCGATTCTTTTATTTTAAAGCTGAAGTGGGCAATGGAGGATTCGAACCTCCGACCTCAACATTATCAGTGTTGCGCTCTAACCAACTGAGCTAATTGCCCTTAATTATAGGAAAATAACAACAAAAAATAAGTGCCTGGCAAATCTGGATAAAATATAACAGAAGAGCAATAAAAAAGCAAGAGTTTTTTAGCCTTATTTTTAAGACAGAGAAGCCGCCAGCGCATAAAGTTCGCTCTTTAAATCAGTTTTTCCTTGCTTATTTTTATAATCCAATTCCAAAAATGCTTGGAAATAACGATTAAGTTCGTTCAGTGAAAATTTATTGGCTTGGCTGTTGCTTTTTTTAACTACAAAGGGATGGAGTTTCAATTGGCTAGCCAGCTGAGCTTCGCTAAGACGACTTTGGTTTTGTATTTGTTTTATTTGGAGAATAATTTTAAATTGCCGCTGGCACATAGCCAGAATGTATTCGGCGCTAAGGCCGGCAATAAATTGTTCTTCCAGCATTTGGAGGGCTAACTTGCCGTTTTTAGAGCCAAAAGCATCGGTTAGGGCAAAAATATTATCCTCCACTTCATTCTTTACCAGCGTTTGTACCAATAATTCATCGATAATTCTATTTTTTCCGGCGGCCGTTAATTTTTGAATCTCATTATTTAAGCGCCACAAATCATTTCCGGTTCGAGCAATGAGGATTGACAGGGCGTTGGGTGAGATTTTGCTTCCTTTATTTTCGATTTCTTTTTTGGCGAAATCAAGCACCTGCGTATTATTTAACAATTTAAATTCTTGCACGAAAGGCTGCTGCAAGAGCCAATTATATAATTTTTTCGCTTCCGCTTTTAATTTGGAGGCGGTAATTTCATTTTCGTTGAAAATCAGAGCGTTATCTTCGGCGCCGGCATTTTTTTTGCATAGTTGCAAAGCAGTTTCAAAGACCGCTTCGTTTTTGTTGTTAAATATTTCTTCGATGATTACCATGCGTTTCTTGGTAAAGAGGGAGCCGCTACTGATTTTTTCTTGCAGTTCGGCGTCAGAGGTCTGGCGGCCGTCGAGGATAATCAAACTCTGCCCCAGAGAATCGACTGCGGACATAAAGCGCTGTTTCAATTCGGTCAATTTTTGCTGGCGGCGGAAAGAATCCGCGCCATGGAGCAGAAAAATCATAGAGAAATTATTTGCCAATTATCTATTTTTTGTCCCAGAAATTTTTCTCCTAATTTGATAAAATTCTCCGGCTTATCGCTCAAATAGAAATGCCGGCTGCCCGTTGTTTTATGGGCAGACAATAGATTGCTGTGTTTTGCGAGATAAATTTTTAAGCTGTCGGCGACAATTTCCCCCGGATCGGGGACGCGGCAGTTTTTGCCCATGATGCGGCGCGTATCTTTCAACAGAAAAGGGTAGTGGGTGCAGCCAAGAATTAAAGTTCTAATATTTTTAGCTTTTAATGGCCGTAGATATTTTTTTAACAGTTTGTTGGCAATATCGCTTCCGGCCAAGCCTTCTTCAATTAAAGGGACGAGCAGGGGCGCGCTATTGCTGTTGACTATAGCTTGTGCATTAAGTTTTTTAATTTCGTGTTCATAGGCCTTGGAAGCGATAGTGGCGCGGGTGCCAATAACACCGATATTATGGCTCGTGGCGGCGTATTCTGCCAGGGGAATAATAACTCCAAGAATGCGTCTGTCTGGATATTCTTTAGGCAAATATTCTTGTTGTAAGCGGCGGAGCGCTTGGGAGGAGGCGGTATTGCAGGCTAGGATAATTAGACGGCATCCCTGAGAAAATAAAAAATCCATCGCTTCCTTGGTGTAGCGGTAGATTAATTCCTGAGAATGCCCGCCATAGGGAACGCGGGCGGTATCGCCTAAATATAGATAATCGTATTGCGGCAATTTTTTTAGAAGATGTTTTAGGACGGTTAGACCTCCTAGTCCGGAATCAAACACGCCGATACGATATTGTCCTTTATTTTTTAGCATAATATTTGAATTGGTTGCCTCTTTCTTTGTAGTTTTTAAAGATGCCGAAGCTGGCGCAGGCGGTAGACAGGAGGATGACATCGCCGGCTACAGAATTTTTTCTGGCCTCATTGACTGCTTCAGCCATATTGTTTGCCACACGGATATTTTTTTCTTTAAATCCCGCTTTTTTGACATCGGCTAGCAGGCGCGGGGTGGCGGCGCCTTGGAGCAAGATTAAAGCTTTTACTTTTTTGGCGATAAGCTTGGCCAAGGGTTTGAAGTTCGCTCCCTTGTCGGCTCCGCCGGCAATCAGGATAATCTGTTCCGTAAAAGATATCAAGTCGAGAGCGGTGCTTTCCGGGGTGGTGGAAAAGCTGTTGTCAAAATATTTCACGCCATTTTTTGTGCCTACAAATTCCAGGCGATGTTTCAAATTTTTAAAAGTCTTGATCGCTGCTTTATAAATCGGCGCCGGTATCTTTAAAAATCGGCTCAAGGCGACGGCCGCGCCGATATTTTCTTGATTGTATATGCCTTGCAATCGCGAAGTCAGTTCCGAGGCTTCAAAATAAATTATTTTACCCGCCAGCTTTTCCTTTTCCAGTTTGGCTTGCAAATTATGGTTGGCTACCAGAAGTTTGTTTTCCGGATGCTTGGCGATTTTTAGTTTTGCCTGCCAATAGGCGGAGTAGGAATGATGGTAGTTGGGATTGAGGGGGTCGGCCGGGGACAGGTGTTCTTTAAAGATGTTGGTAATGATCGCATAGCGCGGCCCGAAACTTAAATCTTCCAATTGGAAGCTGGAAAGTTCCATTACCACCCAGTCGGATTTTTTAATTTTATCGAAAAAACTGAAGGGGGCGATGCCGATGTTGCCTCCCAGAAAAACTTTTTTGCCCGCTTTTTTTAAAATGGCGGCGATGATTGAGGCGGTCGTGCCTTTGCCTTTGCTGCCGGTAACGCCAATCGTATTTTTACTCGGGCAGGCGGCGAAAAAATATTCCATTGCACTGCTGAGCAGTACTCCTTTATTTAGAGCTTTTTGTATGCCCGGGCAGGATATAGGCCAGCCGGGGGAGCGGAATAGCACCTCGAAATCTTCCAAGTTTTGATTGAATTCTTGGCCGCAGCGCCAATTAAGACGGGGCAGGTATTTTTTTAACGGTGGATATTCTTGGATTAGCTCGGTTAATTGTGCTTCTTTTCTTTGGTCGCAGACGGTAATTTTGCCTTGGTAATTATGCTTAATAAGCCAGGCAAGAAAAGCCAGGTTTTCTTTGCCCAGTCCTAAGAGGGCGATATTTTGCGAATTGAGAAACATATTATTTTAATTCTCCCCAATTTTGGCCGCTGGCGGCTTCCACGATTACCGGCACGGACAAAGGTAGAGCCTCGGCCATCAGTTTTTTAAGAGGCTCGACGTGTTGTTTCAGCTTATCGCTTTTGATTTCAAAAATCAATTCGTCATGCACTTGGAGAAGGAGGCGGATTTCTTCTTTTTTATCCTTGATGTAATCGGCGATATCAAGCATGGCTTTCTTAATCATATCGGCGGCCGTTCCCTGAATGGGCATATTGATGGCCATGCGCTCGGCGGCGCGGCGCACTTGGGCAAAATCGGCGTTTAAGTCGGGGAGGGGGCGGCGGCGTCCGAAAAGAGTTTCCGCATAGCCTTTGTTCCTGGCATCGGCAATGAATTTATCCATCATCTTTTTTATGCCCGGGTATACTTCCAGATAACGGTCGATGAAATCTTTGGCTTCGCCGTAGCTGATGCCCGCTCCCTGGCTGAGTCCGTGCGGGCCTTGGCCGTAGAGGATGCCGAAATTAACCGCTTTAGCGGCGCGGCGCATCTCTTTGCTTACATCTTTCAAGTCGACGCCGTTGACGGCGGCGGCAGTGGCGATATGGATGTCCTCATTGTTTTTAAACGCCGCCATCATTTTTTTGTCTTGCGACAGGTGGGCCGCCAAGCGCAGCTCGATTTGGGAGTAATCAAGGCTGAGCAGAGAATAGCCCTCAGCGGCCACGAAAGCGGCTCTTATTTCCAGGCCTTCTTCGGTGCGGGTGGGGATGTTTTGCAAGTTAGGATCGGTGGAAGAGAGGCGGCCGGTGGCGGCGACGCTTTGGTTATAGCTGGTATGGATGCGGCCGTCTTTAGTGTTAATCATGCCGGGCAAAGCCAAAACATAAGTGTTCTGCAGCTTGCTTAGCTCCCGATATTCCTGAATTAAGGCGATAATTTCGTGCTGGCCGCTTAATTTTTCCAATTCGTCGTCAGCAGTCGAGATGCCGGTTTTGGTTTTTTTAAGGCCGCGGCTGTCCAGTTGCAAATTATCGAACAGGATATGCTGCAGCTGTTTGGGAGAGTTGAGGTTGAATTCTTCTTGGCCGAGTCGGTAGGCTTCTTTGGTGAGAATGCTCAAACGTTTTTCCAATTTTTTCGATAATTGATTTAGGGGCTTAGGGTCTAGCTTAATGCCATTTTCCTCCATGTCTCCCAAGACGGTAATCAGAGGCAATTCTAAATTGGTAAATAGTTTATCTAATTTTTCTTTTTTTAATTTTTTGCCGAGGACTGTTTGTAGCTGCCAAGCGCAGTCGGCGTCTTCGCCGGCATATTGCGCCATTTTTTCCGGTTGCACTTGGGAGAAAGCGATGGCGTCCTTGCCTTTGCCAATCAGCTCTTCGGTGCTTATTTTTTCCCAAGCCAATTCGCGGAAAGAAACGCCGTCCAGGCCGTGTTGGCGGTTGTCGGGATTTAATAAATATGAAGCCAAGAGGCTGTCAAAGGCGATTCCTTGGAGATTAATCCCTTGGTTTTTTAAAATGCGCCAATCGAATTTCAGGTTGTGTCCGTATTTTTGAATTTTTCTGTCTTCCAAGATTGTTTGTAATCGCTTTAGCCAGTCATGGCCGGCTTCTTCTTGCCGGTAATTGAATAAGTCGGCCTTGGCCGCAGTCTTAGCGCCGAGGTGGAGGTAATAGGCTTCGCCAGCTTGCCAGGAGAAAGAGAGACCCAGGAGCTGGGCCTTAAGCGGATTAAGCCCTTCCGTTTCGGTGTCAATGGCAAAAGCGCTCTGCTTCTGCAATTTTTTAAAGAAAGCGTTAAAGCTGTTATCATCGCTAATCAGCTGATATTTTTTTTCGGTTTGATTGCGGGCAAATTTATCTTGATACTCCGCCTGCCGCTTGTCTTCCGCTTCTTCTTTGCCGGCGGTGCCGAGATTTTTTATCTGTTTTAATTTGCTCAGCAGGGAACGGAATTCTAGTTTTTGGAAAACGGCTTCCGCTTCGTTTTCATCAAAGGAATCCAGTTTGAAACTGTCCCATCGGATTTTTATCGGGACTTCGCGGTTAATCGTAGCCAAGCGCTGGCTGAGATAGGCATTGTCTTTATCCTGCAGCAATAATTCTCTGGTGCGCGCTTTTATTTTTTCATTATTTTTTTCCGCCGCTTGATAGATGCCGTCGAGCGTAGTAAAAGCCTGCAATAATTCGGTCGCGCTTTTTTCGCCGATGCCTTTGACTCCGGGGATATTATCACTGGCGTCGCCGCGCAAAGCTTTGTAGTCGACGATTTGGTCGGGACGGAGCCCGTAGCGGGCTTTTACTTCCTCGGCGCCGTAAAGAACGCTATCACTTAGGCCGTGGCTCATCGTATAGACGCTGGTGCGGTCGCTGATAAGCTGGAGGGTATCCATATCGCCGGTAATGATGATGTTCTGCCAGTCGGTTTCTTTTTCCGATTCTTTGGTGATGGTGCCGATGAGGTCGTCGGCTTCAAAGCCGTCTTTTTCAAAGATAGGGATATCAAGGGCTTGAGCTACCTCTTTGACTAAAGGAATTTGCTCATAAAGTTCATCCGGCGCTTTGGTGCGCGTGGCTTTATATTCAACATATTCTTCGTGTCGGAAAGTGGGAGCGGGCCGGTCGAGAGTGAGAACGACAAATTCCGGCTTTAGTTCTATAAAGGCTTTAAGGATAAAATTAGTGAAGCCGTAGACGGCATTAACCAAGAGGCCGTCTTTGGTGGTCAGAGTGGGAGGGATGGCGTGGAAACTGCGGTGAATTAAAGCATTGCCATCGATAATGATGAATTTTGGGGCATTTTTTTTCATGTTTATATTTTAGCACGGGCGACAGCGGATAGGCAAAGGTTGATTTTTGTATAAAAAAAGCGCCTAACCTATTGTTAGACGCTAAGAACTTTTTTCTTGGTACTAGGGTGGCTTGTCTGGAAAAGCAAACCTTTTTTGTTTAGGGCAAGCTTGTCGGCAATTTATCGGGTTTTCCCGAAATAATATGCCGGTCAATCTGGTACCAAGACATGGAGGTGGGGGCACGATAGTTGGTTCCGGTAAAATAGCTATAAGCGCTAACATTAAAAAAATTCCAGAACCAGTGTAAGCTGAGATAACCAGTGTTGAGTCCATGTCATATTTTTAAGGTATGTTGATATATTATTACTATTTTTAAAAAAGTCAAGACTCATCATAACCGGTTTATTTAGCTTCTCCTATTTCGGTCTTTTTGATAGAATGTTTATATAAATAAAATATATGAAAAAAGTCGCTTTATTTTTTGGCGGTTTAGGCAATGAAGCTTCGGTCTCAATCGTCTCTGCCGCTAATGTCGCCGCCAATTTTAATCAGGATGAGCAGAAATTGGTTTTAATTTATTGGCATCGGGATGCTTATTTTTATCGTTTGGATAAAATAGCGCAAACAAAGAAGCCGCCTTTAAACCGGCGTTTGGCAATTAATGACTTTAAAAAATATTTTGATTCCGCTCTGCTTATGACTCACGGCCGCTATGGTGAAGACGGAGTTTTGCAAGGTATTTTAGAGAGTCAGAAAATTCCTTATAGCGGTTGCGGTGTTCTCAGTTCGGCTTTATGCATGGATAAAGCGCTTTTTAAATTATTGATGGCCGGTCAAAAAATTCCTCAAGTGCCCTTTTTTCTGCTTGATTATTCCCGGCACGGCCAAAAGGAGCAGGCAGAAATATTGTCTTTAGCTAAAAAGAGATTAAAATTGCCAGTTTATATTAAACCGGCCAATTCCGGGTCTTCTGTCGGTATTAGCCGGCTTGATGCTTGGTCTAAGTTGCCGGCGGCCTTGAAAGAAGCGCGGAAGCATGATTATAAAATAATTATTGAACAGGGCTTGGTTAAGCCGCGGGAAATTGAAGTGGCAGTTCTTGGTAATGATAAGTTAGAAATTTCCCGACCGGGAGAATTGCGCCTGCCTCAAGATTTTTATGATTTTGAGGAAAAATATAAGAATGGGCGCACGCAAATGTTGATTCCAGCTCCGCTTAATTCGTTACAAGCAAAGAAAATTATTAGCTTAGCCAGGCAAGCTTATCTGCTGGCGGATTGTCGCGGCTTTGCCCGCGTTGATTTTTTCTTGAGCAAGGGGAAAATATATTTAAATGAGATTAATACCTTGCCTGGGTTTACCGATATTTCGATGTATCCTCAATTAATGATGGCCTCAGGCTATAGCTATTCTTCTCTGATTGATAAGTTAATTAATTTAGCCGTTTAAATAAATTACATGATGTTCACTCTTTCCTTCATTTTTTTGGCTGCCGTTTTCTTCCTGATTCTTGGCAAGGGGGCGGATTTGTTAGTGGGCAATTTACGGGCGGTAGCCGATAGAACTAAAATTCATCCGGTGCTCTTGGGGACGATTTTAGGATTCCTCACTACGATACCCGAATTTATGGTTGGTCTGAATGCTGTCCGCCAAGGAGTCCCGGCTATATCCTTGGGCAATATTTGGGGCGGCATCATTGTGATTTTTGGCTTGATTTTAGGCATGTCGATTGTTTTGCAAAGAGAAATTAAGACCGATGGCCGTATATTGGTCATCCTTCCCAGTTTTATCTTTATAATTTTCTCTCTATTTCTGGGATTAAAAGGAGGCTTTCATTATTATGATGGTTTATTGCTGGTGGCTTTTTACTTAACTTTAATTTATCTCGATTATTTGTCGGGCAGCCATTATCAGGCTGACAGCGCGGTTGTCGAGCAGGCCGTAACCGAGCAGAAACCCCAGCCGGCTTGGCGGCGGCTTGAAGAAAAATTTTTATTTTGGCGCCGGGAGTTGCGCCGGGAAATTTTATGGGCGCTTATCGGCTTATTTCTAGTATCGCTGTCTTCCTACGTAATTATGGAAATAGCCGATATTGCTCTTGGTATTTTTCCGATTGCTCCTTTTCTGGTCGGTTTGTTGGTGTTTGCTATCGGCACTAATCTGCCGGAGATAACGGTGATGTTGCGCTCCCTAAAGACCAAGAGTGGCGATTTATCTTTCGGCCATTTAGTTGGTTCGGCCGCCAGCAATATTTTAGTTTTAAGCTTGCTTACTTTTATTACCCCCATCCCTTTATCCTTGTCGTGGCGCTATTATGTGTTGATACTTTTTGTCGTGATTATTTTGTCGGCCGTCAGTATTTTTTATGTTACGGGCAAGAAATTTCAACGCTGGGAGGGAATCATATTGATTTGTTTGTATTTGAGCTTTATTTTATATGAATTCTTATAATTATTCTTGATAAATTTGTGTATAAAAAAACTCCGTAAGTACGGAGTTTTTTTTATTTGTGGACCCTACAGGACTCGAACCTGCCACCCCCTGCTTGCAAAGCAGGTGCTCTACCAGATGAGCTAAGGGCCCGCTTTCTTGATAAGGCTTAGTTTACCGAGATTATTGCGACTAGTCAATATTATTGTTGGGGAATAAGCGGGCTGAGCAGCCAGGTGAAGAAGTTGCTGCCGTTGCCGCTCATCAGGACTATGCCGATAAAAATGGCAATAACGCCTAGGAGTTTATAGCCTAATCTGGAGCCGCCTTCGCTGCCCAGTTTGTCTTCAAACCAAGAAATACGGCCGAAATTCTGCAGAAACCACTCTGTTTTTATAATTAGGACCGCTCCCACGGCCAGTATGATGAGGCCAATAATAATCATAATATTATTTGATATAGTTTAAGGGATTATATCTGACGCCGTTGATAACGACTTCAAAGTGGAGATGGGGGCCGGTGGAACGCCCGGTTGAACCCATTAAAGCGATTAATTGGCCCTTGGTCACTGTCTCTCCTTTTTTGACCAATAATTTCGAGGCGTGGCCGTATCTAGTTTTTTTGCCGCCGCCGTGGTTGATAAGGATGGTATTGCCATAACCGCCATTGTAGCCCCCTTGGGATATTTCTACGACGCCGTCATCGGCCGCGTAGATAGGCGTACCTACTTTATTGGCAATATCCAAGCCATTGTGCTGCCAGGAGAAATATTGAGTAATGCGGTGCCCTTCCGTCGGCCACAGCATCTTATTACTGCTGACAATCGGCTTGTCGGAGGAAATGATATCTTTAATCACGGCAATGCCGGAGTGGCTGCTTTGGGTGCCGGTGCTAGCGGTGGCACTACTGGTAGTTTTTTTCACGCCCGGGATAATAAGTTGTTGGCCGATGGCAATCGTGCCGGCTGCGCCTAAAGAGTTGCTAGCGATAATTTTTTCGGTGCTGACATCATAAGTCTGGGCAATCTTGCCGATAGTGTCGCCGCGGACAACTTTATATAAAAAGCCGTCGGTGGGTAGGATGGTCAACTTGTCTCCGGCTCTGATAATGCTGAAGGCGTTAAGATTATTGGCCCATAGAATGGTATTGACATTGAGGCTGAAGCGGCGGGCAATTGAACTGATAGTATCGCCTGCTCGGACTGTATAATCGGTAATTTCTTGTCGGGTGGCCGGTGTGTTATTTTCTGCAGGTTTATCTGTATTATTGTTAATAATTGTGATTTGTTTCGGTTTTGTCAGCATGTTGCCGGTATTTTTGGCTAGATTGATGTCTTCTTCGCTTATCGGGGACACGCTTTTAACGACGCTGACGGCGCCGCGTCCACCCAGATATTTTTCCGCGCCTAAGGCTTGCAGATTGCTATTTTGTGCCTTTTCTTCCACTAACTCATCATTATTTTGGCCAATATCGCTAAATTCATTCTTTACTATTTCCGCCATCAAGCTTTTTGGCGCCTTGCCAACAGCCGCACTGGCTTGTTTCTTGTCGCTCAAATTTAAGATGATAGCGGCAATAATAAGGATAAGGGCGGTTAGGTGCAGAGATTTTTTATTGATTAATTCTCGCTTTGACTGTTGCCCCAAGTCATATTTTTTAACCCGGAAGATGAGGTAATATAGGCGGACAAAAGGGCGATAGAGCAGAAATTTTCCTAGCCAAAAAAACGGCTTGATGATAGTCGTTGCAGTCGCGGCAATCAGGTTTTTCAAGCCGATAATCAGCTTGAGGCCAAAAAGCAGCGATTCGACCGCGATTTTTTTAAGTTTTAGGTTTTTCTTAAGGGCAATATTATTGGAAACTTAAGCTTTTTTATACTATCATCTTCGCTTGGTCCAGTCAATTTGCTTTTCCTCTTTTTTATTTGTTATAATATAAAAAATGGATATTCTTAGCTAATAATTTAGAGATATTTTTATGTTAAAATTAGTATTGCTGCGCCACGGCGAGAGCGTTTGGAACAAGAAAGGTCTTTTTACCGGCTGGACTGACGTTGATTTAAGCAGTCAGGGCTTGCTGGAGGCTGCTTCTGCTGGAAAAAAATTAAAAAAAGCCGGTTTTAGTTTTGACCTTGCCTATGTCTCTTTTTTGAAAAGAGCGATTAAAACTTTAAATATTGTGTTGGAAGAGATGGATTTATTATGGCTGCCGACTGTGAAAGACTGGCGTTTAAACGAGCGCCATTATGGCAATCTCCAGGGATTAAACAAACAACAGACGGCCAAGAAGTTCGGAGAAGAGCAGGTAAAAATTTGGCGGCGCAGCTATGATGTCCGGCCGCCGGAAATTGATAATAAAAATAAGTATAATCAGCAGAGGGATGGCCGTTATCAGAATATTAAGGTGCCTTCCGCCGAGAGTTTAAAGGATGTGGTTTTAAGAGTGGCTCCTTGGTGGAAAAAAGAAGCGTCGCCTTTACTGCGTCAAGGCAAGCAGCTGCTCGTGGCCGCCTCCGGTAATAGTTTGCGCGCTTTGGTGAAATATTTGGAAGATATGCCGGAAAATGAAATCGTTGAATTTAATATACCGACCGGCATCCCTTTGGTCTATGAGCTTGATAAAAATTTACGGCCGGTAAAGAGATATTATTTGGCCAGCGCTAAAGAATTAAGGGCCGCTACCGAGAAAGTTAAAAATCAGGGGAAGAAAAAATAAAATTAAATAAAAACCATCTTTCTAAGCGAAGATGGTTTTTTGATATTTTAATCAATTGCCGGGAACGATAACATCGAAGGGCTTGCTTCCGGGATAGGCTTTATAACCGTAGTCTTTGCAGAATTTGACGATGTTAGGACGGAAGTAATCGGGGTGAGAATCTTGGATGAGGCCGATTAAGAAATAGGATATGGCCATGGCCCAAGCCTTGCCGGCGTTTTTAGGCTTTTCTATTTCCCAGCGGTGTTGCGGGTGGCCAAAATATTCGTTTTTACCAAAGCTGATAACTAGTTCGTCTTTTTCTCTAATTACAAATTTAGCGTGCCTGGACTCGCCGTAGGAAAAAGCACGGAGTGATAAATTCGGGCCGAAGAGCTCGCTTTTTTTGATTTCCAACATCGGCGCAATCGCTCCCCACTCATCCGGCAGGATAAAGGAATAGGCGCGGTATTTTTTAAAATTTTTTGGTAATTTAAGGTTGAGGATAAATTGGGCGATTGTTGATGCTTTTTCTCCGGTAGAGGCCATAATCATGCCCAGGTAGGTAGAAACGTTGTAGGTATAGGGCTCGGGCAGTTTCGGGAAGGCGTAGCTTTCATGTGCAATTTTAGCAGCGCTGGAATTGGGCGAACAAGTCAAAAGTACGGTTTTTAGGCCGGCTTTTTTTGCTTCTTTGATTTCCCAAATTGAATCTTTTTCGCCGGAAGCGGAAATAATGATGGCATGGCTGATATTTTTCCGTTTGATTAAATCTCGATAGCGCTTCAAAATTAGGCGGAAGTTGCTTTCATTGGCAAAAATAGCTTTTTGCTGATCAAAGATGGCCATCCCGGCATTCATGGCGTTGCCGCTGCCTACTATCAGCGGAAAAGGATATTTTTTAAGTTGCAGGCGGGGAAGCGGGTTTTTTTGGAAAAAATCCAGGGCCTTAAGGACGCTTAGGTTTAAAGAATCTAATTCCAATTTATTCATATTTTTAATAATTTACCTAATTTTATTGATGTTTTTATTATAACGGATATTGATTTTTATTTCAATTTAGGATAAGATGGGGGCGTAAATAATTAATTTGAAAATTATGTCCGGACACTCCAAATGGGCGACAACGCATCGCCAGAAAGAACTTGTTGATGCCAAGCGTGGCGCGATTTTTACTAAATTAGCCAATGTTATTTCCATTGCCGCCAAAACCGGCGGCGACCCTTCAGCTAATCCCGGCTTGCGGGCGGCGATTGACCGCGCCCGGGCCGCCAGCATGCCTAAGGATAATATTGAAAGAGCAATTAAGAAAGGCACGGGCGAACTGGCTGGCGAGCAAATTGAAGAATTATATTACGAGGGCATCGGTCCGGCCGGTATTCAGGTGATTGTTAAATGCGTAACCGATAATCGCAACCGCAGCGCCTCTACCATCCGCCATGCTTTTACCAAGAACGGCGGTTCTTTCGGCGCGGTGATGTGGAACTTCGAACAGGCGGGGGTTATTTTAGTGTCTCAGTCCGAGCTAGCAGCTAAGAATTTAAGTGTTGCCGACATCGAATTAGATTTAATCGATAATGGCGCCAGCGATATCTCCGCTTCCGAGGAAGGCCTGACTATTTATACCGCGTTAAGCGACTTTCAGAAGATGCAGGATTTTTTAAGAAGCAAAGAGCTTAAATCGGAATCGGCAGAAATTGAATATGTGGCTAAAGAAAGAGCGAGTATTAGCGAAGCCGACCAGGAAAAGTGCGATAAATTTTTGGAAGAACTGGATGATAACGAAGATGTAAGCGCCTATTACACTAATTTAGCTGATTAAAATATAGCGGATAGTTTCTTAATTCTAGGCTCGGAATACGTCATTACCGGTTCCGAGCCTCTATGTATGGAAAAAATTATTCTTGGCATTGATCCCGGCATCGCCGACACCGGCTACGGTTTTATCCGCGTTAAAGGCGGTAATTTGGAATGTCTGGATTATGGTTCGATTAAGACCCCGGCCGGACAGCCCTTGCCGGAGCGCCTGCTGTCGCTTTATCGGGAACTGCGCTTGTTGTTGGAAAAGTATCGCCCCCAAGTGGCGGCGGTAGAGCAGTTATTTTTCAACAAGAATGTGCGTACGGCTTTAATTGTCGGGCAAGCGCGCGGAGTCGCCCTTTTGGCTATCAGCCAACAGGGGATACCTTTATTGGACTTTACTCCGGCTCAAGTCAAGCAGGCTGTTTCCGCTTATGGCCAAGCTTCAAAATTGCAGATTCAAAAAATGGTTAAATTGATTTTAAAATTGGAAGAAATTCCGAAGCCGGATGATGCTGCCGATGCTTTGGCGGTGGCTATTTGCGGCGCTAACCAGCGCCAATTACGTTAAAACTATGGGAAAAATCTTAAAAATTGTTCATATCGCCTCTGAAGTCGCGCCTTTTTCCAAGACTGGCGGGCTAGGAGATGTTGCTCGCAGCTTGCCGAAATCTTTGAGCCGCCTTGGGCACGACGTCCGCTTAATTACCCCCCTGTACGCCAAAACGATTAATAAGACGGAGCATAAGCTTAAGCTTATCTTCAGCAACGTTAAATTGCGCTTGAACTCAACTGAAACCATCATTGTCAATTATTGGCAGGGGCAGTTATTGGAAGATTTGCCCGTATATTTTATTGAGTGCGGCAAATATTTTTCCAAGCATAAAGCCTTATATGGTTCCAGCCATGAGAATGCTCGTTTTTTAGTCTTTGATGTCGCCGCCTTGAAACTCCTGTCATTGCTTAAATTTGAAGCCGATATCATTCATTGCCATGATTGGCAAACCGGCTTGATTCCTTATTATTTAAAGCATGACTTCCGCTATTCCAAGACTTTGAAAAACGCTAAGACTATCTTTACTATCCATAATTTAATTTTCCAATTCGGCCACAATTGGTGGGAGGTGCCTTTGGCGGAAAAAGATTATGGGCGCGGTTCCATTCCGCATTTGGATGACCCTCGCTTGGAGAGGATTAATTTTGCCAAAAGGGCGATTTTATCGGCCGATATTATCAATACTGTCAGCGAACAGTATCGTTCGGAAATCATGACCAAAAAATTCGGCCAGGATTTACATCAGATTCTACGCAATCGCTCGGACCGTCTTTTTGGGATTGTTAACGGCATCGATTATTACGCCTATAACCCGGAAAAGGATCAGACTCTAAGAAGTAATTTTTCTTGGCGTAATTTGTCCGGCAAGGCTGAAAACAAGCTTCATCTGCAAAAGTTTTTCGGCTTGCCTATCGGCCGTAATATTCCGGTGATAAGCATGACTTCGCGTATTACTTTTCAAAAAGGCTTCGAATTGATGTTAAAAATTTTGCCGGATTTACTTAATTTGGAGGCGCAGTTAATCATCATCGGTGCCGGTGACAAAAAGTATATTACCGAATTGCGAAAGTTCGCCCGTAAATTTCCAAAAAAATTAGTTTTAATTCCTTCCCATAAAGCTAATCAGCAGTATGAGACTCAAGTTTATGCCGGTTCTGATTTTTTGTTGCTACCTTCCAATCATGAGCCTTGCGGTATTAATCAGCTGATTGCGATGCGCTACGGTTGTGTGCCGATTGTCCGGGAAATCGGTGGTCTTTATGATACGGTGGAAGATTATAATCCGGCTACTAGCCGAGGCAACGGCTTTACTTTCAAGCGTGAAGATCCCTCGGAACTTTTTCGTGCCGTTATCAGGGCTTTGGAAAATTATCGCCATCGCTCGGCTTGGACGAAATTGGTGCAGAGAGCGATGAAGCAATCGAACAGCTGGGAGATACCGGCAAAAAAATATATCCAGCTTTATCGCCGGGCTAAACGTTTATAAATTATGTTGTGGTTAAATTTTATTCATCTTTATCAGCCGGCAAACAGTCCCTCCGCTAGAATTAAAGAAGCGGTTGAAAAAAGCTATTTGCGCCTGACTCAGCTTTTGGAGGATAATCCGGATTTACATTTTACCGCCAATATCAGCGCTTGTCTTTTGGAGCGTCTGCGTGAAGACGGTTTTGAAGAGCTGATTAAGCGCTGGCGGCATTTAATTTCCTCCGGTCGCTTGGAAGTGGTGGGCTCGGCTGCCTATCATGCCTTTTTGCCTTTGGTTCCGGAAAGCGAAGCAATATATCAAATCAAGCGTCAAGAAGAGCTTTTGCAAGAGATACTTGGAATCGATGTGCGCGGCGGCGGATTTTTCTTTCCGGAAATGGCTTATACTCCATCCTTAGCCAAGTTGGTTAAAACTCAAGGCTATCGCTGGATTATCATCGGTGAAGCTTCATTGCCCGACAGTTTGGAGCTTAATCCCAAAGGCGCTTATCTGGATGCTAACAGCGGCTTGCAAGCGATTGTGCGTCAGCGCCGTTTTTCCAATGCTTATGCCCCCGACCTCATCAGTGATTTATTAAAATCAGAATCCTCTTATGAACTATTAATTACGGCCACCGATGCAGAATTATACGGCTTGCGGCATGAAGACCCGACCTTGGAATTGGAAAAAATGGCCGCCCTGGATGATTTGCAAACTCAAAATATTTCCGCTTTTTTGGATACGCAGACAAGCTTGGCGCCAGTTGTTTTTCGCGCCGCTTCTTGGGAAACTAATTGGGATGAAGACGGGAATAATCCTTTTTTTGTCTGGCATGACAGGAGTAATAAGATTCAGACGTCATTATGGCGCCTGGCGAAGATGGCGATGGCTCTGGGCGATAAATATCGCGACGATAAGAATTATGAATGGTATCGCTGGCATCTGAGCCGAGGCCTAGCCAGCTGTTCTTTTTGGTGGGCCAGCGGCCGTGATTTTTTCCATAATTTTGGCCCGGTGGCTTGGAATCCGGACGAAGTCGAAAACGGCATCAATGACTTGTTAAGAGCCATTCGTTCTTTGCAGGACAGAAAGAGCTTGAAAGAAAAGGTAAAGGCCGAAAAGCTGGCTGCCGCTATCAGGGCTCGTCTTTGGCAGACTCATTGGCGCAAATTTTGGACAGTGTAATTTTATTAATATAAATTCAATTGCCGAATTATCAGAAATTCGGACAACTCTTATGAACAAGATTCTCAGTCTGTTCGACAAGCAGACCGTTCGTTCGCTGTTAGAGAAAGAAGTTTTGCCGCTTTATCCTGATTTTAAAAAAATCGTCAGTTTGACGATAAAGCCTTATAAGAAATTAATTTGGACAACCACTTATCATGTTGTGATTGCTTATCGTGTGGTTATGGCCAAAGTCAACGGTGAAGAGCATCGGATTGAGATTGTCTGCTCGGCTCATAGCCATGAAGCCAGGGAGCATGTTTTTAAAGTTTTAAATTTTTTATGGAATAGCGGTTTGTCCGATGGCGGTATCGCCCTGCCGCGCCCCTTATTTTATAATTCCGAATTCAACGGGACTTTTTATCGGGCAATTGAGGGCAAGAATCTTTTGAATTTTATCAAATCGGATAATCACGAAAAGGTGAAATCTATGGTTGTGCAAGCGGCCGATTTGTTCGCCCGGTTGCATGCCTTAAGTTTGCCGGCCGATGCTCAAGATATCTTTGTGGCGGATAATTCTTTGGTGCGGACGGTAGTCCCGGGAAGAGATTTGATTGTCTGGGAAATCGGTCAGCGCTTCCGGGAAAAATATGTCCATGATATCGCCAGTTTTTATGATGCTTTTATCAAGCAAGAGGAAGAGTTTTTTGCGAGCACGGAAAAGCGCTGGCTCATACACGGCGATGCCCATCCGGAAAACATTATTGCCGTCGGCGCCGATAAAATCGGTTTGATTGATTTTACCGATTTTTGTCCGGCGGACTTCGCTCGCGACCTCGGCGCTTTTATGCAGCAACTGGAATATAAGATTAAGCGCAATCTGCAGGATGTTGATTTTGCCTTGGCGATGAAGAGATTGTTCCTTGATGCCTATCTTCAGGCCGCCGGCCTTCCTTTGGATGAATCACTGCAGCGCCGTTTGGATTTATATTATAACTGGACCGCTATCAGAACCGCGACTTTCTGGCTGTTGAAGCACGACTGCGAACCGGATAAGGCAGAGGCGGTGATTGCTTTGGTAAAAAATAATTTAAACACTAACCATCATGCTCAAGATTAATAAGAAAATTCTTTTTTGCGCGGCCGAAGCCGCTCCTTTGGCTAAGGTCGGCGGCTTGGCCGACGTGGTCGGCTCTTTGCCAACAGCCCTCAAAAGCCAAGGTTTGACGGCGCGCATTATTATGCCGGCGCATGGCTCCGTGTCTTTGCGTGTTTGGCGAGCGCAGAGATTGGCTGCGTTTTCTGTTAATCTGGGAAATAAAAAAGAAAAGGTCGTTTTGTTTCAAGCCAAGGTCGGGGGTGTCCATTATTATCTTTTGCAGAATAAACATTATTTTTCCGGTGCGGTTTATGAGGGCAATACTTTAGATAAATATTTATTTTTTTCCCAAGCGGTCGCGGCCAGCCTGCCTTTCCTGTCTTTTGCTCCCGATATTATCCATGCTCACGATTTCCATGCCGCCGGAGTTTTGCTTACTTATTTGCAGAAGCCCGTTAATCTTCGCCCGAAGCTGGTTTTGACCATCCATAATTTGCAGCATCAAGGCTGGGTGGCAGCTTTTAAATTTAAATCATTTGGATTTAATCCCGAGATTGTGCCGGCGGCAGCGAAGAATGCGGCGGGCGATTGGATTAATATTTTGGCGGCAGGGATAGCGGCGGCCGATAAGATTACGACCGTTAGCCCCAATTACGCCAAGGAGATACTGACTAAAAAATATGGGCAGGAATTGGAAAAATTGCTGATTGCCCGCAAAAATGATTTGGTCGGAATTTTAAACGGCATCGATGTCTCTTCTTATAATCCCATTACCGATAAAGCTCTGGCTTCTAATTATGGCCGCGTTAATTCAGTTTCGGGGAAAGAAATAAACAAAAAAGCCCTGCGCTCCTATTTTGCTTTGCCCGATTTGCCGGTTCCGCTTTTTGCCTTGGTCGCCCGCCTCTCCGATCAGAAAGGGATAGACCTTTTCAGCCTCGATAAGTTAAAATCTTTGTCTAAAAAATATCCTTTTCAGTTGATAATTCTCGGTACCGGCGAAGAAAAGTTTGAAAATCTCGCTGCGTCGTTAGCCATTAATCTGCCGGAGGTGGTGAGGGCGGAAATCGCTTTCGATAATGTTTTGGCGCGTAATCTTTACGCCGCTTCCGATTATTTTTTAGTGCCCTCCCGTTTTGAGCCTTGCGGCTTGACGCAGATGATTGCCATGCGCTACGGTTCGGTGCCGATTGTTCGGGCCACCGGCGGCTTGAAAGATACGGTTATTGACGGCCGTAACGGTTTTGTTTTTAAGGATTACGCTGTTTCTTCCTTATTTTCTTCTCTGCAAAGAGCTTTGCACCTTTATTATCAAGAACCCCAGGAATATCGGGCGCTTCGCCGTGCCGGCATGTCCGCAGATTGGTCTTGGCAGGCATCGGCGCCTAAATATTTAGATTTGTATAATAGTCTGTCATAATTTTTGATTTAAATATGTCCTCTTCTCATTCTTCCGGCTTCTGGCCGGTCTTGGCCGCCTTTACCGGCAATGCCGCCGTTTGTATAGGCAAATTTATCGGTTTTTTTGTTTCCGGTTCCAGCGCCATGTTTTCTGAAGCTATCCATAGTTTTGCTGACACGGCCAATCAATCATTGCTACTTATCGGTTTGCGCCGTTCTCGGCTGGCGCCGTCCGAAGAGTATCCTTATGGCCACGGACGCGAACGCTATATTTGGGCACTTATTTCCGCTTGCGGCATCTTTTTTGTCGGTGCTGGCGTGACCGTCTACCATGGCATTGATTCTCTCTGGCATCCCGGAGGCTTTCATTTTAGTTTTTGGCCGGTTTTTATATTAATCATTTCCTTCATTATTGAAAGCTTTACTTTATGGTTGGCTTGGCGTGAATTGCGCCGCAGCCATCCCGGAAAAAAATGGGTGAAAATATTAAAGACAGCCGATCCGACCACCTTGGCGGTCGTTTATGAAGACGGCTTGGCTGTATTTGGCGTCTTAGTCGCTTTACTAGCTTATTTATTGACGGAATTTACCGGCAATCATTATTGGGATGCCGCCGGTTCTATTTTTATCGGCGCCTTGCTGGGAGTGGCGGCAATCATCTTGATTGATAAAAACAGGCATTATCTGGTCACCACTTCTATCCCCGCGGAAATTGAAGAGGAGGTAAAGGCGATTCTTTTATCTGATCCGACGATTGAAAAATTATTGGATTTTAAATCGGCTATTTTAGATGTCGATAAATATTTGATTAAGTGTGATGTCGAATTTAATGCCGCCGCTATGATTCAGCATCTGGAACAGCATCATTTTTTATCCAATGAATATAAAGAGATACAGAATGATTACGAAGAATTTATGAAATTTTGCGTCGATTATATGGATAGGGTGCCGCGTTTGGTGGGCAGAAAAATTGATGAGATTGAAAAGAGGATTCAAGAGCGTTTTCCCAAGATTGTCTTTATCGATATTGAAATAAATTAAACATCTAAGCTTTATTTGAGATTTACGAGTACTTTTTGTATAATAAAGACAGACTGCCAGCTTTTTAATCGGCAATAACTTTAATTTTATGGGCAGGAAAAAGAAAAAAGCGGATAACCCATTTGAAAATTTACCTAATTTTGAACTGAGCGACAATGCTAAGCGCAGCATCGGCATTGTTATTGTCTTTGCCTTTGGCTTAATTGCTCTTTTGGGTTTATTTAACCTTTCCGGTCGTTCCGGCGTTTTTTTGTCGCACTGGCTGTCTTTGATATTCGGTTTTGGCAAATGGCTGGTGCCTCTAGTTTTGCTTTTTTGGGGGATACTATTGGTGCGCGACAAGACGGTTGACGTCAAGCCGAGCGATTATTTCGGTTTGTTTCTTTTGTTTGTCTCCTATCAGACGCTGTTCCATTTTTTCTTGGAGGAGGCTGATTGGTTAGAAAATGCTCAGGCCGGTCTCGGTGGCGGCTATGTCGGCTATTATTTAAGCCGCTTGTTCCTTTATGCTTTCGGCTTCTGGGGCGGTGTCATAATTCTATTCTGTTTACTATTGGTAGCTCTGGTGATTGTCTTTAATACCTCTCTGTCTAAACTGATAGGCCGGGAAAGCTTTTTGGCTAATTTCGGGCGCACTTTAGGCAACGCTTTCCGCGGGGTTTTTTCTGCCTCGTCGTCGACCGAGAAGGGGAAAAACACAGAAGCAGAAAATTTACTAGAGTCTGCCCGGGCCGAAGTTTTGGAGACTTGGCAGAAGCGGGAATTAAGCGACAAAGAGATTGATGAAGACGTTGAAGATGAGTCGGAGGACATCAATTCTGAATTATCGGCTCAGCAGGCGCATCTGGCCCAAGCCGCCGCTTCTAAGGCGCAGGCAAAATTATCTTTGCCCAAGAAAAAGATAAAGATAGATTTACCGATTGAATTGTTGAATCATAAATCAGGCCAGGCGGTCGGCGGCGATATTCAGATAGGAGCCGCTAAAATTAAGCGCACCTTGGAAAATTTCGGTATTGCTGTAGAAATGGCCGAAACGAAAGTGGGACCGACTGTCACCCAATATACTTTCAAACCGGCAGAGGGGGTTAAAGTCTCCCGCATCATTACTTTGAACAATGATTTATCTTTAGCCTTGGCGGCTCATCCAATCAGAATCGAGGCGCCGATTCCCGGCCAATCATTAGTGGGGGTGGAGGTTCCCAATAAAGCTAAGGCTGTGGTCGGTTTGAGAGAAATTCTTGAAGATTCGGTATTCAAGAATCGCAAGCATAACTTGATGATTGCTTTAGGCAAAGATGTTTCCGGAACGGCTTGGATTTACGATATTACGCGCATGCCGCATTTATTGGTGGCCGGTGCCACTAATTCCGGCAAGTCAGTCTGTTTGAATACGATTATAATTTCCTTGCTTTATCAGAATAATCCCGATGATTTGCGCTTTATCATGGTTGATCCCAAAAGAGTGGAGCTTCCGGCTTATAATGGTATTCCACACTTGCTGACGCCGGTCATTACCGAAGTATCCAAGACTATTAATGCTTTGAAGTGGTGTCTTAACGAAATGGATAGGCGCTATGATTTATTGAATAAAGCCGGCAAGAAAAATATTCAGACTTATAACGCTGATAAGCCGGAGGAAAAATTGCCCTACATTATCTTTATCATCGACGAGTTGGCTGATTTTATGATGACTTCCGGCAAAGAGATGGAGGCGGCGATTATCCGTCTGGCGCAGATGTCCCGAGCGGTTGGCATTCATCTTATTTTGGCGACTCAGCGTCCGAGCGTTGATGTTATTACCGGTTTAATCAAGGCGAATGTGCCCGCTCGCATCGCTTTCTCTGTCACCTCTTTGGTTGATTCCAAAACAATTTTGGATATGAGTGGAGCGGAAAAGTTACTGGGCCAGGGCGATATGCTTTTAACCACGGCTGAGCTCTCTAAGCCAAAGCGCATCCAGGGAGCTTATGTTAGTGATCAGGAAATTAATGATGTAATTAATTATATTAAAGAAAAGAGCGGAGAGGCCGATTATCTTGAAGGCGTAACCGACAGACAAAAGGTAGGAGGCGTGGCTGGTGTCGGCCTTGATGGCACCCACGGCGATGAAGATGAATTGATGTCGGAGGCTCAGGAAATAATTATCAAAGCGGGGAAAGCTTCTACTTCTTTACTTCAGCGGCGCCTGTCAATCGGTTATGGACGAGCCGCTAAGATTTTGGATATGCTGGAAGAGGCTGGCATTATCGGTCCGGCTAATGGTTCAAAGCCAAGGGAAATATTAATTAGCAAAGAACAGTTTGAAAATATGCAGAATCAAGGAGTGAGCGCTATGCCGGTTCATAATCGCCGAGAAATGTCCGCCCCTGAAAATTATTTTGGAGAAGATGAAGGCGATGATGATACTCTGTCTTTTGCGCCGGCCGAGGAGGAGGATGACACCGCGAAAATAACTGAAGATGAAGACTCCGAAGAAGACGAAAGCGGCGAAGATAATAATGATAATCAAGATGTGCCCGCCTTCTTATTGGATGATGATGGTCCCGACGATGATATTCGTGAAGAGAACGAGATTCTTGAAGAAATTAAGACGGAGCCGGCATCGCCATCAAAGCCAGATGGAGAAAAAAACCAGACGGTTAAAGCTCGGGTTTTTGACGAGGAAGATGAAGGGATGTTTTTTAGCCGGTGATTTAATGATTAAATAAAAAGGCCGATTTCGGTCTTTTTTGTATAGTTTTTTCTTTTTTAGTTTCTTGTTATACTAATGAGGTATGCTTGCCAAAATTAAGAGTTTAATCCCAATATCAATCTTTCGTCGTCTTCAGCCCGTTTATCATTTTTTAACGGGTTATCTGGCGGCTTTGTATTACCGTTTTCCCAGCCGGCAATTACTTATCATCGGCGTTACCGGCACTACCGGCAAAACTTCAAGCGTCTATTTTTTATCTCGTCTTTTGAGCGCTAACGGTTATAAGTCGGGCTATACTTCTACGGCTCAATTTAATGACGGCGACAGGGAATGGCTTAATGATAAAAAGATGACGATGCCGGGTCGTTTTTTCCTGCAGCGGACTTTGAGGCGTATGGTTAATAACGGCTGTAAAGCCGCTGTCGTGGAAACCACTTCTCAGGGGATAGAGCAGTTCCGCCATCGTTTCATTAATTATGATTTATTGATTTTTACCAATCTTTATCCGGAACATATCGACGCCCATGGCAGTTTTGAAAATTATAAGCGCGCCAAGGGCAAGCTTTTTGCCCATCTATCTCGTTGCGGCTCTAAATATTTGGATGATGACAATAAAGTAGTTTCTAGCCCGAGCGGATTGCGGCAGACGGAGCTTTTAAAGGTTAAAAAAACAATTATTGTAAATGGCGACGATGACCAAGCTCCATATTTTTTATCTTTTCCGGCAGAACGCAAATGCGTCTATACGCTTAAACCCGATTTAGCCGTCGCACATTTAACGGATGATTCTGGACAGGAGATTCAGCCGCAACCGGAATTTTTCCGTTATGAACCATTGTTTTCTGAGGCTTCCGGTTCGGATTTTCAATTTAACGGCAAACGCTTCCATCTTTCAATCCTCGGTTCCTATCATGTTTTTAATGCTGTTGCCGCCTTAACTGCCGCTTCCGCCCTCAATATCGACGCTGAACAGTCGGCGTCCGCCTTGGCAAATATTAAATCTTTAGCCGGCAAGATGGAGAGGATAGAGGCTGGGCAAAATTTTCAGGTATTAATCGATTATGCATTTGAACCCAAAGCCTTAGAAGCCTTATATCAGAATCTTGATTTTATTCCTCATCGCCGTTTAATTCATATTTTAGGCTCGGCCGGCGGCGGCCGGGATCAGGCACGGCGGCCGATTTTAGGCAGGATGGCGGGAGAAAAAGCGGATATAGTGATTGTGACCGATGAAGACCCCTATGATGACAACCCTTGGGACATTATCAATCAGGTGGCAGCCGGAGCGGAAAAGGCAGGTAAAGTTTCGGAATCAAATCTTTATAAAGTTCTTGATCGGCGGGAAGCTATGCGCCTAGCCTTCCGTTTAGCCGGCGCGGATGACCTCGTCCTTATTACCGGCAAGGGGGCGGAGCAGTATATTTGTGGCCCCAAAGGCAGTCAGACTCCCTGGGATGACCGGATTGTCGCTCGAGAAGAATTAGCGCATCATTGATAATAGTGAAGTTTTTGTTGTTTTGAAGCCTAAGTTTTTCTGTGGAGAAATTGTGTATTGACAAAAGATAATTATTGTAATATTATAGACAATACAATCAGCTATTAGGCAAAAATGATAATAAAAACGGTTGTTCGGGTGTTATTTTCTCCTTAATTCACCAATCCGTTTTTTTTGTATTTTTCGCCAACATTCACTTTATAAATAAGCATATTCTAAAGTGATTATAAAATTTCGGCGCAATTAAATAAAACTACAGTTAACTCAAGCTTAAATCAGTTTGAGATTTTTTTGTTGAAAGCGCCTATCTTCATCAAGTCAATAAATTTAGGCCGGACTATCGCCTTTCTCTTTAGCAGATGGCGCTTGGTTTGCCGCCCTTAAAGTTCTATGTCTAATGTAAGCGTAGCGGATAAAAAAATCGCAGAGCGTAAGTTTTTTACCGATTTCAAAGAAGTCATGCCTTTGCCCGATCTTATTGAAATCCAAAAAGATTCTTATCGCTGGTTTTTAGAAGAAGGACTGGCCGAATTATTTGACGAAATTAATCCGGTTACCGATTTCATCGGTAGAGATTTAGAATTATACTTTGAAGATTACTATCTTGACGAGCCCAAGTTTTCCGAAACTGAGAGCCGCGAAAAGAACATCACTTATGAGGCCCCCTTGCGCGTCAAGACTCGTTTACTCAATAAAAAGACCAATCAAGGCTCTAATCAGGAAGTCTATTTAGGCGATTTCCCGATTATGACTGATAAGGGCACTTTTATCATTAACGGCATTGAGCGCGTAGTTGTTTCTCAATTGATTCGTTCTGCCGGCGTGATGTTTACCGCTGAATTTATCAAGGGCAAAAAGTGCTACGGTGCCAAGATTATTCCTAATCGCGGCGCTTGGCTGGAAATAGAAACTGATTCAAATAAAGTAATTTGGGTGCGTATTGATCGTAAGCGCAAGGTGGCGGTAACGTCGCTATTGCGTGCTTTTGGCTATGAAGAAGATGAAGAATTGAAAAAACTTTTCAGCGATGTCGATTTAGTGAAAAGCAGCGACGAACCCACCTTCATTGAAGCGACAATTGAGAAGGACGCGGCCAAGAATGAAGCCGAAGGCCTGCAGGAAGTTTATCGCCGCATCCGCCCTGGAGATTTAGCGTCTGTAGAAAATGCCCGCCAGCTTATCCATTCCATGTTTTTCCGTTTTGACCGCTATGATTTTGGCCGGGTCGGGCGCTATAAATTAAACCGCCGTTTCGCTTTGGATTTGCCGAATAAAAAAGAGAACCGGGTTTTAAGAAAAGAAGATTTGCTTTTAATCGTAAAGGAAGTTATCCGTTTGAATATTACCAAAGAGCCGGAAGATGATATCGATCATTTGGGTAATCGCCGCATCCGCGCTATCGGCGGTTTGATTCAGAATCGTTTCCGCGTAGGTTTGGCGCGCATGGAGCGCATTATCAAAGACAGGATGTCGACTTCGGATATCGCTACCTTAACCCCTAATAAATTAGTGAATTCACGGCCGGTTATCGGTGTTGTTAAAGAATTTTTCATGTCCTCCCAGCTGTCTCAGTTTATGGATCAGACCAATCCTTTGGCTGAACTTGAACATAAGCGCCGCTTATCGGCGATGGGGCCTGGCGGTTTAACTAGGGAACGTGCCGGTTTCGATGTGCGCGACGTTCACTCCACCCATTATGGCCGCATCTGTCCGATTGCAACCCCGGAAGGACCGAATATCGGTCTTGTCGGCCACTTAGCCAGCCATGCCCGCCTGAACAGTTACGGCTTTTTGGAAACCCCCTATCGCCGCGTCAAGCATGAAAAGAGCGGCAGCCGAATTACGGATGAAGTTGTCTATTTAGACGCTTTTGAGGAAGAAAAATATATTACCGTCGATTCCACTATTCCGGTTGATGATTCTGGACGTTTTGCGGTTAGCCGTTATGAGGTCCGCAAATTCGGACAGCCGGGCGTTGAAGACGTAAACAAGATTGATTTTGTGGGCGTGGCCGCCAATCAGATTATTTCTATCGCCACTTCTTTGATTCCTTTCATGGAACATAATGACGGCCAGCGCTCTTTAATGGGCACGAACATGCAACGTCAGGCTGTGCCTTTAGTTAAAGCGGAAGCGCCCATCGTCGGTACCGGCGTCGAGGCCCGCGCCGCCCGCGATAGCGGACACGTGGCGATTGCCAAGGAAGACGGCATTGTCGTTAAATCCGAGGCCGCTTTGATTGAAATTGAAAATAAAAAAGGCCAATTAAGCCAGTATCATTTAAATAAATTTTTACGTTCCAATTCTTCCACTTGTATCAACCAGCATCCTTTAGTAACGGTGGGAGAAAAAGTTAAAGCTGGTCAAATTTTAACCGACGGCCCCTCGATTGATAACGGCGAGCTTTCTCTCGGCCGTAATGTTTTAGTGGCTTTTATGACCTGGGATGGCTTTAATTATGAAGACGCTATTATTATTTCCGAGCGCTTGGTGAAGGAAGATGTTTATTCTTCCATTCATATTGAAAACTATACGATTGATGTTCGCGACACCAAGCTCGGCCCCGAATTGATTACTAACGATATTCCCAACATCAGCGAAGAAAAGCTTAAGAATCTTGATGAAGACGGCATTATTCATATTGGCGCCGAAGTGTCTTCGGGCGATATTCTGGTTGGTAAAATCACCCCCAAAGGCGAAACGACTTTGTCGGCGGAAGAAAAATTGTTGAGAGCTATTTTTGGAGAGAAAGCCAAAGATGTCCGCGACTCCTCCCTCTATTTGGAACACGGTGAACACGGCAAAGTGGTCGATGTGAAGATTTTTTCCCGAGAGGAGGGCGATAAGCTGGCTGCCGGCGTTTTGAAATCAATTCAGGTATCCGTGGCTAATTTGCGCAAGATTCAAGTGGGCGATAAGATGTCCGGCCGCCATGGCAATAAGGGCGTTATTTCTAAAGTGGTTCCGGCCGAAGATATGCCTTATATGGCCGACGGCACGCCTATCGATATTATCCTTTCGCCTTTAGGTATTATTTCTCGTATGAATTTGGGTCAGCTATTAGAGACCCATCTCGGTTTTGCGGCGAAGAAATTAGGCTATCGCATCGCTACTCCGGCTTTAAACGGCGTGTCCGAAGAGCAGATTAAGGGAGAATTGAAAAAAGCTGGCTTGCCTGAGGACGGTAAAGTTACCCTGTATGACGGCAAGACCGGTGAAGCCTTCGACAATAAAATCACGGTCGGTTATAAGTATGTCTTGAAGCTCAATCATATGGTGGAAGACAAGATTCACCAGCGTTCCATCGGTCCGTATTCTTTGATTACTCAGCAACCTTTGGGCGGCAAGGCCCAGTTTGGCGGTCAGCGTTTCGGTGAAATGGAAGTTTGGGCGCTTGAAGGTTACGGCGCTTCCCACACTCTGCAGGAAATGCTTACCATTAAATCGGACGACGTCCCCGGACGCAGTAAAGCCTATGAGGCGATTATTAAAGGTGAAGAAATTGAGAAGTTGAACGTCCCCGAATCTTTTAACGTGTTAATCAGAGAACTGAAAGGACTTGGTCTCAGCGTTGAGCTTTTGGGCGGCAGCGGCGGCCAGACCGCTTCTGAAGTTGAAACCGAAATTGACTTAGAGGAGAAAAAAGACCCGCGCTATGACTATGACAAGCCGGAGATAATTGCCACTGCTGACGGCGTCGATACGGCCGCTCCGGCGGAAGAATAGGTTTTCGCTTCAAATTTTATCAAATCAATTCTATACATATATGTTGAATCCAATTAAAACCAGCGATTTCGACGCTTTGCGCCTCAAGCTCGCTTCGCCCGAGGAAATAATTTCTTGGTCGCACGGAGAAGTCGTTAGGCCGGAAACAATCAACTATCGCACGCAGAAGCCGGAAAAGGACGGTCTTTTCTGCGAGAAGATTTTTGGCCCGACTAAAGATTGGGAGTGCGCTTGCGGAAAATATAAGAAAATCCGCTATAAAGGCATAGTGTGCGATAAATGCGGCGTAGAAGTCACTCGTAGCGTTGTCCGTCGGGAGCGCATGGGCCATATCAATCTGCAAATTCCTTGCACCCATATTTGGTTTTTAAGAGGGATTTCTTCAAAAATCGGTTTGCTTTTAAATCTTGGTATTCAGTCTTTAGAAAAGGTTATCTATTTTGCCAGTTTTATCGTGACTGATGTCGATGAAGGCTTAAAAGAGGCGGCGATTGAGCAGATAAAGAGCGAGCATAAATCTAAGCGCAAGAGCATTGAGTCGGAATTGGCTCAGCAGATAAAACGCATCCAGGATAGCCGCGCCGATTTGAAGGAAGGCAAGGCTAAGGCAGAAGTCGATGCCAGTATTGCTAATCAGATTAAGTTAGCTACGGCCGAGCGCGATGAAAAATTGGAAAGATTGGATGAAGATTTTGCTCAAGTTTCTAAAGAATTAAAGGAACTTAAGCCTTTGTTAATATTATCAGAACATCAATATCAGAATTTAAGCTTGAAATTCGGCCATTTGTTCGAGGCCGGCATCGGCGCGGAAGCCATTAGATTGTTACTTTCCCGCATAGATTTATCTAAGAGTATTGATAAGGTGGAAGAAAAATTGAAAGACGCCGTTGATTCCAAGCGCGATAAACTAACCAAACGCTTAAAACTTTTAAAGAGTTTCCGTAATAATAATCTGCGCCCGGAGTGGATGATTATGAATGTTTTACCGGTAGTGCCGCCTGATTTGCGCCCGATGGTTGCGCTTGACGGCGGTCGCTTTGCCGCTTCCGATTTAAACGACCTTTATCGCCGGGTTATCAACCGCAATAATCGCTTAAAACAACTGATTGATTTGAATGCTCCCGAAGTTATTTGCCGCAATGAAAAGCGCATGTTGCAGGAAGCGGTTGATGCTCTGATTGATAATTCTGCCCGCCATACTAAAACCGTGACGGCTTCTACCGGCCAAAAGCGCCAGTTAAAATCTTTAGCAGACGGCTTAAAGGGTAAACAGGGTCGTTTTCGCCAGAATTTATTGGGCAAGCGCGTCGATTATTCCGGCCGCAGCGTTATCGTGGTAAATCCTAAGTTAAATCTCGACCAATGCGGTTTGCCTAAAATCATGGCTTTGGAATTATTTAAGCCTTTTATTATCAGTCAATTGATTAAGCGCGAAATCGTCCATAATGTCCGTAGCGCTTCCCGTTATATCGAAGCCGGTCATGATGAGGTTTTTGATATTTTGGAAGAAACCGTTAAAGAAGCTTATGTTTTATTGAATCGCGCTCCCACCTTGCATCGTTTGGGCATCCAGGCCTTCAAGCCTATTTTAATTGAAGGTAAGGCGATTCAAATCCATCCTTTGGTTTGTACCGCTTTTAACGCCGACTTCGACGGCGATCAAATGGCCGTCCATGTGCCTCTGACCAAGGAGGCTAAGCAGGAAGCGGCTAATATCATGCTCTCTTCCCATAATTTGTTGAAGCCGGCTACCGGTGATCCGATTGTAGCGCCCGCTCAAGATATTGTTTGGGGAACCTATTATATCACCTTGGAAGATCCGACCTATAAAGACAAAAAAGATCAGGAGCTAAAATATTTTTATAACGACGACGACGCGATTTTAGCTTATGATAATAGCTTCGTTTCTTTAAACGAGCCGGTTATTACTAAAATTAACGGAGAACGCCTGCGCACCACCGTCGGCCGGATGATTTTTAATTTGATTTTGCCGGAAAAGTTGCGCTACATCAACGAGGTCGTGGGTAAAGGCAAGCTTAAAGATTTGATTCGCGAATGCCTGCGTCTTTATACCGAAGAGGAGACGGTTAAATTTATTGATAATTTGAAAAATAAGAGTTTCTCTTTCATCACTAAGTCTGGCCTTTCTTGGGGTTTTGGCGATTTGCCCTCTTTGCCGGAGAAGGATCGCTTAATCGCCGAAGCTAATGATAAAATCGACCTTATCCAAGAACAGTACGAAGACGGCTTGCTCACCGAGAGCGAACGCTATGCCAAGGTGATTGAAGAATGGACCAACACCAAGGACCAGATTGCCGATATTTGTAAGAAGGGGCTGGTCAATATTTTACCGGTTTTCTCGATGATTGATTCCGGCGCTCGCGGTTCCTGGGCTCAGCCGGTGCAAATTTTGGGCATGAAGGGCTTAGTGACTTCGCCTTCCGGCGCCATTATCGAATTGCCGGTCAAGGGTAATTTTAAAGAAGGTTTCGGCGTGTTGGAATATTTTATTTCCACCCATGGTGTCCGCAAAGGTTTGTCCGATACCGCTTTAAGAACGGCTAATGCCGGTTATCTTACCCGTCGTTTGATTGATGTTTCTCAGGATGTGATTGTCACTGAAGACGACTGCGGCGATAAGAAGGGCGTATATTACACCAAGGAAGAAACAGAAAAGACCGGTGAAGATTTTTACAAGAAGATTATCGGCCGCTATCTGGCGCAAGATTTGCTTGATGATAAGGGCAAGCTAATGTTAAAGGCCGGGTCTCTGATTAACGAAGATGTATCTAAAGATTTGAAGGCAAAAAATATCGGCGCCTTGAATTTGCGCTCGGTTTTAAGCTGCCATTTGCATAAGGGCGTCTGCGCCAAGTGCTATGGCTGGGATTTAGCTTATAATAAGGAAGTTAAGCTTGGCTCGGCTGTCGGCATCATTGCCGCCCAGTCTATCGGCGAACCAGGCACGCAGCTGACGATGAGAACCTTCCATACTGGCGGCGTCGCCGGACAAGACGATATTACTCAGGGTCTTCCTCGCGTTGAAGAAATTTTTGAGGCGCGCAGTCCGAAGAAAAAAGCCTTAATTTCTGACGTTGCCGGTAAGGTCAAAATTGAATTCGCCCAGAAAACCATTAAAGACCAAGACGGTAAAGATATCGTTGTTCCTAATCCTCAAGCGAAAATTTTAAGTATAATTTATCGCGGCAAAGAGCAGGAGAAATATTATTTTTCCGAAAAGATTAACGAGTTGAAGCTAGCTTCGGGCTTGACGGCCAAGGATAAGAAGAAGCTGGTTCCGGAAATTTCCGTTAAAGACGGCGATAAGGTCGCGAAGGGAGTAGAAATTTTCAAAGTCGGCGGTGAAAGCGTAAAAGCCAAGAGCGCCGGCATCGCGGCGGTTACTGACAAATATATCGGTATTGCCAAGGATGTGGACAAGGTAAAAGAATTTTCTATCTTAAAGGGTACGATGATGATGGTTAAAGATGGCGATGAAGTGGAAAAGGGAACACAGTTGACAGAAGGCAGTCTTGATTTGCGCGAATTATATAAGCTGAAAGGAGAGCTGGAAACTCAAAAATATATTATTAGGGAAATCCAATATGTATATTCTTCGCAGGGGCAGCCTTTAAACGATAAGCATGTGGAAATAATTGCTCGCCAAATGTTCTCCCGCTATCTTATTAAAGACCCGGGAGATACCAGCATGCTGCCGGGAGAGACGGTGGAGGCAGAAGTTTTTGAACATGCCAATCAAGAAATTAAAGCCAAGGCTAAAGCCGATCGTTTACTCATGGGCATCACCAAGGCTTCTTTGACCACCGATAGTTTCTTATCAGCCGCGTCCTTCCAGGAAACGCCCAGAGTATTGATTGAAGCGGCAGTTAACGGCAAGATTGATTATCTTGAAGGCTTAAAGGAAAATGTTATCATCGGCTGTTTGATTCCGGCCGGTACCGGCTATAAGGGCAAGAAAGTGCGCGACGAATATGAAAACATCCAGCCGCAAGCTCTCAGTGAAAAATAATATTTGTTGATATTTGGTAATATAAAAATCTCTCTGATTATCCGAGGGGTTTTTATTTTTGCCTGTTAATTTTTAGAGAATCTTAGTATAATAAGGATAGGCTTTGATATTTTAATATATCGGAGCGGCGGGTATTTATTATGGTATGAATATTTCTTTGAGTAAAAAAATTAGGATTTTTTGGCTGATATTATTGTTTTTTATTATTATTTTTTTAGCTTATCAATTTATTTCTCCCGGGGGCGACTGGAACTGTGAGTATTCTTTTTCTTCTTTGCGCGGTTCCTCTTGCTTAGGGGAAGCTGCTCCGTCCGAAAGGGCGATTAAGACTCAGGGCGGCCCCTTGTTGATCTTAGGGGAACCGGTTTACTTTTCTGTTTTCAGTCCTAGGCGCTTTAGCCATGTTACCGTTCAAATTACTTATCGACCCCATTTAAGTTCATCGACTCCGATTTTTGAAGCCGGATTTTTAGCGGATAAGAAGCTTTGGCGCTACCGCTTGCAGCCGGTTTATAATTTATGGCTGGAACAAGGATTGTCTTCTTGGACCAAGCTTAGTTCAGGTGATTTAAGATTATTCCAGCGTGAAAATAAGTTTTCTTCAGTATCTGAGTTTATAAGCGCTTGGCAAAACCAAGGCTCATCTTTTTGCTCTCGGCCTCGTTGTTTGGCGGTCTATAATGTATCTTTAGAAGATGCACCCCCAGCTTTAGATTTACGCTCCTTGTCTCAAAGCTCTGAAGATACCATTTTCCCCTATCCGCTCCGGGGCGAGCATCAATTTTATATTTTCCTCGATAAGCAAGGTTTAAGCTTGTCCGGCAATCTGATAGATTTAAATGAAAATAAAGATATTGATGACGCCGAAATTTTAATTTTTTCCGGGAAGAATCAAGTAGCCTCTTTATCTTTACCAGATGAACGTCCGCAAAAGGAGGAAAGCGGCGACCAGGTGTTGGCTCAGCCTATTAAGATAGTTAACTCTGATTTGCCGGCCGGTCTCTATCGCCTAGAATTTAGAGCGGGCGATGATTTGATTTTGAGTGATTTATCCGTCAATTCTTCCTATTTATCGGTTATTAATAAAATCTGGCCATTTACTGAAAATGAGGTTTCCTTGGTAACCGATGCTCCTTATTTACAGGTTAAGGCTCTGAGTCCGGCGGCCTTGCAAACTTTGGATTTCGGCGGCCGTCGCTTAGAATTAACGGAGATTTATAAACAATATGAGCTTAAGGGCGCTCGCTGGGGCGGGGAGAATATCAGATTAAATACCGGTTCCTTAATTTTAGCCAATAATGGTATGTTTGCGGCCTCATCCTCCGCTTTAATTAATCCTGATTATCCCCGCTTAGACCGTTTTTCTTCTCTGGACGGACAGCTAGATTTTGTTTTAGCTAATTATCGTCCGGCTACTATTAATGAAGATGCTTGGCTTTCCAGCACCTTAGAATTTGAGGCCTTCGATTTATATCGAGAGCGGGGGCGCTATAGTTTGATTCTATCAATTCCCGGCTTATTGGCAGAGGGAGGCGGAGGCGGTTCGGTGGAAATTAAGAGCATTAATGTTGAGTTTTCCGGAGCCAGTCTGATAGACAAAATTAAAGATTGGTTGCACTTATGAAAAAATATTTTGTTTCCAATAATTTATATAGATTATTAGCCAGAGAGAGTTTTTATTTTTTCAGCGCCTTGTTGGCTACCGGTGCGGTTATTGAAAGTCTGCTGCCCGGGTTTTTTCGTCTTTATTTTAGCATCCCGGTATTGTCCGGCTTTTGGCTTTTAAGCCTTATTGTTTCATTATTATGTATCAAGGAAAAAAAATAGTCGTGGTTTTGCCGGCTTATAACGCGGCCGCTACTTTAGAGCGGACGGTGGCTGATTTGCCCAGCATCGTTGATGAGATTATTTTGGTAGACGACGGCAGTGGCGATGATACGGTCAATTTAGCGAAGCGTCTCGGCTTGTTTGTTTTTGCGCACCAACGAAATTTAGGCTATGGTGCCAACCAGAAATCTTGTTACCGCTTAGCCTTGGAAAGAGGGGCGGATATTGTGGCGATGGTCCATCCTGATTATCAATATGACCCGCGCCTAGTCTCTTATTTTGCCTCTTTTATCGCCGATGATTATTTTGATGTCATGCTTGGCTCCCGCGTCCGCAGTCGGCAGGAAACCTTGCGGGGCGGCATGCCTATTTACAAGTATTATGCCAATCGTTTTTTAACTTTTGTCGAGAATCTAACGACCGGCCAGAATCTGTCGGAATGGCACACGGGCATGCGCGCTTATTCTCGGGAAGTCTTAGCTAGCTTAGATTTTTCTAAAACCAGCGATGACTTTATTTTTGACACTCAAGTATTATTGCAGATTGTTAAAAGGCGTTGGCGTATTGGAGAAATCCCGGTTCCGGTTCGTTACTTTCCCGAAGCCTCCTCGATTAATTGGCGCCGCAGTCTGCGCTATGGGGTGGGCACTTTATTTTTAGCCATTTTTTATTTTTTCGGATATCGCCCCTAGCTTATGCGATTTTTTTTCTGGGAAAAAATTAAAGTTTCATATCATTGGCGTTCTTGGCATGCTTATTTATTTTTAATTTTAGCGGCCCTTATCGTTTACGGCCAGAGTTTGTTTTTTGATTATAGTTACTTCGACGATCAGCAACTGGTTTTAGAACATGCTGATATTCTGGAAAGAGCCAATCCGGTAGAAATATTTTTAAACGATGTTTTTTTTAGTTCCGCCAAATATTATTACCGTCCTTTAATGACCTTGTCATTAGCCTTTGATTGGCATTGGGGAGGAGGCACCGTCTTTGCTTTTCACTTCAGCAATCTTGTTTTTCATATTTTAGCCGTTTGTTTATTGTTTTATTTATTGCGCTTGATTGATATCAAGGAAAAAACCGCTTTATTTTTAGCTTTAGTATTTGCTATTCATCCGGCTTTATCTCAAGCGGTTGCCTGGATTCCCGGACGCAATGATGCTCTAGCGGCCATCTTTATCTTTGCGACCTTAATTTTTTGGTCGCGCTGGCTCCGTCGGGAGAAGCTTGCAGACTTGGTAGCCTTGTGGCTTTTTTCTAGTCGCTCTTTTAAGCAAAGAAACGGCCGTTTTGTTGCCGTTTTTTGCTTTGGCGTGGATGTTTATTTTTGAGCGGCCTTATTTTACTTGGTTCAAGCTGCTTTTAGCTTCAGCGGGGGCGCTGGTGTCAATGTTTCTCTGGGCGCTTTTGCGCCTGGCCGCTTTGGGAGGAGCTGGTTCAGGATTAGCCTGGCAGTCCTTAGGCCATAATCTTCTATCGCCTCTGATTTTTTTAGGAAAAGCTATATTGCCGGTTAATTTATCAGTATACCCGGTGCCGGCGGATTCGCCTTGGGCATACGGCATTATCTCTTTATTGATATTGATGCTATTATTATTTTATTCCCGTCCCTGGCGTGTGAAGCGCTTGCTTTTCGGTTTTATTTGGTTTTGGCTATTTTTAGTTTTAGGCTCCATTCGGCCGGATAGCGATGTTTTCCGTAATTTTATGGAACATCGCTTATATGTGCCGATGTTTGGTCTGCTGATTATTTTGTCAGAAAGCGAAAATTTCTGGCAGAACTTGCCTTTGCGCCGCCGCCGTTATTTCTTAACTGCTATTTTGGTGGTTTTAGCAATTCTTAATTTTGCGCACTCGCGCAGCTTTAGGAATCGCCTGTCTTTTTGGGAACAGGCTGTTGACAGCTCTCCTCATTCGGCTTTAGCCCAGCGCAATTTAGGCGCGATGTATTATTTGGACGAAAATTTAGACCAGGCGGAAACGCGCTTTCGCCAATCTTTATCATTGAATCCCGAGGAGCCGATGGCCCATAATAACTTAGCGGCGATTTATATTGATCGCGGCGATTGGTGGCGGGCGGAGATGGAATTAAAAAAAGAATTAGCTATCAATCCTCAGTATGATTTGGCTTTGTATAATCTCGGCCGAGTCTATTATCAGCGTCGGCGCTATCAGGATGCAGCCGCTTTATGGAATGAAGCCTTGCGTTTAAACCCCCGCCTCGGCAATGCCGCCCAGTCTTTATCTGCTTTAGAAAAGGAATTAAATGAGGGAAAAGAATAAATTATTATTTATCAGCTTATGTTATCTTTGCGTAAATTAATCGGCAGGCCAATTAACAGTATTACAGCTGCGGCTGCTTTGGTGGCTTTATTTTCGGTAGCCTCTCGTTTTTTAGGGGTGGTGCGTGATCATATCTTGGCCGGAAGTTTCGGCGCCGGAGCGGAATTAGATGTCTATTATGCGGCTTTCCGCGTTCCCGATTTTATTTATAGTTTGATTGTTCTAGGCGCTTTATCGGCCGGTTTTATCCCGGTATTTTCAGAGATGATTAAGCGTTCTGAAACTTGGCCGGGAGAAAAAGAGAAATTAGTCCGTCTGGCTAATAATGTTTTTAATTCCTTATTGTTGCTGATTATTCTCTTATCTGTACTGGGTGTTATTTTTGCCGGTCCTTTAACAGCCTGGATTGCACCCGGCTTTAGCGAGGCGGCGAAAGCGCAGACCGCTCATTTGACCCGTATCATGTTTTTATCTCCTCTATTTTTAGGAATGTCCGGAGTGTTAGGGGGAATTCTGCAAAGTTATAAGCGTTTTTTTGTTTATTCGTTATCACCAGTTTTTTATAATCTCGGCATTATTTTCGGCGCTTTGTTTTTGGTGGATTTCTGGGGCTTGGACGGGCTTGCTTGGGGCGTAGTGCTGGGAGCCGCCCTTCATTTTGCTGTACAGATGCCGACAGTTTGGTCGCTCGGTTTTCGTTATCGTTTTTTATTGGATATCCGTGACCGTGGCTTGCGCCAGATTGCCGGCATGATGGGGCCCAGAACTTTATCTCTGGCCGTTTCCCAAATAAATTTAGTGGCCATGACCGCTTTAGCTTCTTCGCTGGACAGCGGCTCTCTTGCAGTTTTTAATTTAGCTAATAATTTACAATCTTTTCCTCTGGGTGTTTTCGGTATTTCCTTCGCGGTCGCCGCTTTTCCTTTCTTGTCGGAGAACGCCTATAAGATAGAAGAGCTGAAAACTAGATTTTCAGCGACCATCAGACAGATATTATTTTTTATCATTCCCGCCTCGGTATTGCTCATTACCTTAAGAGCCCAGTTGATTCGCATTGTGTTCGGGAGCGGCGCTTTTAATTGGCAAGACACGATTTTAACCATGAATACTCTTGGTTTTTTCGCTCTTAGCTTGTTCGCGCAAGCCAGCTTGCCGCTTTTGGTCAGAGTATTTTACGCTCGCCGCGATTCGCTTACTCCTTTTTATTTAGGATTGTTTTCCGTATTTTTAAATATTGTCTGCGCTTGGTATTTGCGCCCGTATTTTGGAGTGGCGGGGCTGGCGCTCGCTTTTTCTATCGCCAGTATCGTCAATTTTTTAAGCTTGTGGATTGTCTTATATTTCCGCGTCGGCTCTTTGGATTTGGATAAGATTTTGGTTTCGGTTTTAAAATTCTCCGCCGCCGCTATCGGCGCCGGTTCGGTGGTACAGATTTTAAAAATTGCTGTCTGGCCATTTATCAATATGACCACATTTGCCGGCGTCTTTATCCAGTTGTCAGTTGCTGCCCTTGGCGGCGTTATCGCCTATATTTGGCTGTGCCGTCTTTTTCGCAGTGAAGAATTATTATCGGCTATCGCTATTTTTAAGCGGCGTTTGCCGGTAAAAAAGGTAAAATTAGCCGATCAAGGAGAAGCGCGCGGCCTTTGATTTTACTCTTGCCCGATTTTTTTATTAATGATAAGGTAGTTTTACAAAAATCCAATTTTTAGGATATTTTTATTTAATATTAGTCTTTATAATTTACAGACATGAATGATAATCTGCACAAAATACGTAATTTTGCCATTCTCGCCCATATTGACCATGGTAAATCAACCCTAGCCGACAGGATGCTGGAGATAACCAATACGGTTGATAAGCGGAAGATGAAAAATCAGATTTTAGACGGTATGGATATCGAACGGGAGCGGGGAATTACCATTAAGCTCCAGCCGGTGACCATGACCTATCAAGGGTACCAGTTGAATCTAATCGATACTCCTGGGCATGTCGATTTTTCTTATGAAGTTTCCCGTTCTTTGGCGGCGGTAGAAACGGCCATCCTGTTGGTTGACGCCACTCAGGGCATTCAGGCGCAAACCTTAGCTAATCTTTATTTAGCTTTAGAGCAAGATTTAACCATTATTCCGGTAGTTAATAAGATTGATTTACCGGCTGCCAATGTTTCAAAAACAAAAGCGGAAATAAGCCGCTTGCTTGGTTGTGCGGAAATGGAGATTTTGAGCGCTTCTGGCAAGACGGGAGAAGGGGTTGAAGAAATTTTGCACGCCGTGATTGCTCAAGGATTGTCGCCGCGGGCCTCTTCCGGTTCTGCCGGCAGGGCTTTGATTTTTGATTCCAAATATGATGAATATAAGGGTGTGGTCGCTTTTATCAGGGTATTTGACGGCGAAATTAAGAATGGCGACCCCATCGCCTTATCCGCCACTAAAGCCAAGAGTGAGGCTTTAGATGTCGGCATTTTTAAGCCTGAATATTTTTCTACCGGCAGTTTGCAGGCCGGCAGCATCGGTTATATTGTGACCGGTTTCAAGCAAGTTGGCGATTGCCGAGTCGGCGATACTTTAGCTTCCGGGCTGGAAGGGGCGAGCGCCTTAGCCGGCTATAAAGAAGTGAAACCGATGGTTTTTGCCGGCGTTTTTCCGCGTGAAGGGAACGATTTGGAGGATTTACGCGAAGCGATGGAGAAGCTGAAATTGAACGACGCCGCCTTATCTTATGAGCCGGAAAGATCAGACGCTCTCGGCTTCGGTTTTAGGTGCGGCTTTTTGGGATTGTTGCATTTGGAAATTTTTCAGGAACGTTTGCGCCGGGAGTATAATCTTGACTTGATTGTAACTGTCCCTAGCGTCGCTTATCGGGTGTTGAAGAAAAGCGGGGAAGACCTGATTGTGCGCACCCCCCAGCGTCTGCCGGAGCCGAGCGAAATAGAGTCGGTGGAAGAACCCTGGGTGAAATTGGATATCATTACGCCTCAGGTATATATCGGCAATATTATGAGCTTGTCGCAGGATAAGCGGGGAATATATAAAAATACTGAATATATTTCTGCCGGCAGCGATGAAGCTAGGGCGATATTACACTATGATATGCCTTTGTCCGCGATTTTGACGGATTTCTATGATAAGATAAAGAGCGTGTCTGCCGGCTACGCTTCAATTAATTATGATTATTTGGATTATCGTCCGGCCGATGTGGTAAAATTAGACATTATGGTCGCAGAAGAGCCGGTTGAATCTCTTGCCAGTATTGTCTATCGGGATGAAGCCTATCGTCAGGGCAAGGAAATAGTAGAAATTCTTAAAAATACTTTGCCGCGGCAGATGTTTGTTTTGAAAATACAGGCGGCAGTGGGAGGAAAAGTGGTGGCCGCTGAGCGATTATCGGCGATGCGAAAAGATGTAACCGCTAAATTATATGGCGGCGACGTTACGCGCAAGCGTAAATTATTGGAAAAACAGAAGAAGGGAAAGAAAAAAATGATGGCCGCTGGTAAGGGTAGTGTTGATATTCCTTCCGATACTTTTGTGAAGATTTTAAAAAGATAAATATAATATTCAAGATTTTATTAATTAATCTTTATATGTTTAATCTTGAATAATAAATTAATATTTTTATGAAAAGGAAGAAAGCGGTAAAAATTGCCTGGACCATCATGTCTATAATAATTATGGTGTCGATGTTGGTATGGACATTTGGGGCGATGTTTTTTTAGGATTATATGCAGAAGCAATGGCAGCTAGCCTCAGCTGCAACTCCAGAATTTTTTAGCTCTTTGCCGGAAATCGAGCCGGTGCTGGCCCAGATATTATGGAATCGAGGCTTGCGCAGCGCGACGGCTGCTCGGGCTTTTTTAAGCGATGGCCTGGAGCCGGAACTTTCTCTTGATTTAACCGGAGAAGGCGATTTTGTCTTTTATAATCCTTTTCTATTCCGCGATATGCAAGAGGCGGCGGATATTGTTATTAAGCATATCAAGCAGAAAAATAAAATAGTGGTTTACGGAGATTATGACGCCGACGGCGTCACTTCATCCGCCGTTTTAGCGGAAGCCCTTAAAACCCTGCAAGCTTCGGTGGAAGTTTATCTTCCGGACCGCGTCAGTGAGGGCTATGGCTTAAATAAGCCGGCTTTAGACCAGATAAAAGAGCAGGGGGCCAGCTTGGTGATTACGGTTGATAATGGCATCCGCAATAAGGATGAAGTCGAGTATGCTCATAGCCTAGGATTGGAAGTGATTATTACCGATCACCATGTCTTGCCGGAAAGCCGTAATGATTTACCCGCTTGTCCGGTAATTGATCCGGCCGATGCCGAGGATAAATATCCCTGGCCTTTCTTAGCCGGCGTCGGCGTAGCCTTTAAACTTGTCTGTGCTTTATTATATCAGTCAACTTTGCCGGCTAAACAGAAATTTTTAATCGCTGAAAGGTCATTAGATTTGGTGGCCGTCGGTACAATCGCCGATATGGTCAGCCTGCTTGGTGAAAATCGATTTTTAGTTAAAAGAGGCCTATCGATATTAAATCAGAATCGTCGCCTGGGTCTCAAGGCTCTGTTCCAAACCGCTAAAATTGCTTTAGGCCGCCCTTTAGAAGCTTGGAATGTCGGCTGGCAGCTCGGTCCGCGCTTGAATGCAGCTAGCCGTCTCGGTCATGCTAATAGTGCCTTTGCGTTAATCAGCGCCGAGGATGAGACTGAAGCTGTTAATTTGGCTCAAGAATTAAACCAGCGCAATCTCAATCGCCAGCAGATTACCGAAGAAATTATCAGGCAGGTAGAGATGCAAATTGATAAAGATAATCTGCCCCCTATCATTATCGGCGTCGCTGGCGAAGGTCAGCATTGGAACGAAGGCGTCGTAGGCTTAGTGGCCGGTAAGATTTGTGAAAAGTACCATCGTCCCACTTTGGTGGTGGCCAGGATAATTGAGGAGGAGGCGATAAATCAAGCGGAAGTCGGCTTACAAGCCGCTAAACTTTCTTTTAAGGGGTCGGGGCGTTCGATTGAGGGCTTTAATTTAATCGCCGCGATTGAGGAATGTTCGGAATTTTTGGATAAATATGGAGGCCATCCGATGGCTTGCGGCTTTTCGATAGATGGCGAGGAAAAGCTTAATGATTTTAAGGATAAACTCTGTAAGATTGCCGCAGAAAATTTGACCCCTGAAATTTTAGCGCCAAAATTATCTCTAGATGCTGTTTTAGTTTCTCGGGAAATTAGCCTTGGCCTAGCTGATAGCTTGGCTAGATTGGCTCCTTTCGGGCAGAATAATCCCCAACCTAAGTTTAGCAGTGCTAACCTGCGCGTTGATGATATTGTTTGGATGGGCAAGGAGCGTCAGCATATAAAATTACGTTTATCAGCCGTTGATGGCCATGATGTTTTTTCAGCTTGGGCAATTGCCTTTAACGCCGCTGACAACTTCAATGATTTGGTAATTGGCGATATCATCGATTTAGCTTACTATTTAGACATTAATGAATTCAATGGACGGCGGGAAGCGCAGTTAAAGATTATTGATTGGCATAAAATATAATTAAGGCCGGCAAATAAATATTTTTTAATTAGTGAAGCAATAATATTATGAAGATAATAATCCATTCCGACGGAGGCGCTCGCGGCAATCCCGGGCCAGCCGGCATCGGGGCGCAGCTGACCAATGAAAAGGGAGTGGTCATCGCCGAAATTTCTGAATTTATCGGCCATACTACTAACAATCAGGCGGAATATCAAGCGCTTCTGGCAGGCTTAGAAAAGGCTAAAAATTTAGGGGCGGAAGAAGTTGTTTGCCGTCTGGATAGCGAATTAGTGGTTAAGCAACTTAACCATGAATATAAAGTAAAAAATAAGGATTTAGCCCCGCTATTTCTAAAAGCCCATAATTTGATTACCGGTTTTAAAAAGATTTCTTTTCAACATGTGCCGCGGGAGATGAATAAAGAGGCGGATAGGCTGGCTAATGAGGCGATGGATAAGGGTCGATAGTTTAATAAATTTTGTATTTTGTCTATGACTAAAAAGGCCACCCTCTTACAGGGTGGTCTTTTTATATTCTCGCTTTAGTTATGGGCTGCAGGATTTTTTCATTGGTTCTTGGTATTGGAAATGCCACCATTCGCCACAGTATCTTTGCCAGCCAGCTGCCTGCATGATAGCTTTTAATTTGACGACATCATCATCGCTGTAATCGGCAACGGCCGCACTGCCCATTTTTTGGCAAGACGTAGTACCCTTAATACAGACATCAATCGCTTGGCCGCTACGATGACCGCCGCAACTACCCGGCCTGGCCACATATTTAGCAGCTACAGTGGCGTCATTATCATATTTAGCTAGAGCGTCATCCCATAATCTCTGTTGATGGGCGGCAGTGCGGAAGGCGCTGGTTACATATAATTCCACGCCTTGTTTTTTGGCTTCGTCGATAGCTTTAATAAGGCCTTCCTTGCCGGTTTTATTGAGCATAGGCGTTTCAGCATTGCTATCAACAATATCTTTAATATTTTCTAAGCTGCCCTCTTCTGCACAATTATCAGAAATATTCTCGGCACTATCGCTGCCGTTTTTAATCGGCTGAATAACTATACGCTCAATCATCTTAACCGAAATTGATTTTAAGGTGGTGAGTTTAGGGTTAATTTGGGATAAGATAAGATAGGTGCCTAACAGTATGATTAGCCCGGTGATGCTGCCGATAATCAGGTCTTTGGCTTGGGAAATTTTGGAGACATCGCCAGCCGAGACGAGCCAGAGAACACCACCCGCCATTAGGACAATCGCGGCCAAAATACCGCCTATGCCTAAGCCATATTGATATATTCCTTTAATATACTCAGCAATCCAAGGTATTTCGCATTGTCCAGAATCGTCTGGGCCGGTGCAATTGGCCTGTGTTAGAGTGACGGTATCTATAGGTATTTGAAATTCCGGCATGGTAAAATCGGCCTTTTTGTATACAGGAGTTATTTCGGGACAACAGCAGACATTTTGGCTGCTATAGCTTGTTTCCGGTGCGGTAGATGGATCACAGTCAGCACCTTTAGCTTCATCGGCATCACAACCACCCACCCAGCTTCCCGTTGGCGCATAAGAACCGCCGCCTTGAATGTATATTAAAGTTTTCCAGTTACAGGTATAGCCGCTAGTTTTGGGGTTGCAACAGCAGATTTCATTTTCTGCAGGCAGGCCGATGCCGCAGTTTACATGGTAGGCTTCTATCTTGCCACCAGCTAAAAAACAAGCACCAGCAGAAGTCTGACCGGTGGGGACGGTTTCGAGACTGCAATTTTCCATAGTTGTCACTGAAGCAGCCGCTATGTTGGGCAAAAAAAGCAGGGCGGATAGGTAGATAAAAATTATTTTTTTAATCATAAATAATAGCGTTCAATATTTTTATCGGCTAAATTTTGAATTTGTTTTATTTCTTCTGTTTTAAGATGGCGGAACCGTCCTTGTATTTTCAGATATTCATTAACTGAATCTGCCTGAAAATTTGCGTTGACGCTAGAATTGCTAAGTTTTCCTTCTGTATATTCCAGCAGCGGATAAAGGCCGCTTTTAACCGCTAGGCGGGCAGCCTTGGTGGTTTCATCCGTCTTTATTTTCCAGCCGGGGACGCAGGGACTTAGTATTTGAATATATGAAGGGCCGATGGTTACTAAAGCTTTTTTTACTTTATTGCTGATATCATCAGGAAAAGCGCTGGTACTTTGGGCGACATATTTCAGTCCGTGGGCTAAAGCAATAGTCAGCATATCTTTTTTACTTTGTTGCGACCCGATACTCTTTTCTCCTGACGGGGTGGTTACCGTATTCGCTCCCCACGGTGTTGAGCCTGAAGCTTGAATACCGGTATTAGAATATGCTTCCGTGTCATAGCAGATATAGACTATATTTTCATTGCGTTCCCACATGCCGCTGATTAGGCCAATGCCAATATCATAGGTTCCACCGTCGCCAGCTTGAATGACTACTTTTGTATTTTTGTGATTGTGGTTAAGAGCGGCTTTAATGCCGCTAGCGATGGAAGCGGAATTTTCAAATAAAGAATGAATCCATGGCAATCGCCATGAACTTTGAGGATGGGCGCTAGTCGTTACCTCTAGACATCCGGTAGCGTTTACTAAAATTGTGTCATTGTTTAAGGCGCGCATAACCGCCTGAACGGCACTGAGTTGCCCACAACCGGCGCAAGCGTTATGTCCTGAACTAATTTTATTTTTGTTTTGGTTCATATTAATCAGGATAGCAACAGTATAAATTGTCTCCGCAGCTTCTAGAATGAAAATGATAATCATGATACCAACCAGGTTCGGTGCAACTTGGGTTTAATGTGCCACCCGTTCCTTTTGATGTGCAAATTGAGCCCAGCTCATTGCCACATGGCTCCCCTTCTTTGCCTTGATCTCCATACCATGGCGCCTCATTGTAACAATAGCAGTATTGTCCCGGGGCAACGTCTTTGCATCTTTCCGAGTTTGTTTTATCTTTGCATATATCTGAAACACAGCTAAAATCATCTTCGTTGGAGAATTTTTTATCTTCTCGGCAATATTCATTTTCAGTTTTTTGCCATTTCCATGTGTTTTGGTCTGGATTAATGGTGCTGCAATTTTGACCTCTAGCCGCAACACTTATTGATATCGGTTTGCAATATTTGTAAGTGGATGAGTTTTTTGATTCATATTGGCAACAGTAAGAATTTTTTTTATCTACGCAGCCAAATTTATTTTCATTCCCTGTTCCAGTATTTTCACATGTTGTGTTATTTGAGCATTTTACCGATTTTTCGTCTGGACATGATGCTTGCCCGTTTTTATCTATTATCATTATCACATTTCCTTTTTCGGGATGGCAGCAGAATGTTATTCTTTGAATTGCCTTGATTTGGGAAATTTTCATTTCTAATAGATAGGGGTTGACCGTCTTTAATATCAGCCAGGAACTAAATACCAATAGCAAGCCGGTGAGGCTGCCTATAATTAAATTTTTTGCTTGGCTAATCTTCTCACTGCTGCCAGTTGATGTAAGCCAGATAATTCCGCCGGCCATCAAAATGATGGCTGCCAGAATGCCGGCAATACTGATGCCATAATTATAAAATCCTTTGACCATCATTCCCAGATAGCTGGTGTCATTCCTCTCTAATTCAAGTTCTTGGCCCTTTTCAACCAGTCCAGGAATACCAACTTGGGGAATAAATACTAAGGGGTCGGTCACATCAGCCACGACTGGTAGGGCAAAAGCAAATAGAAAAATTATTGCGCCCACCCAAGTGGCTATTTTGTGCCTTGTTAATCTTTTACTCATATTATTACCAGAATTTAAGGCCGGCTTTACCGGTTGAATTAATTATTTTTTTAATTGTCGCTACACTGACATCGCGTCCGCCTAAGCCAATAATGTGATTACTGCTGATACCTCGGTATCCGGGCAGAGAACCGATAAGTTCGCTATATAATGGTCCGTAAGCGCCGGCGGAAATTGCTTTTTCTAAAACGGCGATGCGCGGACAATTTTTTATTATTCTCCTAAGGTCTTGAGCGGGAAAGGGACGGAAGCTTCTTATTTTTAAAAGGCCGGTGTCTTTTTCAGTTTTTAAAGTTTCTTTGATAGTACCGGCAACAGAGCCCATGGCAATCAAGATGGTTTTTGGTTTGTTGGGACCGCAATATTCAATTAAGCCGTTATCAAATTTCGGTTTAATGCTGATTGGCGAGGGCAGTATCTTTTTCCAATCGCGATAAGCGCGACTCAAATCTGATGCGGCTCTTTTGATATCTTCATCGAGTTTCTTCTTCTCCAGCCAATAGTGTTCCGGCGTAAAAAAACCGCCTAGTGTAATTGGTTTTTGCGGGTTAAGGTAGGTACCAGGCGCCGGCTTATAGGCGGGAAGATACTTTTTTATTTCCTGCCTTCCCGGGATAATGACATTTTCGTAAGAGTGGGTTAACACAAAGCCGTCTACGTTGATAGCAACGGGAAGATTGTGCGATTCCGCCAGTTTGTAAGCGATAACATGAAAGTCAACCGCTTCTTGGTGATTTTCCGCAAACAGCATCAGCCAGCCGGCATCGCGCATCGCCATGGCATCGCTGTGGTCATTCCAAATATTTATTGGCGCGCCGACAGCGCGATTAGCCACGGTCATCACTAAGGGCAGTCTCAGGCCGGCAGCATTATATAAAACTTCCATCATCAGGATTAAACCTTGGGAACTGGTGGCGCTATAGACGCGGCTGCCGGCGGCGGCGGCGCCGACAACAATTGAAGCGGCGGCGAATTCGCTCTCCGCGCGCAGATATTCAAAATCAGCCTTTCCCCCAGCTTTCATTTGTGCCAAATCCTCCACTATATGAGTTTGAGGAGTAATTGGGTAGGCGGAAACTACATCCGGCCGGATGTTGGCCACGGTAAGAGAGATGGCACGGGAGCCTTCGATAAATTGTGTCTTATTATTTAACGGCATGTAAATTTAGCAATCTTAAATAGGAATTAGCCAATTTATATTAATAATCTTTTACCATTTTAATGGCTTTTACTGGGCATTCAGCCGCACAAATACCGCAGCCCTTGCAATAATCGTAGTCTACTTCGGCTTTTAATTTGGTATTTTTATCCATTTTCATGAAAATACAGGCGTCCGGACACAGTTTGGCGCAACGGGAGCAGCCAATGCAGAGATTTTTATCTATTTCCGGACGATGCGTCCGCCAAGAACCGGTTTTATTTTCTAAAGAAGAGCCGGGTTGCGCGAGAGGTCGGTGCGAATTATGCTTTTTTTCCATATTGATAGGCTTTTAAGACCGCGTCTTTATTTTTATTGATTATTTCCGTTCCTTTGCCGGCAAACTTATCGGCGATTGCCGCCATTAATGATTTAATAGAAATTAGTTCGGTGGCTTGGGCAAAGGAGCCGAGGATGACGGTATTCACCAGATTCTTGCCCAAAAGCTCTAAGGCGATTGCAGTCGCCGGACTGGAGTAGATATTGTTGCGGTTGATTTTATTTTTTAATAACTTTTCCAACTCGGCCGGATTTGACTGGCTATTGATAATCAAAATACTTTTTTTATTAATTCCCGCTAGCACTTCTTCTTCCGCTAGTAGGCTGTCATCTTGGATGATTAAAATGTCGGGATGATATATTTGTTCGCGGGTGATGATTGGTTGTTTGTCTAAACGGACAAAAGACTGGATGGGGGCGCCGCTTCTTTCTACTCCGAATGACGGAAAAGCTTGCGCGTATAAGCCGTCTAGAAAAGCGCTGCTCGCTAATAATTCAGCGGCCGTGACTACGCCCTGTCCGCCACGCCCGTGTATCCTTATCTGTACCATATTATTGGGCTAAAAGGCCGTCGATAATGCCGATAAAATTTTCTTCAGGGTAATATCCGGTAATCTTGTAGCGGTTGATGAACCAGCTGGGAGTGCCGGAAAGGCCAAGCAGTTCGGCGTCGGCAAAGTCATCATTCAGTCGGTAGAGATAAGTCTTGTTATCTAGGCAAGACGCAAAATTATCCGCATTCAAACCTAGGCTGTTGGCCAGTTCTTTGAGTTTAAGATTTAACTCCGAGCCCTGCAGAGGGCTGAGAATGTCCTGGTTGTTGAATAGAAGGTCATTCATTTCCCAAAATTTATTCTGGACGCCGGCGCAATTGCCCGCTAAAGCTAAATCTACCGAATTGTCATGCAGGGGATAATCTCGGAAAGTAATGCGTATTTGATTGCCGTATTTTTTTGCTAAATCACGGATAACCGGAGCGGCCTGTTTGCAATAGGGGCAGGCATAATCAGAAAAAACTACGACTTTTACTTTAGCGTCAATCGGTCCGAGGCTATAATTTTCTCCACGGCCGTCAATGGCGGCGGTAATTTTTTGGATTTCGGCCGCTTGCTGTTCCGCACTCTGGCCGTTTCTGATTTCTTGCACTTTATTGGCAACATAAAAAGCGGAGGCGCTGATGGCGGCGATTAAGCCCAGCAATAAGATGATGGTGATGATTCCCCAAGGTTTTTTATACCAAGGACGCAGTTTATTTTTATGCCTTTCCTTCATTTCTAAATATTTAATGCGTTCGTCAATGCTCATATGTTTAATTGAAAAAAGCCTATTTTTTCTTTATACTTAATTAGTATTTATTTTTATTTTATTATATCACAAGCGGGCCTTCGTGGCTATTTGTCTGCTGGTATGCTTTGTTTATTTTTATGAAGATTATTTCTTGGAATATTAATGGGATAAGGGCAGCTTTGGGTAAAGGCCTGCTTGAGTTTTTGCAACAGGAAAAGCCCGATGTCATCTGTTTCCAAGAAATTAAAATCAGCGACGAAGCTCGGAAAAAATTGGGTCTGGAATTTGCAGGTTATAATGCTTTTTGGCATGGTGCCAAGCGCCCCGGCTATAGTGGTACGGCAGTTTTAATCAAGCAGGGCCAAGAATATGAAGTCAGCAATGGCTTCGGTCCGTCAAAATATGATGATGAGGGGCGGGTGCAGGTAATAGATATGCCCGATTTTTATCTCTTGAATGTTTATTTTCCCAACGCTAATGCCGAACTGGGGCGCTTGTCCTATAAACTGGATTTTAATAACGATTTATTGCTCCATATCGGCGAATTGGAAAAAAAGAAGCCGGTCATTATTACCGGTGATTTCAATGTCGCCCATCAAGAGCTGGATTTAGCCAGGCCCAAAGAAAATGTTGGCAATGCCGGTTTTACTGCCGAAGAAAGAGATTGGTTTGCAAAATTATTGGCTGCCGGCTATTTGGATTCTTTTCGCTTGTTAGAGCCCAAAAAAGTGCAGTATTCTTGGTGGAGTTTTCGGGCGGGCGCACGTCCAAGAAATGTCGGTTGGCGGATTGACTATTTTGTTATTTCCGCTAAACTTAGAAAAAAGATAAAAAAGGCTTTTATTCTCGACCAAGTTCTCGGCTCCGACCATGCTCCCGTCGGCCTGGAAATATAAAGTTTAGAATCATATGTATAATCATCAGGAAATTGAAAAAAAATGGCAGCAACGCTGGCGCGAGTCCAATCTATATCAGACCGGCGAAGATAAGCGGAAGCCTAAATATTATGTCTTGGACATGTTTCCTTATCCTTCCGGCGAGGGCCTGCATGTCGGCCACCCCAAGGGATATATTGCCACCGATATTGTCGCCCGCAAGCGCTTATTGCAGGGCTATAATGTCTTGCACCCGATGGGCTGGGATGCTTTCGGCTTGCCGGCGGAAAATTATGCTTTGAAAAATAAAGTTCATCCGCGCCAGGCGACTCAGAAAAATATCGCCACTTTTAAGAAACAGCTGGAATTGCTCGGCTTTTCTTATGACTGGGAAAGGGAAATCAATACCACTGACCCGGAATATTACCGTTTTACTCAATGGATTTTTTTACAGATGTGGCGCCGCGGCCTGGCTTATGAATCTTACGCTCCCATCAATTGGTGCCCCTCTTGTCAGACCGGCTTGGCGAATGAAGATTTGGAGGACGGGCATTGCGAGCGTTGCGGGAGCCTAGTTGAACAGAAGCCGATGCGGCAATGGGTTTTGAAAATTACCGATTACGCCGACCGTTTGCTTGATGATTTGGACAAGCTGCCCGATTGGGAAGAGGCAATCAAAGAAATGCAGCGCCATTGGATTGGGCGCAGTAGTGGGGCGGAAATTGATTTCAAGATTGCCGATTCTGAAGAAAAAATCACCGTCTTTACCACTAGAGTCGACACCGTTTTTGGCTGTACTTACGTCGTGCTGGCGCCGGAAAATCCTTTGCTTGCGAGCTTAAAGCCGAAAATAAATAATTGGTTTGCGGTTGAAGATTATTTGCAAGCAGTCAAGGATAAGACTGATTTGCAAAGAACCGAACTTAACAAAGAAAAAACCGGCGTGTGCTTGGAGGGAGTTTTTGCCGTCAATCCTTTCAATCAAAAAAAAGTTTTGGTCTATATCGCCGATTATGTCTTGAATTCCTACGGCACCGGCGCCGTGATGGCTGTGCCGGCGCATGACGAAAGAGATTGGGAATTTGCTCAAAAATATGATTTGCCGCTGAAGCAGGTTGTCATTGCTGAAAATAGCGCATCGAATCAGGATAATCTTGTCACGGAAGACGGCGTTCTGCGTGATTCCGGCGATTTTTCCGGCTTGCCGTCCGCCGAAGCGCGGCTAAAAATGATTGACTGGTTAAAGCAGCACGACTGTGGCCGCGAAAAAATAAATTATAAGATTAAGGACTGGGTGTATTCGCGCCAACGATATTGGGGCGAGCCGATTCCTCTTATTCATTGCGATAAATGCGGCGTCGTGCCCGTGCCCGAAGAGCAATTGCCAGTAACTTTGCCGGAAGTGGAAAGCTATGCCCCCACCGGTACCGGCGAATCGCCTTTGGCGGCCATCGCCGACTGGGCTAATGTCAGCTGTCCGCATTGCGGCGGACCGGCGAAGCGGGAAACCAATACGATGCCGCAGTGGGGCGGTTCCTGCTGGTATTATCTGCGCTATCTCGATCCGCATAATCAGCAAGAATTGGTAGCTAAGGATTTGGAAAAATATTGGTCGCCGGTTGATTTATATGTCGGCGGGGCCGAACATGCGACCAGGCATTTGATTTACGCCCGTTTTTGGCATAAATTCCTTTATGATATCGGAGTTGTAAATTACGAAGAGCCTTTTACAAAATTACAGCACGTCGGTTTGATTATGGGCGAAGACGGCCGGAAAATGAGCAAGCGCTGGGGCAATGTCATTAACCCCGACGAGATGGCGGAACGTTTCGGCGCCGATGCTCTCCGTTTGTATGAAATGTTTATGGGGCCCTTTGACCAGGCGGCCGCTTGGAGTACCAACGGTTTGTCAGGCACGCGTAAATTCTTGGAGAAAATTTATAATCTTGTCGAGTCCAGCGCTAAGTTGCCAGTCAAAGAGGAAAAGAAAATTTTGTCCTTGCTTCATAAAACCGTCAAGAAAGTCGGGGAAGATATCGAGACTTTCCGTTTCAATACGGCCGTATCCGCCTTTATGATTTTGGCCAATGAGATGACGGATTATCGCAATGCGCACGAAGCTTTGCCTTTAGCGCCTGAAAATTTAGGGATATTGTTGCAAATTCTGGCGCCTTTTGCCCCCCATCTCAGCGAAGAGTTATGGGAGAAGCTTGGTTTTGGCGGTAGTATTTTTAAGTCAAGCTGGCCCGTTTATCAAGAGGATTTAATCAAGGATGAAGCCGTCACTTATATCGTCCAGGTTAACGGCAAGCTGAGAGCGCAGTTAAGCGTATCGTCTGAGGCCGGCGAAGACGAAATTGCCCGATTGGCTTTAGCGGATGAGGCTGTCAGTAAGTGGCTGACAGGGCAAGAAATAAAAAAGAGGATTTTTGTCGCCGGCCGGCTGATTAATTTTGTCATTTAATTTATGGATAGCATTGCCGCCAGAACTAAAGAACTATGCCGTCTTTACGAAATCAAGCCTGCGCGCAGCAAGGGCCAGAATTTTTTGATTAACGACGGCATTTATCAGGCAATTATTGAGGCCGCTAATATTAATGGCGAAGACACTGTTCTAGAGGTCGGTCCGGGTTTGGGTTTCTTAACCGCGGCTTTATCTAAAAAGGCAAAGCGGGTGGTGGCGGTCGAATTGGACGATAAATTAGCCGCGCTTTTGCAGATTGCCATCGATTCCCAAGGGGTAAATAATGTCGAGATTGTCCACCAAGATATTTTGCGCTTTAATCCTGAGGAATATTTTGGCGCCAATGAGAATTATCGAGTAGTCGCCAATCTGCCCTATAACATTACTTCTATTTTTTTGCGTACTTTTCTATCTTCTGCGCGTCCGCCTCGCTCTTTAGTGCTGATGTTGCAAAAAGAAGTGGCAGAAAGAATCTGCGCCCAGTCTCCGGATATGTCTCTTTTATCTTTGTCGGTCCAGTATTACGGTCATCCGCAGATTATCAGGACGGTACCGGCTTCTGATTTTTGGCCGGCACCGGCGGTTGATAGCGCGATTTTGCGCTTTGATTATTTAAAGAAAAAAACGACGAAAAAATCTTTAGAATTTGATAAAAAATTTTTTCGTCTGGCGCGTATCGGCTTCAGCGCCAAGCGTAAAATGTTGAAAAATAATCTATCTGGCGGCTTGAAATTGAAGCCGGAAGCGACTGAGAGCGCCTTGCTTAAGGCTGGTATTCAGCTTAAAGCGCGCGCGGAAGATTTGAGCGTAGAGCAATGGCGGCTTTTAGTTGCGGCCATGCCTGATTTTGTGTTATAATTTGAGTAATCTCGTTTTGTTTTATTTTTTAAAAACAGAAAGATTACTATGCACGACAATTTTGAAGAATTAGAAAAAAATGAGCCTTCACCCTCATTTTTTAAAAGTTTGCCCAAACCACAGCGAGCGGCCTTTTTATTCCTCTCGGCTCTGAGTTTGGGCGTTCTTGTTTTATGGGTCTGGCAATTCAATTCCCGTCTGACCAGCCCCTTTTCTATTCCCGGTTCAAATAAGGCGGAGGAATTAAATACTGAGGATTTTATCGCCGCCATTTCCAATATGGATTCCGATGGCGACGGTTTAACTGATAATGAAGAAGTTAATCTTTACAACACTTCGCCTTATCTGGAAGATTCGGATAGCGATGGTATCAGTGATCGAGAGGAAATTGAAAACGGCACTAATCCTAATTGCGCCCCGGGACAGCAATGTAATGTTCAAGATGTTCCCGCTTTAACTACTACCGCCAGCAACACCGCTGCGGTCTCTACAGAAACAGCCGCCGTTGTTGTTGATAGCGGCAATAGCGATAGCTTGCAGGCAATGATGGCCGGTCAAGCTGATGCCGCCCAGTTGCGCGCCCTTTTGTTAGATAGTGGCGCCGACGCCGACATGCTCCAGCAGTTGAGCGATGAAGAGCTTCTTAAGACTTATCAAGAGATGCTTGCTGGTCAAAGCGGCCTTAGCCAATAATTTTTATTATTTTTTGATAGTTTATCTGGAAAACTATGAATAAGCGTTCAAACTTTTTTATTAAGCGGCATAAATTGGGAGTAGCCGTCATTTTGTTATTATTTTCCGCCTCTTTTCTGCTGGTGCCTTTAAAGCCGGCGCAAGCTCAGGCCGATGTTAATCAAGCAGTTAATAACGTCTTGACGCCAATCTGGGCTTTTTTGAAAAAAGCCTATGAAAAGGGCGGCGCTTCCGCTTTCCAGAAAGTCGTGCGCACCGCTTTGAATAAGATTGCCTATGATACCGCCACTTGGCTAGGTTCCGGACAAGAAGGGCAGAAGCCGATGTTTGTCACTCAAGGCTGGGGTAGTTATTTAGCCCAAATTGGCGATGAAGCTGCCGGGCAATTTATTGAGGACGCGGTTAACAATTGGAATAATAATGATTGGAATGTTGATGATTCAGAGGCAAAAACATGCAATGATAATTGGGAAAAATGCTTAAATGCTTGTAGTAATACAGAAGATCTTGATGCTTGCTATAGTGATTGTGATTTAAAAAATAGCAGTTGTCTAAATGGTATTGTTTCCAGCACCGCCTACACTGGTGCTGACGGCGTTACTACTACAAGGACGGCTAAGACGGTTGCCGTCTGTCAGCCATCTTCGATTTCTGCCAAACTCACAATTGCTATGGGATTGGTAGATTATAATCGCCCCACCGCCCCCAATTGTACTGCTTCGGCTCTTGTCCAAAATTGGGACAACTATATCGAGCGCATGACCGCTTTTAAAGAAAAAGATTTTTTGGATAAATTTGCGGGTATTTTTAATCCAGTTTCTAACGACCTCGGTATCTATATGTCTCTGCGCACGGACATGACCCAGAAAATGTCGACAGAGGTTGAAGATTCAAGGACTAAATTGATTGCGGACGGCGGTTGGCTGGATATGCAGGATATCGCCGGTAATTTGGTGGGTATGCCCGGAGACGCCGAGACGAAAAAGGAAATTTCCGAACAGGGCTATATCAGCAATATGGCGACTTTTTCCGGCGATGCCCTTATTGACGCCGCTAATGTTTTCTTAAACCAATTAGCCTTAACTGCTTTCAATAAGTTCATGAGCAATCTGGGAAAGACTTCCTCCAGCAACAATAGCGCCGCTATTAGTAATCCTTCCGCCGATCCCAATGTCGTTTACGGGGAAGTGCCAGTTAAAGAAAGCGCCGCCAGCATCATTGAGCCCGATTTTACGGTCAGGGCCGATTATGATATTTTGTCTTCTTTGACGATGTGCCGCGATCGCAACAATCCCGGTCCGACCGAGTGCGTTATTGATGACAAATTAATGCAGGGTGTAACCGAAAAAAAGACGGTCGCAGAAGCGGTGAAGGGCGGTTACTTGCACAAAGAGTGGCTCTTTACCAGTGATTATCGCGAAGGCGCTTATAGTTTGCGTAATCTCCAAATAATGCGCAAATATCGAATTATCCCCATCGGTTGGGAAGCGGCCGCCGCTTCCGGCAAGCAAGCTACTTTAATTGATTTGATGTCGTGTTTTAGCGCTACCGATGCCTATAACGAATATACATCCAATTTTGATGTCCGCAATCAGGGCTGGTGCCGCGGCTTGGTGGACCCCAATTGGGTACTCAAAGCGCCTTTGAATTATTGCGCCAAGCAAGGTTATAGCGCGCAGATTTTGGATATTTCCGTTGTGCCGAGCGCTAGTAGCGACGGCACCATTGCCGATGATGTCCAAATTACCAGAGCGGACGATTATTGCGCCGACGATAAGACCTGCATCAAAGAAAGAGCTGATGGCAGCTGCGAAGCTTATGGCTATTGCCAATCAGAACGACGCACCTGGAGTTTTGCCTCCAAATCTTGCCAGCCGATTGACAACACTTGCAGCGCTTTCTTGAATTCCAGCAGCGGCCAGAAGGTAGCTTATTTAGAAAATACTCTTGATTATGGCGATTGCAGTGCAGATAGCGCCGGTTGTAAAAAGTATTCTTTAAATGGTAGTTATAATACTGAAAACGGACAGGTAGCTTGGTCCGGTAATCCTTTCTCTACCGCTTATTTCAACAGCAAATTATCTGCTTGTTCTTCTAGTCAAGAAGGCTGTTCTGAGATAATGCGCGTCAAGCCGGGCTGGGGTTCTAATTTGGTGATGGGCGCTGATTTTGCTGAAGATAATCTTGGCGATGAATTAGTAAATGGCCGAATTAATAATTACTGGCCAGTTTGGTCGACGGGTAATAAGTCGGCAGAAATTATTGATGCATCTACCATTAATCCCGCTTCCTCCGGCAAGGCGATGTTGGTGGAATCAGTAGGTAATGCCGCCAGCACTACCATTGGGGTATTTTCCGATAATGCCATGTCACTGATACCCTCTAATTTAAATATTTTATCAGGCGAGACTTACACTTTGAGCGCCGATGTCTATCTTTTGGCTGGGGATAAGATTCATTTGGTTTTAGGAGGAGATTATGCTACCGCTGTTCAAACTACCGATCACGATGTGTGGCGTCATTTGTCTGTAACGCGCAGTCTCGTCGAAAATCCTCTTTCTGAAATGTCTTTTTCCGTCGTTGCTTACAGCAGTACTAATGAAGCCCGTTTCATGTTGAGAAACTTAAAGCTGGAAATGGCTTCATGGGACTCGGGCTTCTCCGCTTATGGCTCCTATAAGGTTTACGAAAAATTAATTCCTCCATATTTGGCCGCTGTTTGTTATGAAAATGCCGACGCGGGCAATCCTGATTACCGCCTCAGAGCCGATGCTCCGGAAGTATGTAAGAATTTTGCTCGACAATGTAATCGCGATGAAGCTGGTTGCGAGCGTTATACCGAAAAGAGCACAGCTTTCTCGGTGGCCGCTCAAGCTGTGTCCTCTGATTACTGCGATGCCAGTTGTGATGGCTATGATTTATATGTCGCCCGGTCAAGCTACTTCTATTCACCTTATGCAGAGAAGATTATTCCCAAAAATAGCCGTGCTTGTAGCGCCGAGGCGGTTGGCTGCAGTGAGTTTACCAATCTTGATGCGGCAGCTAGCGGCGGCGAGGGTAAGGAGTACTATACTCAATTGAAGCAGTGCATCAAGCCGGGTGCCAGCTGCGACGATTTTTATACTTGGGTGGGCACAGAAGAAAGCGGCTATCAATTGAAAGCTTTAGTTTTGAAGAAAGATACTAATGGTTCTCCTGCGGTTACTGCTGATGATTCGGACGAGTGTAATGAGGCAATATTCAACCTGCCGCCGAGCGATCCTGGCTTTAATCCTGACTGCCGCCAATTTTATAATAAAGCTGGCGCCGTTTCCTATCATCTTTCCGCTTATACCGTCACCTGTTCGGAAAATTGCCATCCTTATCGGCTATCTGAAAATAACATTGATACCACCTTGACTCAGTCTCAGTGTAGCGGCAGCGATCGTTTTTGGAATATAGCCTCTTCGGCCTGTTATGTCTGTAAAAACGGAGGAACTTGGAGTACTCAGTATCAGGCTTGTATTTATCAGGCGATTCCTGACGAGGGCGTTAAGTGCGCCGCCAGCCAAAACGGTTGCCGTGAATATAACGGCAGTTTGGGTAATAATACTAAATTAATCGATGCCGATAGCTTTGAAAACGGCTTAGAAGGATGGGAAGGCCAGTGCGGCGATGCTGCGCTCAGTTCGCAAGTGGTAAGCACCAATAACGGTAAATCACTATTTTATGATAGCGGCGCTAACGCTACTGGTGTTACCCAGCAGACCAATTGTGAGAGCCAGACTTCAGTCAGTTGGCTCGACCGTTTCTTGGGTAAAGCCAATGCCGCTTTACCCTCTCATGTTCGTAAAACTATCGGCAAACAGGCGATTCAAGGGCAATCTTATAGTCTTAAGTTTACAGCGGCCGCCTCGGTAGATACGACAGTTAGTTTTGGTTTCCGTAATAAGAATGGGGAAATTGCATATTTTAACGCTAGCGATAGCAATCCGACCGGCAGTTTAACTGTCCATGGCGACGGCGAATGGCGGGCTTTTGAATTAAATCTGCCGGAACTCAATCATGTGGTTGATACCGCCGAGTCTCTGATAATCGTAGCCAATCATGATTTTTATCTTGATAATCTTATCTTAACCGCTATTAGCGACCGTTATTATTTGATTAAAAATAGCAGCCAGGTACCAGATGTCTGTTATTATGACATGCTGGATAATTATCAAGGAGCGGATTATAACTTAGGTTGCTCTTTATACAGCGACCGGACTGGCAACAGCCATTATTTGCGTCAGTTCAGCCGTTTGTGCCAGGATTCGGCAGTCGGTTGCGAGTTGATGGTAAATACCGCCAACTACAGCAGCTATAAGCCGGGTATTTGGAAAGACGGAGACGGCAACGGCCAATGCGATACTGATGAATCGGAATGCGTCAGTGTTGCCGGCGATCGTTTCTTCTACGCGATTTATGATTCTTCATATCTATGTAATCGCGCCGATTCCGGCTGTTCGCGCTTGGGTGAAGCCGTTTCTACCGGCGCCAACACTGATTACAGCGATGTCTTTAAATTAAATCAGCCTGATAATTATAATAATTCTTTATGTAATGCCGGTGATGCCGGTTGTGAAGCGTGGCAGTATATCGACGGTAGCGGCATTTCTTATTTTAAGAATCCCGGCAATAATGCTTGCGTATATCGCAGCAGCACTAATACCGATAAACCCGGTAAGGCTTGGTATAAAGTGCCGGTGATGCGTTGTGACCTAAATAATAACGGCAAGATTGATATTACGGAAAGCAGCGCTCCGGTTTGTCAAAGTGCTGATGATTGCAGCGCCGGTCGCGCCTGCTTGGTTGATAATAATGATTATGATTGCCCGGTTTCATATAACCAGACGATAGGCTTCGGCGGAGGCGGCAATCAAGTGCCGGTACCATCAGAGGCCGCCGGCTTGTGCGAAGCCGCCGCTTCCGGTTGCACGGAATATATTGACCCGGTTAGCGGCTTTTCTCCCAATCTAATTTTCAATCCCTATTTAGACAGCAGTTGTAACGGCTGGGAGCCTGATTCTTGCGCCCCTCCTTTGTCCCAAGATATTATTTTGGAGCCTAATAAGCTGTATATTTTTGCTCTTGATAGCTATAGCGGCAATACTATCAGCTATCCGGTATCGCTGACTTTTCCGGCCGGAGTGTCTTTGCTTCAAGAAGATAATACTTTAAGCACGACCGCCATTAGTACTTTAACTATTCCTGCCAATCAGCCGAGTAAGCGATTTATCTTCTATTCCCGCGGCAACACGGCCGCTACGGTTAGCGGCGCCAGCAACGGCAATCCGATTTCCGTTAAAGAGGCTATTGTCGATTATCAATTTAAGCAAAATATCGATAAGCAGAGTTGTAACGGATTAGTTAATCTTGATGACGGTTGCGTGCTCTTTAATGAGCGCTCGGTTAACGGCGGCGAGGGATTATTATCTCTATCTGGCGGCTGGAATGCCGCCGCTAGCACTAACGGCCAAGCGCCGGTTAACTGCGTTAGCGGGAATTGCAGCGCCAATACTTTGATAAAAGTCAGGCCGGATCGTGTTTGCGCCACTTGGCTCGACTGCCTTACTTACGTGGTTGACCCAGTAACGAATCAGCGGACTTGTTATGCTATCGGTGAATGCAACCGCCTTAATGACAATAATGAATGCGCTAATTTTACCAATGCCGGCCAAGGCGCCCTGTTAAATGGCGAAAATGATATTGCGGTAATGTCTAAAATTGACGGCTACTCCGTCTTAAATCAGTATTATTTTGCTGGCATGAAGGAGGTGGGGTTGAATACGGAGGCACATTATAATTTTGAAGAGGGCAGTCCCTCTTTGACTTGCCGTTATGTTAATACGCCATTAATTAGTTGCTCTTTTGATAATGGTATTGTAGCCGACAGTGTAATCAATAATCCTAAAAATGCCCCGACCGATTATCCGGCCGAAGGCAGAGCCTATTTGAAAGTGATGTCTTCTCAGCAGATTTCTCCCCATGCCGATAATGCGCCGGTCTCAATCCAACCTAACCAAGATTATTATGTAAATTATCTTCTTAATACCAAGGGCTCTGGTTTAAATGGTAAAGTTTGGGTCTATAATGCCACTAACGGCAGCTTGATTACTTCTTCTATCGCCAATTCGCCTAACGGCTGGGAGCGACAAGTATTTAGGATTCCGGCTGATAAAGTAGGTGGCGCTACATCAATTAAGATTTATGTCGGCCCGGATTCAAATGTTAAAGAGGAGCGTTATGTTTATTTTGATGATATCAACATCGAACCGGTATTGCATGTCGGTAATAATAAATATGTAGCGAAAGAATGTCGTCTATATCCTACTCAAGATGCTACTTCCTGCACGAGTAAGAATAGCCAAGTGGTGAGCGATGGATTAGTTGGTTATTGTCTGCAGCACGATTTGGCGAACAAGAACGTCTGTCTGCTTTGGTATCCGATTGATGAAATCAGCGCCGATTCTAAGTCGGCCCGTTCTAGCCTCGGCTATCAGGGAGCATATCCTTTGAATTACTGTACGGAAGCGAATGGAAATTTTACTTTAGTCAAAAAAGCGGTATTAAAAATTATTCATAAAAGCAAAGATACTAGTAGTAGCGGCAGTCACGGATTTATACACAGTAATAGTGATAGTTGCACAACGATTAATGCCTCTATTTGTGGTGATACCACTAATTATATTGCGATAGCTACTAATCGCAAAGAAAATTGGAATTATGAAACTGTATATTGTGTGCCCAAATCTGGTGATAATGTAATAATTTCTGGCCCTACGACTAGTATTCAATTCTGTGGGGGCACTTATCTATCATGGGCGTGGGTAAAATATAATAAAATTAATAAAGTTTCCACTATAGGTTGTAATTACGATGGATGTGAAGATCCTTGTTCTGATGGATGCAGCAGTATTGATGAAATGAATAGCGCTGACCCGCCTATTCGTGTTTATGATTATAATTATCCTACAATTGATGAAGAGGAACTGAAACTAATATATTCTTCCGATCCCGATGAAGTCTATCTGCCTACTTGTAATAATTTTGCCCAGTTGGTTGATTCGGCTGGCAACAATAAAGCGTGGGCAAACCGTACTAATAAATCAAGCGTATATCCTGTTGATACGCCGCTATTTTTCCGTGATGCTACTAATTATTATGGCCAAGCGGAAACTTGCTACCTTAATCAGTCTGGCTGTCTTTCTTATTGTGAGTGCAATAATCAATGCGAGTGTTGGCAGAACGGCGATAATTGTATGGGAGAATGTAGCGGTCTTCAAGTCGGAGATTGTGCCGATTACGGGACGATAAAAGTGCCTGTTTCATGCAGTACTCCCAATGCTATTCATGAGCCGTCTTTAGATGGTTTCAATTTTACTTCGTACGGGCGTAATCGTGCTTCGGTACCTTTTGGCGCCGCTACTTTCCCTGACGGTTTTAATATCTTTGCCAGCGAACCCGTTAAATTTTTAAATCAGTATTCTAGCAAGATTGATCAGCAGGCTTTTGCCGGCAGACCTTATGATTGTGATAATGGCAGCGGTACAGGTTGTGCAAATATTGGTTACTGCAGTCTTAACCCGAACATGATTTGTATTCTCGATAACACAACTAGTTCCAGCACTTCTCTGATTAACCAGCGCTCTTGCGGTAGCGCTAACGGTACTTGCGTGCCTTTATGGAATAGCGCAAAATTAGCCTCGGCCACTCAATTTAAGCCGGAATATATTTTAAAGAATTTATTCCTAAAATCTTTTGCTGGTTATTCTTACGATTTTGGTGCTAATGTTTATAACCTTGACCCTAATGCCGCTTATCATGATTCAACAGTATCCTCTGGTTCTTATGTTCCTAAGTTAAGTTACCCCTGTTCGTCCAGTTCTAATCATTTATCTCCAAATAATGATGGCAGTTATAATACTTATTGGTGTGGCGTGCAGCCAAAAATAAGTAATGTTAAAATTGATGGGCAGAGCGTTACCAGCACTAGCATTGTAATAAAACAAGGAATTCATGAATTAACCTTTAATTCCATGGTGGATCCAGATCAACAGCCGTTAAAAGACTTGATTATTAGCTGGGGAGACGGATCTTTGCAAACTTTAGTTAATGAAGACAGTCAATCCGATCCCAATAATCCTCATAAGATTTATCATTATTTTGCTAATGATATTCCTCACAGTAATATTGATATCAGGATTAAGGTGTCTGACAATTGGGGTTTCTATTGCTGTTCCCGGAATGACGCGAACTGTTCCACCTCCTGTCCTCAGTAGATATTGACAAATTGTAAGTATTGTAGTAATATTAAATGTTAATAAGTATTGAATAGTTAATTACAATTAATCAAACAATAAATTTGGAGGAAATGTATCATGAAAAAGTTAGTATTTTTGCTTGTCATTGTGGTTATTTTTTCGTCTTGCAAAAAGGACGATAATATAACACCACCCCCACCAACACCCTTTACTTACAACGCCCAAATCGTATTAACCTTTTCCGACTTGCCCCAAGGACAGGGAGTTACCGGCTTTTCGGTGCCAAATTGCGTGTTATACGAAATTGGTACTCAGAATGCTCTTTCTCAGGATGTAGGTGACCAAATCGTGTATCCCAACAAATTTGTTTGGGATTTGGATACTGCTTTTGTCCGACAGTATCGGGGGAAAACAATTGGCCTGTATTTTGTGGGATGTATCCATCAAAATGGTGCTTGCACTGGCTATGGTGGAGAGTACGAATTTACCTTAAAGGTTAAACCGGAAATTAACGAATTTTACTTCGAAATCACTATCAATCAAAAGTCGGTGGTGATAGCTGAAGCAATTGAGCAAAAAGTTGCTCGATTAATTCCGGCGCAATAAGGGTAAATATAACTTCTGATCTCCTTCAGAGAGTGCCTTAGAAACCGTTCTGCTATTATTTAGTTTGAACGGTTTTTTCTATATAAAAATCGGCCCTTATGGACCGATTTTTTTATTACAGGCAAAAACCCCCGGCTTTTAGCCGGGGTGTACGTTTGAAGGCGACGCCGTATAATAAAGCCGTCCGGCAGGACGGCTTTAGTAATAACACGCACGCCTATGAATCAACACAAACGTACTATTCGTACGCTATCACATTCTTTCTATGATTTAAAGTACCATTTGGTCTGGACTCCAAAGTATCGGGGGAAAGTATTAAAATCAGAAAAGATAAAAAATGAATTAAGAAGAATATTCGAATCAATCTGTAAGTGGAAGCATTGGGAAATAGTCGAACTGAGTATCCAAGAAGACCATATCCATTTCTGTCTCTTGGCGACGCCTCGAGATTCTATTTCCTATGTTATGCAGATTATCAAAGGAAAATCATCCGCTTGGATAAAGAAGAAAATAAAAAGAACCCATGGACTCTATGAAAAAGAATCTTTGTGGGCTCGAGGCTACTTCGTTTCCACCATCGGTTTGGATGAAAACATTATCAAGCGCTATGTTAAGCATCAAGAAATACATCATGAAACAGATCAGCCATCCCTGTTTGATAAAATAATTAATTAAACCAAGACTAAAGCCACCTGCCGGCATAGCCGGCAAACACAAAGCCACCGGACCTTAAGTCCGGTGGTCGATTACTTTATAACTTTATTTTAGCTGGTTAAAACTTTTTTGTTAATCTTTCTTTTATTCTTTCCTCTCCCATCACTTGCATCACGAGACAAAGATTGGGCGTACGAGTGCGGCCGGTAAGCAAAAGACGCAGCAACTTGGCTAGGGCGCCTACTTGTCCCTGATATTTATCCGGGTTTGCTTTATAGTCTTTATTACTGCCTGTAAAACCATATTTTTCTCCAATAATCTTTAGTTTATCAAACCAGGTTTCCTGGCTATCATTAATATTGTAACTAGCCAGGAAATCCGTGATGAAAGCAGAAATATTAAGTTCCTTCAGTTCTATTTTTAAGTTATTTAATTCCGCCTCATCAAGGCTAAATTTATCATCAAAAAAATAGGAAATTTCATTTTTAGTTTCTGACCAGCGGCCTATATCTTTGCGCGGTTGCGACGCCCCTTCTCGTTCAATGTTAAGAATTTTTTGGCTATAATTTGAATCGGCTGTTAATAAAACGGCCAATTCGGCGTCATACGCTTTTGCCCAATCTAGGCTGCGTTGATATACGGTTTTAGCGTCTAGGCGGGAGACTATATTTTTACTTATATCTTCCAGTTTGGCGGCGTCAAAAAGAGGGCCGTTGGAATTTGCCAATTTTTTCCAAGTGATTGGAAATTCCTCGTAGGAAGCGGCGGGGTTGACCTTTCGCCAATCCTCGAAATTAGAGTTGGCGAGGTTAAGGAGATATTCGATAACCGCTTCTTCCGGATAGCCGGCGGCATAATAATATTCTAAATTGGCTTCTTGGTCTTTGCGCTTGCTTAATTTTCTCTTCTTACCCTCATCCAGTTTCTGAATGGGGGCGAGATGAGCGTAGGCGGGCGCTTTCCATCCTAGTATTTGGAAAAGCTGCAGATGTAGGGGTAGGGAAGGAAACCATTCGTTGCCGCGAATGACATGGGTTGTGCCCATTAGATGGTCATCGATTGCATGGGCAAAATGATATGTCGGTAGGCCGTCGCTTTTCATAATAACAATATCTTGGTCGTTTTCCGGCATTTCTCGGCGGCCGATGAGCAAATCATTCACTATTATCTTATTATTAAAATTTCCGGGAGACTTGAGGCGGATTACCGGTTTTAGCCCTTTATCTAAAGCGGCTAAGATATCTTCTTGGCTCCGGTCGCGCCACAGGGCGAAGTGCCCCCAGTAGCCGCTACGCTCGCCCAAAGTTTCTTGTCGGGAGCGCAACTCTTCCAATTCTTCCGGAGTGGCAAAACAGGGATAGGCTAAGCCTTTTTGCAATAAATTTTTAATATAGCTTTGGTAGATTGAAGCGCGGGCGCTTTGGGTATAGTGCCCATAATCGCCTGTTTCTAAGCCAGTTTCATCCGGGCCTTCCTCGACTTTGAGTTTGTA